>NZ_JBIVTK010000004.1:0-443566 GCF_044756725.1 Paenarthrobacter sp. NPDC091669
AACACGCCTTGGAGTTGGCGGAGGATTTCTTCGGTGGGTTCGGGGCCGTCGTGGTCGATGACGTCGATCCAGCGTTTGGCTATTTTGGTGACGAAGTCGGGGTCGGTTTCGACCGCGGTGGTGGTGAGGGCGTGTTCCATCCGGGTGAGGGTGTCCTCGTCGGTGAGGTTCCGGACTTTGTCCAGGGCGGCGCTGATGATCGAGGCCGAACGGGAAGGCACCAGTGCGGAACCAACCGCTTGGGCGAGTATTTCGCGGCGGGCCGGGATCTCCTGCCCGGCCATTCCTGTCCGGGGGAGCACGTCGGGGGCGAGGGCGAGCCTGCGTTTGGCTTCGCCGATGCCGATCCTCAACCGTGCCCGCAAGAACTCCGCCGCGTTCCGGTACCCGTCATCCAGAACGCTGACCGCTCCCGGAGCCGTTGCGGCCGTGGCTGGTTCCGTCCAGCCCGTCCGCAATTCCGGCGCTGCCGCCGAGGACACCGGACCGGCCTGTAGTGCTTCCGTCCGGGTCCGTTCCACAGCCTGCGCTGCGACAACCTGCAAGTACTCCACTGACCGGGCGATCTCCTCGACCTTGCCGGCAAAATCAGCCGCCTCAACAAACCCGAACAATCGCGCTTCGGAGAACGCTGACGAACGCATGGAATCCACTGCGGCAGCGCTTTCGGGCAGCGCCGCTGCAAGAACAGGGGCTCCGTGTGCGGAATCCATGGGTGGGTGGGGACCGGCAGGGCCAGCTTGCAGGGAGTCAACGCCCTGCCAAGAATCCGGGTCCCTGGAGGGATCCGTGGAACTGAACATCGCGGTAGTGCCCCGAAACGATGCAATCCGGGCTGGCACGCTCATGTACCGACGGGAACGCTGACGCAGCAGGTCGACCGCGCGGGGCGATGCCGCCCGCCTCGTCAAGACCTGCCCGTTGTTTCCCATAGATAGAGGTTGTCATGAGGGTCTGACATTTTTACCCCGTCAATGTCACGACGTGCTTTTCGGCGAGAGGTGAACATCGCTCGAAGGAAATCAGCCGACGTGGTGATTCACCAAGGGCTACAGATCAGGCAGCAACCATGCGGGCTCGGGCCGGTGAACGCCGCGGGGCCTGTATCCCAATGCTTCGGCGCTGCCCAGGAGGTCGGCGAGGTACCACATGATGGCAAGCCACATCTCCGTCCCTTGAAGCGTTGGGAGATGCTGGTTTCCGCTCTCCTCCGCAGCGCTGAAAGCCATTCCTTCGGCCGGATGCCACCTGCCCAAGGCCTGCTTCAGCTGGCTTCCCGCCCAGCTGCTGATCTCTGCCCGGCGATGTGGGGTCTGCTTGGACGCCAGCCACAAAGGATGCACGACGTCCAGGACATTGCAGGCATTCTGCCGCCCGGGGGAGAAGAAGCGTGGATCCGAGGAGTGCTCAAGGACAGCGTCCACGAGGCGTTCAACGTGGGGGACCGGTACCCCGTACTGCGCAAAAGTGCCACGCGTCAGGCGGTAGTACCCATTGACGACCTTCAACCGGGTATCTGATGTGGGTGTACCCCACGTTCCGGCCATCGGGTTGGCGTGCGTCAGCAGCCAGCCGAACAGCGCCTCCAGCGAACCCACGGAATTGGGATGGTTCTGCGCAAGGTTCCAGTACGCGGCAGTGCCCCAGGCGTCCACCCAAGCACCTGATCCCCAGGCTTCCTTTCGCCACGGGAGGGCGTCCAAGGAAGAAATCAGCGTTGCCGGTTCCATGTCGGCGATGGAGTGCACCGGATGGCGGAACCGGCTCCCAAGGAGGTCCAGGGCATAACCAACCGAGAGGACGTGATAGGTGGGTGGCCCCTCGCCAAAGATCAGCGGAGCACGGGTGTCGGAGCCGAACTCCGGCACCAGCCCGGTCGCCGGGTCTTGGAGTGCCCGCAGCTGTTCGATGTGATCCTCCCGTGTGAGCTGCGGTGGGACCGAGCCCAGCAGGAGGTCGGCGATTTCGATGGCATCGCAGTGTGCCCTTACGGTCGGCGAAGTGTCAGGACGGTCCACATAGTGGCCGCCGCCGGCAGGGGTCCAACTCCTTGCGAGAATCAGCTCGGCATCGGTGCGGGCCGTATCGGCGAAGGCCCCCAACTCTGCCAACAACCCGCCGTCGGCCGCGGGTGGGTGCCCCGCCGTCCCTGCCGGAGCGGCATCCCGCCTGTCGCGGATCCTGCGGGCGGGGTTTCCGCCCACGATGGACCATTCGGGCACATCCTTGGTGACTACCGCGCCCGCGGCGAGAACTGCATGCGAGCCGACGGTGACTCCGTCAAGGACCACCACGTTGGACCCGATCCAGACGTCGTCCCCGATGCGGATGCCTTTGCTGGTCAGCGGCTGCTTGAAGACGGGTTCGGCGGGATCCATGGAATGGTTGAATCCGAGGATGGAGGTGTGGGCGCCGATCCTCACGCCGTCGCCCATGGTGATGTTGCCCCGGACCACAGTGAAGGCATTAACCGTGCAATCGTCGCCAATGGTGACGGTACCCGTGACATAGGCGTGGGCGGCAATGAAGGAATCGGCCCCGATTGACAGCGCATCGGGATCGATACTGGCCAAGGGAGACAGGAAAGCCCGCTCGCCTATAGTGACGCCATCCCGTGCGGCGAAGCCTTTTTGGTATGCGTGCTGGGCCTCGCGTTCAGCCTCCGCGGCATAACCCCAAAACGTCCAAGGGGAATAGTCATAGTTGAGGTGGTGCTGGGGATTCACGTCGTAGTCTCCGCGATGACAGATGGTGGAAAGCGCTTCCCCTCAGTATTCCCGGCGGCCTCACCCCCGGTCAATGCGTCCCACCCAAACAATCAGGGTCGATCACCCCGGGTAGCCAAACTCGGGTTACTGGTGGTGACGGAGAGGCTCTGCGTCTGCGGCCGACGCGGGAGTGGTCGCAGCCCAGCTTGCGAGCAATTGAAGGGCGTCCGCAGTGCCCGTCCCGGGTTCGGCGTTGTAGACGGTCAAGGTCAAACCGGCGTCAGCGGATAGTTCCAGGGCCTCGTAGAGCAAGTGCAGGTCACCGACTATCCGGTGCCGGAAGTGTTTTTTGCCGGTGAAATGCTGGCGGACATTGTGTGATGCCCAGCGGACCCGGAATTCCTCGCTGCGGGTGGACAGCTCGCCCACAAGGTCACTGAGCCCCCGGTCATAGGGATCACGGCCGGCCTCCGTACGCATGATGGCCACGGTGTCATTGGCGGCGCGCTCCCAGTCCGTGTAGAAATCGTGGCTGCGGGGATCAAGGAAGAGGAAGCGTGCATGGTTGGGCGGTCCGGATGGGCTGTCGTAGATGTCCGCGTACAGGGCCCGACCCAACGCGTTCGTTGCCAGGAGGTCCAACCTGCCGTTGCGGATGAAGGCCGGCGAGCCGGTGATCGCATCCAGCGTGAGTTGCACTCCCGGCCGGATGAGCTGTTTCCGGACAGGACGACGCCGGGACTTGCCGCCGTCGCTTGCCGCTCGGGCGAGGTCATACAGATGTGCGCGTTCGGCGTCGTCCAGCTGCAGGGCGTTGGCCAGCGACTCCAGCACACTTTCGGAGACTCCGGAGAGGTTTCCGCGTTCCAGCCGGGTGTAATACTCAACACTCACCCCGGCCAGCATGGCCACTTCTCCGCGTCGAAGTCCCGGGACCCGGCGGTTGCCGCCGTAGGCGGCCAGTCCCGCTTGTTCCGGGGTGATCTTCGCCCTCCGGGTGGAAAGAAAGTCACGCGTCTCGGTCCGGTTGTCCATGCTTTCAACGGTATGGCTTTTGTCCGGCTAAGGGAGTCCCTGTCATTACCCCTTACAGCAGTAACTCCTTGCGCCCAGGGAAAGAGTGTTAGATGGAAATATCCACCAACGTTCACAACGCAGGAGAAACATGCCTACCGCTAACGCTTACGCTGCCCCCTCGGCTACGGGCGACCTGACCCTGACCATCATCGAACGTCGCGAGGTCGGTCCGAACGACGTCCACATTGACATCAAGTTCGCCGGCATCTGCCATTCCGACATCCACACTGTCCGCGGTGACTGGGGACCGCAGCAGTACCCGCTGGCCCCTGGCCACGAAATCGCCGGCATCGTCACCGAGGTCGGGTCCGATGTGACCAAGCACCAGGTGGGCGACCGCGTTGGCGTCGGCTGCATGGTCAACTCCTGCAAGGAGTGCCGGAACTGCCTGGCCGGAGAAGAACAATACTGCCTCAAGGGAAACGTGGGCACCTATGGTGCCGTTGACCGTGACGGCACCATCACCCAAGGTGGATACTCCAGCCACGTGGTGGTGAACGAGGACTTTGTCGTCACCATTCCGGAGGGCCTGGAACTGGACGTCGCTGCTCCGCTGCTGTGCGCAGGCATCACCACCTACTCGCCCCTGCACCACTGGGGCGCCGGTCCTGGCAAGAAGGTTGCCGTCGTCGGGCTTGGCGGACTCGGCCACATGGCCGTCAAGATCGCCCATGCCATGGGCGCTGAGGTCACGGTCCTGTCGCAGTCGCTGAAGAAGATGGAGGACGGGCTTAAGCTCGGCGCGGACCACTACTACGCCACCAGCGATCCCGCCACGTTCGAGCAGCTGGGCGGCACCTTCGATCTCATCATCAACACGGTCAGCGCTTCGATCGACATCAGCGCGTATCTCCAGTTGCTGACGCTCGACGGAAGCCTGGTCAACGTCGGCGCCCCGGCCGAACCACTGCCGGTGAACGTCTTCTCCTTGATCACGGGGCGTCGCCGGTTCGCAGGCTCAGCCATCGGCGGCATCCGCGAAACGCAGGAAATGCTGGACTTCTGCGCAGAACACGGCCTTGGTGCCGAGATCGAGGTCATCCCGGCCAGCAAGATCAACGAGGCGTACGAGCGCGTGCTCGCCTCCGACGTCCGCTACCGCTTTGTCATCGACGCTTCCACGATCGGCTAGATACACAGCACCAGAGGAAAGGCCACGCCCGGTTCGCTCCGGCGTGGCCTTTCCCGTGCCAGGCAACAGGGACAATGGTCTGGTGACTTTCAGACTGGACACCATCGGTAAGGGGCTGGTCTTTGCTCAATCCCTCGCGGACCTGACCGCGGCGCTGGAACGCCAGGGCGACGGCGGCGTGGCGGTCGTGCAGGCGCCACCCGGCACCGGCAAGACCACGCTGGTGCCTCCACTGCTGGCCAACCTGCTGGCCAAACGCCGGTCTCACTCCGAACGGCAGGCCGGCCACCCGCGTGTCGTCGTCACCCAACCACGGCGTGTTGCCGCGCGATCCGCTGCCCGCCGGCTGGCGTCACTGGACGGCAGCCGCTTGGGCGGCCGGGTGGGCTACACCGTGCGCGGGGAGAGCAAGACCGGCAAGGACACGGTGGTGGAATTCGTTACGCCCGGCATTCTCCTCCGCCGGCTCCTGAGCGATCCCGGTCTGGAGGACGTTCATGCTGTGGTCCTGGATGAGGTGCACGAGCGCGGGCTTGATACCGATCTGCTGATTGGCATGCTTGCCGAGGTCCGTGAGCTCCGTGGCGACCTGACGTTGATCGCCATGTCGGCAACCCTCGACGCCCGGCGTTTTGCAGCTTTATTGGAGCAAAGCGGGACAGCTCACGACGACGGCGGCCCGGCTCCCGTGGTTGACTGCCCTTCTGCGCTGTACCCGCTGGAGGTTCAGTGGGCCCCCTCCGGTGAGCACCGCCTCAACGATCGTGGAGTGGCCCGCACGTTCCTGGATCACGTGGCCCGCACCGCAGCGACCGCCCACGGACTGGCTTTGGCTGCCAACCCTGATGCTGATGCGTTGGTCTTCCTGCCGGGCGCCCGCGAAGTGTCCGACGTCGCACATCGCCTCAACGCCCTGGTTCCCCGAGGTGTTGAGGTACTGGAGTTGCACGGCCAGATCGGCCCCGACGCCCAGGATCGGGCTGTGTCCGGCCGTGAGCCCGGAGGTCCGCCACGGATCATTGTGTCGACGTCCCTGGCCGAGTCATCCCTCACCGTTCCCGGTGTGCGGCTCGTGATCGATTCGGGGTTGGCCAGGGAACCGCGGAGGGACTCGGGGCGTGGAATGTCAGGCCTGGTGACCGTCTCGTGCTCGCGGGCTTCGGCCGAGCAGCGAGCCGGACGCGCGGCACGGCAAGGGCCAGGGGCAGTGGTCCGCTGCTACGACCAGCAGGCTTTCGCAGCGGCCCCGGCCCACCAAACACCCGAGATCTCGGTTGCCGACCTCACTGGAGCCGCGCTGGTCCTCGCATGCTGGGGTGCCCCGGGAGGCCTCGGCTTGCAGCTGCCTGACGCTCCACCTTCAGGAACCATGGATGAGGCTGTGGAAGTCCTCCGGGAACTGGGTGCAGTGGCCGGGGACGGATCCGTCACAGCGTTGGGCAAGGCACTGGCACGCATTCCGGCCGATCCCCGCCTGGCCCGCGCCTTGCTGGATGGTGCTGCAGTGGTCGGCGCGCGGGCAGCGGCGGAAACAGTAGCCCTCGTTGCTGGTGACCAGCGCGCACCCGGTGCAGACCTCACCGCCTTGCTGACGTCGCTGAGGTCCGGTTCCGATCCCGCCGCGCGCCGTTTCGCGGAGGAGGCCAAGCGGATGGAATCGATGGCCCGGCAGGAGGCGTCCGGCGTCGTGCCTTCACAACTTCCAACGGACGTTACCGCCAGGGAAGCGCCCGGGTTTGTGGTGGCGTTGGCTTTCCCGGACCGGGTTGCGCGTCGCGTTGCCGGCGATGGTTCCACGTATCTGTTGTCCTCCGGGACGCGGGCCGGACTTCCTGCCGCAAGTCCGTTGTCCGGGCATGAGTGGCTGGCAGTGTCCGAAGTGTCGCGGGCGCAGGGCCGCGACGCTGCAGGTACGGGTGCGGTGATCCGCTCAGCGGCGCCGTTGTCCGCGGAACTTGCCCAAGCTGCTGCCCCGGATCTGATGGTCACCAAAGTGCAGGCGAAGTTTGACCAAGGGAAAGTGACCGCCCGCCTGGAGCGTTGCTTGGGATCGATCGTCTTGTCCTCCACGCCTGTGCGACCCAGCGCCGACGCCGGACGTCACGCGGTGGGCGAGGCCTTGGCAAAGACCGGGTTGTCCATGATCGGGTGGTCAACAGCCGCCGACGCCCTGCGGAGGCGGCTCGCCATGTTGCACCATGAGCTCGGCGCGCCATGGCCCGACGTCCGCGAGGCCAGCCTGCTGGCCCGGCTGGAGGACTGGTTGGCCCCGGAGCTGGAACAGGTGGCCACCGGGACGCCCGTAAAGTCGATCAACCTGGCGGAACCCTTGCGTCGGCTGCTGCCCTGGCCGGAAGCAGCCCGCCTGGACAGCCTTGCTCCTGAGCGTCTGGAGGTTCCCAGCGGCTCGCGGGTCAGGATCGATTATCCCGAAGTGTCAGAGAAAGGACCGGAAGAGCACGACGGCGGCAGGCCGGTGGTGGCGGTCAAACTCCAGGAATGTTTCGGCTGGGACCGCACGCCACTGCTCGTCGACGGCCGGGTGCCTGTGCTGTTCCATTTGTTGTCGCCGGCAGGCAGGCCATTGGCCGTCACCGACGATCTCGCCTCTTTCTGGTCCGGTCCCTACGCCCAAGTCCGGGCCGAGATGCGTGGGCGCTACCCCAAGCATCCCTGGCCCGAAGACCCGTGGACTGCTCCGGCCACCGCCAGAACCAAGAACAGGATGCAGTCCGGCCCCGCCACCTAGGCGAGCCGCTCCAGCATGAACTGGATCTCGCCGTCCACGAATGTTCCCAGGACCGCACTGGCAGCCAACTCGTCGGGGTCGGTGGTCAGGGGATCCAGTTCGAAAGCCGTGAAGTCTGCCCGTTTGCCCACCGAGATGGAACCGGAGACATCCCAGAGGCCTGCCGCTTTTGCAGCATGCGAGGTGTAGCCCTCCAGAGCTTGGTACGCGGTGAGGCCTTGCGCCGGCGCGATGGGCTGTTGCCCGGGATGTCCGGAACGCCGGCGCAACTGTGCGTCCGCGATGATCGGAAGGGGTTCAAACGGAGCGATCGGCCAGTCAGAGCCGATGCCCAACGTCACTCCGGCTTCACGGAGGTCACGGCAGCGCCAGGCCCGGTCCGCCCTCTCGGCGCCCAGTCGGGTGGACCAGTTGTCGCTGTGGTCCGCCGCTGAATAATGGGTGCAGTGCGTTGGTTGCATACTGGCCACGACACCCGCACTCCTGAAGCGCTCCACGAGCCCGTCCGGAACTGTCTCGATGTGTTCAATGCGGTGGACGGTCCGGCGCAGGACATCGGCCGGTACCGTACCGGGCAACGACTCCAGGGCAGTCAACACATGTTCCACGCCTGCATCACCGATCGCGTGCGTCGCTGTCGGGATGCCGCGGGAGGCGAAGTAGCGGACGGCGGCCGAGTATTCTTCTGGCCGTGGCCAGAACGGCGCCGTGGATTGGCCGTAGGCGTCGGGTTCGTAGAGCCAGGCGGTTCCGTTGTCCACGGTTCCATCGACGAACAGTTTGATGGCCTCAACGGACCATCGTCGCCCGCCGGTTCCCACGGTGCGGGCAAGTTCCTTCCACTCGGATTCATCGGTGCCGGGCATGCACCACGGGGCGCTCCGCAGGCGCAGCGGCAGCCCGCCGTCGATTTCCAAGGCCCGGAAAAGGAGGGCGGATTCGTCGCTGTGGTCCATGATGTGGCCGCCGGTCAATCCTGCCCGGGCAAAGTCCTCCAGCAGGGCGGCGAGCCTGGCCTTCCGTTCGTCGAACGTTTCCTGGGGGATGTGCCGTTGGACAAGTTCCATGGCGGCTGCTTCGAGGAGGAGGCCGGTGGGAACGCCGTCGGCATCGCACACTACCTCGGAAGCCTGCTCGAAGTCGTGCCTGCCCCGGATACCTGCCACGTCCAGGGCCCGGCTGTTGGCGAGGGCTGAATGACCGTCGAACAAACGGATCAGCGCGGGCTTGTCACCGCTGACTGCATCCAGGACGCTCCGGTGCAACGGTACGGCGCCGAAGGCGTTGGGGTTCAGGCCCCAGCCACGCAACCAGCCGCCGTCGTTTTCTGATTCGAACTGGAGCAGGGCGCATACTTCCTCAAGGGTGGCAGCGCTGGAAAGGTCAACACCGATTGTCAGGTCCAGCCCGAACACCGGGTGGATGTGGCAGTCCACCAGTCCCGGGGTCAGCGTCGCGCTGCCAAGATCTACCACGCGGGTACCGTCGTGCGCCCAGTCCTGAGCTTCAGTTCGGCGCCCGACGGCGGTAATCACCCCATCGCGAACGGCTACAGCCTGGTGGGAATCGCCCATGTGGCCGTCCATGGTGTGGATGGTATCGGCGAGGACTATGAGGTCAGGATTCATGTTTTTCGAAGCTTCCAATCCGGGCAAAGACGTCAGGGCGGGTACTGCGCAGGCGGCGTGCAATCAGCAGGCCCGCCAGGAAAACAACAGGTGCCACCAGAAGGAGGATGGTATTGGTGAGGGGATCGGCAAACGTGAGGAGTTCGATATTGATGGCAATCAGCGCCACCACTCCGAACAGCAGAATGGCCGAGGCCACGCTCACGGGAAGTAGGAAGCGGTTGGTGACGGCCGCCCGATGGCGTCGCAAATAGATGAAGGCGGCCACGGACACCAGGCCCTGCAGGGCAACGATCCCCACGATTCCCGGTGTGTTCACCCAGATCAGCAGCTGCTTGTACGGGTCGGCGTCGGCGATCGCACAAATGATGATGACGACGGCGGCCAGGATGGTTTGGATCTGCCCGGCACGGTGCGGGGATTTGTACTTAGGGTGGGTCCTGCCGAGGAACGCGGGGAGCACACCGTCCTTGGCGAGCATATACACGTAGCGGTTGATGGCGTTGTGGAAGGCCAGTTGCGAGGCGTACACGCTGGTCACGATCAGCACGTACATCACTACCTCGGCCCACGGTCCCACGTACTGGCTGATGGTGGCGAAGAACATTCCGTCGGCCAGTTCACCGGCTGCGGCGACCACGTTCCCGTCGCCGAAAGCCTGAATGACTGTCCAGACAATAAAGGCGTAAAACACGGACATGAACCCGACGGCGATGTACGTTGCGCGCGGGACGGACTTGTCCGGGTTGCGGGCCTCGCGCCGGTACAGCACGGTGGATTCGAAGCCCATGAATGCCGCGAAGCAGATAGCCAAGATGGCCAGGACACCCGGCGTGAAGGCGTGCTCGGGGGAGAAGGAGGCGAAACTGATGCCGGCAGCTCCGCCGCGCACAAGGATCGCTACGCCCATGATTCCCAGGATGGCGGTTTCAGCGATGAGCAGTACTCCGAGGACCTTGGCGCCGACGTCAATGCCGCGGAATCCCAGAAGCCAGACGGCCGCGATGGCCACCAAGGCCACAACCGGCCATGGCACGTCCAGGCCAAAGAGCGTGCGGAGCATGGCCTGGGTCTGGACGGCGAACAACCCGTAGACGCCGATCTGCAAGCAGTTGTAGGACACGATCGCCAGTATGGCCGCGGCCAGTCCCGTTGTCTTGCCCATGGCCAGGCTGATGTAGGTGTAGAAGCCGCCGGCAGCTTTGACGTGTTTGGTCATGGCCATGAAGGCAATGGCGAAAACCAGCAGGACTGCCCCGGCAATGACGTATCCCATGGGGGCGCCAATGCCCCCGATGCCGATAGCCACAGGGGCTACGCCGGCCATCACTGTCAGGGGGGCTGCTGCCGAGATCACCAGGAAGGCGATGCCGCCGGTGCCGATGGCATTCCGTTTGAGCCCATTTCCAGCATCTGCTGCTGGAGGTCGGGTTTCGAGGTCAGACATGGGGATCCTCAGGTGTTGGGGGAAGGAATGTTCAAGGAGTGCCAGTCGTTAAGCGAAAGGCTTTCGTTTAGCGTAGGGCCTAGTGATTCAGAGCACAATACCTGGACGCAAAGTTCTGGCTAGAGTCGTAACAACAACCTTGAATGGAGACACCCGTATGGCACGCCCGCTGGTCCCGCTGATATCCATCGATGCCCTCGTCACCGCCGCCCTTGAGTTGGTGGACGAGGCCGGGGACTTCAGCCTGCCCAAACTGGCCAAGCGGATCGGCGTCAGCCAATCCTCCATCTACAACCATGTGAGCGGACGGGAAGAAATCCTTGAGCTGATGCGCGGCAGGATCATCGGCGAAAGTCCCTACGTCCTGGAGGACGAACAGGACTGGGAGGCGTCGCTTCGCGCCATTGTCCGGAGTTATCGGGATGCCTTCGCCCGCCATCCGAAACTCGCACCCCTGCTGGTGCTCCAAACAGTTCAGGACGACCAGGTGATGGCCCTCTACGAGAACCTTGCGGTTGCCCTCCACGCCGCCGGGTTCCGGGGCCGGGATGTCATGTCAGCGATTTCCACCATTGACAGCTTCGCCCTGGGTTTCGCCCTGGACCTGGCAGCGCCGGATGTCGTCTGGGCTCCACCTGTGCAGGGGTACCCTGCCCTGACCAATGCCTTGGCACAAGCTGGACCTGCCGTGGAGCGTGGCGAGGCGGCTTTCGACTTCGGCCTTGAGATCCTCATCGCCGGGCTGCATTCCCGCCTTAAGCCGACAGTGTTGTGAGGGCTGTGAGGCTGTCGGTGCAGGGAATCCGGAAGGCGCAATGAGCTTCTTTCACACGTGGTGGGACGCGGTCGTCCGCGGTTTCACCGAAACGCACACCACTGCGGTGCCACTGCCGGCCTTGCTGGGCATCCTTGCGTGTGCCGTTGTCCTGAGCATCCCGCGCGTGACCTGGCGCTGGTTCGGCCTGTACGTCACGTTCGTCCACGAGCTCGGCCACGCCTACGCGGCGCTGATGACAGGGCGCTTTGTGCACGGGCTCCGGATAGGGCTCGACCATTCGGGACGCCTTGTCAGCAGTGGCCGGAGTGCTTTTGGTGCGGCCTGGTCCGGGTTTTGGGGATACCCGGCACCGGCGGTTGTTGGCCTCGGGCTGATCGCCGCGTTCGCGGCAGGCCGTTCCGGCGCGGCCATGTCCATCGGGGCCTTGATCCTGCTGGTGTCGCTCATTTTCCTGAGGAATTTCACCGGGATTCTCGTTGCCGTGGTGAGCGCTGGAGTCGCCCAGCTCCTGATCCTGTTCGCTGCGCCGACAACAACGAACTATGTGGTCCTTGCCCTTGGCGTCGCCCTGTCAGTAGGCGGTGTCCGCGACCTCTTCAAACTGGCCAGTGTGCACACCAGCCGCCGGGACCGGATTGGTGCCTCCGACGCCTTCATCCTGGGCCGCACCACAGGCCTCCCGGCCTTCGTGTGGTTGACGGGTTTTACTGTGGTGATTGCCGGATGCGCGGCAGCGTCCGCCTGGTTGCTGTGGGGAATGCTCGCCCTGTAGTCCGTGGTTCAGCACACTGCCAAGGGCCCGACGACGGCTGGCCGGTTTTGCTGGCTGCCAGCCCTTGCCCTGTGGTCACCTCAGGGTGTCCAATCCTGTTTAACGTTCGAACGGGATGTGTTCGGACTCCGTGCCGGGATCCAACACCAGGAGGTGCCCATGTCCGCGAAGGGCACGCGCGAAACACCAAGAGGAGCCGGACCCGGCATGCCTGAAGCCCGACGGGGTGACAACGGAGCGGCCATGGCAGCAAGGGACCCTTCCCGCATCCGGAATGTTGCACTCGTGGGGCATTCGGGGGCCGGCAAATCGATGCTGGTCGAAGCATTGCTCGCCGCAACCGGAGCCATCACCAGGATGGGATCCATCAGCGAAGGCACCACCGTCAGCGACTCCGATCCGTCCGCGATCCACCAACAACGCTCAGTGGCCATGTCAGTCGCGCCAATCCTGGTGGGCGATGTCAAGGTAAATCTGATCGACACCCCGGGCTACACCGACTTCACCGGCGAATTGCGCGCTGGTTTAAGGGCCGCTGATGCGGCCCTTTTTGTTGTCTCCTGCGCCGACGGTATTGACGCAGCCACCATTGCTCTGTGGGGCGAATGCGAGAAGGTCCGCATGCCCCGGGCAGTGGTACTCAGCAAGCTGGACCATCCGCGCGGCGACTTCAGTGCCGCCGTCGTGCGGTGCCAGGAAGCTTTTGGTGAGTCGGTGCTCCCGTTGTACGTTCCTGGGGCGGGCAATACCGGCCTTGTCGGCATCCTCAATGGCCCCGCTGATGGAGATCCGGCATCGGTGACGGAGGTCGAGGAGGCGCGTGGCCCTTTGATTGAAGGGATTATTGCCGAGAGCGAAGACGAAACACTCATGGACCGGTACCTCGGTGGCGAGGAGTTGCCACTGGCAGATCTGGTCAAGGACCTGGAAACCGCTGTGGCCCAGGGAGGCTTCTTCCCGGTCATTCCGACGTCGGCGGAAACCGGGGTGGGCCTTCCCGAGCTCATGGCCTTGTTGACCGATGCCTTGCCATCGCCCCTGGAGCGCATCACCCCCGCGGTGATGAAACTGGACGGTTCGTCGATGAAACCGTTGGAGTGTGATCCTGCCGGGCGTCTTGCCGCCGAAGTGGTGCGGACCACCGTGGATCCATTCCTCGGCCGCGTGTGCCTGGTCCGTGTCTTCTCGGGGACGTTGCGGGAAGATTCTTCCGTCCATGTGGGCGGCAGGGGACTGGCGGACAGGGGCCATGAGGACCACGACGCCGATGAACGCGTCACCCACCTCTATTCTCCGGTGGGCTCCAGCTTGAAGGCAGTTCCGCAGTCTATTGCCGGGGACATGTGCGCCATCAGCAAGCTCGCCAGCGCCGAGACCGGCGATACGGTGTCCGACAGGGAAGCGCCGCTGCTGATCGAAACGTGGAACATGCCCGAGCCACTGATGCCCATCGCCATTGAAGGTGCTTCACGGAGTGACGAAGACGCGCTGGCAAAAAGCATCGGGAAGGTGGCGGCCGCTGATCCGACGCTTCGATTGGAACGCAACCAGGACACCCACCAGCTCATCCTTTGGTGCATGGGAGAAGCCCACGCAGAGGTGGTCCTGGACAGGTTGCGCAGCCAGGGCGTCAAACTGCAGACCGTGGACGTCATCACTCCGCTCAGGGAGACTTTCGCCGGCAAAGCCACGGGACACGGACGGCACGTCAAGCAATCCGGGGGCCATGGTCAGTTCGCCATCTGCGACATCGAGGTGGAGCCCTTGGCCAGAGGCGAAGGTTTCGCCTTCACGGACAGAATCGTCGGCGGAGCGATCCCTTCTACGTTCGTTACCAGCGTGGAGAAGGGCGTTCGTTCCCAGATGCTCAAGGGTGTATCCGCGGGATTCCCGGTGGTGGACATCAAGGTGACGTTGGTGGGCGGAAAGACCCACAGCGTTGACTCCTCGGATGCTGCCTTCCAAGCGGCCGGGGCGCTGGCCCTTCGGGAAGCTGCGGCGAACACCAAAATCCAGCTGTTGGAACCTGTCTCTTCAGTTGTTGTCAGCGTCCCCGACGAGTATGTGGGTGCCGTGATGAGTGATCTTTCGGGACGGCGCGGCCGGGTCACCGGCACTACTGCAGCCGACGCCGAGGGAACGGAAGTGAGTGCTGAAGTGCCGGACCAGGAACTTCTGCGCTACGCCATCGAGCTGCGTGCCCTCACCGCCGGTACCGGTAGTTTCCGCCGGTCTTACCTCCGCCACGAGCCCCTGCCAAAGTAGTGCCCAGAGACAGGCTTAGGAGTTGGCCCGCAGGAACGCAGCCACCGCGGGCGCCAACGATGCCCCGGTCTCGGACGCCCCCCGTTTGACGCCTTTGACCGCGAACGAGTGGTCACCGCCTTCACTCCACTGGAGCGACGCCGTCGGGCCTATCTTTTCCACCACGGACTCCAACAGTTCCGGTGTTGCGAACGTATCCCGCGTGCCTTGGAGGAAAAGCATGGGCGTTGTGACGCCGTAGAGGTGTTCGTCGCGCAGTTTTTCCGGTTTGCCGGGCGCGTGCAGGGGGTAGCCGAGGTACACCAATCCACTGGCAGGCATGCCTTCGGCCACTGCCATGGACGCCATCCGGCCGCCAAAGGACTTGCCGGCAGCCCAGAGGGGCTCGCCCTCACCCAGCTCCGCGGCCTTGTCCATGACGGCGCGCCACGTGGCGATGGCCAAGGGCGGGCGGTCGGGGAATCGCCGGCCTGCCTCGCGATAAGGAAAATTGAAGCGCAGGGTAGCCACTCCTTCGTCCGCCATTGCCTCAGCGAAGCCCTGCAGGAATGGATGTTCCATCCCAGCTCCGGCGCCGTGTGCCACCACCAACGTGGCAAACGGGCTGTCCGGCCTGATGTGGAGGGCGGAAATGTCGGATTCACCGACCGTGATGGTGATGGGTGTTTCAGTGTTTGGCATGTATCCATCATTGCCCACGGCAGCGAAATCGCCGCAGGTGCTGACGAACCAGCCCTTAACGGGGTAGCTTGTGCCCATGGCGAGCGAAGCAACCACTGTCACAGTGCCCGGTCCCGACGGCCCCCGGGAGGTCCGGATTTCCAGTCCAAGCCGGGTGATGTGGCCGGAAGCGGGGCTGACCAAACTGGACCTCGCCAACTATCTCATCGACGTCGGCGACGCGTTTGTTGCCGCCAACGGAAGCCGGCCAGTCAGCCTTCAACGCTATTCGGGGAACATAGATGGTGAGATGTTCTTCTCGAAGAACCCGCCCAAGGGCGCGCCGGAGTATGTCCGTTCCGTCCCGGTGACCTATCCCAGCGCGCGGTCCCATCCGCAACTGGTCATCGACGAGCCCGCAGCGGCCGTGTGGGCGGCACAGATGAACACCGTGGTGTTCCATCCTTGGGCCTCGCGGGCCGACGATCCCGATAACCCCGATCAACTGAGGATCGACCTCGATCCCCAACCGGGCACCGACTTCGACGACGCCATTCCCGCCGCACAGGAGCTCCGGTCCGTGCTGGAAGAAGCCGGATTGACGGCGTTCATCAAGACATCGGGCAACCGGGGACTCCACGTCTATGCGCCCATCCACCCCAAGCATGAGTTCCTCGACGTACGCCATGCCGTGATTGCGGCAGGACGCGAGCTGGAACGCCGCCGGCCCGACAAGGTCACTACAGCCTGGTGGAAGGAGGAACGCGGGGCCAGGATCTTCGTGGACTTCAACCAGGCAAACCGGGACCGGACCATCGCCGGGGCTTATAGCCCCCGTGCCGTACCCACGGCGCAGGTGTCCTGCCCGCTGACGTGGGATGAACTGGAGAGCTCAGATCCTGCGAAGTACACCATCACCACAGTCCCGGACCGTCTGGCGAAGACAGGCGACCCCTGGGCATCCATGCACGATCACCCCGGCGACATTGACGTGCTGCTCGAATGGTGGGAACGCGACGTCAAGAACGGCCAGGGCGAGATGCCCTTCCCGCCTGAATTCCCCAAAATGCCGGGTGAACCCATGCGCGTGCAGCCCAGCCGGGCCCGCAAGCCCGAGGAGTAAACCGGGAGTCCGCGTGCCGCGACGCCCAGGTCAGGGAGTAACAGGCCTCGCACTTGCGTGCGGGTTGTTTCTCTGTGGGTGCACCGCAACGCCGAACCCCCTGCCGACGCAGCCCACCACGCCAACACCGCCTCAGGTGACAACAACGGTGGCACCTACGACGACGACCCCTCCTTTGGTGCCGACGGTCACCGAAACACCAAGCGGGCTGCCCACGGACACCTCCTCGGTTTCGCCGGCCTTCCAGGAGCTCCGGGCCACCTTGGAGCTCTTCTCCCGGGAGAAACTGGAGGAGGGTGCCTCGGCGGTGCTCATCAGGGCAAAAGTCGGCCGGCAGGAATGGACCAGCGCAGCAGGATTGAGGAGCCGGGAAGTGCGCACGGCAGTCCAGCCCGGCGACAGCTTCCCTGTGGGTGGGCAACTCCGGACCATGGTGGCAGTGTCCATTTTCAAGCTCGCGGAAGAGGGGCTGCTGACGCTGGACGACGCCGTCACCACGTACCTGCCGGGTTCCGATGCTGCGGGCCGCCCCCTCACCATTCGGCAGCTCCTGGGAGTCACGACTGATCTCCCGGACATGACGCCTGCCCAGGCTGATGCCTTGCTGGGACGGGTGGTGGAGCAGCTCCGGGGTTCCCCGCTGGAAGCCGTCCTGCGGGCCGACATCCTGACGCCCCTGGACCTCGGGGCCACCCAGCTGCTGGTCCCAGGCTCCACGATGCCGGATGACCTTGTGCACGGTTACATCCAGGTGAGCGGCAAAACCGTGGATGTGACGTTTCCCTCTGCGCCACCCGGGATTGCACCAGGCGGCCTGGTGTCCAGCGTCGGGGACATCAGCACTTTTCAGGACGCCTTGCTAAGGGGGCGGCTGTTGGCACCGGCAAGCCTCATTGCCATGAAGGGCACCGTATTCGCCGAGTACGGCCTTGGCTTGGACCATTGGGACGACCGTTGTACAAACGGCTACTATTACGGCCATGCCGGAGATGTCCCAGGCTACGGAAGTGTTGCCCTCAGCAGCGCCGACGGCAACCGCCAGCTGGCCATTTTCGTGGCCTACCCTCCGACGCCTCTTGTCACGCAACCGTCCGCACTTTCCCTGGAGATGACAGGCGTTGCCCAGGTGGCCTTGAACTCAGGCTGCCGCTTCCAGTTCCGGTGAGCGTGCTTTCCAGGCATACTCACGCTTACTCGAAGCGTGAAGTATCGCCCATTCCGCGACGCACAACCTCGGCCACTCCGCTGGAGAAATCAATCACGGTAGTGGGCTCTGAGCCGGTATCGCCGGCGTCGATAACGCCATCCACCTGGTTGTCCAGGAGTTCCTTGATTTCCCAGCCCTGGGTCAACGGTTCTTCCTCGTCCGGCAGCAGCAGGGTGCTGGAGAGCAGAGGCTCGCCGAGTTCGGCCAACAGCGCCTGGACTACCTTGTGGTCGGGAATGCGCACCCCCACGGTCTTCTTCTTGGGGTGCAGCAGCCGCTTTGGGACTTCACGCGTGGCCGGGAGGATGAAGGTGTAGCTGCCGGGAGTGACGGCCTTGATGCTCCTGAAAATGTCATTGTCCAGCATCACGAACTGACCCATCTGGGCAAAGTCCTTGCACACCAGGGTGAAGTGGTGTTTGTCGTCCAACTGCCGGATGGTCCTGATCCGGTCCAGCGCTTCCCTGTTGCCGATCTGGGCGCCCAGCGCGTAGCAGGAGTCGGTGGGGTAGGCGATCAGGCCGCCGCCTTGGAGCATGTTCACCACTTGGCCGATGGCGCGTGGTTGTGGATCTTCCGGGTGCACGTCAAAGAATCTGGCCATGGGAAGAGCCTACGACAAAGCTACGACAAGACGTCCTTGCTGGAGAATTTGGCGTAGGCCAGCGCGCCGCACACTGCGATGTACCCGGCTTGGAGGAGCGCGTTGTCGCCGAATGACGTCCAGGAGATGGGTTGCCGCAGCAGATCCGCGAAACCCAGCCAATGGTGGCTGAACAGCCAGGGGTGAAGCCATTCAAGTTGGGGGAGGTTGTCCAGTACTTGCGAGACCACCGATAGGACGATCGTGGCCGCCATAGCCCCCACCGGTACGTCCGTGAACGTCGAAATGAGCAGGCCGATCGCCGACAGTCCCAGCAACGAGACCGTGATGTAGGCAGCGATCAGCAGTGATCGCACGGTGGATTCACCCACGCTGATGGTGTCCCCGGACAGCAGGGTCACCGGCCCCACAGGAAAAAGTACGACGCCGGCCAGGGCACCGGAGGCTGCGACAGTCGCCGTTGCGGCGAAACAGAAGGCAACGGCCCCGGCATACTTCACCAACAGCAGTCGGATCCGTCCTGCGGGAGCCAGCAGAAGGTACCGGAGAGTTCCACTGTTGGCCTCTCCCGCGATGGTGTCTCCGGCCACCACGCCAACGGTCAGCGGCAGGAACAGTGGAACGCACACCACCAAGGCAGTCACAGCCACGAAGAGACCGTTCTGGGTGATGCGATCCAGGAAGAGCGGTCCCCGCCCGGGCGTCGTGGGCCGGGACGACAACTTCACCGCCACGGCAATCAGCAGGGGAACTGCAGCCAAGGCGATCAGCATGGCCCACGTGCGGAGCCTGCGGAACAGCACGGACAGTTCGGAGCCCAGCAGCGCCCATCCGACTCCGGGACGAGCAGCGGCCGGGGCACGGTGACCAGCAGGTTCAGCCGACAACGTCGAACCCCTCTCCGGTCAGTGACACAAAGCGTTCTTCGAGGCTCGCGTTTTCCACGGCGAAGCCACGGACCCGGACACCCCCGGCAACCAGCGCGGCCACGATCATGTCGGGTTCCATGCCATTGAGCCCAGTGCCCAACAACGCCGTCTTTCCCCAAGGGCTGCCGGTACCGGGCGCTTCGCCGGGAACCATTCCCAGGCGGGCCAGGACGCCGGCGGCACGTTCGACGTCGGGTGTGTGGACCACAACGTGAGCCTCCCCGGCGGAGCGCAACTCATCCAAAGGTCCTTGGGCAACCAGCCGGCCGGCGCTCATCACGCCCACGTGGGTACACATCTGTTCCACCTCAGCCAGCAAATGGCTGGAAACGAACACGGTGGTCCCGCCCGCGGCCAGGGCACGGACCAGGCCCCGCACCTCCCGCGTGCCCTGCGGGTCCAGTCCATTCGTTGGTTCGTCGAGGACCAGCAGTTTGCGTGGCCGCAGCATGGCGTTGGCCAGGCCAAGGCGCTGCTTCATGCCCAGGGAATAGGCACGGACCTTCTTGCCCGCGGCGTGGCCAAGCCCCACCTGCTCCAACGCTTCATGGACGCGTTGCCGTCTGGTGGACGAGGCAGCATGGCGGTCGGCCGTGTCCAGGCGCATCAGGTTGCCCGTACCCGAGAGGAACGGATAGAAGCCCGGACCCTCCACCAAGGCGCCGACATCCGGCAGCACGGTCGCCAGCGACTGCGGCATCTCCTGGCCCAGCACGCGGATGTCGCCGCTGCTTGCTGAAGCCAGGCCCAGGAGCACCCGGATAGTGGTCGTTTTTCCCGAACCGTTGGGCCCCAGGAAACCGAAGACAGAGCCGCGGGGGACTGCGAGATCTATTCCATCAACGGCGGGCCGGTGTCCGTAGCGCTTGACGAGGCCGTGCGTTTCTATGGCGAAGTCAGTTGGAAAGGAGTCGCTCACTGGGCGGCAGCGGCTGACTGGAGCCGTTCCAACGGCACCATGCCCGCGTAGACGCGGCCGTCGTCGAGAATCAAGATACTGACCAGCGACGTCGTCAACGCACGGCCGCCGTCAACAGGTTGCAGGGCCTGGGAGAGCTGTGGGTTTGACGTGAGCCCGGCCGGGGCAGAGCCCGCCGGCACGGCGACAACCAAATCCCAACCCTCACCAGTGATGGTGGGGCGGGGCCGGACATGCTCCGGCGCACCTTCCGGTGTGGGCGTGCCGGGAGCGGCCATGGTGGGTACCGGCTTGGCCGGCAGTGCCTTTTCCGTCACGGTGGCGCCCGGCGGCGGGGTGAACTCGAACAACGCAGCATCCGGGGTGGACAGGTTCACCTCAGTGAAGGCCAGTGAATACGCGGGGTCGGACTGACCTTTGGCCCGCACTTCAACGCCCAGGGGCAGGCCGGTCTCAGCATCAACATCGATCGCCACAGACTCAACCAAGGTCGCGGTGCTGCGGGGATGCAGGCTGAGCCGGTACGCACTGCGGCCGGCAACCGAGGAGGAATCACCAACGGATACCTCGGTGCTGTCGTCGATCGCCGCCAGGAAGCGGCTGGCCATGGCCTCGGGTGTGGGCAGGTCCCGTGAGGACATGTCCGGTGAAGGCCGGTCCGTTGAGGGCCGGTCCGTTGATGAGGTGGGCGGAAGCGACGGCCTGGGGCCCGCGAAGGACGGGACCTCGGCTGGAGATGGCTGTGGCGCAGTTAAATGCGTGGCGCTGTTGTCCGCCGAGTTGTAGAACCAGGCGTCACGCCCGTTGATCACCACGTCACGCTCGGCCATACGGTCCATGATCTGCAACCGGGCCTTGGACGGACCGTCGAGGTAAACCCGGGCTGTGTGGGAGCCGGTCAACAACTCCATCGCAGAGGCCGCCCCGGGGGCAATCCCGGGGCCCGCCGCGGGGATTTCCGGCAAACCCAAAGCAGCGGTTTGTTCTACGGTGCCGGACAACGCACGAACTTCCGTCCGGGCAATCATCGCCAGGATTTCGTCAGCGGTCTTGGCCGGGAGGGAAACGGTGGCGCCGGCTTGAACCGAGCCGAACACGGCGGCCATCGCTGCAACAAGCGCGATCACGCCGGCAGGCAGCCATCGCTGCTTGGACCGCGCCATTGTCACCAACCACCGAACGTGAAAGGCATGAACCCAGACTACTCCGGTTACCTGTGCGGATCACCTGTCCGCGTGTCAGTCCTTGATGAGTTGGCGTGCAAGTTCCACCGCCCCGTGGACCGGGGTTTGGGAGAGAATCCGGATCGACGACGGATCTTCCAGAGAGACCTTCCGGGCAACGGAGCCCGCGAGTTGGCTGTGGTTGACCAGTAAGCTGCCGGCCATGACCAGCGGCAGCTCAAGGCCGAGCTCTCCCAGGACCTGCCTGGCCAAACTTGCCAAGTGGTGGGCGGCCTCAGCCTGAATCCGCACGGCTGCCGGGTCGCCTTCGGCCGCGAGTTCAAGGACCAGCGGGGCGAGAGTCGCCCAGTGATCCGGCTCCGGCTTGGCGTAGAAGGAATCCATGAGTTGCAAGGCGTCCACATTGGCCGTCGCGGCCATCAGCGAGCGGACCAACGTCCCGGGTTCCAGGCCTGCGTAGTACTCCCGAAGGGCTTCACGCACGGCGTCACGCACTACGGAGTAGCCACCGCCCTCGTCGCCCAGCAAGTAGCCATAGCCGCCACTGCGGGCTTCCACCCCGTCTGCGTTTCTGCCCCAGGCCACCGAACCGGTACCAGCAACCAGGACAACCCCGGCATCCAGGCCTGCAGCTGCGAGGACGATGCGCGTGTCATGGACCACCTCGACGCGGGCGCCCGGAAAGTGCTCAGTCAGGAGCGCGGACAGCACAGCCCGGCTGGCCGGGGTGTCGGCGCCGGCTGCGCCGGCACATACGGCTTCGATTCCGCTGCCCACGCTCGCGGCAATCCTTCGCAGAACTGCGTCGGCTCCTTGGTGGCCCACGGAGGAAAGATTGGCGCTCGCTTCGGTGATTTCGACGCCCCCGCCCTCCGCGGGGGTTCCGTCCCAGCGAACGGCATGCGCCTTGGAGCCGCCGATGTGCAGGCCGAGAACCGCCGGCCCGGAACTCTCCCCGCCGTTTTCACGCAACTGCTGTATATCCTCCAACTGACGTCCCTTCGTTTCCTGGCTTTGTCAGGTCAGCCTTTGTCAGGTCAGCGTGGTGCACGTGAGCCCAGTTCACATTGGCATAGACCAATTATGTTGTCTACAAGTAGGATGTCCAATATGCCCACAGACGTCGCGCCGGCAACGCCCAAGTACTACCTCCTCAAGACCGAGGTTCTTGGGCTCATCGCGGGCCTCCAGCCAGGAACGCTGATCCCCACCGAACGTGCATTGGCCGGGAGGTACGCCACGTCCCGTACTACTGTCAGGCAAGCGATCAGCGAACTGGTGGCCGAGGGCAAGCTGGGGCGGATCCAAGGGCATGGAACCTTTGTGGCCCCTCCCAAGGTGACGCATGTCAGGCAACTGACGTCCTTTTCCGATGACGCCCGCAACCAGGGGCTGCGGCCGGATTCCCGGCTGCTCTCCCTGGATGTGGTCGGGGCCGATGACGGCGTCGCAGTCCGGTTGGGACTTGAGCAGGGCCAGCCTGTGACCCGGCTCGAGCGCATCCGGTTGATTGAGGGGGAGCCGCTGGCCCACGAGGTCGCCTGGCTTCCAGGCAGGCTGCCGCGCTTCAAGTCCCATCTGGCTAAAGCCGGTTCGCTCTATGCCGTACTTGCCGATGTCTACGGCCTCCGCGTCGCCGAGGTTGAGGACACCGTGGAGACGGCCCTTGCCGGCCCGGAGGATGTCAGGCTGCTGGGGATCGAGATGGGCGCGCCCCTGTTGGTGGTCCACCGCCTGGCCCGTGACGCCAACGGCGCGCCGGTGGAATGGACCCGGAGTGCGTTTCGTGGTGACAGGTTCCGGTTCGTATCCCGCGTGAAGTCGGGAGGCTGAGGTGGCCAACTCGTCCTCGGGGGAGTCAATCATCAGGCGCCTGGTCCGACTGGTGGGAGCGTTCGACGACGCCCACCTCACCATGAGCGTCGCCACCCTGGCCAGGCGCTCCGGGCTTCCCGTGACAACTACCTACCGCCTGGTGGACGAGCTCTTGAATGAAGGTTTGCTCGAGCGCGAAGCCAATGGCGAGGTGCGGATCGGCACCCGGCTGTGGGAGCTGGTGTCCAGGAGCTCACGGATGGTGGGCCTCCGCGAAGCGGCCCTGCCCTTCATGGAGGATGTGCAGTCAGTGGTCCAGCACTCCACCACTTTGGGAATCCTGGATTCGGACGAAGTCCTGTATATCGAACGGATTGGCTCCCGGGATTCCCAGGTGGACATCACCAAAGTCGCCGGACGCCTTCCGGTTCATGGAACCTCGTCGGGGCTGGTGCTGCTGGCTTATTCGCCCCCTGCGTATCAGGACCTGTTCCTGTCGCGCACGCTGGAGAAATTTACCGATGCAACGCTGACCCAGCCCACTGACCTGCGCCGCCACCTGGCAAACATCCGGCAACAGGGGTTTACGTCCATGCCCGGAATCATCGTTCCGGAGTCCAGCGGAATCGCAGTCCCCATTTTTGGCCGTGCGAATACGGTGGTCGCCGCCCTGAGCGTCGTGGTACCCAGACATGAAGAAAACGTCGCAGCCCGGGTGCCGGTCCTGATGACTGCGGCGCGCGGCATCTCACGGGCGCTGGGCTGGCGGGGAGAGCTCAAGGGCGCTGTCCGGCAAAGCAACGGAAGCATCTGATTACCGTTCATCGGTAACCCTGTGGTTCCACTCACAAGCGCGCTGGCAGAGTGGAACCCAGCAGGGCATCACTGCCCAATCTCCACCTCTTCAGGGCCCCTGGGGCCCTGTTCCGTGCTGCCCTGCGTCGTACGCAGGTTTCAGTAGCCGCAACGCCGCGGCAGGAGGAGTTGGTCATGGAAACAGCAACGCAGGCAGGGCAGGAGACCTTCGGCGGGAGAGTGGCCGGCAAGGTCGCCGTGGTGACCGGAGGCAGGGGAGACCTTGGCGGTGCAACCGCCCGTCTGCTTGCCCTCCACGGAGCGCTCGTTGCCAGCCTGGACCGGGCAGGAACATCCGCCACAGCAAGCCACTCAAGGATCACTGAGTACGACGTCGATGTCACCAATGAAGCCAGCGTCGCCAAGGCCGTGCAGCAACTGACCGCTGACCTCGGCGCACCGGACATCCTGGTCAACGCGGCAGGAATCATCGGTCCGGCAGGTGCCAGCCATACTGCCGGCATGGACCAGTTCAACCTCATTTTCGACGTCAATGTCAAAGGCGTGTGGCTCCTGACCAAGCACGTCGTTCCGGCCATGATCGCCAAGCAGTCCGGCAGCATCATCAACTTTTCCTCCATCCATGGATTGACCGGTGGGCGCAACGTCCCCCTGTACCACGCCACCAAAGGAGCCGTCCGGCTCTTGAGCAAGTCGGATGCAGCGGCCTATGGCGCCTACGGAGTCAGGGTGAACTCCATCCATCCAGGATCCATGAACACCCGGATGAGCAGGCGCTCGGCAGAACAGTCGGACATCGGCGCGGAGGCCTACTATCAGCAACTGGTGGGCGGAAACCCGCTCCCGCGCCAGGGTGAACCGGACGAGATCGCCTACGGAGTGCTCTATTTGGCTTCCGATGAGTCCCGGTTCACCACCGGCTCCGAGCTGGTCATCGACGGCGGTTACACGGCCGTCTGACAGCCCCCCCCATCCATCACGTTCTTTGAGAGGTACCACCATGAAATTCCTGAACGGCACACCTTCCGATACCTATGACGTCGTCGTCGTCGGTTCCGGTGCCGGCGCCCTGACTGCAGCCGCCACGGCCGCACGTGCCGGCAAGTCCGTCGTCGTGCTTGAAAAGACCCACTTGCTGGGCGGAACAACCGCCGTCTCAGGAGGCATGTTGTGGGTCGCTGACAACCATCATGCCCGCGAAGCCGGGCTGAGCGACTCCAAAGAAGCGGCGGCCCAGTACGTCCGAGCCGTTGCCCGGGGCCGGAGCCGCGAAGAACTTCTGGACGCGGCGCTGACCTACGGCGACATCATGCTCCGCTTCGCCGAGGACGAATGCGGAGTCCGTTTCATCTTCCTGGACAATTTTCCGGACTACCGGCAGGACCTGCCCGGTTCCGTGGAAGGCGGCAGGACAGTTGAACCTGACCTGTACAACATTCGTGAAGCGCTCGGCGGGCTCGCCGGCCACGTCCGTTCCGATGGCCGGGCCCCCTTCACCATGCAGGAGTACGAGGCCTGGGGCGCTTTCACCAAGTTTCCGTGGGCGCAACTGCAGCAACGGCAGGAGCAGGGGCTGGTTGCCAAAGGCCAGGCGCTGGTCTCCATGCTGTTGGCCAGCCTGGTGCGGGATGACGCTGCGCTGGTGGTCGGCGCCCGTGGGCATCGACTCCTGAACGACGGCGGCAGGGTAGTGGGCGTGCAATTGGCGTCAGGCGAAACCTTCCATGCAAACGACGGCGTGGTCCTCGCCACGGGCGGCTTCGAGTGGGATAAGGCGCTGGCGGACTCGCTGCTCGCCTCACGCCTGTACATCATGTGCTCCCCGCCCTCGAATACCGGCGATGGCCTCAAGATGGCGCAGCGGGTGGGGGCACAAACCCGGGGAACCCGGGAAGCGTGGTGGGCTCCCATGTCCATTACGGGAGACACCCGGGATGGTGAACCGGTTGGTACGCTTCTGCGTTTTGAGCGGCAAGGGCCAGGATCTCTCATGGTCAACCGCCATGGCCGGCGGTTTGCCAACGAATCCCAGAACTATAACGACCTCGCCCGCTGCCTCCAATCATGGGATTCGCCCAACAACCAGACCCTGAACACCCCTGCCCACGTGGTGTTCGATCACAGTTACCTGGAGCGCTACGGCATCCTCGCGCATCGGGCAGGACAACCGACGCCGGCCTACCTGATGGAAGCCCCCACGCTGCTGGATCTGGCAGGGCAGATCGGCGTCCCGGCCGACAATCTGGCGGCCACCGTCGAACGATTCAACCACTATGCAGTCAACGGCGAAGACCCCGATTTCGGCCGCGGCGAAAGTGCCTACGACAAATATTGGGGTGACGACGACTGCCCTTGGCCCAACCCTTCCCTGGGTCCGCTGCAGTCCGGTCCGTTTTATGCGATGGAGGTGGTCAATGGTGCCTTCGGCAGCAACGGAGGCGTGGCCACTGACGGCCTGGCACGGGTCCTGGACGTTGACGGGGAGCCCATCCCCGGCCTGTTCGCCGCCGGAAACACAACGGAGAATGCCTACGCTGCAGGCTACCCCGGGGCGGGTGCCACCCTGGGGCCGATCATGACCATGGGCTATCTGGCAGGACGCACCATCGCAGGCGAACCGGCAGAGTACACGTCCGCGGGGTATCAGGGCGTAGCAGCAGGTGTTGAAGCATGATTCGACACGCGGTGCTTTTCAAGTTCAAGGCCGACTTTCCCGAGGCGGACAAGGCTGCCTGGCGGGATGGCCTGGACAGGATGAAGGGCAATATTCCCGGCCTGCTCCAGCTCACGCATGGGCCGGATGTCCTCCAGCATGACCAGTCCTTCGACTACGCCATCGTGGCTGACTTCCGCGCCGTGGAAGACGTAGAGGTATACGCCACGCATCCACTGCACGAGCCGCTCAAGAAGTACTCCTATCCCAACAGCGAGCAGATCATCGCCGTGGATTTCGCGCTCTAGCCTGCCGTTTCCTTCAAGGTTCGGCGAACAAACTCCGCACTGGGCTCCGCATAGGCGGCAACGGTCCGGCTGAACAGGGCCGAACCTTCGGCCCCGGGCCAGTCCTCCGGCAGGAATGCAGGAGGCAGCCCGGGGTCGAGGTACGGGATGATCCGCCATCGGTCGATGCACTGCACGTAGGTGGAGAACGCTTCAGCAGAAGGCTCTACCGTCCGGCCGGAAGACACGGGGACGCCACCACCGATGGCGCCGGCCGAACCGTGCTCATGGATAAAGTCCCTGTGCAGTGCGGCCACTGCTTCCAGGTCCCACCATTTGGAGGCTGCGTCCCGAAGGCTGCCGCCAACCATGGGTGTTTCCGTCACGAAGATCGTCGCCATGTCCCGGAGCGACAAATCCGTCAGGATTTCCTCCACTTCCCCACGCAGTGAATCAGGGCAGATCCACAAACCCGCCGCCACGGTCCCGCAACCGATCCAATGGAGCCGGCGCCGCAGCTGATGCCGCTTTTCGCGTTCCGTCTCCGGAATGGAGAAGGAGATCAGGCACCAGGGATCCTCCAGCGACATGCTCCGTGGGTTGTAGATCCGGCGGTCACCGCGCGCCAACATGGTGGCGGCCCCGTCGGTGAGCGTGAAACCGGGAACCCCGGCACGCGCCTCCTGAAGCACCACATCCTTTTTGCGCAACCGGCCCAAGGCGGTCCGGGTCACTGTTCCCGACGTGCCCAAGGCCTCCATGAGTGCCACGATGTCCTTGGCAGACATCCATCCGCCGGCGTCGCGCAGGTACAGGCCGATCACGGTACGCAGCAACGACGTCGTACTCCCCGGGCGGGAGTCCATGTCATCGAGGACGGCACTCATTTCCGGCTCACTGCATTTCGGAGAGTGCGTCGTGGATGGCTGCCACTCCCAGTTCAACTTCGGCAAAGCTGGTGCTCAAGGGGGACAAGCCAATGCGCAGGCCGTGCGGGGGACGGAAGTCGGGGATGACACCCTTTTCCCATAGCCTCGCCGTGACGTCTGCGAACAACGGGTGGTCCACGGTGATGTGGGATCCGCGCTCGGCCACATTGCGGGGGCTCACGATCTCCGCGCCGAGAGGCACCAGGAGCTCCTCGGAGAGTGCGATTGCATACTCGGTGAGCTTGATGGACTTTTCCCGGACCGCGTCCATCCCCACGGAGGCAATCAGTTCCAGCATGTCCTTCATGGGCTGCATGGCCAGCACGGGAGGAGTTCCCGTGATGAACCTGCGCATCCCCTGTGCGGGACGATAGGCGTCCGTCATGCCAAACGGATTATCGGCGCCCATCCAACCCCAGATGGGTTGCTGTAAACGATCCTGCTGCGTTGCGTTGACGTAGGCGAAGGCCGGCGAGCCGGGACCGCCGTTGAGGTACTTATAGGTGCAGCCCACTGCAATATCCACGCCCCACTTGTCCAGCTCCATGGGCACGGAACCTACGGAGTGGCAAAGGTCCCAGAGCATCAGGGCACCTGCCTGGTGAACCTTGGCGGTGATGCCCTCGGCGTCGGCCAGGAAGCCTGACCGGTACGCAACATGGCTGAGGACCACCACTGCGGTCTTCTCGCCCAGCAGTCCGTCCAGGTCCTCCGAGCGGACACCACTGGCAGGGTTCGCAGCGATCCACTTGATGCTCGCCCCACGTTCCGCGGCAATGCCCTCAATGATGAACCGGTCGGTGGGGAAGTTATCGCGGTCAATGATGATCTCATCCCGACCCGGCTGGGCATCCACTGCGGCGCGGATCATCTTGTAGAGCATCACGGATGTGGAGTCGCCTACGGTGGTCTGCCCTGCGGCAGCGCCCAGTGTCACCTCGCCAATGCGGTCTCCCACGACCGTCGGCTCATCCATCCACTGCTCGTCCCAACCCCGGATAAGGCGGCTGCCCCAAGCCCGGTGCACAAACGATTCGAGGTTCCCTGCCGTGACCTTCAGCGGGCGTCCCAGTGAGTTGCCATCCAAATATGAGGTGAGTTGGGCGGCGTCGGGCGCGTAGAAGGCCTCGCGTTGGGCGGCGAGGGGATCAGCGGCGTCCAGTTCGGCCGACGTTGGCCGTTGGGTTTGCTGTGCTGTGGTCATGGTTCCTCCTGCGGAAGTGTTGGCCCCGGCGATGGCCGGATGGTTGCCTGGGTGCTTAGTTGCCGATTTCGGTGCGTACGGCGTAGAGCTCGGGGAAGAAGGTCAGGTCCAGGGCGCGCTTGAGGAAGTCCACGCCGGACGATCCTCCGGTGCCCACCTTGAAACCAATGGTTCGTTGAACCGTCCGCAGGTGGCGGAAACGCCATGCCTGGAAGTTGTCCTCAATGTCCACCAGGTCTTCGCAGGCTTCGTAAAGGCCCCATTGGGTGTCGTCCGATTCGTAGATCTTCTGGAAGATCGGGACCAAATCCTTGCGGAAGGTCCACGGCTCGCTGGTGTCCCGTTCAAGGATGTCGGCGGGAATGTCATAGCCGGCGCGGGACAGCACTGCCAGGAAGGCGTCATACAGCGTGGGCTCTTCCAGGAGCTTGCTGAGCAAAGCGTGAGCCTCGGGTTCGCTTTCGAAAACACGCAGCATCCCGCGGTTCTTATTGCCCAGCAGGAACTCAACGCCGCGGTACTGATAGGACTGGAAGCCGGACGAGCTGCCAAGGAACCCCCGGAACTGGGCGTATTCACGTGGCGTCAGCGTCCCCAGGACCGACCATTGCTCCGTCATGGTTCGCTGGATGGCCTTGACGCGTGCGATGCACTTCAGCGCCTTGCCCAGATTGTCCGCGTCAAACAGTCTGCGGGCTTCCAGAAGTTCGTGAAGGACCAGCTTGAGCCAGAGTTCGCTGGTCTGGTGTTGGATGATGAACAGCAGTTCATCATGGTGTTCCGGCTCGCTCAGGGGATGTTGGGAGCTGAGCAGGTGATCGAGGTCCAGATATCCGCCGTAGGACATGGCATGGCGGAAATCGGTGCGGACCGTGTCCTCGATGTCCCGGACGCTGTGGGCGGAATGGACTGTGGGCTTTTCCATGCTCTGAGATTATCACTTCCATGACGCACGTCAAGGGATTGATTTCCGGGTGCGGAGGATTACCGTCACGTAGGCTGAAGCACAACCGTTGGGGAAGGGGGGAGTGCGATGGAAAGTGCGGAAAGGGCTGCCGCGCCCGTGTCGATCTACCTCGACGTCGACGGCGTGGTCAACCCCTTCAGTCCGGTCGGAACCACTGAATGGGGTGGCCAATGGACCACCGCCGACGCCGGGATTTTGGAGGTGGTCTTCGCGCCGGAACTCGTGGCTGGACTTAATGACCTTGCCCGGCATCCGGCTGCGCGTTTCGTGTGGCTGACCACGTGGGAGCGCCTTGCGCCCGAGTTCCTCTGCCCGGCTATCGGCCTCAAGGGGGAGGATTGGCCGGTACTGTCCAGCCAGGGCTGGGACCAAGGTCCGGAGTGGTGGAAACTTGTCGCCCTCCAAAAGGACCTGGCGGCTGCGGGAAGCCAGCGGATCGTATGGTTGGACGACCAACTGAGCCGGGAGTCCGACGCCCGCTCCTGGGCTGAATACCAGCACGACCGTGTGCTTTGCATCTCACCTGATCCCCGCAAGGGACTGTCCCCAAGCCACCTTGAAGCAGTACGGAAGTATCTGGGATGAAGCGAAGGCCGTGTACGTTTGTCCGCTCACTGGATGCCACGTAAGATTCTTAAGGTTTCAAGCCCGCCAGAGTGAATTCCGCAAGCCCGGTCAGTTGAACACTTGCTGAACTATGCTGTGGGTGGCAGGTACGGGGAAGTGAAACTGCTGAACGTCGACGACTCTGCAGATTGGGCAACAGGTGGATATCACCTTCATGGTCGCGCTGGTAATAGCGTTGGCCCTTTTCTTTGACTTCACCAACGGGTTTCACGACACGGCGAATGCGATGGCCACGCCTATCGCCACGGGGGCGATCAAGCCCAAAACGGCCGTTGCCTTGGCCGCTGTGCTCAACCTCGTCGGCGCGTTCCTCTCCACGGAAGTGGCCAAGACCATTTCCGGTGGACTGATCCGGGAGGGCTCGGATGGTATCCACATCACCCCGGACATCATCTTTGCCGGACTCATGGGCGCAGTTCTCTGGAACATGGTCACGTGGCTCAAGGGCCTGCCATCGAGCTCTTCGCATGCCCTGTTCGGCGGCCTGATTGGCGCGGCAGTGGTGGGCATCGGGCTCCACTCCATCAACTTCGAGACCGTGCTGCAGAAAGTGATCCTGCCCGCGATCTTCGCGCCGTTGATCGCCGGCCTGGTGGCTTACATCTGCACCCGCCTCGCCTACGCACTGACCTCGCGACACGATCCGGAAACCGGTGACAAGCTCACGCAGAAACGCGGCGGCTTCCGTACCGGGCAGATCTTTACGTCCAGCCTGGTGGCTCTCGCGCACGGCACCAATGACGCCCAGAAGACGATGGGCATCATCACCTTGGTTCTCATCGCAGGTGGAACCCAGGCTCCGGGCAGCGGTCCGCAGTTCTGGGTGATTGCGGCCTGTGCCTTCGCCATCGCCATCGGAACCTATGCGGGCGGCTGGCGGATCATCCGCACCATGGGCTCCGGCCTGACCGAGGTCAAGCCCGCCCAGGGTTTCTCTGCCGAAACCAGCACGGCTTCGGCCATCCTCGCCTCCTCCCACCTCGGCTTTGCCCTGTCCACCACGCAAGTCGCTTCGGGATCGGTCATCGGCTCTGGCCTTGGCCGTAAAGGCACCTCGGTTCGTTGGGGTACCGCAGGCAAGATCGCGTTGGGCTGGCTCTTTACCCTTCCGGCCTCGGCCATTGTCGGTGCGCTGACGGCGCTCTTGGTGAGCATCGGCGTCGTGGGCGTCATTATCGCGGCAGTTGTTGGAACATCAGCGGTGCTTTTCATGTTCGTGGCCTCAAGAAAGTCGCACGTGGGCCACCACAACGCCGTCGAGGTTGAAGAAGCCGGCCACGCCGTCCGGTTCCGCAAGAAGAAGAAGACCCGTAAGACCACCCAGAATGAGGATGTGCAGCGATGAAATGGTTGGAATTGCTGCAGGTAGGTGGAGTCACCCTGGTGGCAGCCGTGACCTTGGTGGTCCTGTATTCACTGGGGGTCCGCCTCACGGCGATCGCCGGTGACGCCCAGCAGAAGTCGCCTGTGCTGGTCCGGTCCCTGGCCTATGTTTGCTTTGGCGTGTGCGCCGCGGCCGTGCTGTTCGGGATCTACCTGATTGTTCCCTACTTCGGAAAGTAGCAGCCTCTCTGGCAGTCAGGGGCTTTCGGGAGAATAATCAGCAGTGTAGTTATGCACATAACTGCGTGGTTGTGATCCGGCAGATGCGGGGCTGTCATGAATTGCCCATCCCGAAGCCATCCCATCCGACTGGCCCTGGTTCCGGTCTTGATGCTGGGGCTCTCCGCCTGCCTTCCGCCCGCTGCTGAGGGTGGGGGATCACCCCCTCCGGGTTCCACCTCTTCCACGGCCGCCAACACCGGGCAACCAGCACCAAGCACGCTTGTTCCTACTGCCACACAACCGGTTGGCCCGGCAGGCCCCGGGGCGCCGCAGGCAGATGCTCCAGTGGTTCGGTGGGTGCCCATCGGACCGATTGGTCCGAATGATCCCACCTCAGGTCAGCGCTATCTGCTGCTCCAGCAGTTTCAATGCGATGCCTTGGTGCAGAGCGTGGAGGGTGCCGAGGACGCGGCAGTCTGGCTGGCGGGCGCCGCCGTGTGCAAGGCGCTTCAAAGCGGGAGCCAGCAGGATTGGCAGCGGGCTTCCATCGCAGTTGCTGCCACGCCACGGATTCCGCAAACCCAGTGCCTTGAATTCCGGGTGGCAGCCACTTCGGCGTCACTGCTCGCCCAACACCGCAGCAATCCCGACGCCGTTTTCACCGTGGAGCCGGGACAGGGCGAAGCATGCCCGAGGCAATTGGTTGGATTGACGGTGGTCGACGAAGAGCTCAGGCCGATCCCCGGGCTGGCACGCGCGTCCGGGCCTGGCAGTGGTGGAACGATCGTTCGATTGGACGGCTACTACGTCCGGGTGGGCGACGTCCTGTTCGACGGTGTTCCCGTGGATGCTGAGTTCGTTGGCGCCAGGGACGACTACCAGCCCGTCTATCTGCGGATGCCCTCCTCCGGTGGCCGGGACTCGATCCGGATCTCCATCACGGACACCGTGGATGTTGCCGGAACGGTGACCTTCTTCTATGACGACACCGGAGGTGCCTCTGGATCCGCGCCACCCCCGGAAACCGCAAGTCCGAGCACTGGCACGCCTGGCAGCAGTCCCTCCGACGCTCCATCCCCCACTGCGCCGCCGTCCGGCGATGCCTCCCCAACGGCTGCGCCGTGAGCGACACACCGGATACCGAAGAAGAAATCAACAACACACGCTGGCAGCGGACCCTTGAGGTCCTCTCCGTCATCGGCCCGCCTCTGACCATAGCCACGGCGCTGTTGGTTTATTTTGGGTGGGCCCGCACTGACGCGCAGGCCAAAGCCATGGGCCTCGATGTCAGCCTGTTCGGTTACACAGTCCAGGACTTTGTCCTGAGGAGTATCCAATCGCTTTTCCAGCCGTTGGCATGGCTCGTGGTCATCGGTTTGCTGTGGTTCATGCTGGACCGCGCAGTATCCCGGCTCCTTGAAGCCGGGCGGCACAGAAAAGCCGTCCACTTGACCGCCACCCTTGTGATGTTGCTCGGCTTTGCCTATGCCTCGGCGATGTGGCTGGCCATTTCAGCACGTCCCGGCCAGATCGTGCTGTACGCGCCTTTCCTGATCGCCGGGGGATTGGTGGTGGGGGCCTGGGGCCTGAGTGTGCGACGCCGGGCGGTTGAGCGCGGCCACGCGGCGCCGAGGATCACCCCAAGGGCCCTTGAGAGGTCGCTGGTGTTCGTGCTGGTGACGCTGCTGTTGTTTTGGGGTACGTCGGACTACGCCCAGGCACTGGGGCGCGGTGCCGCCCTCGACTACCAGGAACGGTCCAGCCTCTTGCCCACGGCGGTGGTGTACAGCAAGGAGCGTCTTGCAGTGGGTGCCCCGAACGTCCGCGAGGAGTCTGCGGGCTCGGAGGCGGCGCCCCTGTATCGGTACACCGGGCTGCGGTTGCTGGTGGTCAGCGGCGGACGGATCTTCCTGCTCAACGAAGGCTGGTCCCTTGAGCGGGGCCGCGTGGTGGTGCTGCAGGATGACGGCAGTGTCCGCGTGGAGTATGGGAACCCTGCGTCGGACTGACTAGTCTGGGCCCATGTCGACGTTTCAGTACTACGTAGCTTGCACCATCGACGGCTTCATAGCCTCCCCGGAGGACGACCTCGGCTGGCTCCTGCAGTTCGACCGGGTTGAAGGCGTGAACCAGGGCATCGAGGCCTTCATGGCGGGCGTCGGGTGCGTCGTCATGGGCGGGGACACCTACCGCTGGCTCATGGAACACGAGCCCGGCCAATGGCCCTATCCGGACACTCCTTGCTGGGTGTTCACCCACCATGAGTACTCGGCTCCGCCCGGAGCCGACATCACTTTCGTCCGCGGAGACGTCCGCGAGTTCGCCCCGGACCTGCTTAAGGACGCCGGGGACAAGAATGTCTGGTTGGTGGGCGGAGGCGACCTCGTGGCCCAGTTCGCCAATGCCGGGCTGCTGGACGAGATGATCGTCACGATCGTGCCCGTGGTGCTGGGCGCGGGGAAGCGGCTGCTGCCGCTTAAGGGCCCGACGGCGCCCCTTGAGTTGGTCTCGCACAAGATCATTGCCGGGGCCGCGGCCGAGCTGCACTACCGGCTGCCCAAGGGCACTGTTTAGGTCATCAGTGGCGGTTGTCCCGGATCATGTTGGTGATCCGGGCAGTCGAGAGCCGGCGGCCTTTATCATCGGTAATGACGATCTCGTGGGTGGCCAACGTGCCGCCGAGATGGATGGCCGTGCAGGTGCCCGTCACCAGCCCACTGGCCACGGAACGGTGATGGGTGGCGCCCACTTCGATGCCCACTGCGTGCCGGCCCCGGCCGGCATGGAGCGATGCGGCGAATGATCCCAATGTTTCGGCGAGGACTACGTGGGCTCCGCCATGGAGGATGCCCGCAACCTGGGTGTTTCCTTCCACCGGCATGGTGGCGACCATTCGTTCCGCGCTCATCTCCGTAAAACGGATCCCGAGCTTTACCACCAGCGCTCCCACACCGTGGGCTGAGAGCCATTCGTGGAATTCTTCGGGCACCCCTGCCTCGTTGAGCTCATCGACAAAGGGGTTCGGCGTGAAATTGTCCATCATGCCAACTAGGCTGGCATCTGTGAGTGAAACAACCAAACCGGACCAGGTTCCAACGGCCCAAGCTGCTGCCATCGCGACAGCACCCACCCCCTCTGCCACAGCATCGGCCAGCACCGCGGGGGAGGGGCGGCCCAGGTTGCTGGTCCTGGACGGCCACTCCATGGCGTTCCGGGCTTTCTACGCCCTTCCCGCTGAGAACTTCTCCACTGCCAGGGGGCAGTACACCAACGCGGTCCATGGGTTCACGTCCATGTTGATCAACCTGATCAAGGACCAGAAGCCCACGCACGTCGCCGTAGCCTTTGACGTCTCTGACGACACCACGTTCCGCAAGGCCGAATACAGCGAATACAAGGGCGGGCGCAACGCGACGCCCGCAGAGTTCGCGGGCCAGATCGGCCTCATCGCCAAGGTCATGGAGGCCTGGGGCATCAAGACCATCGCCATGCCCGGATACGAGGCAGACGATGTCCTGGCCACGTTGGCCGCGCAGGGCGACGCCGCCGGCTTCGAAGTCCTTCTGGTCTCCGGCGACAGGGATGCATTCCAGCTGATCAACGACAACGTCTTTGTGCTCTACCCCAAGCAGGGCGTGAGCAACATCCCCAGGATGGACGCTGCGGCCATCGAAGAGAAATACTTCGTCAAGCCCGGCCTGTACTCGGATCTCGCCGCCCTCGTGGGCGAGACCGCTGACAACCTGCCCGGCGTTCCGGGCGTTGGCCCCAAGACAGCCGCAAAGTGGATCAACCTCTACGGTGGCCTCGAAGGCATCCTGGAAAACCTTGATTCCATCGGCGGCAAGGTGGGCGGGGCACTCAAGGAGAACCTGGAGAACGTCAAGCGCAACCGCAGGCTTAACCGGCTGCTGACCGACCTCGAACTGCCCCTCACCCTTGCCGACCTGCATGAGCCACGTCCGGATCGCCAGGCGATCGAGGAACTCTTCGAGGAACTTGAGTTCAGGACCCTCCGCACGCGGCTGTTCGATCTTTACGGTGATGACACCGCAGGGGAGGCTCCGGACACCCTTGAGGCCCCGGAATTCGCGACGCTCACTGATGCTTCCGGGTTGGAGTCCTTCTTCACTGCAGGAGCTGGGATGCGCTCCGCCCTCGCCGTACACCTGGTTCCCGGCAGGATCGGCGACGATGCGAATGCCCTGGCTGTGGTCAGGAACAACGGCGCCGCGTATATAGACCTCACCACCTTGGACGCGGCAGCGGAGGCCGTAGTGGCTACGTGGCTGCGGGACCCCGAAGAAGCCAAAGTCCTGCACGAGTTCAAGTCGGCACTTAAGGCCCTGCACCACCGGGGGCTGGCCTTGGAAGGCGTAGTGGATGACACCTCCATCTCGGGCTACCTGATCCAGCCGGATCGCCGCAGCTACGACCTCGCCGAGCTCGCCCAAGTGCACTTGAAGATCTCACTCAGCACGGCCGTTGCCAGCTCCGGCCAGCTGGAGCTTGACCTCTCCGGTGAGACGGACCAAGCTGCCGCAGCAGCGCTCGTTCAGCAGGCCGCCGTCGTGCATGCCCTCAGCAAGCACTTCGAAACTGAACTCGCGGCCATCAAGGCCGATGCCCTGTTGACCACGCTGGAACTTCCCGTGGCCCGCGTGCTCGCCCACATGGAGCTGACGGGTATTTTCGTTTCCACGGACCGGATGGACGAACAACTGGCCGACCTCACCAAAGTGATTGAAAATGCCCAGGAACAGGCGTTCGCGGCAATCGGTCACGAGGTGAACCTGGGTTCTCCCAAGCAGCTGCAGACCGTCCTGTTCGAGGAACTGGGGCTGCCCAAGACCAAGAAAATCAAGTCCGGCTACACCACGGATGCTGCGTCCTTGAAGGGACTGCTGGAGAAGACCGGCCACGAATTCCTGGTGCAGCTCATGGCCCACCGTGAGTCCTCCAAGTTGGCCCAGATGGTGGAGACGCTCAAGAAGTCCGTGGCAGATGATGCGCGCATCCACACCACGTACGCCCAGAACATCGCCGCCACGGGCCGTATTTCTTCCAACAACCCCAACCTTCAGAACATCCCTGTCCGCAGTGAGGAAGGCCGGCGGGTCCGCGGAATTTTTGTGGTCAGCGAAGGCTACGAGTGCCTGTTGTCGGCAGACTACTCGCAGATCGAAATGCGCATTATGGCCCACCTTTCCGGTGACGAAGCACTGATCCAGGCATACCGCGATGGAGAAGACCTGCACCGTTTCGTGGGTTCCCGGATCTTCAATGTCGAGCCGGCCGACGTCACCAGCGCCATGCGATCCAAGGTGAAGGCGATGTCCTATGGCCTCGCGTACGGACTCACGTCCTTCGGACTCTCCAAGCAGTTGGAGATCTCCGTGGACGAGGCACGGACGCTCATGAAGGACTACTTTGACCGCTTCGGCGGCGTGCGCGACTACCTGCGTGGTGTCGTCGACCAAGCACGGACGGACGGCTACACAGCCACCATCGAAGGCCGCCGGCGCTACCTCCCTGACCTGACCAGTACCAACCGGCAGGCGAGGGAAGCAGCAGAACGCATCGCCTTGAACTCGCCCATCCAGGGCTCTGCAGCAGACCTCATCAAGCGCGCCATGCTGGGCGTGTCCGCCGAGCTCGCCAGCCAGGGCCTGAAGTCCCGGATGCTGCTGCAGGTCCACGACGAACTGGTACTGGAAGTGGCACCGGGAGAGCGTGAAGCCGTGGAGAAGCTGGTCATCGAACAGATGGGATCAGCTGCCGAGCTGTCCGTTCCCCTCGATGTCCAGATCGGCGTTGGCTCCAGTTGGTACGAGGCCGGGCACTAGCCCGGTCCCGGAATTTCCGGGTATCGCCGCAGGGCGCGCCGCCGAGATGGTGGCGCGCCCTGCGGCGTCTGGCTAGGCTCGGGATCGTGGCTGATCCCAATGAAACAACCTCCCGAAAATATTCCATCCAGCGGTTCCCCGCTGTCGCCGGCAAGGACGACTCCGATGCCTATGGCCGCTGTGCCACCTGGGTGCAGGCTGTATCGCACGGATTCCACCAGCAACGGCGTGATGACGAGTACCTCGCGAAGACCCTCGCCGCCTACCAGACCGACAAGCGCGAACTGACGGGCGTCTACGTCAACGGCACGGTCCCTGAGCACTCTCTCGGAGCGAATGTGCCGGTGGCAACCTATGCCACCATGCGCAAGGCCCTTAATATCGGGTTTGGCCGGCAGCTTGAGTCCAACCTGGTCACGGCTGTGACGGTCCGCGGAACACACCGCCGCCAAGGAATCCTGCGTGGCATGATCACGGCCGACCTGGAGGGTGCCAAGGATGACGGCCTGGCCATGGCGGCACTGACGGCTTCCGAAGGATCCATCTATGGTCGTTTCGGTTTTGGTGTAGCTACTTTTGAGCGCAGCATCAAGGTCGACACCGGACCCCGCTTCCGGATGAAGGGACAACCCGAGGGAACCGTGGAAGTCGCGGATCCTTCCGTCCTGCTGGAATTGGCGCCCCGGGTGTTCGAGCGCGTCCAGCGTCTGTCGCCGGGCTCGGTGGACCGGCAGGAGTATTACCGGCTTGTTGCCTCCGGTTCCATCGGGCATGACGGCAAGCCCGACACCAGCGTCCGATGCGCCCTGCACTACGATCTGTCCGGAGCACTGGACGGCTACGTTTCCTACCGGTTCAAGGGTTGGGACCACAAGCCCTACACCATGGAAATTGTGGACTTCGTGGCCGCTACCAACGCCGCCTACCTTGATCTGTGGCGCTTCATGGGCAGCATCGACCTCATCGACGACGTGACCTGGGCCGAAGCCCCTGTAGATGATCCCTTGGCATGGGCCCTGGAGGACCCACGGTGCATCGAAGCCTCCGAGGTCCGCGACATGCTGTGGCTCCGGATCCTGGATACTCCGGCCGCCTTGCAGGCACGGCGCTTCGCCTCTGCAGGACGCCTGGTCTTGGAAGTGACGGACTCCCTGTCCTTGGCAGGCGGCACTTGGGTCCTGGAGTCCGACGGCGGTGCTGCCGCCATCGTGACTGAAGCCCCGGGCCAATCCGCGGATTTGACGTTGGACGTGGCCGACCTTGCGTCCATCTATCTTGGTGCGGTCTCGCCGGTAACACTTGCTGCTGCGGGACGCATCCGTGAGAAGACGGCCGGTGCCGCGTTCCTGGCCCAGCAACTGTTTGCGGTGGAACGCCCGGCGCATTGCCTGACGCACTTCTAAGCTTCACCGTTTCGTCAAAAACCGTAGCCACACCTAATTAAGGACATCCAAGGGGGATTCCAAGCGGCGGCCTTTGGCCGGCCGGCGATCAGTGCTGCTTGGAATGGCAGGCATCGCATCGGCTGCGTTGGCGGCATGCGCGCCGGTCGAAGAAACGTCAGTAGCGCCAACACCTGCGGTTGCGCCGGCGACAGGCCCGGCCACGCCACCGCCGTCGATTGCTGCCATATCAAGCGAGCAGGCCGTTGCTGCCCTTGCCCCTACGGCAACCGCGACAGCGGCCACAGTGCCCGGCAAACAGGAGATCCTGGCCGAATTCGCCGGCAGGCGGCCCAAGGAGTGGGGGCTGCACATCCCGGGAGTGGTCAACAATTCGCCGTCGAAGCACGTGGCGCTGACGTTCGACGCGTGCGGCGGTCCTGGGGGCACTGCTTGCGACCACGCCCTGCTGAAGACACTCCGTCGGCTCAATGTCCCGGCGACGCTCTTCATCAACAGCCGCTGGCTCCACGCCAACCCATCGCTGGCCGCCGAGCTGGCCGCCGACCCATTGTTCGAGCTGGCCAACCATGGCACCGCCCACCTTCCTTTGTCAGTGTCCGGAAAGTCGGCCTACGGGATCGCCGGAACGGCCAACGCGGCCGCTGCCTATGACGAGCTGATGGGCAACCAAGCGCTGCTGCAGGAGCTCAGCGGCGCGGCTCCGAAGTTTTTCCGGCCAGGGACCGCGTTCTACGACGATGTCGCAGTGGAGATGACGCGCAGGCTTGGCATGCTGCCGGTCAATTTCACGGTTAACGGAGACGGTGGTGCCACCTATCCGGCAGCCACGGTCGCAGCGGAGGTGGCGCGCGCGGCTGCCGGCGACATCGTCATATCGCACTTCAACAGGCCTGCTGCGGGCACTGCCGAAGGCTATGCCCGGGCCTTGCCGGGGATGCTGGGCAGGGGCGTCACGTTCGCCCGCCTGCGGGACGCGCTGACCGCGTGACACTCCTTTTGACCCTGCTTTGCCAATACGACTAGAATAAACGGGCGTGTACTACGTGCATGCATCCATTTTGTATTAATCCACAAATCAGGATGACCCGGTATTTTGCCGTGTTCTGCCGTCCGGACCCGGACGGCAGCGGTTTGCCTGACCGACTCACTATCCACAACGGAGCCCCTACTACATGACCATCACCTCCACCGAGAAGCCCGGTACCCCCGTAGTCGCCATTAACGACATCGGTACCGCTGAGGACTTCCTCGCAGCTGTCGACGCCACCATCAAGTACTTCAACGACGGAGATCTCGTCGAAGGTACCGTCGTCAAGGTCGACCGCGACGAAGTTCTGCTCGACATCGGTTACAAGACGGAAGGTGTCATCCCTTCCCGCGAGCTTTCCATCAAGCACGATGTTGATCCCGGTGACGTTGTCGCCGTTGGCGATCAGGTCGAAGCTTTGGTTCTCACCAAGGAAGACAAAGAAGGCCGTCTGATCCTCTCCAAGAAGCGTGCTCAGTACGAGCGCGCCTGGGGCGACATCGAGAAGGTCAAGGAAGAAGACGGTGTCGTTACCGGTACCGTCATCGAGGTTGTCAAGGGTGGCCTCATCCTGGACATCGGCCTGCGTGGCTTCCTGCCCGCATCCCTCGTCGAGATGCGCCGTGTCCGCGACCTCGCTCCGTACATCGGTCAGCAGATCGAAGCCAAGATCATCGAGCTGGACAAGAACCGCAACAACGTTGTGCTGTCCCGCCGTGCATGGCTCGAGCAGACCCAGTCCGAGGTTCGTTCCACGTTCCTCAACAAGCTGGAAAAGGGCCAGGTTCGTCCGGGCGTTGTTTCCTCCATCGTCAACTTCGGTGCCTTCGTGGACCTGGGCGGCGTAGACGGCCTCGTTCACGTTTCCGAGCTGTCCTGGAAGCACATCGACCACCCCTCCGAGGTTGTCGAGGTTGGCCAGGAAGTCACCGTCGAGGTCCTCGAAGTGGATCTGGACCGCGAGCGTGTCTCCCTGTCGCTCAAGGCTACGCAGGAAGATCCGTGGCAGACCTTCGCCCGCACCCACGCCCTCGGCCAGGTTGTTCCGGGTAAGGTCACCAAGCTGGTTCCGTTCGGTGCGTTCGTTCGCGTCGAAGACGGCATCGAAGGCCTCGTGCACATCTCCGAGCTGGCTGTCCGCCACGTGGAGCTCGCCGAGCAGGTTGTCTCCGTTGGTGACGAACTGTTCGTCAAGGTCATCGACATCGACCTCGAGCGTCGCCGTATCTCCCTCTCCCTCAAGCAGGCCAACGAGGGCGTTGACGCTGACAGCACCGAGTTCGATCCCGCTCTGTACGGCATGGCCGCTGAGTACGACGAAGAGGGCAACTACAAGTACCCTGAGGGCTTCGACCCCGAGTCGAACGAATGGCTCGAAGGCTACGAGACCCAGCGTGCAGCTTGGGAGCAGCAGTACGCTGACGCCCAGACCCGCTGGGAAGCCCACAAGAAGCAGGTTGCCCAGCACGCTGCTGACGACGCTGCTGCTGCAACGTCCGGTGAGAGCGATTCCGGCACCACGAGCTACTCCTCGGAGCCAGCTGCTGCTGAGTCCAACACCGGCGGCGGTACCCTGGCGTCCGACGAAGCACTCGCCGCACTGCGCGAGAAGCTGACCGGCAACTAATTCCGCCTCCCTCACGGGATGTGCTGAACAGCCAAAGAAGGACCCCTGCCTCCGGGCGGGGGTCCTTTTGCTTTAAGCCTTCGCGATGCGGGAACTGCTCAGCGGGGGACGTCGACCCACTCGGTTCCCTGGGGCCGCAGCTCAAGATGTCCCGCCGTCAGGGAAGCCAACCGCGCGCGGGCCTCGGAGATGGCCGTTGCCTCGTCGGGCAAGGCGACTCGAAGAACCGTGTGCTGTGGCTCGTATCCGGTGTCCGCCATCACGTACCCGGCACCGCGAAGCTCGTTTTCCAAGCGGCCGGCCCCGGCATGGGGGACGTCAATGGCGCATAGACGCAATCTTCGACGGAGAACCAAAGGAGCCAGATCCAAACCTGCGGACACCGATTCGGAGTATGCGCGGACCAGTCCTCCCGCGCCCAGGAGGATCCCACCGAAATAGCGCACGACGACGACACTGACGTCGCTGAGGTCCGTCACCCTTGGTGAGGTCTCACGTTTGAGGAGTGCCTCGAGCATGGGGATACCCGCTGTACCAGAAGGTTCGCCGTCGTCGCTGGAGCGTTGAATCATCCGATCGGGCCCTATGACGAAGGCTGAGCAGTGGTGGCGGGCGTCGTGGAATTCACGCCGGAGATCATGGACCAGGGACCGCGCAGTTTCCTCATCCGGGGAGCGGCGAAGGACTGTGATGAAGCGGGACCTGCGGATCTCCAGTTCGTGTCGGAAATCCGGACCAACCGCGATGGTCGTATACGTTGTCGCGCGGCTGTCATCCTCATTTTCCACCGCTTCAGTCTAGTGTTGGAGGGTGCTGAAGATTGGGTTGACGGGCGGCATCGCCTCGGGGAAATCGCTGGTGGCGGCCAGATTACGGGAATTGGGTGCCATCCTTGTGGACGCAGACCTTCTTGCGCGGGAAGTGGTGGAGCCTGGGACTCCCGGCCTGACGCGCGTTGTGGAAGCATTCGGCCCTGAAATTCTCGACTCTCATGGGAGGCTTGATCGGCCCAAGCTCGGGGCTATCGTGTTCCACGATCCCTCACAGCGCGAAGTGCTTAATGGCATCGTTCACCCGCTGGTCCGCGAGGCAGCCGGGGCGGTCGTTTCAGGAGCCGGCCCCGGCGACATCGTGGTCCAGGACATTCCGCTGCTTGTCGAGACAGGGCAGGGCAGCACCTTCCACTTGGTGGTGGTGGTGGATGCACCGGAGAAGGTGCGCGTCCAACGAATGGTGGACTTCCGGGCGATGACTCCCGACGATGCCCGGGCCCGTATTGCGGCCCAGGCCACGCGGGAGGAACGCAATGCAGCTGCCGATGTTGTCCTGGTCAACGACGGTGACCGCGCAGAGCTCCTCGCCAAGGTTGAAGCCTTGTGGACGGACAGGCTGTTGCCTTTTGCAGAGAATCTCCGCCGGGGGACAAGAGCTGAACGGCATGTCGGTCCGGTCATGACGCCATCCAACAGTGAATGGAGCAGGCAGGCTGACCGCCTCGCCGCCCGTATTGCCGTTGCCGCCCCCCACCAGATCCTCGCAGTGGACCACATCGGCTCCACATCGGTGCCGGGACTGGCGGCCAAGGATGTGATTGACCTTCAGGTGGCGGTAGCCGATCTCGAGGCCGCTGATGTGATGGCGGATCAACTCACTGCAGCGGGGTTCCCTGCGGTCCCGGGAGCCACCCGGGACACACCGAAACCCACCCAGCCTGATCCCGCAGAGTGGCAGAAGCGGTTCCACGCCAGCGCCGATCCCGGCCGGCCGGTGAATCTCCATGTCCGCGTGGCCGGGTCGCCGGGGTGGCGGTATGCCCTGCTGTTCCGTGACTGGTTGCGCTCTGAGCCTTCCGCCATGGCGCTCTACGAGGCGCAAAAACGCACGTTGGCGACCACTTTTGCGGGGGAAAGTGGCACGGCCGCCTACGCCGACGCCAAGGAGCCGTGGTTTACCGACGTTGCCTGGCCACTCATGGATGAGTGGGCCAAACGCACAGGGTGGCTGCCGCCGTCGTATATCTCTTCTGCTGAAGGCAAACGCGGACAGTAGCTGTCCTGGGGCAGGGGTAGATTGGTTTCATGAGCCTTGCCCAGGAAATCAACCGTGTCGTCGCGCCGTTCGAAGTGATCAGTGAGTTCAAGCCCGCCGGTGATCAGCCGACAGCCATTGCGGAACTGACGGAACGCATCAACAACGGTGAAAAAGACGTAGTGCTCCTCGGTGCCACCGGTACGGGTAAGAGTGCCACCACGGCGTGGCTCATTGAGCAGGTCCAGCGGCCCACCCTGGTCATGGTGCAGAACAAAACCCTTGCCGCGCAGCTGGCCAATGAATTCCGGGAGCTGCTGCCCAACAATGCGGTGGAATACTTCGTCTCGTACTACGACTACTACCAACCCGAAGCGTACGTAGCGCAGACAGATACCTTCATCGAGAAGGACTCGTCCATCAATGAGGAAGTCGAACGGCTCCGCCACTCGGCCACCAACGCCCTGTTGACCCGTCGCGACGTCATCGTTGTAGCCACGGTGTCCTGCATCTACGGCCTGGGTACGCCTGAGGAATACATCGCCGGCATGGTCACCCTCCGCAAGGGCGCGGAGATGAATCGCGACCACCTCCTGCGGAAGTTTGTCTCCATGCAGTACGCGCGCAACGACATGGACTTCCACCGGGGCACGTTCCGTGTCCGCGGTGACACCGTGGAAATCATCCCCATGTACGAGGAACTGGCCATCAGGATCGAGTTCTTCGGTGACGAGATCGAGAACATCCAGACCCTCCACCCCCTGACCGGAGAGGTCCTCCGCGACGAAGAGGAGATGTACGTGTTCCCGGCATCGCACTATGTTGCCGGTCCGGAACGCATGGCCCGTGCCATCAAGCGCATCGAGGACGAACTTGCTGACCGCTTGAAGGTCCTCGAAGGCCAGAACAAGCTGGTGGAGGCCCAGCGGCTCAGGATGCGCACCACGTACGATCTCGAGATGATGCAGCAGATGGGTTTCTGCAACGGTATTGAGAACTACTCCGTCCACATTGACGGCCGTAATCCCGGGACCGCCCCGCACTGCCTCATTGACTACTTCCCGGACGACTTCCTGCTGGTCGTTGACGAATCGCATGTCACTATCCCGCAGATCGGCGCCATGTATGAGGGCGACATGTCACGTAAACGGAACCTCGTGGACTTCGGCTTCCGCCTCCCGTCCGCCATGGACAACCGGCCGCTGAAATGGGATGAGTTCCTGGAACGCATCGGCCAGACGGTGTATCTGTCCGCAACCCCCGGTAAGTACGAGCTCGGCAAAGCTGATGGCTACGTGCAGCAGATCATCCGTCCCACCGGCCTCATCGATCCCGAGGTAGTGGTCAAGCCCACCAAGGGACAGATCGACGACCTCCTCGGTGAAATCAGGACCCGCACGGAAAAGAACGAACGCGTTCTGGTCACCACGTTGACCAAGCGCATGGCGGAGGATCTCACGGACTACCTGGTGGGCCACGGCGTCAAGGTGGAGTATTTGCACTCCGACGTCGACACCCTCCGACGCGTGGAACTGCTCCGTGAGCTCCGGATGGGCGTGTTTGATGTCCTCGTAGGCATCAACCTCTTGCGTGAAGGCCTTGACCTGCCGGAGGTTTCCCTCGTGAGCATCCTCGACGCCGACAAGGAAGGGTTCCTGCGTTCTTCCACCTCACTGATCCAGACCATCGGCCGCGCAGCGCGTAACGTGTCAGGCCAAGTCCACATGTACGCGGACCGGATCACCGACTCCATGGCCCACGCCATTGAAGAAACCAACCGGCGCCGCGCCATCCAGGTGCAGTACAACACGGACCATGGCATCGATCCGCAGCCGTTGCGGAAGAAAATCGCCGATATCACGGACCAGCTGGCCAAGGAAGACGCAGACACCCAGGAGCTGCTCAAGAACAACCGGCTCGCCAAGGGCGGCAAACGCGGCAAGTCGGCCGCCAAGGGTGCGGCAACGGTTCGGCAGGATGGCCTCGCCGCCGCTCCCGCCGAGGACCTGGTTGGCCTCATTGAGAAACTGACCGAGCAGATGCACGGGGCTGCTGCTGAACTGCAGTTCGAAGTCGCAGCCCGCATCCGTGACGAAGTCAAGGAGTTGAAGCGCGAATTACGCCAGATGCAGTCCGCCGGGCACGCCTAAGGTAAGGTTGAGGTCACGTAGGGGAGTATCCCAAGCGCTACGTCCGTCAGCACGCAAGGCACAGATGCCTCGCCGGATGTAGCGGGCCGCCAATTTCTGCATTCACCGCACCCTGGCAGGCCGGAGAGACTTACACCGCTTTCCCGTACCCTGCGAAAGGCACCTTTAATGCAGCTTCCCGTCTGGTTTGAGATCGGCTCCTTTGTCGTTCTCGGAATCATCCTGCTGATTGACCTCCTGTTGGTCGTCAAGCGTCCCCATGAACCTTCCATGAAGGAAGCCGGCCTGTGGGTCGGCTTCTATGTAGGACTGGCACTGCTCTTTGCGGTAGCCATGTTCGCGTTCGCCGGCCCGGAATATGGCGGCCAGTTCGTCGCCGGTTGGGTCACTGAGTACAGCCTCAGCATCGACAACCTCTTTGTCTTCATCATCATCATGGCCCGCTTCTCCGTGCCCCGTAAGTACCAGCAGGAAGTGCTGATGGTGGGCATCATCATCGCGCTGATCCTCCGCGGTATCTTCATTGCCCTCGGCGCTGTGGTCATCGAACAATTCAGCTGGGTCTTCTACATCTTCGGCGCCTTCCTCCTCTGGACTGCCTGGAAGCAGGCCAAGGACTCGGGCGAAGACGAAGAAGAGGGTGCTGAGAACCCGCTGATTGCCCGCCTCCGCAAGGTCCTGCCGATGTCCGAAAAGTTCGACGGCAACAAGATCCGCACCGTCGTGGACGGCAAGAAGGTCTTCACCCCCATGCTGATCGTCTTCGTGACCATCGGCCTGACGGACCTTCTCTTCGCTGTTGACTCCATCCCCGCGATCTTCGGCCTGACCCAGAGTGCCTTCATCGTCTTCACCGCGAACATTTTCGCGCTGATGGGCCTGCGCCAGCTGTACTTCCTCCTCGGCGGTCTCATGACACGCCTGGTGTACTTGAAGCATGCCCTGTCCGTGATTCTGGCCTTCATCGGCGTCAAGCTTGTCCTGCACGCAATGCACGTTAACGAACTTCCGTTCATCAACGGTGGCCACCACATCGAGTGGGCTCCCGAGATCCCCACGTATGTGTCCCTGGCGGTCATTGTTGGAACCATCATCGTGGCTGTTGTCGCCAGCCTCCTGAGCCCGCAGGCACGCCAGGCCAAACTGGATGCCAGGCTCGAGGAAGATGCAAAAAAGAGCATGAGCGAGGCAGAGTAACTCTCCCCGGAAAGTTGTAGTCTCGTGAAGTGACTACCACTTCAACTACGGCGCTGGACCCACAACGGGTTCAGCGCCGTACTGTTTTCCTGCTCAGTTCCGCACAACTTCTTAGCGGGGTCGGCAACGGAGCCACGCTCTCCATCGGATCGTTGCTGGCAGTGGACCTGTCAGGTTCAGAAGCCTGGGCCGGTTCCATCACCACAGTGCTGACACTGGCCGCGGCGATCGCGGCTCTGCCCTTGGCGCGGCTGGCGGAAACGCGAGGACGCCGCACCGGTCTGGTGACGGGGCTGGTGGCCGCGATGATGGGGGCGCTCCTGATTATTGCGTCCGTGGTGGGTCAGTCCTTTGTGCTGCTCTTGTTGGGCGCAGCTTTCCTGGGTCTTGGTACCGCCGCAAACCTGCAGGCGAGGTTCGCCGCCGTCGACCTCGCTGACCCGGAGCACCGCGGACGGTCACTGTCCACCGTGGTGTGGGCCATCACCATTGGTGCTGTTGCCGGACCCAACCTGATCCAGCCCGGTGCAGTGGTAGGGGAGGCACTCGGGCTGCCGCCTATTGCCGGTCCCTTCGTCTTCTCTGCCGCCGGCCTGTTCCTTGCAGCCGTCCTGTTGTTTGCGGGCCTCCGCCCGGACCCCCTGTTGCTGTCCCGGCGGCTGGCGTCCCAGGCAAGCGGCGACGCAGGCGAGGGCGCGTTGCCCGCCAGGGGTACCATCCGTTCGGGATTGCGTGCCGTGCGCTCATCACCGTCGGCGATGCTGGCCTTGGCCGCCGTTGTGGCCGCGCACGGCGTCATGGTAGCCGTCATGTCCATGACGCCCCTGCACCTTCAGCAACTCGTCGGCGGTTCCCCTGCAGGACACCATGGCGGAACCACCGACAGCGCGGATGCTCTGGTGATCATCGGTCTCACGATTTCGCTTCACATTGCCGGAATGTTCGCGTTGTCGCCTCTCTGGGGGTGGCTGACTGACAAAGCAGGGCGCCTGCAAACCATCGCCATGGGCCACGGCCTGTTACTGGTTGCGGTGTTCATTGCCGGATTCGGCCAGCATGAGCCCGGTCTCGTCACCGCTGGCCTGATCCTCCTGGGCCTGGGCTGGTCTGCAGCAACCATCGCCGGTTCAACGTTGCTGGCTGAAAGCGTTGCCCCTGATGCGCGCGTTACCGTTCAGGGCGTCTCCGACACCCTCATGGGTGGTGCCGGCGCCATCGGCGGCGCCACCTCCGGCCTGCTGCTCGCGTGGATCGGATACCAGGGCTTGAACATCGCGTCCAGCGTTCTGGCCGCTGCGGTGCTGGCCTTGACGCTCGTCATGGCCGTAAGATCTGCAGGGGCCCAGGACGCGCCGACGCTCCAGCCACCGGCCTAACGGACTGCCCGAACCATCCCAAGGAGACGCGCGAAGATTCCCTCGCCATCTTCGCCGATACCATCGTGGTGGAAGTCTGCGGTGACCCATGGTTGAAGCCCACGCACTGCCGCAGCCGTTTCCAGGGACAGATCATGATCTACGTAGATATCGTCCTTGTACACGGCGGCAGCCACGGGGACGGTGTTTGCCGCCAACTGTTCGGGACTGTAGAGGGGCTTCCAGTCTTTCTTGGCGGCCAACTGCTCAGCCACATCCCGCAGGGGGACCAAGGCCGGATCCTGTTCGAAATACCAGGGGTAGACCATCTCACCGGTGAGCAGTGGCTCCTTGGCGTCGGGTTTGAATTCCGGATGGTCCTCCAGCACCCGCCACGCGGCCCAGTTGGTTGCCTCACCCTGTCCGTAAATCGACTCATGCACCACGGCGTACAGAGGGTTGGCCGCGCGGCTTACGAGGCTCCGCACTTGTTCAAGGAACGCCTCGGACAGGCGCGGGCCGGAGGGCGTGTCAATAAATGCATCCTCAAGGAGGTAGTGAAGCGCGTCCACCCGCGTGTTGCCACCGAGGAAGGATCCGATCATCTGGAAGCGCTCGGTCGTGAGCCGTTCGCCGCTGGCGAGGTATTCAGCATTCCGGTCCAAGTGGCGCGCGATCCGGGTGACGGCGTCCCGGTCTTCCGGGTACCAGGAGAAGTACTCGGCGTTCCGCAAACCGACGCGGTGGAAGGTGGCGTGGTACACGCGGTCCGCCGGACCGTGGAGCGGTGCCAGCCCGCCGGTGATCAGGACCTCGCGGAGGCCCTGCGGCGCGAAGGAAAGATACGTCAACGCGCAGAAACCGCCGAAGCTCTGGCCGAGGACGGACCACGGACCAGAGCCGAGCACATGGCGGATGTACTCAGCGTCAGCAACAATCGAGTCGGCACGGAAGTGTGTCAAGTATTCGGCTTGTGCTGCGGCGTCGCCCCGGAGTCCGAGTGACTGCGGTTCAACGGGAGTGGACAAGCCTGTGCCGCGTTGGTCGAGCATCAGGATGCGGAAGTCTTTCGCGGCCGCCTTCATCCAACCCGACAATGACGTGACCCGGTTGCCACGGCCGCCCGGGCCGCCTTGCAGGAACAACAACCAGGGCAATCCGGCCGCTTCATCGGCCGTGTGGTCGGTGGATGAGTATTCCCTGGCGAAGACCGTGATGGTCTCGCCGGCGGTGACTGATTCATCCGGTACATGCACCAAGGGAACGGTGAAGTAATGCTCCGCCGTTCGCAAGCCGCGGAACTCGTGGCGCGCGCGGACTCGGTGCACGCCGGCAGCGCTGCCGCCGGTGGTCTGGTTTGGGTTCCGGTCAGCCACGGGCGAGAGCCTCGTTGGCCTGGCCCGCTTTCGAGCCGAAGGCTTCAAGTGCCCCGCCGGTCAGGCGGAACGTGGACCACTCTTCCATGGGGAAAGCGCCCAGGTTCTTGTAGAACTTGATGGAGGGTTCGTTCCAGTCAAGGACGCTCCACTCCACACGGGCGTAGCCACGTTCGACGGCGGTGGCCGCCAGATGCTGCAACAGCGCCTTGCCATGGCCCTCGCCCCGTGCGTCGGGGATCACGTAGAGGTCCTCGAGGTAGATGCCGTGGACGCCCTCCCACGTGGAGTAGTTCAGGAACCAGAGGGCGAACCCCTGAACTGTGCCGGCACTGTTTTCGGCCATGGTGGCGTAGACGCGGGGGTTCTCGCCGAAGAGTACTTCGGTGAGCATGGCCGGGGTATTTTTTACCGCGTCCGGTTCCTTCTCGTAGATCGCAAGATCATGGATCATCCTGAGGATGGCAGGGACGTCGTCTACAGTGGCTGGGCGGATTACACTCATGGCTCCGAGCTTACTAGGGGAGCCCTGCCTGCCGCTCCCGGTTCTTCCTTACTGCCAGGCCAGGGCGGACGTTCCGTACTTCACCGGTGCCTTGCCGTACTGCAGGGGAACACAGTCCACGGTCAAGGGAGGCCCTACGAAGCGGAGTGGCCCGTAAGGGCTGTCCACCAGACGGAAGTCCGGAAGGGGCACTCCGCCGACGCCGCCGGCGGAGTCCACCAGACGGAAGTCCGGAAGGGGCACTCCGCCGACGCCGCCGGCGGGCCCGTTCGACGGCAAGCGGAAGAGCACCTCCGCCGTGCGGACCAGGGAAACGTGCGCTGATCCTCCGCGTCCTGTGTGGAGGCGTTCGGCCAGGAGTGCCAGTGCGCCTGCAGCGATCCCGTACCCCGTTGCGTGATCCAGTGCCTGGACGGGCAGCGCGCCGGCCTTCCAGCCGTCGTCGTCGTGTCCGTATCGCTCCGCGATTCCGCAGGCTGCCTGGACGAGGCTGTCGAAGCCCCGCCGGCCATTCCAGGGTCCTGTACTGCCCCAGGCGCTCATTGTCACCACCACCAGCCCAGGCCTGGCGGCGAGCATCTCGTCCGGGTTCAAGCCAAACCTGTCCAGTCCGCCGTGGCGGTAGCCGGTCACTACGACGTCGGCCGCCGAAAGCAGGCGGTGCACCACATCCAAGGCTCCGGCATTGTTGAGGTCGGCTTCGGCGCTGCGCTTATCGAACCCGGAGTCAACAAAGGCGTCGGTGAGCTCGGGAAGGCCGGGAGGATCGATCCGCAGGACATCCGCACCCAACGCCCCAAGAAGCCGGGTGGCCGTGGGCCCGGCTATGACGCGGGTCAGGTCCAGGACCCTGAGTCCGGTCAAGGGCCGGAACGGATCCGTGGAGGGCATCCACCGCGACAGCCGTGGACTTTCGTCCTGCACTGCAGAACGGGTGAAACCGATCCACGGTCCCGCGTTTGCCGTCGCATGCATGGGTGTAGCCATCCACTCTTCACGGGTACGGACGGCGGCGGCAACACCCCTCCCGGCAGTGATGGCTTCTTCTGCCTCCAGCGCGGTCATTGAACGCAGCACCCGGTCCAGCTCTTCAGGAGTAGTGGCCTGGAGCGTTTCCATCAACCGGGCCGCATGGTGCGGGTAGTTGGCATGCAAGCGGACCCACCCATCCAATGTGGGGCGGAACCCGGACATCGGAGCAAAACCCTGGGGTTTCCTGCCCGAGATCCTGAGGTGTCCCAACGAATCGAAAGAGGCTGCCGTCAGTTCTGACGACACCGAGTATCGGCCCGTGGAACCCGTCAGGGATTCGAGCGCAGTGGCTGCAGCCTGGACGGACCCCAACGCGAGCCCTTCGACGTCCAGGCTGCCACCCCACCACCAGCGTGGACCGTTGCAGGCTGCCGGTTCCGCCGCGCTGAAGGCTTCCAGCGACCGCAGGCTGCCGGTCAGGTCCGGAACCTGTTCCACGGCAATTGGCCTAGAGCCTGTTGGCGTCGGTCACCCGGACCACGGCGGTACCGGTTTCGTCGGATGCGGCCAGGTCTACTTCGGCCGAGATTCCCCAGTCATGGTTGCCCGCTGGATCGTCGAAGATCTGCCGCACTTTCCAAGTGCCGGGTTCCTCGGTGATGATAAGGAGTCCCGGACCACGGGCATCAGGACCCGTTCCGATGTCATCGTGTTCATCGAAGTAGTCGTCCAGGACTTCTTCCCAGCGTTCTGCGTCCCAGCCAGCATCGCCGTCCAGCTCACCCAGTGCCGCAGAATCCTCATCCGCGAACAGTTCAACCCTGCGGAACATTTCGTTCCGCACCATCACGCGGAAAGCCCGGATGTTGGACGTCAGGAGCGGCGGCGGGGGCGGTGGCGCGTCGTGTGGTGTGGGGGCGAGGCCCGAGGTGAGCTCTTCCCATTCATCCAGCAGGCTGGAATCAACCTGGCGGACCAGTTCTCCCAGCCACGCAATCAGGTCTTCAAGGTCTTCACGCAGGGAATCCTGGGGAACAGTCTGCCGCAGGGCGCGGAACCCGTCCGCCAGGTAGCGCAGGACGATGCCCTCCGAGCGGGCCAGGCCATAGAACTGAACGAACTCACCAAAGTTCATGGCGCGCTCGTACATGTCCCGGATAATTGATTTCGGCGCAAGCTCGAAGTCGCCCACCCACGGGGCGGCCTTGCGGTACACCTCAAATGCTTCGCCGAGGATCTCCGCCAACGGCATGGGGTACGTCACTTCGTCAAGCATGGCCATCCGCTGGTCGTACTCGATGCCGTCGGCTTTCATGGCCGCAACCGCCTCGCCGCGTGCCTTTTTCTGCTGTGCCGAAAGAATCTGGCGGGGCTTCTCCAGGGTTGACTCGATCACGGAGACCACGTCCAGGGCGTAGGACGGCGACTCGGGATCGAGCAACTCCAGGGCGGCCAAAGCGAAGGGGGAGAGCGGCTGGTTCAGGGCGAAGTTTGCCTGCAGGTGCACTGTAAGGCGTACGGAGCGCCCCTCAACTTCCCGCTCTTCCTCCGGGATCCGTTCAACCACACCTGCGGCCAACAGTTCACGGTAAATCCCCAAAGCCTTCTTCATGAGTTTGAGCTGGGCCGCGCGGTTCTCGTGGTTCTCGCTGAGCAAGCGCCTGGTTGCCTGGAACGGGTCACCAGGGCGTTCCATGAGATTCAGGAGCATTGCGTGCGTCACGGTGAAACTGGACGTCAGTGGCTCAGGCACGGACTCCACCAGCCGTTTGAAGGTGGGCTCACCCCAGGAGACGAATCCCTCAGGAGGCTTTTTCTTCACCACCTGGCGCAACTTTTTCTGGTCATCGCCGAACTTGGCCGTTGCCTTGGCCATCGCTTTGGTGTTCTCCACCACGTGGTCCGGGGCCTGGACTACCACCGTGCCGGCGGTGTCGTAGCCCGCGCGACCGGCACGTCCGGCAATCTGGTGGAACTCACGTGAGTTAAGCGATCTGGTGCGTACGCCGTCGTACTTGCTCAAAGCAGTCAGCAACACGGTTCGGATAGGCACGTTGATGCCCACCCCCAAAGTGTCGGTACCGCAAATGACTTTCAGCAATCCGGCCTGGGCAAGTTGCTCCACCAGCCGGCGGTACTTGGGGAGCATGCCGGCATGGTGGACACCGATGCCGTGGCGGACCAGTCTGTTGAGGGTCTTTCCAAAGCCGGCGGCGAACCGGAAACCTGCAATGAGCTCAGCGATCCGGTCCTTCTCCGCGCGGCTGCACATGTTGATGCTCATAAGGTTCTGGGCACGCTCAATGGCTTCAGCCTGGCTGAAGTGGACCACGTACACCGGGACCTGCTTGGTGGACAGCAGTTCTTCCAGGCTCTCGTGGACCGGGGTCAGGTGGTAGTAGTAGTGCAGCGGAATGGGACGCTCCGCTGAGCTGACTGTGGTGGTGGACCGGCCGGTGAGTTCGGTCAGCCCGGTTTCGAAGCGAGTGACGTCGCCCAGGGTCGCGGACATCAGGAGGAACTGTGCCTGGGGGAGTTCCAGCAGGGGGACCTGCCACGCCCAGCCGCGCTGCGGGTCGGAGTAGAAGTGGAATTCGTCCATGACCACCGAGCCGAGCTCCGCCGTCGGGCCTTCACGGAGGGCAATGTTGGCCAGGATTTCAGCGGTGCAGCAGATGATCGGGGCGTCCTGGTTGACGCCAGAATCGCCGGTAATCATTCCCACGTTTTCCGCACCAAAGATGTCGCAGAGGGCAAAGAACTTTTCGGACACCAATGCCTTGATCGGAGCCGTGTAATAGCTCCGCTGGCCGCGGGCCATCGCCTCGAAGTGTGCCGCGATGGCCACCAACGACTTTCCGGAGCCCGTGGGGGTGGCGAGGATGACGTTGGCGCCGGAGGCAAGCTCCATAATCGCTTCGTCCTGGGCCGGGTACAGCTGCAGCCCGCGGGTTTCGGTCCACTCAACGAACCGTGTATAGATTTCGTCCGGGTCCAGGGGACCGGTAGCGGTGGAACCGGGAAGCTGCTCAAGAAGTTTCATTGGTTTCAGCTTAGTGCCCGCACGGTTTAGGCTCGGCCCAGCAATGGTGGCAGATGCGAGGAGGCTTTAATGAAGTGGGATCCGTCCAAGTATGTGGAATTCGGAAACCATAGGGAACGTCCTTTCCATGACCTCGTCGCGAGGGTCCAGTCCAGTGACCCCCGCACGGTAGTGGACCTCGGCTGTGGCCCGGGAAACCTGACCGCTACGCTCACCGAACGCTGGCCAGGCGCCCGTGTTGTGGGCGTTGACTCTTCGGAGGAGATGCTCCGCAAAGCCGGCGCGCTCACGCAGCAGTTCAATCATCTGGAATTTACACTGGGCGACATCGCGGACTGGTCGCCCGCCGCCGATACCGATGTAGTCGTGAGCAATGCAGCCCTTCAATGGGTCCCGGGCCATCAGGAAATGCTGGCCGGGTGGCTGCGCGCCCTGAAGCCCGGCGGGTGGTTTGCCCTGCAGGTTCCCGGCAATTTCAGCTCTCCCTCCCACACTCTGATGCGGCAACTCGCAGAGTCGCCCCAGTGGTCGGCCCGGCTGGGCGGCGTTCTCCGACATGACGGGGCCGTGGGGAACCCGGCGGATTACTTGGGCATAATGCTCGACGCCGGATGCTCGGCTGACGCTTGGGAAACCACCTACCAGCAGGTACTTCCGGGCAGTGACCCGGTCCTGCAATGGGTCCGCGGCACAGGGCTCCGTCCCGTCTTGGCGGCACTGTCCGGTGAAGAAGCTGCCGGGTTCGAGACTGAGTACGCCGCGATGCTGCGTGAGGCGTATCCCGCAACAAGCCATGGAACCGTCTATCCGTTCCGACGCATTTTTGCCGTGGCCCGGAAGAATGCATGATGCCGGTGGAGTCTCCTCCCGGGATGGCAACGAACTTCCCGGGCAATGAGCTGCCTGGTGTTCTGCCTCGGCGTGGATGCCAAGGTACCCGCCGTCATGGCTTGTCCGCTGCCGTCGTCGCTGGTCTAATTCTCGACATGGACCAAGGACGCTTCCAACATCAGATGCCCCGCCTCATTCCGGCACGCGGTCGGAGGTCCTCGTGACTCCCTCAGGCGATTTCCCGGGGAATTGGCGACCCAACACCACCAGCGCCGTCGCCCTCTTTGAACAGTTGAGGTTGCGGATCATCGAGCTCGCTGACTCGGGAGTCCTGGCGGTGGGAGCAAAACTGCCACCAGTGCGCAATCTTGCCGGCGTGCTGGATGTCGCACCACACACCGTCGCCCGGGCTTATAAAGAACTGGAAGCTGCGGGCGTCGTGGCAACCCGCGGTCGGAATGGCACCGTGGTCTGTGCCCGGGACGATCGTTGGGGAGCGCTGGCCGAAGTGGCCGGGCAGTATGCGTCCGCGGCGAAGGCACAGGGTGCTTCTTTCGCTGAGGCAGTCCAGCTTCTCGCCGCAGCGTATGACGCGGATTGATACCGATCGGTAGCATGTGAGGCACGACATGGAAATTCGAAGAAGTTTTCGATTAGCATTGGTAAGTGCCCAAAGCCTTAGCTGAAGATACCGCCATCGAATCCCCGAACAGTATCCCTGTGGTTCCTGACACCAAACCCGCGAGGCCAGACCTTTCGCGGCTGGTGGTCAAGGGTGCCCGGGAACATAACCTGCGCAACGTGGACGTCGACCTTCCGCGCGATGCGATGATCGTGTTTACGGGACTCTCGGGTTCCGGTAAGTCGTCGTTGGCTTTCGACACCATCTTCGCCGAAGGGCAGCGCCGCTACGTAGAGTCGCTGTCAGCGTACGCGCGACAGTTCCTTGGCCAGGTAGACAAGCCTGATGTCGATTTCATCGAGGGATTGTCGCCAGCGGTCTCCATCGACCAGAAATCCACCAGCAAGAACCCGCGCTCCACCGTGGGAACCATCACTGAGATCTACGACTACATGCGGTTGCTGTGGGCCCGCGTTGGCCGCCCGCACTGCCCTGTCTGTGGCGAACCCATCGCGCGCCAGACACCGCAGCAGATCGTTGACCAGCTTTTGGAGCTTGAGGCGGGCACTCGTTTCCAGGTCCTGGCCCCGGTGGTCCGTGGACGCAAGGGCGAGTTCGTTGACCTGTTCAAGGAACTGACCGCCAAGGGCTATTCCCGTGCACGCGTTGACGGCGAGCTGGTCCAGCTGAGCGATCCTCCCAAGCTGGGGAAGCAGTTCAAGCACACCATCGAAGTGGTGGTTGACCGCTTGGTGGTCAAGGAAGATATCAGCCAGCGGCTCACGGATTCCGTGGAGACCGCCCTGGGCCTGGCGGAGGGCCGAGTCCTGGTGGAGTTCGTGGATCTTGACGCCGCGGATCCCGGTCGCATCCGGGCTTTCTCCGAGAATCTTGCCTGCCCCAACGAGCACCCTTTGGCGATCGATGAAATTGAGCCACGCTCGTTCTCCTTCAACAACCCCTTTGGTGCCTGCTCAGCCTGCAGCGGCATCGGAACCAAGCTTGAAGTGGACGAGGAACTCATCGTCCCCAATCCTGAGCTCTCCTTGGGCGAAGGCGCCATTGCCCCGTGGTCCTTGGGAACGGCGACCACTGAGTACTGGAACCGCCTCCTTGAGGGCCTGGCCCATGAGCTCGGCTTCTCAATGAAGACACCCTGGGAGAAGCTCTCCAAGGCAGTCCGGAACACCGTGCTGCATGGCAAGGACCACAAGGTTGTTGTCCAGTACAAGAACCGTTTCGGCCGTGAACGCAAGTACAGCACGGGCTTTGAAGGCGCCATTCAGTACGTGCACCGGAAGCACGGGGAAACCGATTCCGAGTGGGCCCGTGACCGGTACGAAGAGTACATGCGCCAGATTCCCTGCCCTGAGTGCAATGGTGCGCGCCTTAACCCGGCATCGTTGTCCGTGCTGATCAACGGCAAGTCGATCGCCGCCGTTGCTGCCATGCCGATGCGCGAGTGCGCAGAGTTCCTCGGCAGCCTGACCCTCACCAGCCGGGAGGCGCAAATCGCCAACCAGGTGCTGAAGGAGATCCAGGCCCGCCTGACCTTCCTGCTGGATGTGGGGTTGGAATACCTCAACCTCGAGCGGCCGTCAGGAACCCTGTCCGGTGGAGAGGCCCAGCGCATCCGGCTGGCAACCCAGATCGGTTCCGGCCTGGTGGGCGTCCTGTATGTCCTTGACGAGCCCTCCATTGGCCTCCACCAGCGTGACAACCGGCGACTCATCGAGACCCTGACCCGTCTCCGGGACCTCGGCAACACGCTGATCGTGGTGGAGCATGACGAAGACACCATCCACGAGGCTGACTGGGTGGTGGACATCGGACCAGGCGCCGGTGAGCACGGCGGCCAGGTGGTGCATTCAGGCACCTACAAGGAGCTGCTGGAGAACACGGATTCCCTGACGGGCGACTACCTGTCAGGACGCCGGAAGATCGATATTCCCACCAAACGCCGTAAATACGACAAAAAGCGTGAGCTCAAGGTTGTTGGTGCCCGTGAGAACAACCTCAACAATGTCGATGCCACGTTCCCGCTGGGGCTCTTTACTGCGGTGACCGGCGTCAGCGGTTCCGGCAAGTCCACGTTGGTCAACGAGATCCTCTACAAGGTCCTCGCCAATAAGCTCAACGGCGCCAAGCAAGTGGCAGGACGCCACCGGACTGTGGCCGGCCTGGAACACCTGGACAAGGTGGTCCACGTCGATCAAAGCCCCATCGGCCGAACTCCCCGCTCCAACCCCGCGACGTACACCGGGGTGTTCGACAACATCCGCAAGCTCTTCGCCGAAACCACCGAAGCCAAGGTTCGTGGATATCAGCCCGGACGGTTTTCATTCAACGTCAAGGGCGGTCGCTGCGAGGCCTGTTCAGGCGACGGCACCTTGAAGATCGAAATGAACTTCCTGCCGGACGTCTATGTTCCTTGCGAGGTGTGCCATGGTGCCCGGTACAACCGGGAAACCCTTGAAGTCCACTACAAGGGCAAAACCATTGCTGATGTCCTCAACATGCCCATTGAGGAGGGTGCGGAGTTCTTTGCTGCCTTCACCCCGATTGCGCGCCACTTGACTACCCTGGTGGACGTTGGCCTTGGATACGTACGTCTGGGACAGCCGGCAACCACGTTGTCCGGTGGGGAGGCCCAGCGCGTGAAGCTTGCCGCGGAACTGCAGAAGCGTTCCAACGGGCGCAGCATCTATGTCTTGGACGAGCCCACCACGGGCCTGCACTTCGAGGACATCCGAAAGCTCCTTATGGTGCTTCAAGGCTTGGTGGACAAAGGCAATACGGTCATCACCATTGAGCACAACCTCGACGTCATCAAGTCCGCCGACTGGATTGTGGATCTGGGCCCCAATGGTGGCTCGGGTGGCGGAAAGATCGTTGCCACGGGAACACCCGAACAGGTGGCAAAATCCACGGACAGCCATACCGCCACCTTCCTGGCCGAGATTCTCGGATAATCGGCAGAAGTATTCCGGTAGCGGCATGCGAGTTTCAGGCATGCCGCTACTCGTGAGAAACTAACCCGGTGACTCAAACAACGGTGCCCGTAATATTCGATCTGGACGGCACCCTTGTCGATCCGGCCGGCGGTATCACGGGAGGAATCTCTGCGGCCCTCCGTGAATTGAACCTTCCCGTTCCTGACCAGGCCGTGCTGAATTCCATGGTGGGTCCCAAGCTCAGCGATTCCCTGCTGCATTTGGCCAATGTCCCCGAAACGCTGGTCAATGAAACCATTGAGCGCTACCGGCGCCATTACAAGAAAACGGGTATCGGGCAGAGCAAGCTTTACCCCGGGATCCTCGAACTTCTTGAGTACTTTGCTGAATCCGGCCGTGCTGCAGCAGTTGCTACGCAGAAGCCGCAGTCCATTGCGAGGCTTGTTCTCGAGCACCATGGACTTGCCGATTTCTTCGTCTCCATTCGCGGGGCGGCGGACAACGAGTCGTTGGAAGCGAATACGGCATCCGGCAAAGTCGAAATTGTGGGGGCAGCCTTGGCTGACCTTCATTCACAGCCGGCAGTGATGGTGGGGGACAGGCACCAGGACGTTGCAGGGGCCATGGCAAACGGCCTGGATTGCATCGGGGTGGCTTGGGGATTCGCCCCGGACGGAGAACTCGAAGAAGCCGGCGCCGTGGCCGTAGTGCACACCGCAGCCGAGTTGCGGATCAAAATTGAAGAACTTGACGCTGTCCGTGCGGCAGCCCTGAGCGAGGTACAAAACGATGGCAGTCTTTGATGCGATCCGGTGGACTACCCGTGGACTGATTTCCTCCACGTGCCGGCCTACTGTCATTGGTTTGGAGAACGTTCCCAAAGAGGGACCCTTCATCGTGGCGCCCAACCACCTTTCCTTCCTTGACAGCGTGATCGTCCAGGCCCTGATGCCGCGTCCGGTCGCCTTCTTCGCCAAGGCCGAGTACTTCACCACCAAGGGCGTCAAGGGCGCCTTCATGAAGTCCTTCTTCGAAGCTGTGGGCTCCATTCCGGTGGAGCGCGGTGAGCAGGCTGCCAGCGTGCAGGCGCTCAAGACCTTGCTGGACATCCTCGAATCAGGCAAGGGCATCGGCATCTACCCCGAGGGCACCAGATCCCGCGATGGCATCCTTTACCGCGGACGCACGGGCGTGGGATGGCTCGCCCTGACCACAGGCGCGCCTGTCATTCCCGTGGGCCTGATCGGAACCGAAAAGCTGCAGCCTGCGGACAAGAACGCAGTAAGGCCACAGCACTTCACCATGAAGGTGGGTGAGCCGCTCTATTTCGAGAAGACCGGGCCGGACCACTCGCTTCCGGCGCGGCGTGAAGTCACCGATAGAATCATGGACGCCATCGCCGTGCTCAGCGGCCAGGAACGCTCTACAAGCTACAACCAGAGCAAATCCGTCGACTAGCAGCTGATGCCGCCGCGATGGCGTGGCTTTGGCTGTCGTTCCGGTTCACTAGACTGGAAACGTGGCAGATCCAGCAAGTTACCGGCCCCAAACAGGTGAGATTCCCACCACCCCGGGCGTCTATCGATTCCGTGACCCCCATGGCCGGGTCATCTACGTGGGCAAGGCAAAGAACCTCAGGTCCAGGCTCAATTCCTACTTCGCCAATCCGGCAGGGCTGCTTCCCAAGACCCACGCGATGGTGCATGCGGCCAGCAGCGTCGAGTGGACCGTGGTGGGCAGTGAGCTGGAGTCGTTGCAGCTGGAATACACGTGGATCAAAGAATTCAAGCCGCGCTTCAATGTAGTTTTCCGCGACGACAAAACTTACCCCTATCTTGCCGTCACCATGGGGGAGAAGTACCCCCGGGTGCAGGTCATGCGGGGCGAGCGCCGGAAGGGCACCAGGTACTTCGGCCCCTACACCGCGGGTGCCATTCGCGAAACGATGGATACCCTGCTGAGGGTTTTCCCGGTCCGCAGCTGCAGCACCGGCGTCTTCAAGCGCGCCGAATCCAGCGGGCGTCCTTGCCTGCTCGGCTATATCGACAAATGTTCGGCCCCCTGCGTCGGCCGCGTGAGTCCGGATGAACACCGCAATCTGGCCGAGGATTTCTGCTCCTTCATGGGCGGCGAAGCGAAACGCTTCATAGGCCGCTTGGAAAAGGAGATGGCAGCAGCCGTCGCCGAACTCGACTATGAGCGGGCTGCCGGGCTCAGGGACGACATCATCGCGCTGCGGAAAGTCTTTGAGCGAAACGCCGTGGTCCTCGCCGAAGATACCGACGCTGACGTTTTCGCCCTCCACGACGACGAACTGGAGGCTTCCGTGCAGGTCTTCCACGTCCGCGGCGGCCGGGTCCGCGGACAGCGCGGCTGGGTTGTGGAGAAGGTCGAAGACGCTACAACCCCTGAATTGATCGAACATTTGCTGCAGCAGGTCTACGGAGAGGACAGCGAAGTCCAGGGCCGGATTCCCCGGGAAGTCCTGGTGCCGGAAGCGCCCAGCAACCATGCCGAACTCACTGAGTGGCTGGGCGGGCTGCGTGGTGCCAAGGTGGACATCCGCGTGCCCCAGCGTGGTGACAAGGCCGCCCTGATGTCCACGGTGCGCGAGAATGCGGAGCAGGCCCTCAAACTGCACAAGACCCGTAGGGCCGGCGACATCACTGTCCGCTCCGTGGCACTTCAGGAATTGCAGGAGGCCCTGGAAATCCCGGTTCCCTTGCTGCGGATAGAGTGCTTCGATATCTCGCATGTGCAGGGCACCAATGTGGTGGCCTCCATGGTGGTGGTGGAGGACGGTCTGCCCAAGAAGGCGGACTATCGCAAGTTCTCCATCACGGGCGCAGCGGCAGCTGACGACACCGCGGCCATGCACGACGTCCTGACCCGGCGGTTCCGGCATTACCTGACGGACAAGGCCGCCCAGGTCCCCGTGGTATCCGGGGAGATCGTCAACCCGACGCGTGCGGGGGCAAAGAGCACCACTGAAGCCCCGCCGTCGGACCCCGCCATGCCGGCCCCCAAGGCCAAGTTCGCGTACCCGCCCAACCTGGTGGTGGTGGACGGCGGCCAGCCGCAGGTCAACGCTGCCAAGCGTGCGTTGGCGGAGCTTGGCATCGACGACGTCTACGTGGTGGGCCTTGCCAAGCGCCTGGAAGAAGTGTGGCTGCCCGACAGCGACTTCCCGGTCATCCTGCCAAGGACATCGCAGGGACTGTATTTGCTTCAACGGATCCGTGACGAAGCCCACCGCTTCGCCATCACTTTCCATCGGCAGAAGCGTGGAAAGGCCATGACGGTTTCCGTCTTGGACGGGGTGCCGGGCCTTGGTGAAGCCAAGCGCAAGGCCTTGGTGGCGCACTTCGGCTCGCTTAAAAGGATCAAAGCAGCTTCCGTTGAAGAGCTCACTTCTGCCAAAGGCATTGGACCAGCGTTGGCAGCTGCCGTGGTTCAACACCTGGGTTCTACGGACGACCCCGCCGGGGCAGTCCCGGCGATCAACATGACCACCGGCGAAATCCTTGAATCTTAGCTAGGGTTAGAACTTGGCCGATGGCCGCATCAGCGGTCACCGGCGCTTGAACATGTCGAGCGTGCGTTGACCCAACGGAAGCGCATCACAGGCTGTAAACACCACTTCGGACGAAACGGGGAGCAACTCATGGATGAGGCAACGGCAGGGTCCGGAACGGAGCAGGACGGCCTCACGCCCGTCAAGCCCCCGGAGGCGGAACTGCTGGTAGTCACCGGCATGTCCGGGGCAGGTCGCAGTACGGCCTCGGATGCCTTGGAAGACCACGGCTGGTATGTGGTGGACAACCTCCCGCCGCAGATGCTGGGAACCCTGGCCGAAATTGTCTCCCATGCTCCCAAATCCATTCCCAAGCTGGCAGTGGTGGTGGATGTCCGCAGCAAGGACCTCTTCACTGACATCCAGACGGCGCTGGGCGCGCTCAGCGCCAGCGGCATTACCTTCCGGGTGCTGTTCCTTGATGCCAATGATGACGTCCTGGTCCGCCGGTTTGAACAAGGACGCCGTCCGCATCCCCTGCAGGGCGGCGGCAGGATCCTCGATGGCATCGGGGTTGAGCGCGAGGTCCTGCGGGAACTGCGGGAGCATGCCGACGTCGTGCTGGACACGTCCGACTTCAATGTCCACGGCCTGGCGACAGCCATCACCGAACTGTTCAGCGACACAGGCCCGGTGACCCTGCGCCTGAACGTCATGAGCTTTGGATTCAAGTACGGCCTCCCCGTGGATGCCAACTTCGTGGCCGATGCCCGCTTCATTCCCAACCCGCATTGGGTTCCCAAACTTCGCCCGCACACAGGGCTGGATGAGGACGTCAGCAATTACGTGCTCGCTGCCGATGGCGTGCACGAGTTCGTGGACAGGTACGTCCGGGCCCTGGAGCCGGTCCTGGATGGCTACCGCCAGGAGAACAAGCACTACGCCACCCTGGCTGTTGGCTGTACCGGAGGCAAGCACCGTTCGGTGGCGGTCGCCGTCGAACTTTCCAAGCGTTTGGCGCAGTATCCCCGCGTCACCGTCACCACCACCCACCGAGACCTGGGACGCGAGTAGTGGGCGTCCTCACGGGCCCGCTGCCCCTGATTCCGCCCAAAGGCGTTCCCGGCAGCCAGCAGAAGAAAAGTCCGTCAGTGGTTGCCCTGGGTGGCGGTCACGGACTGGCGGCGTCGCTGTCGGCACTGCGCTTGCTCACCTCCGAGCTGACGGCAATCGTCACGGTGGCGGACGACGGCGGCTCGTCGGGGCGTCTCCGCGAGGAGTACGGCGTCCTTCCGCCCGGGGACCTGCGCATGGCGCTCAGCGCCCTGTGCGACGATACCGACTGGGGCCGGACCTGGCGGGACGTGATGCAGCACCGTTTCAATGCCGGGACCGCCAAAGGCGGCTCATTGGACCATCACGCCATGGGCAATCTGCTGATCGTGACCCTTTGGGAGCTCTTGGGAGACACTGTTGCCGGCCTGAAGTGGGCCGGCGCCCTGCTGGGAGCCAGGGGCCAGGTTCTGCCCATGTCCAGCGTTCCCCTCACCATTGAGGGCCAGGCCCACCTTGATCTTCCGGGGGGCGGCAAGGAACTGCGCACGGTCCGGGGCCAGGCCAAATGCGCTGTGGCGGGCAAGCTTGAAGACGTCAGGCTGTTGCCAGAGGATGCTCCGGCCTGCACAGAAGCCCTGACGGCCATCGAACTGGCAGACTGGGTCATTCTTGGACCAGGCTCCTGGTACACCTCGGTCCTTCCGCATCTACTGCTGCCTGAGCTTCGCCAAGCCCTGGGCGACACCGCTGCGAAGCGCTGCCTCACCATGAACCTTGACGTCGAAACCAAGGAAACCTCAGGCATGACAGCCGCGGACCATCTGGACGTCCTGCGCCGTTATGCACCTGAGTTCAGCGTCGATGTGGTCCTTGCGGATCCTGCTGCCATCCAGGACCTCAAAGCCTTCGAGAAGGCCGCGGGGATGATCGGGGCCGAGGTGGTGTTGGGTAGAGTAGGGGCGTCGAGGCGCCGCCCCGTCCATGATCCACTGCTGCTGGCAGCGGCGTACCACGATATTTTCGGGAACAGTTAGGAATACGCGATGGCACTTACTGCGTCGGTCAAGGACGAACTGTCCCGGCTGGACATCAAAAAATCTTCAGTCCGCAAGGCTGAAGTCTCGGCAATGCTGCGCTTCGCGGGCGGCCTGCACATCATTTCGGGCAGGATCGTCATCGAAGCTGAAGTCGACCTCGCATCCACGGCCCGCCGCCTCCGGGCCGCGATCGCGGAAGTGTACGGCCATCAGAGCGAAATCATCGTCGTTTCCGGAGGAGGCCTTCGCCGGGGGAGCCGCTACGTTGTCCGCGTGGTCCGGGACGGCGAGGCACTCGCCCGCCAGACGGGCCTGCTGGATGGACGCGGGCGCCCGGTACGTGGGCTGCCCTCGGTGGTGGTCAACGGCTCGGCTGCAGACGCCGAAGCTGTCTGGCGGGGAGCGTTCCTCGCCCACGGTTCGCTCACCGAACCGGGACGTTCTTCATCCCTGGAAGTTACTTGCCCCGGCCCCGAATCGGCGCTGGCGCTCGTTGGAGCTGCCCGGCGGCTCGGCATCCAGGCCAAGGCGCGTGAAGTGCGCGGAGTGGACCGCGTGGTCATCCGTGACGGAGACACCATTGCTGCCCTCCTGACCCGGATGGGAGCCCATGACGCCCTGATGGTTTGGGAAGAGCGGCGCATGCGCAAGGAAGTCCGGGCTACAGCCAACAGGCTTGCCAACTTTGATGACGCCAACCTGCGCCGTTCCGCCCAAGCAGCAGTGGCGGCCGGTGCCAGGGTGGACCGTGCCCTGGAAATTTTGGGAGACGACGTCCCGGACCACCTCAAGTATGCGGGGGAGCTCCGTGTTGCCCACAAGCAGGCCAGCCTGGATGAACTTGGACGCCTTGCGGATCCGCCCATGACCAAGGACGCCATTGCGGGTCGCATCCGCCGCCTTCTCGCCATGGCGGATAAACGTGCCCTTGACCTGGGTATCCCGGGTACTGAGGCAAATGTGACTCCGGAAATGATGGACGAGTAGTCCGCACCCATAGAATCGAAAATGCGTGGAGGAAATACTGCGAGGCCACCCGGGGTTGTTCCCGGTGGAGGCAAGAGCCAAGCTTCTTCGCCAAGGATTTCCGGCCGGCATGCTGGCCGGATGACATAACGAGAGTTACCAACCCGGACGTCAGTCCATTACATTGGAGGATTTCGTGACAGAGTACGTTCTGCCCGAGCTCGGCTACGACTACGCAGCACTCGAGCCGCACATTTCGGCAAAGATCATGGAGCTGCACCACAGCAAGCACCATGCTGCTTACGTTGCAGGCGCCAACAATGCCCTCTCCCAGCTGGCCGATGCCCGCGAGAAGGGCGACTACGCCAACATCAACCGCCTCTCCAAGGACCTCGCGTTCCACACCGGCGGACACATCAACCACTCCGTTTTCTGGAACAACATCTCCCCGGACGGCGGCGACAAGCCCGAGGGTGAGCTCGCAGCAGCCATCGACGACGCCTTTGGTTCGTTCGACGCCTTCCGTGCACAGTTCAGTGCCGCCGCACTGGGTCTGCAGGGCTCCGGCTGGGCATTCCTGGCGTACGAGCCCATCGGCGGCAACCTGCTCATCGAGCAGCTTTACGATCAGCAGGGCAACGTTGCAGTAGGCACCACGCCGCTGCTGATGCTGGACATGTGGGAGCACGCCTTCTACCTGGACTACGTCAACGTCAAGGCCGACTACGTCAAGGCCTTCTGGAACATCGTCAACTGGGCAGACGTTGCCAAGCGCTTCGAAGCCGCGCGCGCCAACGCCACGGGCCTCATCGTCCTCTAGTTGGTGAGCCCCGGTTCACGCAGATGTAACAAAAGTCACTTTTTGCGTGAATTGGGGCCAAATGCTGGAAAGCCTGCCTCCGCAGTTGCGGGGGCAGGCTTAGTTAAACGTAAGATGGATCACGGAAGGCGGTTAGCCTTCAGCAACGTGGCTGGTCGCCCTCCGATCTGATAATCACCTCTGCCCAAAGACGTGCGGGGTCTGTTGGTTGGAATTAATAAATCCGACTCACTAGGCGTGCTTGCAAGAGCACCAAGGAGATTGACACATAGTGACCACCCGTATTGGTATCAACGGCTTCGGCCGCATCGGCCGTAACTACTTCCGCGCAGCACTGGCCCAGGGCGCTGACCTGGAGATCGTCGCAGTCAACGACCTCACCAGCCCCGAGACCCTCGCCCACCTCCTGAAGTACGACTCCGTCGGTGGACGCCTCGCCCAGACCGTGGAAGTTGTCGATGGAAACCTGGTAGTCGATGGCAAGTCCATCAAGGTCCTGGCTGAGCGCGATCCCGCCAACCTTCCGTGGGGCGAATTGGGCGTTGACATCGTCATTGAGTCCACCGGCTTCTTCACCAAGGCCGCAGCAGCCCAGAAGCATATTGATGCCGGCGCTAAGAAGGTCCTGATCTCGGCACCCGCCAGCGACGAAGACATCACCATCGTCATGGGCGTCAACCACGAGCTTTACGATCCCGCAGCGCACAACATCATCTCCAACGCCTCCTGCACCACCAACTGCCTCGGCCCGCTGGCCAAGGTAGTGAACGACGCCTTCGGCATCGAGCGTGGCCTCATGACCACGGTCCACGCCTACACTGCCGACCAGAACCTGCAGGACGGACCGCATGGCGATCTTCGCCGCGCCCGCGCCGCCGCCATCAACATGGTTCCCACCTCCACCGGCGCAGCCAAGGCCATTGGCCTGGTCCTGCCGGAGCTCAAGGGCAAGCTGGACGGCTACGCCATCCGCGTTCCGGTCCCCACGGGTTCCGCTACGGACCTCACTGTCACCGTCTCCCGCGAAGTAACGGTTGAAGAAGTCAACGCAGCCGTCAAGGCTGCCGCTGAGTCCGAGCAGTTCGCCGGCATCCTCAGCTACACGGATGCTCCCATCGTGTCTTCGGACATCGTCGGGGACCCGGCGTCGTCCATCTTCGACTCCGGCCTCACCAAGGTCATCGGCAACCAGGTCAAGGTTGTTTCCTGGTACGACAACGAGTGGGGTTACTCCAACCGCCTCGTAGACCTCACGGAGCTCGTCGCATCCAAGCTGGGCTAGGGTAGACACATGACATCTCACACCCTCAACGAACTCATCGCTGAAGGTGTCCGCGGGCGGTACATTCTGGTCAGAAGTGACCTGAATGTGCCGCTCGACGGCTCTACAGTGACCGACGACGGCCGCATCAAGGCCTCACTTCCGGTCCTCAAGAAGCTCTCGGACGCCGGTGCCCGTGTGCTCGTTACCGCACACCTGGGACGCCCCAAGGGCGCTCCTGAAGACAAGTACTCCCTGAAGCCCGCAGCAGCCCGCCTCGCGGAACTGGCGGACTTCCCGGTACAGCTCGCTGCAGACACGGTGGGGGACTCCGCCAAGGAGCTCTCCTCCGGCCTCAACGACGGTGACGTACTCGTCCTGGAGAACGTTCGCTTCGATGCCCGCGAAACCAGCAAGGACGACGCCCAGCGCGGCGCCTTTGCCGACGAGCTGGTTGCCCTCACGGGAAGCAACGGCGCCTTCGTGGACGATGCCTTCGGCGCTGTCCACCGCAAGCACGCCAGCGTTTATGACGTGGCCACCCGGTTGCCGTCCTACCTGGGCGACCTCGTCCACACCGAGGTAGAGGTTCTCCGGAAGCTCACCACGGACACGCAGCGCCCGTACGTCGTGGTTCTTGGTGGTTCCAAGGTCTCGGACAAGCTGGCCGTGATTGAGAACCTCCTGGGCAAGGCGGACACCATCCTTGTTGGCGGCGGCATGCTCTTCACCTTCCTGGCCGCAGCGGGCCATAAGGTTGCGGGAAGCCTTCTCGAGGAGGACCAGATCACCGTCGTCCAGGACTACCTCCAGCGCGCGTCTGCTGCGGGTACCTCCTTCGTGATCCCCACTGACGTCGTGGTGGCCAGCCGCTTTGCAGCTGATGCAGACCACGAGGTCGTCAGGGCGGACGCCATTGAGGACAGCGCGTTCGGCGCTTCCGGTATTGGCTTGGACATCGGCCCGGAATCCGCTTCCGCGTTCGCCGCCCAGATCGAAGGCGCCAAAACCGTCTTCTGGAACGGGCCCATGGGTGTCTTCGAATTCGAAGCCTTCTCCAGCGGAACGCGGGCCATCGCCCAGGCGCTGACGGATACGGTTGCCTTCACCGTGGTGGGGGGTGGCGATTCCGCCGCAGCCGTTCGGACCCTGGGGTTCGAGGACGCGCAGTTCGGACACATCTCCACTGGCGGTGGCGCAAGCCTGGAATACCTTGAAGGCAAGGAACTTCCCGGCCTGAGCGTCCTGGACCGCTAAGTACCATCCGGCCGGCAGGACGCCATCGCGTTCTGCCGGCCGTTCCATATTTCAACGCATTCTTTGGAGTTCATGTGACTACCTCTGCCAACGGCAACTTTGTCCGCAAGCCCTTCATCGCCGGCAACTGGAAGATGAACATGGACCATGTCCAGGGCATCACCTTGCTGCAGAAGCTCGCTTGGACGCTGTCCGACGCCAAGCACGACTACAACCGTGCCGAGGTCGCTGTCTTCCCGCCGTTCACGGACCTCCGTGGCGTCCAGACGCTGGTCCAAGGTGACGACCTCGAGGTCGTCTACGGTGGCCAGGACCTCTCCCAGTTCGACTCCGGAGCCTACACCGGTGACATCTCGGGTCAGTTCCTCAGCAAGTTGGGCTGCGCCTACGTCCTGGTGGGCCACAGTGAGCGCCGCACCATCCACAACGAATCCGACGACGTCCTGAACGCCAAGGTCAAAGCCGGGTTCCGCCACGGCGTCACCCCTGTCCTCTGCGTCGGCGAAGGCCTTGAGATCCGGCAGGCAGGAACGCATGTTGAGCACACCCTCGCCCAACTGCGCGCCGGTGTTGACGGACTCACTGCTGAGCAGGCTGCGGAACTCGTGGTCGCCTACGAACCCGTCTGGGCCATCGGCACGGGTGAAGTTGCCGGTCCGGAGGATGCACAGGAAATGTGTGCAGCCATCCGCGCCGAACTTGCCGAACTCTTCGACGAAACCGTCGCAGCAAAAACCCGCCTCCTTTATGGCGGGTCCGTCAAGGCCAATAATGCAGCCGCCATCATGGCCGAAAATGACGTTGACGGATTGCTTGTGGGTGGCGCAAGCCTGGACGCCGCTGAGTTTGCTAACATTGTCAGGTTCGAGAGCCACCTCGTCACGGACTAGTCCGGCTCCCGTTTTCCGCTTCTTCGAAAGGCCGTCGTGGACGTTCTTCAAGTCATTCTGCAGATACTGCTGGGAATCACCAGTCTTCTGCTGACGCTGCTCATCCTCCTGCACAAGGGACGTGGCGGCGGTTTGTCCGACATGTTCGGTGGCGGAATGAGCTCCGGATTGAGTTCGTCCGGTGTAGCCGAGCGCAACCTGAATCGCTTCACCATCATTCTCGGTATTACGTGGGGAGCTGTCATCATCGGCCTTGGCCTGATCATGCGCTTCACTTCGGGTGGCGACTCCTAGTCACCACCCCAACGGATCTATGACAAGAGGAGTGGTTCCTGCCAAGGGACCACTCCTTTTATTGTTGGCTACCCAACACCAGTGCCGTCGTCGAGCCCTTCGCATTAGAATGACGGTGTTGGCCGAAAGGCCCACAGGCCGTGACGGCCGACCACCGAGTCGCTAGGGGTTCGAAAATGGTTCATGGCACGCCAGGATATCGGGGCACCCGCGTAGGCGTGGCCCAGGGTTCCACTCCGAGAAACCAAAGCGACCATGGCGAGGGAGTGCAGCTGCCGCGAATCCGGGTTCCCTATTGGTGCGCCAAAGGACACGAAACGCGGCTGGTTTTTCTTAAGCTGCCGGACGATCAAATTCCCAGAAACTGGGACTGCCCCAAGTGCGGGCTTCCGGCCTCACGGGATCCCGGCCATCCGGCCTCGGCCCGGCCGGGGGAGGAGCTCTTCAAATCGCACCTCGATTACGTTAAAGAGAGACGCTCCAGCCAGGACGCTGAAGTTGTCCTGGCTGGAGCGCTGGAGCGGCTACGCGCCCGCGGGGTCCTTCCGGACCAGTTGCTGGGGGACGCGTGACGCTGCGTTCTCGTCGATAAGCCACAGGGTCCGCGCACGGCCTACGGGGCCGGCTGCGGGCACCTGGACCGGGTTGGCACCCGCCAAGGCCAGGCCAACAGCTCCTGCCTTGTCCTCGCCGGCAACAACCATCCAGATCTCCTGGGCGGTGTTGATGGCGGGGAGGGTCAAGGAGATACGCGACGACGGCGGCTTGGGCGAGTTCTCGACCCCCACCACCGTACGTTTCTTCTCACGGACGCCGGCCTGCTCGGGAAAGAGCGACGCCACGTGGGCGTCCGGCCCGACGCCAAGAAGCAGGACATCGAAGCGTGGCAGGATGCCGGGCTCATCCGAGCGGTTATCAGACATATCAGCTGCATGCTCGGCTTCGGCTGCTGCCTTGAGTTCCTCGGCATAGGCAGAGGCGGCTTCGTCAGCTGTGGCGAACTGGTCCGTCGCACCAGGCTCGTGGATCCTGGCAGGATCTACAGCCAGGTGGGCCAGCAGGGCCTGATGCGCTTGACGGGTATTCCTGTCCTCGCTGTCAGCGGCAACGAAGCGTTCATCACCCCACCAAAAGTTAACCTTCGACCAGTCGACGGCCGGTGCTGCAGCCGAATCAGCCACGGCCTTCAGCGTTCCGATACCGACGGTGCCGCCGGTCAGGACCACCGTGGCCTCGCCATGCTTGTCTTGGACATCCACAAGCTTGGTAATGAGGCGTGCCGCGATGGCGGCCATCAACACCTTGGAGTCGGGATGGATGCTAACTCTTGGCTCAGCGTGCACTTGTCTGGACTCTCCTCTGGCTGGTAAGTGGCAGTCCCATCGTAATCACTTCTCCGAAGACTTCGTCGGGGTCGAGCCGTCGGAGTTCTTCGGCGAGGCAATCTTTCAGGCTGCGCCGGGGGAGGGTGATACGCTGTGCCGGCTGCCCGGGCTGGGTCAGCTCCGCCACGGACAGTCCGGGACGGAAGAGCTGGACGTCGCCACTTGCACGGGTCAGCCGGACGCGCCGAATGCCGGTACCTGCGGGGTCCGCCACAATCGTCACGGGCGCCTCCAGTGCCAGGCTCAGCCAGGCGGCAAGCAGCAGGGTGCTGGGGGAGTCCGATGCGCCTTCCACAGCCACAGCTGAGACGGGGTCGCTGTCGACCTGGTCGAAGACGGCGGCGAGTTGCATGCGCCAGTTGGTCAGTCGGGTCCAGGCGAGGTCGGTGTCGCCGGCTTTGTACGTTGCCCGGATGTTCTCCAGTGCCCGGCGGGGGTCGGGTTCATTGGCCGAGTCCGTGATGCGCCGGTGCGCGATCCGGCCGATGGACGTCTCGCAGGCACTCTCCGGGGCTCCGTGCGGCCACCAGGCCACAATCGGGGCATCCGGCAGGAGCAGGGCGGCCACGAGCGATTCGCTCTCGTGGGCCATATGCCCATGCCCGCGAAGGACGATGACCTCGGACGCGCCGGCGTCGCCGCCAACCCGGATCTGCGCGTCAAGACGGTCCGGACCCTCAACGCCGGCATCGGCCAGGACAATGATCCGGCAGGGGTGTTCCCGGCTGGCCTCATTGGCTGCCTCGATGGCTTCTTCTTCCTGCCCGGACTTGGTCACCACCACCAAAGTCAGGACACGGCCCAAGGCGATGACGCCGCCTTGTTCACGCAGCGACATGATCTTCTTGGAGATTTTGGAGGTGGTGGTGTCGGGAAGATCTACAATCATGGCCTTCTCCAGGTTCGTCCGTCGCGGGCGAGCAGGTCATCGGCCGAGGCCGGTCCCCAACTGCCCGGTGCGTAGGGTTGCGGTTGTTCGTCCAGGCCGGCCCAGTATTCCTCGAACGGGTCCAGGATCTTCCAGGACAATTCCACTTCCTGGTGGCGCGGGAAGAGCGGCGGCTCACCCAGGAGTACGTCCAGGATGAGTCGTTCGTAGGCTTCGGGGCTGGACTCCGTGAAGGAGTGACCGTAGCCAAAGTCCATGGTGACGTCGCGGACTTCCATCTGCGTGCCCGGGACCTTGGAACCGAAACGGATGGTGGCGCCTTCGTCGGGCTGGACGCGGATCACTACGGCGTTCTGACCGAAGTCGTCCTCGCCATGGTCACGGAACAACAGGTTCGGTGCGCGCTTGAACACCACGGCAATTTCGGTGACGCGGCGGCCCAGACGCTTACCGGCACGCAGGTAGAACGGCACACCATTCCAACGGCGGGTGTTGATGTCCACCCGGATCGCAGCGAACGTCTCGGTCTTCGAATCCGCAGGGATGCCGTCCTCGTCCAGGTACCCGAGGACTTCCTCACCGCCCTGCCAACCACCGGTGAACTGCCCACGCGCCGAATGGGTGGAGAGGTCATCGGGCAGCTTGACTGCCGCGAGGACCTTTTCCTTCTCCGCCCGCAAATCATCGGCATTGAAGGAAATGGGCTCCTCCATGGCCGTCAACGCCAGAAGCTGGAGCAAGTGGTTCTGGATCACGTCACGGGCAGCGCCCACACCGTCGTAGTAGCCTGCACGGCCGCCGGTGCCAATGTCCTCGGCCATGGTGATCTGGACGTGGTCCACGTAGTTGGCGTTCCAGAGCGGTTCGAACAACTGGTTGGCGAAGCGCAGTGCCAGGATGTTCTGGACCGTCTCCTTGCCGAGGTAGTGATCGATCCTGAACACTGCGTCGGCCGGGAACACCGATTCGACGATGTCGTTCAGCTGACGTGCGGACTCGAGGTCATGCCCAAACGGCTTCTCGATGACCACACGGCGCCACTGGCCCGGCTTGGCCTGCGCCAGTCCGTGCTTGGACAGTTGGCGGCAGACCTGCTCGAACGCCTTGGGCGGGATGGACAGGTAAAAGCCGTGGTTCCCCCGGGTACCGCGGGTCGCATCCAGCTCATCGAGGACATCACCGAGACGCTCAAAAGCGTCGTCGTCGTCGAACTCGCCCTGGACAAAGCGGATGCCGGAAGCAAGCTGTTCCCATACTGCTTCGTCGAACTTGGTTCGCGCGTGGGCCTTGACGTTTTCCTTGACCTCGGCCGCGAAGTCGGCGTTGTCCCAGTCACGGCGGCCGAAACCAACCAGCGCGAAGCTGGGAGGCAACAGGCCACGGTTGGCGAGGTCATAGACCGCCGGCATGAGTTTCTTACGGGCGAGGTCGCCGGTGACTCCGAAGAACACCAACGACGACGGCCCGGCAATGCGGTTCAGGCGCCGGTCGCGCGGATCCCGCAAAGGATTCCGCAGACCGGCGGTTTTCCTGCCGTTTTCAGTTTCTGGCATGTTTGGTTCTGTGCCTTAGCTTTCGAGTGCGCTGGCCTGGTCGGCCAACGCAGCGACGACTTCCTGGAGTTGGGCCACGCCGGCAGCACGCTCGGTGAGGTGCAGGCGCAATACAGGGCGGCCATGGCCTTCCAGGACCTGGGCGTCGCCCGTGGCTTGGGCGGCAATGAGCTGGCCGAAAGTGAAGGGCCGCTCCGGGATGTCCAGATCGGTGGAGGATGCTGCAGTGACCTGCAGGAACACTCCGATGGCCGGTCCACCCTTGTGGAACTGGCCCGTGGAGTGAAGGAACCGCGGACCCCAACCGAACGTCACCGGACGCCCGCTGACGGCTGCGAGTTCATCGCGGATACCTTCAAGGGGTGCGTGGGAGATACGGTCGAGGTAGGCCTGGACACTCAGGTATCCATCCGTGCCGAGCTGGCTGAGCAATGCCTGCACAGCCTCCGAAACGGTGGACGCTGAGCCCAGCCACCCGCCTCCGCGTACTTCCACAGCCCCGTCCGTGAAGGCCGCGGGGGTGGGTTCGGGACGGGCATCCAGCAAGCCGCGCGCTGCCACCTTGGCGGCCTCGACGTCGGGCTGGTCAAACGGGTTGATGCCCAGCAGCCGACCCGCTACAGCGGTTGCGAACTCCCAGACGAACATCTGCGAGGCCAGCCCACCGGCAATGGCAACCTCGTTCTCACGAAGCTCGACGTCGGCATCGGCACCGACCAGCCGCACCACCAGGACGTCCTCGGCACCGTTCAGGGCCTCAGGAGACGCCGGGCCGGCAACGACGGGCAGAACACCAGTGCCCAGCTTGCCGGTGGATTCCGCGATGAGCTGTTCGGCCCAGTCGGCGAAACCGACAATGCCTGAACCGTCTTCGGCGATGACGACCTTGTTGCGCAGCGGGCTTGTACCACCCAAAGCTATGCCCAGTGCCAGGCCGATGTTGTCAGTGGAGTCCTCGTTGAGGATCTCCGCAGCTTCCTCTGCCTCATCCAGGAAAGCCTGGATGTCCACACCGGCAAGCCCACAAGGGACCAGGCCGAACGCAGTCAGTGCCGAGAAACGGCCTCCCACGTTGGGGTCGGCGTTGAACACCGCACGGTAGCCTGCCTCGCGCGAAGCCTTATCCAGGGGCGACCCCGGATCCGTGACAATGATAATGCGGCTCGCAGCGTCGATGCCGGCGTCGTTGAACGCCTTCTCGAACACACGGCGCTGGGAGTCGGTCTCAACGGTGGAGCCGGACTTGGAGGAAACGACGATTGCCGTTTCCGCCAGCCGGTCGTTCAAAGCAGCACTGACCTGTTCAGGGTCAGTGCTGTCCAGCACAGTCAGCTCGACGCCGGCAGTACCGGCAATGACCTCGGGAGCCAGCGAAGACCCACCCATGCCACACAGGACAATGCGGGTAACTCCTTCGGCGCGAAGAGCGTCACGAAGTTCCAGAATGTCGCCGACCAAGGCCTGCGAAACTGTGGCGGCCTCCACCCAGCCGAGACGGATCGCGGACTCGGACTCGGCGTCAGGACCCCACAGGGTGTGGTCCTTGGCGAAAATCCGCGTGGCGATCCTGTCTTCGACCAGGCTGTCAATGTGCTGGGCGATGGCCTGCTGCGCGGCACCGCTGGCGTCGTAGCTGATTGTGCTCATAGTGGGTTAGGAAGCCTTCCGTGCGGTGGCGAGGGCGCCTTCGACGTCGGCGAGGAGTTCCTTCCAGGAGCCTACGAACTTCTCGAGGCCTTCGGTCTCCAGGAGGGTGACGACGTCGTTGTAGGAAACGCCAAGGGCTTCGAGTGCGTTGAGGGTCTCGTTTGCCTCGTCGTAAGTGCCGGTGATGGTGTCACCAGTGACGACGCCGTGGTCAAACGTGGCGTCCAGGGTTTTCTCCGGCATGGTGTTGACCACGCCGGCTGCCACGAGTTCGGTCACGTAGAGGGTGTCCGGGTAGGCCGGATCCTTGACGCCGGTGGAGGCCCACAGCGGACGCTGGGGGAGGGCGCCGGCTTCTGCCAGCACTGCCCAGCGCTCGGTGGAGAAGAGCTCCTCGTAGACCTGGTAGGCCAGGCGTGCGTTGGCGACGCCGGCCTTGCCCTTGAGTGCCTTGGCTTCATCGGTGCCGATGGCGTCGAGGCGCTTGTCGATCTCGGAGTCAACGCGGGACACGAAGAACGATGCCACGGAGTGGATCTTGGAGAGGTCGTGGCCGTTCTCCTTGGCCTGCTCAAGGCCGGACTGGAAGGCGTTGATGACCGCGCGGTAGCGCTCCAGGGAGAAGATCAGGGTCACGTTGACGCTGATGCCCTCGGCCAGGGTGGCCGTAATGGCTTCGAGGCCTTCCAGGGTTGCGGGGATCTTGATGTGGACGTTGTCCTTGTTGACCTTGGCGTAGAGGTGCTTTGCCTCGGCGATGGTTCCGGCGGTGTCCCAGGCAAGGCGGGGGTCCACCTCGATGGAAACGCGGCCATCCACGCCGTTGGTGGCGGCAGCGACCGGTGCGAAGAGATCGCAGGCGTCAGCGACATCAGTGGTGGTGATTTCGAAGATGGTCTCTTCGACGCTGGCGCCGGCTGCGGCCTGCGCAGCGATGGTGGCGTCGTAGTCCGTGCCGGAGGTGATGGCGGCGTGGAAGATGGACGGGTTGGTGGTCACACCAACCACGTTCTTTTCGTCGATGAGCTTCTGCAGGGTGCCTGTATCCAGGCGCGTGCGGGAGAGGTCATCGAGCCAGATGGAGACACCGGCGTCGGAGAGCTGCTGCGTGGGAGTGCTGGTCATGGGTTTTTCTCCTTGTGAGAGGGAAGCAGACTGTTATGCGTTGGAGTCTGCGAGGGAGTCTTTGGCAGCGGCTGCAACGGCTTCGGCGGTGATGCCGAACTCGTTGAAGAGCCGCTTGTAGTCTGCCGAGGCACCGAAGTGTTCCAGGGAGATGGAGCGGCCGGCGTCACCGACGAATTCGCGCCAGCCCAGTGCCAGGCCTGCTTCAACGGAGACGCGGGCCTTCACGGATGCCGGCAGTACCGACTCGCGGTAGGCCTCGTCCTGCTTGTTGAACCACTCAACGCACGGCATGGACACAACACGGGCGGCGATTCCTTCGGCCTGGAGGGTTTCGCGGGCCTGGACGGCGAGCTGGACTTCGGAGCCGGTGCCGATCAAGATGACCTGCGCGTCAACGGTTTCGCCGTCCTTGGAAGCTTCGGCCAGCACGTAGCCGCCCTTGGCAACACCTGCGGTGGAACCGAACGTGTCGCCCGTTGCTTCACCTTCGCCGCGGGCGTAGGTGGGGATGTTCTGACGGGTCAGGACAATGCCGGCCGGGTTCTCGTGGTTCTCCAGCATGACCTTCCAGGCAGCGGAGACCTCGTTCGCGTCGCCGGGGCGGACAACGTCCAGGCCCGGGATGGCGCGCAGTGAGGCGAGCTGCTCCACCGGCTGGTGGGTGGGGCCGTCCTCGCCCAGGCCGATGGAGTCGTGCGTCCACACGTACAGGGACGGAACACCCATCAGAGCGCCGAGGCGGATGGCCGGGCGCTGGTAATCGGAGAAGATCAAGAACGTGCCGGAGAAAGCGCGGGTGCGGCCGTGCAGGGAAATGCCGTTCACGATCGACGCAGCAGCGTGCTCACGGATACCGAAGTGCAGCACCCGTCCGTACGGGTTGCCCTTCCAGGCGTCCGTGGAGCGTGAGGTGGGGATGAACGACGGCGAGCCTTCGATGGTGGTGTTGTTCGACTCAGCGAGGTCGGCAGAACCGCCCCACAGCTCCGGCAGGACCGGGCCGATCGCGTTCAGGACCTTGCCCGAAGCCGCGCGGGTGGAAACATCCTTGCCTGCTTCGAACACGGGAAGCGCAGCGTCGATGCCCACGGGCAGCTTCTTCGCTTCGACGCGTTCCAGCAGGGCAGCGGCGTCCGGGTTGGCGGACTGCCATGCCTCGAACGAGCTCTGCCAGGCAGCGCGTGACTCCGCACCGCGGTCCAGGACCTTGCGGGCGTGGGCCAGAACGTCTTCGTCAACATCGAAGGACTTGGCAGGATCGAAGCCGAGCACGGTCTTCAGTGCTGCGACTTCCTCGGCACCCAGGGCGGAACCGTGGATCTTGCCGGTGTTCTGCTTCTTCGGAGCCGGGTACCCGATGATGGTGCGCAGCGAAATGATGGACGGCTTGTTCGTCTCAGCCTTCGCAGCGAGCAGTGCTGCGTAGAGCTCCTGGACGTCTTCGACGTAGTCGCCGGTCTTGGTCCAGTCCACGCGCTGGGTGTGCCAGCCGTAAGCCTCATAGCGCTTGAGGACGTCCTCGGTGAAGGCGATGTCGGTGTCGTCTTCAATGGAGATGTGGTTCTCGTCGTAGATCACCACGAGGTTGCCCAGTTCCTGGTGGCCGGCCAGCGAGGAGGCCTCGGAGGTGACACCCTCCTGGAGATCGCCGTCGGAGGCGATGACCCAGATGGTGTGGTCGAACGGCGATTCGCCGGCGGGAGCATCGGCGTCGAACAGGCCGCGCTGGCGACGCTGGGAGTACGCAAAACCGACAGCCGAGGCCAGGCCCTGACCCAGCGGGCCAGTCGTGATTTCCACGCCGGCGGTGTGCTTGTACTCGGGGTGGCCCGGGGTCAGAGAACCCCAGGTGCGCAGTGCCTCAAGGTCCTTCAGTTCCAGGCCGTAACCGGACAGGAACAACTGGATGTAAAGGGTCAACGACGTGTGGCCGGGGGACAGGACAAAACGGTCGCGGCCAAGCCAGTCCGGGTTCTTCGGGTCATGGCGCATCAGCTTCTGGAACAGCAAGTATGCTGCCGGAGCCAAGCTCATCGCCGTACCAGGGTGGCCGTTGCCGACCTTCTCCACGGCGTCAGCGGCCAACACGCGAACGGTGTCAACTGCCTTCTTGTCCAGATCGGTCCATGACAGTTCTTGCTCTTCCAAATGTGGCACGAAAACCGAGCCCCTCTCTGTGCTGACGGCAGGCGTATGGACACGGCACGCAGGAAGCACAGGATGGCGCCCGCTGCAATGTGTCTACCAGCCGTTCACCATTGAAACGTTGATCTCTCATCCAGACGCACGGACACCCGAGAATACGGTTTCCCGGATCGTCAACGTGTGCTGATCTGCTCAACAGCTTAGCCCTAAACGTGTCACGGAACTCAGGGAATCCCACTAACTGGACAGAAATTCCCTTATATGAATCACGATGGCCCGGAAGCGGAGTGAAGATTCGGAAACATTGACGAATTTTGCGGACATTGGGCCACTTCCGGCCACGGTATGATATTTGGAGGCCACCAGCGGTTCATGCGCCCGTGTCAGCTTTCGAAGACCGGGACGGCAGCCGTTGCGAGAACCCCAGAGCATAGAACAGAGTGACTGCCGCCGTGAGCACAACTGATACGCCCCTCAACGCGTCCCCGGCCCGGGGAAGCATCGGAATTTCCCGTAAGTTCAAGGCGTATCTGGCACTCACCAAACCCCGGGTCATCGAGCTCCTCCTGGTCAGCACCCTGCCCACCATGATCTTCGCCCAGCGTGGCTTCCCCTCCATCGGCCTGATCCTGGCCACCCTGGTCGGCGGAGCGTTTGCGGCCGGCAGCGCCGGCGTCTTCAACTGCTACATCGACCGCGACATCGACAAACTGATGCACCGCACCGAGAAGCGCCCCTTGGTCACGGGTGAAGTGACCCCGCGCGAGGCCCTGGTCTTCGCCTGGATCCTGGGTGCAGCGTCCATCGCCATCCTGTGGTTCGGCGCCAATCCTCTGTCCGCCTGGCTCGGACTCGGTGCCATCGTCTTCTATGTGGTCATTTACACCATGATCCTGAAGCGCCGCACGGCCCAGAACATTGTGTGGGGCGGAGCGGCCGGATGCTTCCCCGTACTGATCGCCTGGGCCGCTGTCACCAACACCGTGGAGTGGCCGGCAATTGTGCTCTTCATGGTGATCTTCCTGTGGACACCCCCGCACTACTGGCCCCTGTCCATGCGCTACGGCGAGGATTACCGCAACGCCAAGGTGCCCATGCTGGGTGCCATCGCCGGAGCCAAAGTGGTCTCGGTACAGGTTGTCCTCTACGCCTGGGCCATGGTTGCCTGCTCTCTCTTGATGGTGCCCGTTGGCGGTGCCGGCTGGGTTTACACGATCGTCGCCGTTGCCGCCGGCGCGTGGTTCCTCTATGAAAGCCACGCTCTGTACAAGCGCGCACAGGGTGGCGACGTGTCCAACAAGGGCGCCATGAAAGTCTTCCACGGCTCCATCAGCTACCTGACGCTGCTCTTCATCGCACTGGCCGTCGACCCGTTCATCGGCTCAGCGATCGTCGGCGGCTAAGTACCGCAGTTCCAAGGACGCTCGCTCACATCCCAAATGACGCAACCAAGTGAGTTAGCGGGGGAGGTGCCTTGCCAGCGGGCAGCGCAGAGACCAGCAAGGGAGCGTAGCGAATCTTGTTTCCGCTCCGGCCCCCTAAGAACCGCCGTAGCTGGGCTTCCACGGACCGGTCGCGCAGTGAGGGCTGGCGTTGGAGGAGCTTGAACGAGGCCAGCTCGCGTTGGGCCTCGATGACCTCAAGCACTGAGTTGATTCCCAGGCATCGGATAAGTTCATCCTCCAGATCGGAGTCACAAACTTCGAACCCGCGCTCTTCCAGTGGTCCGGATCCCATGCCGGCTCGCAGGAGTGCCTTGGCAATGCCTCGGGACTCAGCGGCGTCACATAGCCCAAGCAGCCGGTGGTCGGCTCCTTTCGGGCCGTAGCGCTCGAGGTAGTGCACGATACTCGTGGCACCGCCCATAGGGACGATTTGCACACCCTCTGATGCCAAGTCGTGGTCACATCGCAAGGCCAGGGCCTCCACGGCCAACCTGTCGCTTTCACCTTCGACCAGCACAGTTGTCACCCGCATAGGACAAGTATGTCGGCCGCGGACAGCGGATGGCCTAGACCCGCGGCGATACCTAGTAGGCCCATTGCAGCACCTAGTTTCGCCCCTCTAGGTACCTAATTCTTGCCCAAATGCCACCTAGTTTGCAGAAAAGTCGTCTAGGTGGTGCCGTGCGCAACCTAGTGTTCGAGACGGAACAGAGCTGTTCCACACCGCACGAGCATTGGGGACCACAGTGAAAGCACTCCTCCGTACCGCAGGAATCGTGACCATCGTTTCAGCTTCGGTTCTCACCGGGGTGACGGCCGCGCAAGCCGCACCGGCGTGCTCCACAGCCAGGGTCTGCCTCTACGACAACTACTGGTTCACCGGAACGCAGCGGACCTACAACTGGGTCGCATCGTATGTGGGCGACGCGGCCAACGATAAAGCCAGCTCCATCGTCTTAGGCCCGGCTGCGAACGTTCAATCTCCGTACGTGTATCTCTACAGGGACCTCAATTACTCCGGCCATGCAGTGATCTTCCGTGGTGGCAACGCAGTTAACGATCTTCGGGGTGTGTCAATGTATGCCGGCGTGAACTGGGACGACGAGATTTCAAGCATTTGGGGTTAGCCTTGCGATCTCCCGCTCTTCGTTCCACCGTGAAGATTGCCGCGTTCCTGGCAGGGATCGCGATGGCCGGCGCGGCCTGTTCCGCCCCGCCGGTATCGTCGCCCATTGAATCCATGGCCACTAGCCTGCCCGCCATCGATCGCTCTGCCGGCGCCGGGGCCAAGGCGTCCCTCAACGAAGCGAGCGGCGAGGTGCTTCTTCCCATGAGTGCCTACTGGTACTCGGACCGTGAGAACGTGATCGTAAATTCGGCGGTCGCCTTCCTCATCTACGACTGCGTGGAAGATGCCGGGTTCACGGTGGCGCCGTGGGGCGGCGGAGGCAAGGCCCTGCAGGACTACAGGTTTGGCCAATGGTCCCGTCCTTTGGCAGCCAGGAACGGCGCCATGCCGGAGATACGTGAGGTACCAGGGGTGCTGGACGAGCAACCGGAGCGCCCGCCCCTCAGCGCAAGGCACCAGGCGGAAGAAGTGAAGTGCACCAACTCCGTGGGGCGGGCAGGCTTGCCCGAACTCCTGGAGGGGCTGGCCGGCGACACATCCCTCCCACACCAGATCACCAGTAACGCCGTGGCGCTGACGGAGCACGATTCGGACTACGTCGCTTTCCGGAAGAGCTGGGAGGACTGTGTGGCCGGCAAGGGCCTGAAGGTCGCGGAGGAGGGTTCCTGGAATCTGTCATCGAGCGGCTCCAAGGAAGACGAGATCCGAGTCGCCTTGCTGGACTTTGATTGTAAAGAGGCCAGCGGCGGGGCCAGGAAACCTTATGACATTCTCGCTGAGTACCAGGCAGCACAGATGAAGGACCACCAAGCCGAGCTCAACGCCTTGGCAGACGAGAAGACGGCCGCCGTGGAGCGAGCCAAACAAATACTGCGGGACCATGGCGTGGCTGATGCAAGACTCTGAGTCAATGCTGATTCGCCGCGGCATGCGGCGTGTTCCGCGATGGTGGCTGATGCCCGTCGCCGTGCTCATCGTCCTTGCAGGTTTGGGCATAACCTACTGGGCCGGGGCTTCCAGCACGGCCGGGACGGAGCCGGTGCCACCCGCGCCCGGGGTGGTTCCTGTTTCGGCAACGGTGGAGCGCCGTGCGGTGGCCAAACAGGTGGTTCTTTCGGGAAAAGTCATAGCAGGAGCTCAGTCCGCATTGCAGGCAAGCCCGACCGAAGGTGTTGACAGGCTAGTGGTGACTGCCGTGGCCAAAGAGATTGGGAGCCTCGTCGTGCCCGGTGAACTGCTGGCGGTCGTCTCCGGCAGGCCCCTGCTGATACTGCCCAGTAGTGTGCCGTTGTACCGTGACGTCATCCATGGGGAGTCGGGACCTGACGTCATAGCCCTTCAAGCGGCTTTGGCGACGTTTGGTTTTGCATGCACCACAACAGGAACCTTCGACTTGGATACTCAGCAGGCACTGGGATCGTGGTACAAAGCCGCAGGGTTCGAAGCTCCCACCGCGCCCGCTCAACTCCCTCAGGAGGACGCTGGAAAGGCAGCCCCAAAGGCTGCCTCGTCCGACGTCATGTTCCGTTGGCGGGAATTCGTGCAGATTCCCGGCAACACCGGGACAATTGCATCCCTGGCTGGCCCGGGGGCTCTGCTGGCAGCGGATGGGATCGTAGCCCGCATAAGAGTTGCCGACGATTCAATAGTTGCGCGGGCCGACGTTGTCCAGTCCGAGAGTTTTGCGGTGGGCGCGCCCGTAACGGTCAGGGCCGGCTCAACGGTCCTGGACACCACCGTGGCGAATATCAGCGGCTTCTTGGAGGGTGACTCAAGCAAGAACGAAATCCCTGGAAAAGACATCACGGTGGCAATCCCCCCAGGGTCACCGGGATTCCCCGCGGACCAATCAGTCACCGTCACTGCAGGCAGCGCAACTGCAGAGTCCCTCGCCGTTCCCCTGATAGCGATTCGCCAGGATCGTGGGATACCGTACCTCTTGATTGAGGGGGACGACGAGCCCCGCCGACTTGAGGTGAAGGTCACCGCACAGGCGGATGGCTGGGCGGCGATCGGTGACGTGGACGGCCTGGTTGTTGGGGATCAGGTGAAACTCCAATGAGCGCACTGGCGCCCACTCACGAATCAGCAGGGCCTGCACAGCCCCTGCCTGTCCTTAGCCTGCGAGGCATAAACCGGGGGTTTCCCGGAACGAAGGCACTGGTGGACGTGGATCTCGATATCCATGAGGGCGAGTTTGTTGCCATTGTAGGACCCTCCGGTTCGGGAAAGTCCACGCTGCTTAACGTCCTCGGTCTCCTGGACACACCTACCGGGGGTTCTTATCGGATCAGGGATGTAAACGTCGCAGATCTCAGCGTTAGGGAGAAAGCAGCCCTACGGGCCGATGTTTTCGGCTTCGTCTTCCAGGAATCACATATGGTGGGCCGGGACGCCACGGCCCGCAACGCCGTGTTGGGGCTGCGTGTACGGGGCGTAGGTATGAGGGTCCAGAAACAACTGGTCATGCCCGCGCTGAAGAGATTTGGGCTCGCACAAAGGGCAGCAACTCCGGCGTCGCTGTTGTCCGGGGGAGAGCGTCAACGTCTGGCTATGGCACGGGCAGTAATCGGAGCGCCAAAGGTTGTCCTGGCAGATGAGCCCACAGGCAGCCTGGACACCGGGAACGGCAAGATCGTCATCCAGCATCTCCGCGAGCTCAGTGACGCCGGGACCACTGTGGCCATGGTGACCCACGATCCCGGTATTGCGGCGGCAGCGGATCGCATCATCACGATGCGCGATGGAGCCATCATCAAGGACACCGGACACACCAGGGACACCGCCAGCAGTCCAGCAGCAACGCAAGGGCCCGAAAGCAAACGGGCCTTCGCCCAGAGCCTGCGCCATGAGGCCGCAGATGCTGTTGCCGACGCGCTCTCCGGGTTGACCGTTCGCCCAGCAAAAGCCCTTTTGCTGATCATGGCATTCCTCCTTGGCAGTGGAGGGTTGGTAGCGGCCATCGGACTGAGCGAGAGCGCTTCTGTGAAGGTGTCCGCCCGGATCGACGCAGCCGCCAGCGATGAAGTCAGGGTGACACGCGAGGCTGGATATTCATCATGGGAAGCCGTCAAAAGCGATCTCAAGGCATCCATGAAGCTCTCCGGAGTGCATGATGCCGGCGTCATCGCCGAACTCTCATCGTCAGTGGTGCAGCCATCCACCTTTCGGGCTGCGTCCTTTCCTGAACAACCGACTTTCAACGGCGCAGTCCGGATCATCGACTCTGCGTACCTTAGGCTCCAAGGGGCAACCGTGTCCTATGGTGACGTTGCCTTGCTGGATCACTCATTTGGAGGGCCTGTCACCATCCTGGGCCAGGATGCCGCCCAAGAGCTGGGAATCGCGAAGCCAGGTCCCGGCGTCGTGGTGTGGCTGTATGGCCAGGCGGTCCCGGTGGTGGGGATCATTGACGAGCCTGGCCGTGACCCGGTCCTGCCATCAGCGGTGATGGTGGGTGTCGGGTCTTACGCTTTGACCAGCAACGTTGCAGCCAGCCTGGTCCTTCGGACGAGTCCAGGGATGCCGGCAGCCATAGCAGAGGCCCTTCCGAAAGCACTCAACCCTGCTGAACCCGGGACCGTGGAAGTACAGACGGTGGCCGACCTCCGGGAGCTCAAACAAGGGATCAATACGGACCTCGGCAGGCTGGTGGCCATTGTCTCCGTCATCCTGCTCGCCATGGCCTGCCTCAGCGCCGGAACCACCATGTATTTGGGCGTGCTGGCCCGATCAAGCGAGATTGCACTGCGACTGGCCCTGGGCATGCGACGCGGAGTGCTGGCCTCGATGTTCCTCACCGAAGGTGCCGTGGTGGGAGCATTGGGCGGGGCAGCAGGCGCAGCAGCCGGAATGGGCGCCATCCTGGCTTACGCATCCAGTGAAGGCTGGGCTGCAGTGATTCCCTGGTACGCATCGATGTGGGGCATGGGGGCTGGACTTGTCAGCGGGACCCTGTCGGCCGTATATCCGGCAATGCTGGCCATGCGGTCCAATCCTGCGCATCTGATCCGGGCGTAGGAGAGGCGTAGGAGAACTTATCTGACCGGGCTGTGCTTCGCAAGGTCGGCGGCATTGGTGGCTGCACTCATGAGGACGGCTGCCCCGAACATGTGCGCACCGACCAAGAGAGCCGGAATTCCGTTGTAGTACTGGGTGAAGCCGATAACAGCCTGCAGCAGTGTCACGCCCAGCAGGAGGTATGTCGCTGTCCGGAAGGGACCGGTGATCTTGTGACGGACCACCAAGTACACCGCGAACAGCGTTCCGGCCGTGATCAGGTAAGCGGGGACGGCGTGGATGTGGGAGAAGAGGTCCCAGTCGAGGTCGTTCCGCGGCGCGTCAGCGTCTCCAGCATGGGGACCTGCGCCAGTGACTACGACGCCGAGCATCACCGAGAGTGCGGAGAAGACGGCAACAGCCAGCATCACGGGACGTGCGACGGCGGGCAGGCCCGGGAGGGTCCGGTTCATGAAGCCTCCGGCGCGTCCATAGGCCCGGTTGACCAGCAGCGTTGCGAAAACCACCAAGGCCATGGAAACCAGGAAGTGGAGGCCAACAACCCAGGGGTTGAGGCCGGACAAAACCGTGATGCCACCGATGATGGCTTGGGCCGGGATGCTTGCCAGCAGGCCCAGGGCAAGCATGAACAGGTCGCGGCGTTCTTTGCGGAGGTTCCACAAGTACACCAGCATGAGCGCGGCAACGGCGGCGAGGGCAAAGGTCAGCATGCGGTTCCCGAATTCGATGAAACCGTGGATACCCATTTCCGGGGTGTTGACCAGTGAGTCATTGGTGCATCGTGGCCAGGTGGGGCAGCCCAAACCGGACGCGGTAAGGCGGACGGCACCACCGGTCACCACGAGGACTGTCTGCCCGATGAGTGACAGCAAAGCCAAGCGACGGACGGCCTTATTTACCTCGGTAGGCAACTTGGACGTGAACCGCTGAATGGTTTTGGGGAGGCGCGATGCCGTGCTCACAGTTTCTCACTTCTCACTTCTGCATTGTTGGTAGGTGCCCGGTTGAATTAGTTCCACTTGAACCAGCGGATGGCTGCGGCGCCGGCGAGTACCGTCCACAGCAGAAGGACAAGGACGGCGGGGAATGGTACGGCTCCTGCAAGGAAAGCATCGCGGAGCGCCTGGCCCAGGGCGCCGGACGGAAGGAAGTGGACGATGCCTTGAAGCAAAGAGGGCAGCCGATCGGCCGGCACCACAATGCCACCCAGGGCGCCCAGCAGGATCCACAGCAAGTTGGTGATGGCCAGCGTTGCCTCCGGACGCACGGTGCCCGCTACCAGCAAACCCAGTGCAGTGAAGGCGGCAGCGCCAAGAACAAGCAGTCCAAGCCCAGGGAGCCAAGCCTCGGGGCGCGGCTGCCACCCCAGGAAGCCGGCGATGGCGCCCACCACCACTACCTGCAGGAAAAGAACCACCAGCACGGCAAGGATCTTGCCGGCGATGAGCCCACCCCTGCCCAGGGGAGTGGTGGACAGGAACCGGAGTACTCCGTAGCGACGGTCAAAGCCGGTGGCAATACCCTGCCCGGTAAAAGCCGTGGACATTGCACAAAGCGCCAGGATGCCCGGTGTGGCAACGTCCACACGTGATCCCCCGAGGCCATCCAGGAGGGGAGTCACTACGAGTCCCACCAAAGCCATCAGGGGCAGGACGATGGCAAGGATCAGCTGTTCGCCGTTCCGCAGCATGGTGATGGTCTCATAGCGTCCCTGCTGCATGATGCGGCGCGGCAGTGATGCGGGTCCCGCGTTGGGGGAGAGGAGCTTGCTCATCGGAGGTCCCTTCCGGAAATGTCCAGGAACACGTCTTCAAGGCTACGGGCTTCCAGGCGGAGTGAGGCGGGCATGATGTTCCGTTCCGCCCACCAGGCAGTCAGCGCTGCAAGGTCTTTGGGTGTGATCGCACCCGTGATGGAGTAGCTTCCCGAGCGTGTCTCGGTCAGTTGAAGGCCCGGCCCGAGGGCACCGGCAAAGTCCAGTCCGCCCGGCGCATCGAAGTAGAGCGTCCGGTCCGTGATGGCAGAATCCGTGGCGTGGTCATGGCGAAGCAGTTCCGCGACGGTTCCCTCCACCACGTTGTGGCCGCCGTCGATGATGTAGACGTAGTCGGCCAAGCGCTCGGCGTCGTCCATCAGGTGGGTGGTCAGGACAATTCCCATGCCGGCGTCGCGAAGTTCGGCAATCAGGTCAAAAACCATCTGGCGCGATTGCGGATCCAGCCCCGCACTGGGCTCATCAAGGAACAGGATTTCCGGATTGCCGACCAAGGCAGCGGCCAGAGCCAGGCGTTGCTTTTGGCCGCCGGACAGCCGACGCACGCTGGTCCTGCTGAACTGGCTGATTCCCAGCCGTTCCACCAGCGCGTCAACATCCATGGGGTTTTGGTACATGCCGGCAACGTGCCGCAACAGCGGGATGGGACGGGCCGACGGCGGCAGCCCGCCGTCCTGGAGCATGACGCCTACGCGGGACCTCAAGTCGGCGCCTGCTCCATCAGGGTCCGCACCAAGGAGCGAGATACTGCCGCCGGTCCGTTTCTGCAGTCCCTGCGCACATTCAAGGGTGGTGGTCTTGCCGGCACCATTGGCGCCGAGGAGGGCTGTTACCTGGCCGCGCTCCGCAACAAGGGACAGTCCACTGACCACCCGGAGCATTTTGCCGTCAAGGGAGGCCAGGGGGCCTACATCCTTAATGAGTCCGTCTATGGTGAGGACAGGGGATTCGGGTGAGCGCACCAGAGTATTCTACGTGAAGTAGTACGGTCACACTTGGCGGGCGGCTGAGGTCAGTCTTGCCTTACTGGATGCATGAAACAAATTACGACATGATTGTGTTGTGTATTCCATGAGCAGTCCAACTTCCATGCCCTCACCACGGCATGCTGCAGCGGCAGGGGCATTCGTTGCCCCGCCTGCGCTGCCGGACGCGGATGACCGCACAAGGGACCGGGTGCTGAGCGCCGTTCTCGAGAACGGTCCGGTGAGCGCTGCGGAACTCGGCGACCTCCTCGGCTTCACACCGGCTGCAGTCCGCCGCCACCTTGACCATTTGGAACGAAGCGGCGTCATAGAGGTCAAGCGTGTGGCCAAGGCCGGCTCCGGGGCGGGCCGTCCCGCACGCCGCTACGTCCTGAGCTCCCAGGGGCAGTCCACTCTGGGCGACGACTACCTGAACATCGCCAGTTCGGCGCTCCGCCGCCTCCAGGAACTCGCCGGCGAAGACGCAGTCCGTGAATACGCGGAGGAACGCTTCTCCGATATGGAAAGGCGCTACGCTCCCGAGGTCGACGCTGCCGGAGATGACATCACCGCCCGGGCCATGGCACTCTCCAAGGCCCTGAGCCGCGACCGCTTCGTGGCTTCAGCACACTCCATTGAGGCCAAGGCCCCGTTGCCTGCTGCGCTGTCAAGCGTTCAGCTGTGCCAGGGCCACTGCCCCATCCAGCGGCTCGCCGCTGAGTTTCCGGTATTTTGCGATACCGAGACCAAGGTCTTCTCGCGTTTGGTGGGCGTCGATGTCCGGCGCCTCTCCACCCTCGCGCAGGGCGGCCACGTCTGCACCACCCACATACCTACCGGGCGCCCGGCTGCCACGGCATCCCCAGATGTCGCAGAGCAGTCCGGGAACCCGTACCAGGAATCAAACAACCAGCAAGAAAGGCCGTGATGACGGACCAAATAGCAGAGAAAGCGGTAGCTGACGGCACTGTGATCTCGGAGATTCTGGAGAAGAATCCCGAACTGCACGGTATCGGAAACTACGAGTACGGCTGGGCCGACAAGAACGACGTAGGCGCCAACGCCCGTCGTGGCCTCAACGAGGAGGTCGTCCGCGATATCTCCTCGAAGAAGAACGAGCCCGAATGGATGCTCGATCTACGGCTTAAGGGCCTGAAGTACTTCGACCGCAAGCCCATGCCTACCTGGGGTGCAGACCTCTCCGGCATCGACTTCGACAACATCAAGTATTTTGTGCGTTCCACCGAGAAGCAGGCGGCAACGTGGGAAGACCTTCCGGAAGACATCCGGAACACCTACGAGAAACTGGGCATTCCGGAAGCTGAGCGCAGCCGCCTCGTCTCGGGCGTCGCTGCCCAGTACGAGTCCGAGGTGGTCTACCACCAGATCCGTGAGGACCTTGAAGCCCAGGGTGTCATCTTCCTGGACACCGATACCGCGCTGCGCGAACACCCGGAGATCTTCCAGGAATACTTCGGCACCATCATTCCGGTGGGCGACAACAAGTTCGCATCGCTGAACACGGCTGTCTGGTCCGGCGGTTCCTTCGTGTACGTTCCCAAGGGCGTCCACGTGGACATTCCGCTGCAGGCCTACTTCCGTATCAACACGGAAAACATGGGCCAGTTCGAGCGCACGCTGATCATCGCCGATGAGGACTCCTACGTTCACTACATCGAAGGCTGCACGGCTCCGATCTACACCTCGGATTCCCTGCACTCGGCCGTTGTGGAGATCATCGTGAAGAAGGGCGCCCGCGTCCGCTACACGACCATCCAGAACTGGTCCACCAACGTGTACAACCTCGTCACCAAGCGCGCCATCTGCGAAGAGGGCGCCACCATGGAGTGGATCGATGGCAACATCGGTTCCAAGGTGACCATGAAGTACCCGGCCGTGTACCTCGTTGGCGAGCACGCCAAGGGCGAGACGCTGTCCATCGCTTTCGCCGGCGAAGGCCAACACCAGGACACCGGCTCCAAGATGGTGCACATCGCACCGAACACCAAGAGCTCCATCATTTCCAAGTCCGTGGCCCGCGGCGGCGGTCGTGCTGCATACCGCGGCTTGGTCCAGGTCCGCGAGGGCGCCAAGCACTCGGCCAACACGGTCCGTTGTGACGCCCTGCTTGTGGACACCATTTCCCGCTCGGACACGTACCCGTACATCGACATCCGTGAGGATGACGTTGTCATGGGCCACGAGGCCACCGTTTCCCGCGTCAGCGAAGAGCAGCTCTTCTATCTGATGTCCCGCGGCATGCCTGAAGACGAGGCCATGGCCATGATCGTGCGCGGCTTCATTGAGCCGATTGCCCGTGAACTGCCCATGGAATACGCCCTTGAGCTGAACCGCTTGATTGAACTGCAGATGGAAGGGTCCGTCGGTTAACAATGACTGATATCACTACTGAAAAGGCGCGCATCGGCGCGCCCTCGGCCCAGCCGTTTATCAACGGCTTCACCGAGGAAGGCGAGAACCTTTCGCCCGTAAACACTGGAACGAACACCAGCACGACGTCGGAGCAGCCTTCCGCAGGTCCGCTGGCCGGCGCTTCGGCCAAGAGCCACTCGCATGGCGGCGGCGTAGGCATCCCGGACAGCTCGCGTGCCGGCCGTCTCACCTCCTACAAGCTGGCAGACTTCAAGCCCCTGAACGGGCTTGAGGAAGACTGGCGTTTCACCCCGCTGAAGCGGCTTCGTGGCCTCCACACCGATGTCCTCAACGGGGCAGCTCCGGCTGTCAGCGTTACCGCACCCACCGGCGTCGTTGTTGAAACCGTTGGTCGCGATGACCAGCGCATCGGCCAGGCAGCCATCCCGGAGGACCTTGTGTCCGCCAACGCCTGGGAGAACTTCGCCGAGGCCACGGTCATCACCGTGCCCGCCGAGCTGCAGGCCGAGAGTGAAGTTTCGGTCCTGATCACAGGTGCAGGCGAGGCACCGTCTGCCCAGCACATCGTGATTGTGGCAGAACGCTTCTCAAAGGCTGTTGTGGTCCTGGACCACCAGGGCACCGCGGTGGTCTCCGAGAACGTGGAAATCATTGTTGAAGACGGTGCTGAACTGACCGTTGTCTCCTTGCAGGAATGGGCAGACAACGCCGTCCACGCGTCATCGCAGCAGGCAAAGATCGGCCGCGATGCCAAGTTCAAGCACATCGTGGTCAGCCTTGGCGGCGACCTCGTTCGCGTCACGCCGTCCACCCGCTTCACAGCTCCCGGAGCCGACGTCGAAATGTTCGGCCTGTACTTCGCCGATGCCGGACAACACCTTGAGCAGCGCCTGTTCGTTGACCACGCTGTGGCCAACTGCAAGTCCCGCGTTCTCTACAAGGGTGCCCTCCAGGGCCGCAACGCCCACAGCGTCTGGGTTGGCGACGTCCTGATCCGCAAGGAAGCAGAAGGCACGGACACCTACGAGGCCAACCGCAACCTGGTCCTCACCGACGGTGCCCGCGCCGACTCCGTACCCAACCTCGAAATCGAAACCGGGTTGATCGAGGGTGCCGGCCACGCCAGTGCCACCGGCCGGTTCGATGACGAGCACCTGTTCTACCTCATGGCCCGCGGCATCCCTGAGAAGGTTGCCCGCCGCCTGGTGGTCCGAGGCTTCCTCAACGAGATCATCCAGCAGATCAAGGTCCCGGCAATCGAAGATCGCCTGACCGCAGCTGTTGAGCGCGAACTCGCCGCGACCGACAACTAAGACAGGCCAGGCAGAGCAAGAATGAGTGAAGAAACCAAGGGCGAACTGGTATGCAACGCCAATGACATCCAGGTCAAGCAAGCGCTGCGCGTCCTGATTGATGACTACCCTGTAGCCATCGTCAAGGACTCGATGGGCGAGATCCACGCCATCGCCGATACTTGCTCGCACGCGGACATCTCATTGTCCGAGGGTGAGGTTGAAGGCTGCGCGATCGAGTGCTGGGGCCACGGTTCCCAGTTTGACCTCCGCAGCGGACAGCCGCTCCAGCTGCCTGCTTATGACCCCGTCCCTGTTTTCGCCGTCACCATCGACGGAGACGACGTGTATGTGGACGTGACCAATGTTGTGAACGGTGCCTCCGTAGATCACTACTGAGCACCCAGTACCGCCAGACTTACGAACGGAAAGAAAGAAGAGCATGTCAACTCTTGAAATCAAGGACCTGCACGTCAGCATCGAGACGGAGCAGGGCACCAAGGAGATCCTGAAGGGCGTCAGCCTCACCATCAAGACCGGTGAGACGCACGCCATCATGGGCCCCAACGGCTCGGGCAAGTCCACTCTCGCCTCCACCATCGCCGGGCACCCGCGCTACAACGTCACCAGCGGCACCATCACGCTGGATGGCGAAAACGTGTTGGAAATGAGCGTCGACGAGCGCGCCCGTGCAGGCGTCTTCCTGGCCATGCAGTACCCGGTAGAGGTTCCCGGCGTCACCATGACCAACTTCCTGCGCACCGCCAAGACCGCGATCGACGGCGAAGCCCCGGCTTTGCGCACGTGGACCAAGGACGTCAAGGCCGCCATGCAGCAGTTGCGCATCGACGCCGACTTCGCACAGCGCAATGTCAACGAAGGCTTCTCCGGTGGTGAGAAGAAGCGTGTTGAGATCCTTCAGCTCGAACTCTTCAAGCCGAAGTTCGCCATTCTTGACGAGACCGACTCGGGCCTTGACGTTGACGCCTTGAAGGTTGTCTCCGAGGGCGTTAACCGCGCTCATGAAGAGGGCAACATGGGCACACTGCTCATCACCCACTACACCCGCATCCTGCGCTACATCAAGCCGGACTTCGTTCACGTGTTCGTTGACGGCAAGGTTGTCGAAGAGGGCGGCCCCGAGCTTGCCGACCGGCTTGAAGACGAGGGCTACGACCGCTACGCCCCAGGCGCCGGCGTTGCCGTTGCTCCTGCCGTGCAGGCCTAGTTAGGATCGTGCCATGACCGAAATCAACACGGCGCGCACCAGCCTCGAGGACGTCGAGGAAGCGCTCAAGGACGTCATTGACCCCGAACTGGGGGTCAATATTGTGGACTTGGGACTTCTTTACGGACTGAAGTATTCCGACGACGACGGCGCTCTCCTGATCGACATGACACTGACCACTGCGGCTTGCCCGCTGACGGACGTGCTCGAAGAGCAGGTGGGCAAGTCCCTTGACGGCGTGGTTGATGATTGGCGCCTGAACTGGGTATGGATGCCGCCATGGGGTCCCGAGCGGATCACAGATGACGGCAAGGACCAGATGCGGGCCCTCGGCTTCAACATCTGATCAGCAGTATTCCGCTCGCTTCGGGCGAACACAAGGAAGGGTTCCGGGCTTAAGGCCGGGGGCCCTTCCTTTCTTCGGTTCAAAGCTCCTCCAGGCAAAGTCGAACGCGCTGGCTTAGGCCTACCGTGACGTTCCGCCACCGAGTAGGATACGGCCATCCGAGGCGCTATTCTCTGCATCCCTGGAGCAATGCCTCCAGGGGGGTGGCAACGTCTACTGGCTGGGGAGTGGCCGTGCGGGAGCGCGTCTGGGTGATGTAATTACTACTCGTCGATCAGAGGCACTCCCATGAAAGCGAAATTCGCAATACCAAGTGCTATTGCCATTGCCACTGCAGGGCTGCTCGCCCCGCCCGCATTTGCCGCGCCCCCAGCAGGTTCCCAGCTCTCAGGAGCCATCTTCACCACCAACGGATCTGGTGTCCCGGTAAATCTCAACATCTATGACGCCAAGGAGGACGTGTATCTCAACGGCGGACCCGGCATCAACGCTCCTGACGACGCTGCAGGGCTGCCCGCCGGAAACTACTATTTCCAAGTCACAGATCCCTCCGGCAAAACACTGCTATCCACTGATGACATCAGCTGCCGCGAACTTACCGTCAACAGTTCGGGTGTTTTCGAAGACGTCGTAACGGCCGGCGGCTGCGAGCATGTAACGGGAACGGATGGAGAGGACGGCGGCGCAACGATTCAACTTTTCCCGTTCGCTGATACCCCAAACAACGGCGGGGTCTACAAGGTGTGGGTTACGCCAGTGGACAGGTATGACTGCACGGCCCCGGGCAACAAGCAGTGTTTTGTCCCGCGATACAGCAAGGTGGACAACTTCAAGGTCCGCAACCCCTTGATTGTCGAGATTGATGTTCGCTTCTTCAAGAACGGCACAGCGCTGGATGGGTATGCCGCTGAGTGGACTGATACCAACGGTGCGCACAACATCAAGTTCTCTGAGTGGAATCCGGCAGTGCTGGCATATCACGAAGCACATTTTGAGGCGACGGAGCAGGGCGCGCACACCATCAAGGTCTCCAGCCAACCCGGCTGCGGGCTTGGAGCGGTGTATGGCCCGGATGGATCCCTGGCAAAGATCAAGGGCAGCAGCGCCACGGTCGGCGTCATTGTGGCCGACCATCGGGAGGGCGATTACACCTACCGAGTAGACGTCACCTGCAAGTAACGGACGGGCCCCCAAAAGAGCCTGATTCCACCAACCGGCCCGGAACTCGTTGGAGAGCCGGGCCGGTCGGCCGCTTGGACGGGCTTCCCGATCGACGGATCGCCTAAGGGGCAGCTACACCAAACGTGTCGCACTTATTGATGTCGCCCGTGGTGTATCCCTGATAGAACCATTTCTGCCGCTGCTCACTGGAACCGTGGGTCCATGACTCCGGAGAGACTCGGCCCGTAGCCGCCTCCTGGATGCGGTCATCGCCGACTGCGGAAGCAGCGGAGAGCGCATCCTGCAGATCCTGCTCGGTCAGGGGATCAAGGAAGGGTTTGCCGCTGGCGTCCGTTTGGGTCGTTGCATGCCTGACCCACAATCCCGCATAGCAGTCAGCCTGCAGTTCCACCCTGACCGCACCCGATTGCGGACCTTGGGGATCCTGCTGTGCCTGTTCCAGGTTTCCGAGGACATTCTGGACATGGTGTCCGAACTCGTGGGCCACCACATACTCCTGTGCCAGCGGTCCTCCGGAGGATCCAAAGCGGGTCACCAGTTCGTCGAAAAAGCCAGGGTCAAAATATGCGGTGGTATCTGCAGGGCAATAGAACGGACCCACAGCGCTGGTAGCTGCACCGCAGCCGGTGTTGGTGGCCGCACTGAAGATGACGGTCTTGGGCCGTGGGTACTGGACGTTGTAGTCGGCAAGGTAGTCAGGCCAGAAAGCGTTCAGGCTGTTCACCGTTCCGGTGATCCGGCAGTCCAGGCGTTTGTCCGCGTCAGCACCTGTCTGGCATTCCTGGACACCTCCGGCGCCGCCACTTTCGACGGCGGGCGGCTGGGTTCCGCTGCCTGTCAGGTCGCCCAGGATGTTGGGGTTTATGCCGAAGAGTGCCAGCAGCAGCACCACGATCCCGCCGCCAATGCCACCGCCGATCTTGGTCCCGCGGCCCATTCCACCGCCACGTCGGTCCTCCACCTGGGAGGGGTCAAGCTGTGCGCCGTCATTGAAACTCATACAGTCAGAATAGACGTCACTATTGATGCCCGGCGCCTGACACTGCCGTAAAATTGTGTGGATGCCTTTCCTGGAAAAACTTCAGCTCTGGGCCGATGAGCGCCCCCACGACACCGCGGTCGTTGTGGGCAGCAGCCGGCTCACCTGGGCGGGACTCCGCGACGCAGCAGCAGGGCTGCTGGATGATGCGACCGCCACTACTGTTCTTGCCGAGCCCAACTCGGTTCGCTTCGTAGAGCGCTACACGGCAGCAGTGGCTGGGGAGCGGAGCTGCGCCGTGCTCGACCCCGAATGGCCGATTCCGATGATCGAAGAAGTCACGTCCCGCATTGGTGGGGCCATCAGGCCGGTCGAGACCGGGTTGTTGGACGGGGACCCGTCCAGTACCTTCCTCATCGGCCTTACCTCAGGCACTACCTCCGTCCCCAAAGCCTTCACCAGGTCCCGCCGTTCCTGGCAAGTGTCCTTCGAGGCATCCATCGAGTTCTTCGGCCTCTCACAGAACGACCGGACACTGGCGCCCGGCCCTCTGTCAGCCAGCCTTAATCTGTACGCGCTCTCGGAATGCCTGTATGCGGGTGCCGCTTTTCACACGCTCGAATCCTTCGACGTCGGAGACGCCCACGCTGCCATCAGCCACGACGGCATCACCCGCTTGGTCCTCGCACCCACCGCGCTGCGGTTGCTCAGTGAACGGGGACTGGCAGGAGACGTGGACGCCTCAGGGATCCGCAGCATCATCTGTGCTGGTTCCAAGTTGGACGCCCGGACCTTGGAGGCTGCCCGGCGGTGGGCACCCCGGGCGGCCATCTACGAGTATTACGGCGCTTCCGAGTTGAGCTTTGTTTCGGGCACCCGCCTTGCTGCCGGGGAACCAATGGACGCCGGTGGTACCGGCATTGGCTCGCCTTTCCCGGGTGTTGAACTGAACATCCTTGACGACGCCGGCAAGCCACTGCCGGACGGCAGGCACGGAAATATCAGCGTGCGCAGCGGAATGGTCAGCAACGGCTACCTATGGGGAGACGATGGGCAAGCCCTGAGGTGCCTCGACGGTTGGTACACCGTGGGGGATCAGGGATTCCTGGAGAAGGGCACCCTTCACATCCTGGGCCGCCGCTCGGACATGATCATTACCTCGGGGAAGAACGTCTACCCGCATGAGGTGGAGCTCGCCGTCGCCTCCGTGCCCGGCGTGGACGGTGCTGTTGCGGCGGGAGCGCCCGACGATATCCGCGGCCAAAAGGTGATCGCCGGCGTCGTGCCTGCCTGCGGTGCGGTCACTGCCACCCAGCTCCGCACGGGACTGGATGGTCTGCTGGCACGGGACAAATGGCCCCTTCAGTACTACTTGTTGGCGGAGTTGCCCCTCACAGACCGGGGCAAAGTCAGCAGAAAAGTTCTCCTGGACTGGATCAAGAACCATGACCCCCGGGCGCAGCTCCTTGGATAGCGGCTACGACTCCGCCAGAGAAACCGACGAGTCCCGGCAACCGGTCATCATCGCTGCACTTCGATCTCCCATTTGCCGCGCCAACGGCCAGCTGAAGCATCTCCGTGCGCCGGACCTCCTGGCACCTGTGCTGGCTGCCCTGGTGGAAACAGCAGGTGTGGACCCGGCGGACGTTGACGACGTCATCGTGGGCAACGCCGTGGGCGGCGGCGGGAACGTGGCGCGCTTCGCAGCCCTCCAGGCGGGCCTGCACGTCACCGTTCCCGGAATCACCGTTGACCGGCAATGCGGTTCGGGCCTGGACGCCATCGCGCTGGCCTCCCGTCTGGTGGCGTCCGGCGGCAATCCGCTGTTCCTGGCGGGCGGCGTTGAAAGCATCAGTACCGCCCCCGCAAGGGCCAACAGGAACGACGACGGCGAACTCGACTTTTACTCCAGGGCCAGCTTTGTGCCACCACAATTTGGCGACCCCGACATGGGCGTTGCCGCCGAGAACGTTGCCCGGGGGTTTGGCGTGACGCGTGAGCGCCAGGATGAGTACGCGCTCCGGAGCCATCGCCGTGCCGTTGAAGCGGCCAGGGCAGGCTGTTTCTCTGCGGAAATCGTTCCGCTGAACTGCGGGGGAAAGATGGTGGATTCCGACGACGGCCCCCGGGCGTCTTTACAGGCATCGCTGATGGCCAGGTTCCCGGCGGCATTCGTGCCCGGCGGAACGGTCACGGCAGGGAACTCTTGCTTCGACGCGGACGCAGCATCCGCCGTCGTTGTCACGTCACTGAAGCGTGCCCGCACTATGGGGGCCACCGACGGATTGCTGGTGCTGGGGTGCGACACCACAGGGGTCGATCCGCAGTACCTCGGTATCGGCGCGGCGCATGCGGCTGGACGTCTCCTGGACACCCACGCGGTAGCGGCGCGTGATATTGATCTAGTGGAATTCAACGAGGCGTTCGCATCCCAAACCGTCGCCTGCCTGGAGTACGTGGGCATCGATCCGGAGAGGGCCAACCTGCAGGGCGGCGCCTTGGCACTGGGTCACGGCTATGGTGCCTCCGGGGCTGTCCTGGTGACCCGCCTGTTGGCCCAGGCGCGCAGCATCTGTTCCGCCGAAGGACAGGGCCCGCTGGCGTTGGCCATGATCAGCAGCGCCGGCGGCATGGGAACTGCAGCGCTCCTGCGGTACTCAAGGCTCTAGTCCCTGCCCTGGTCAGTCCCCTTCGCCCAATCCGCGGGCTGCCAGAGCATCACCGGTTTGCCGGGCATACGCCACAGTGGTGATGAAGACCGGAAGAACCAGCGCCCGGGGATTGCGTTCAAGTCCGCGTGCCCGCGCTGAGTCACGGACGTCCGAGAAAGCGCCGGCAATAAAGGGAATGCTCCTGAGCATCACCGCGATGGTCAAGGCGAAGCGCTCAGGGTCGGCACCGAAGCGCCGGAAGGGCTTAGCCAGTGCCACCACACCATCCAACAAGTCCTGCACGGGAGTGGTTGCTGTCAACACTGAAGCTGCCACCACACACACCAGCACGTTCAACACGATGCGGGCAGCGGTGGGCGCGCCGAGTTGCCACCACTGGAAGAGGCCGATGACCAAGAGGACTGGCATCACCATCCAGACAGCCCGCATAAGGCGGCGCAACCCGGCACCGGTCAGCATGAACAAACCACACATGACGGCAAGGATCGCCAGCGAAACGGCCCAGTCGACGATGAGGAACGACGCCGCTCCACAGACCGCCACCACCAGGAACTTCAGCCACAGGGGAGTGCGGTGGATGACCGAGTTGCCGCGAACGTAGTTGGCGATCAGGAAACCATGGCCTCTCACCTGGACACGTCACCCAAGCGGGCACCGGGCAGGGCAGTTGCGCACAGCGCACGGTAACGGGCAACGCCTTCGACAGCACCGCCGTCGAACACGATACGGCCGGACTCCACCACCAGGACCCTGTCCATGTCCAGCGCAAGGTCCAGATCATGCGTGGACATGATCACCTGTTGGTCCAGGCCGGCGACGGTACGCCGCAGGAGTTCACGGTTCCGAAGGTCCAGGAGCGTGGAGGGTTCATCGAGCACCAGCACCGTGGGATCGACGGCCAGGACTGCGGCCAAGGCCAGCAACTGCCGTTCACCACCGGACAGTTCGTAGATGCTCTGATCGGCCAGGTGCAGCAGGCCGAATCGATCCAGGACTGTTTCTGCCCGGGCCGCCCGCTTTGTGGAGTTCTTGATGGAGCGGCGCAAGGAAAGCTCAACATCTTCGCGCCCTGTGGGCATCACCAGCTGGGACAGCGGATCGGTGAAGACAAAACCCACGTTGCCCCGGACGCGGCGCACGGCGTCAACAGTGTTGTTCCCGTTGACCACTACGCTGCCTTGGGTCGGCTCAACCAAGCCATTTATGAGCCGCAACAGGGTGGACTTCCCGGATCCGTTGGCACCGATGACTCCGATCCGGCGTTCGGCCAGTTCAAGGGAAAAATCGTGCAGCAGGGTCTTGGGTATGTCGCTGCCATCGACGGCGACATGCACCGAAACCCTGCTGAAACTGATGGAATTCATGGAGTGATTGTTCCCGCTTACTTGACCCGACGCACCAGGACGTCCGGGAAGGCTTTGTGGATTGCCATGGCGATGATCACGGCCAGGACGTTCTTAAGGATATCTCCGGGGACAAAGGGAAGGTCGGCGAGGACGGCCTTGGAGAAGTCCAACTTTGCGTTGACCATCATGCCCACAACACCCAGCCCGTGGATGATGACGATGCTGCTGACCATGGTGGCGGCGAACAGCCAGAGGGCCCGGAACTTGACTGTCCGACGGATGATGACGGCCGCGAGGTAGCCGGTGGCTGCTGCCGCCAAGGGGAACGCAATGATGTAGCCGGCGGAGGCAGTCGCAAGGATTCCCAATCCGCTGCGGCCGCCACTGAAGATCGGCAGCCCCGCCAAACCCAACAGCACATAAAGCCCGACGGCGGCGAAACCGCGCCCGGCGCCCAGCACCAAACCGCTGAGCATCACCGTCAGGGTGACCAGGGTGATGGGCACGCCAAGGGCGCCTACCGGAATGCCGGGCACGATCGCGGAGGCCGCCACGAGGGCAGCGAAAACCGCGATGAGGCCGAGGTCGGTGGCAGTCCACCGCTTACGGGACGTTGGCTTGTGCTGCACGGTGGCAGCGTTGGTCTGGCTCATGACGGGTCCAATCAGGTGTGATGCGATGTGATGAATGCGGAGCTTTCTCCCCCTGTCCTTGAGAATACGGAGGGCACGGTTGCGGAATTTTGGAGCCTTCCCACAAAGCCGGCCAGGAATTGTTTGGTCGTTGGCACAGTTTCCCCCTGCGGGGCCCGATGTCACCCCGCGGCCGGGGTACCGGTAGACTTGGACAGGCTGTTCTCACAGCCGCAACCCGCCGCACTTATCGGACCCGCCGGTCCCCGCGAGCGTTCCCCATTGAAAGGCATCACCCGAATTGATTACCGTCCAGGACCTCGAACTCCGCGCCGGCGCACGCCTGCTCATGGACCAGGTCAACTTCAGGGTGGACAAAGGGGACAAGATCGGTCTCGTCGGACGCAACGGTGCCGGCAAGACCACCCTCACCCGGGTTCTCGCCGGCGAAGGTCTTCCTGCTGGCGGCAAGGTAACCCGCACCGGTGAGATCGGCTACCTTCCGCAGGACCCACGGACCCCGGACATGGAGCAGCTCGCCCGCGACCGCATCCTCTCCGCGCGAGGCTTGGACGTGGTGGTGGGCAAGCTCAAAAAGGCCCACGATGACATGGCGAGCGACGACGCAGCCGTCCAGCGCAAAGCAATGAACCGCTACGACCGTCTGGAAGCTGAATTCCTGGCCGGCGGCGGCTACGCTGCCGAGGCTGAAGCCGCCGCGATCTCCTCCAACCTCGCGCTGCCGGACCGTCTCCTCAACCAGCCGCTGAAGACCCTTTCCGGCGGCCAGCGCCGCCGCGTGGAATTGGCGCGTATCCTGTACTCCGACGCCGAGACCTTGCTCCTCGATGAGCCCACCAACCACCTCGATGCCGACTCCATCACGTGGCTGCGCGACTTCCTGAAGAACCACCAAGGTGGTCTGATCGTGATCAGCCACGATACCGAACTGCTGGAAGCAACGGTCAACAAGGTCTACCTGCTGGACGCCAACCGCGCCCAGATCGACTACTACAACATGGACTGGAAGCGCTACCTGCTCCAGCGCGAAACGGACGAGCGCGCCAGGAAGCGCGAACGTGCCAACGCTGAGAAGAAGGCCCAGGTCCTGATTGACCAGGCCAACAAGATGCGCGCCAAGGCCACCAAGGCTGTCGCCGCCCAAAACATGGCCAAGCGTGCGGAGCGGCTCCTGAGCGGCCTGGAGGCTGTACGCGAGAACGACCGCGTCGCCGCACTGCGCTTCCCGGACCCCTCGCCCTGCGGCAAGACTCCCCTCACCGCGGAAGGCCTCAGCAAGTCTTACGGTTCGCTGGAGATCTTCACGGACGTGGACCTCGCCATCGACCGCGGTTCCAAGGTAGTCATCCTTGGTCTCAACGGTGCCGGCAAGACCACCCTGCTGCGCATGCTGGCAGGCGTTGACAAACCCGATACGGGCGACATCATCCCCGGCCATGGCCTCAAAGTGGGCTACTACGCCCAGGAACATGAGACGCTCGACGTCGACCGCACCGTCCTGGAAAACATGCGGTCTTCCGCGCCGGACATGAAAGATGCTGAAGTCCGCGGCATCCTGGGTTCGTTCCTCTTCTCCGGTGACGACGTCGACAAGCCTGCAGGCGTACTCTCCGGTGGTGAGAAGACCCGCTTGGCCCTCGCCACCATCGTGGCTTCCAGCGCAAACGTTCTCCTCCTCGATGAGCCCACCAACAACCTGGACCCCGCCAGCCGCGCGGAAATCCTGGGTGCCCTCAAGAACTACAGCGGCGCCGTCGTCATGGTCAGCCACGACGAAGGCGCTGTGTCCGCACTTAACCCGGAGCGGGTTGTGTTGCTCCCGGACGGCGTGGAGGATCACTGGAACGAGGACTACTTGGACTTGATCACGCTGGCTTAGCCCTCGCTGGGCGGGCCGTTGGCGGTGCTTGCGTCCGCTGCGCGCTGTTGTTGCGTCCGCTGCGCGCTGTTGTTGCGTCCGGTGCGCGCTGTTGTTGCGTCCGCTGCGCGGCACGCTTGATGTGCCGCGTGCTCGCTCGTTCCTCGCTTGGACGCACGCTACGCACATCGAGCGCGTCGCTCCGCTGGTGACCAAGTCACCCCATGCGATTTATCGAACCTGCAGGGGTTCCGCGCTCGTGATTCGTGCCAGTTCTTCGTAGTTGATGGAGAACATGGAGTTGTGGTCTCCCGCTCCCGCCCATAGCAGAGGGTGTTCTTGAAGCGAGGTGTCCAGGATGGTGCGCAGTTTCTCTGGGTGGCCCACTGGCGCCACTCCGCCTACTTCCTGGCCGGTATGTACCAGCACGAATTCCGACGTGGCGCGGCGGATCTTGCCCGTGCCCAACTGTGCTGCAACCAATGCTGTATCAACCTTGGCCACACCGCTGGCCAGGATCAGCAGTGGTTGGCCGTCCAGCTCAAAGATCAGGCTGTTGGTGATCGCCGCGACATCGCAACCGAGCGCGGAGGCGGCGGCTGCCGCCGTCGGGACCTTGTCCTCAAAGATCCGGACAGTGTCCTCGGCTCCGGCGGCAATCAGGGCTGACTTTACGTTGAGTACGGGATCCGGAATCATTCAGTAGCCTTGGGCATCCAGGATGGCGTCTTCCTCTTCTTCGGACGTAGCACGCTTGTTCTTCCGGGCCGCAGGAGTGCGCTTCCTGGGCGTACCGCCCGCGGCGATAATCTGCTCGTCCTCTTCCTCTTCGGCATCGATGGCCGCGTTGCGGGCCTGCTGCCGTGCTGCGTAGCCGAAACCGATAAACATCAGGACGCCAAAGGCAAACCATTGCAGTGAATAGGAGAGGTGTGTCCCCTCTTCGGTGGCCGGTTTGGGGAACGGAGTCGGCATTGGCTGCACTGCGGGATCTTCGCTGGCCAGCTGCCCGTAGGCTCCGGTGGCGATGGGGTAGGGGAGCTCGCTGGCGAAACCGGCCAGGTCAATGGAGGCCAACTGTCCGTCCACCGCTCCGCGGTCCAACTTGGGTTCGGCAGGCTTGAGTCGCGCCACCACGGTAACTTGGCCCGTTGGAGGGTCCGGGACAACATCGGGACGGCCGGGAGTGTTGTTGCCGATGGGCAGCCAACCACGGTCAATGACCACCGCTTCGCCGGTGGTGAGCCGGAAGGGAACCACGACGTCGTAACCTGGCTGGCCGTTCAGAGGGCGGTTTCGGACAACCCGCTGGCCCTCCATGTCGTAGCTGCCGCGCAGCTGGACCTGGGTCCATTCACGTTCAGGATCCAAGGTGTTGAACTGGTCCTTGATTTCCGCGAAGGGAACAGGCGTGGCCGAGTAGTTGCTCACGACGCGATTGATTTCAGCCAAAGTCTCGGCACGGCGGTCCATCTGCCAGCGGCCCAGGAAAACGCACGCGGTGGCAAATATGACGGCCAGGACAAAGTACCCCAGCCACTTGCTGGAGAAGAGGAAGCGGTACATTCAGCCGGCCTCGTTCACTGCAGCTTCGCCCGCCGTGAAGGCGATCGTTTCCTTCCACAGTCCCCGGGTGGTCAGATACTCCTCCAACCACTCCCGATGGTCTCCACAGGAAAGCCATACCTTGCGCCGTTCCGGAGTGTGGATACGCGGGTTGTTCCACAGGAGTTGCCACTGGGCGCCGGACCGGCACCCTTTCCGCGAGCACACCGCCGGAGCCGTGGCGCGTTCGGAGTTCTGGCCGGCCGGACCTGGGCCGCCAAGGTTAAAGATGTTCATGAAGCCGCCCGTTCGTCGCCGGGGTGTCCGGCCTCGCTTGCAGGTCCCGTCGAAGGGCCACCTGGATTTCTTGTTGGTTCGTCATCCACCAGCTCGCCCTGAAGCACCGTGGGTCCCTCGGCCGTGGCTTCTTCCGGCTGGGAGGAGCGTTCGATTTCGGGGACTGCCACGTAGTCGAGCAATGACTCGCTGTGGTCCTCAGCTTTGTCATTGCCGTTGGCGATGACAACCGCGATCCAAGGGAGGAAAACAGCGCCGGCGATCGCAATGATCTTGAACCATCCATCCACCACGAAAATGAGGACGATGCAGACCATGCGGATACCCATGGCCACCGCGTACTTGATCATGCGCTCACGCATGTCCTCGGAGTGGGCAGCGGCGGCATCCGTGATGCTGTGGACCTCGGGGTCGCCGGAAAAAGCGTCCGGTTCCCCGGGCACTTGCTGCAGGGGACTGTTTTCTCGTGTCACAACTGAATCATCACGCTCCAAAGGCCTCTACCAATTCTCTCACCAAGGCTCTAACCACCCAAACCGCGCAGGTTGCTGGTTACCCGCGGGTTGGGATGGGCGGCGGATAAGATCGTCACAGGAAAATCCCCCTTCAATGCGGCACTTCGATGCCGCGGAACCTGGAGCCACAGCATGTCTGAAGCAGTCACAACCGGCCGCAGCGTCTTGATCACCGGCGGCAACCGCGGCATTGGCCTGGCCATTGCGGAATCGTTCCTCGCCAACGGCGACAAGGTGGCGGTGACCTACCGAAGTGAAACAAAGCTGCCTGAAGGCATCCTGGGCGTCCAGGCGGACGTCACGGACGAGGCCTCCATTGACGCAGCGTTCAAGATCGTCGAAGAAGCCCATGGACCCGTCGAAGTCCTGGTTGCCAATGCCGGCATCACCAAGGACACGCTCCTGCTCCGCATGAGCGAAGACGACTTCACCTCGGTCCTCGACACCAATCTCACCGGCGCATTCCGTGTGATCAAGCGGGCGTCCAAGGGAATGATCCGGCTCCGCAAGGGCCGTGTAGTCCTCATCTCTTCCGTCTCCGGCCTCTATGGCGCACCCGGCCAGATCAACTACTCCGCGTCCAAGGCGGGCATGGTGGGCATTGCACGTTCCCTGACCCGCGAGCTCGGCAGCCGGGGCATCACGGCCAACGTGGTGGCGCCCGGCTTCATCAACACCGACATGACGGCCGAACTGCCCGAAGACACCCAGAAAGCCTACCTGGCCAACGTTCCTGCAGGTCGTTTTGCCGAGGCCTCCGAGGTGGCTGACGTGGTGCGCTGGGTGGCCAGCGACGAAGCTGCGTACATCTCAGGGGCCGTGATCCCGGTTGATGGTGGCTTGGGTATGGGGCACTAGCCTGCACCGCAGTTTTTTGTCCGGGGCCCACAAGCGATTTCGTCCATGCCGCTGGCATGATGGAAGGCGAGGCCACGGAATTTGGATGAAGTGAACAAAAGGAGCATGAATGGGAACGCTGGATAACAAGACGGCCATCGTCACGGGATCTTCCCGGGGAATTGGGGCCGAAGTTGCCAAGATCCTCGCAGGCGAGGGCGCCGCCGTCGTCGTTAACTACCGGCAGAAGGCGCCCCGCGCCAACAAGGTAGTAGCGGGCATCCAGGAGGCAGGCGGCCGTGCGGCTGCAGTGGGCGCAGACCTCACCACTGATGAAGGAGTGCATGCCCTTGCCAGCAAAGCCATGGAGGAGTTCGGATCCCTTGATGTCTTGGTGCTGAACGCTTCAGGCGGCATGGAATCGGGCATGGAAGAGGGCTACGCGCTCAAGCTGAACCGCGATGCCCAGGTCAACATGCTCAACGCAGCCGTTCCTCTCATGCCTGAGGGTTCGCGCGTCGTTTTCGTGACCAGTCACCAAGCGCATTTTGTGGAGACTGTTCCCACCATGCCGGAGTACGAGCCCGTCGCGAAGAGCAAGCGCGCCGGGGAGGACGCACTGCGTGAACTGATTCCCCACCTCGCGGACAAGGGCATCTCTCTGGTGGTGGTCTCCGGAGACATGATCGAGGGCACAGTGACCGCGACCCTGCTGGACCGGTCCAACCCAGGAGCCATCGAAGCACGCCGTGCCGAGGCCGGCAAGCTTTACTCCGTGGAGGAATTCGCTGCCGAGGTTGCCAAGATGGTCACCGCGGACGTCGAATCCGGACACACGGAATACGTAGGCGGAGCCGATTACTTCGGCAAGACTGCCGAGTAGCAAATACACCATAGCTGTGGCCCGGGACCCTTTTCCCGGGCCACAGCTGTTTAACGCCGCACTGCCGGAGCAGCCACCTCACGCATTGAAGTACCAGTTTGATAAATTATGCGGATTCTCGCGTCACGAAATGGGAATCTTTGTTTCGCAAATTTGGCTTTGCATTATGAGAATCCTTCTGATTGACTCTCCAAGGCAGCCTCGCACGTAGTTGTCAGCACGTTGCAAAACCACAATGGGATGGTTTATGCATGCCTTAGGAGCTTCTTTGGACCTGTTATTACATGCTGATGATATTCACGCGTCGTACGATCAACGGCGCATCCTCAAAGGTGTTGGGCTTTCGTTGCATCGCGGCGAGATCCTGGGGTTGATTGGGACCAACGGCGCCGGCAAGACCACCCTGATGGGCGTCCTGGCCGGCTCCGTCAAGCACGACCATGGTCGGATTACCCTGGCCGGTGAAAAGTACGTGCCGGATTCCATCGCCGAAGCGCAGGCTTGCGGAGTGGGGCTTATTCCCCAGAACTTCCACATCGACCCGGAACTGACCATCACCGAAGCCATCTTTCGCGGGACCTTCCAATCGGGCCGGTCACACGCCGAACTCCGCGATCAAGCGGGCAAGCTCATCCGGGACATTGGCATCACCATGGACCCTGACGCGAAGGTCGGAACGCTGATTAGAGCCGAGCAGGCCTTGGTGGAGGTCCTCCGAATGGTGGCTGAGGAAGCGCAACTGGTGATCATGGACGAAGTGGCCGCGTCACTTCCGGACCACGATGTCGCGGTCCTGCATCAGGTGCTGAGAATGCTGACACGGCAGGGTCGGGCCATCATCTACATCACCCACCGCCTTGATGAGGTCCGTTCCATAGCCCACCGCATCGCCGTCATGCGCGACGGCGAGGTGCACAAGATCGTGGAGGCCAGCAAGACCGACGTCGACGAGCTTGCCTTCCTCCTGCTTCAGCACGAACTGGAGCGAATTTCCCGGCCTTCCGGCCCGGCGGCCGGGGGAGAGGCCCTGCGGGTCTCCAATTTCAGTGTGGAGGAGAAAGTCCGCGACGTTGGCTTCAGTGTGGCCAAAGGCGAAATCTTCGGCCTGGTAGGAACCCACAGATCGGGCGTCTATCAACTGATATCAGCACTGGCGGGCATCCGCCCTTGCACCTCGGGAAAGATCTACGTAAACGGAACGCACGTCCACATCCGCGGGCCCCAGGATGCACAGCGGTTGAGGATCGGTTACTCGCCGGATGCTGCCGATACCCTTGAGCCGGGGACCAGCATTGCGGAAGGGCTTCAGCAGGGCGCTGGGGCTGGCGCTGAAAGCCTGCGGGATGAGATCACCCACCTCAGGGGTGTCGCTGAGGTTGTGCACCGCATGCGCATCAACACCACCAACATCCAAGGCGCCCTCTCCACTCTCTCCGGCGGCGACCGCCAGAAGGTGGAACTGGCCCGATGGATCTCTACCGACTGTGACGTCCTGATCCTCAGTCATCCCAGCCGCGGGATTGATATTGGGGCCAAAGAGATTGTGTACAAGATGCTGACGCAGCTCAGCAAGACCGGCGTCGCCATCATTCTGTTGTCCTCAGATCTCTCGGAGATGGTCAACTGGTGCCACCGAATTGGTGTCATGCGGGACGGGGAACTTGTCACCATTGAGGCCAACGCCAATACCAATGAGGATGTCCTGGTTCACCATATGCTGGGCGTTAAGTTCGAATCGGGCAGCAGCGAGGCCCGGCGCGTGAAGATCTGACCCGTCCTGCATCACCGATGACTGAGGGGCGGCTGCGATATTCGCAGCCGCCCCTCACGATTAACATCAGGATCAGATGGCGATGGCCTTGGCGATGTTATTGAGCTTGTGCCGCGCCAGCGCCAGGTTGGCATAGGTCCGGTCCAGGACGAGGTAGACAAAGAGTCCCTTGGATCCTGCCGAGTTCAGGACATTGATGAGGTGGTACTGCGAATCCAGAGTGATGAGAACGTCCTCAATGGAGCCGTCCAGTCCGAGGTCGGCCATGGTTCGGAGCTTGGAGCTGACAACATTGGAGTTTCCGGCCGCAGCGACGCCCAGATCGAAGCCCGGGTTACCGCCCTGTGCCAGGGCCATTCCGCTGGTGTAGTCAACAATGGCCGCACCGGTGGCGCCTTCAATGGAAAGCAGTTGCTTCGTAGCTTCGTCAAGTGAGCTCATGATCAGTTCTTCCTGTTCTGTGGTTTCATCACTGGCAGCCATGAAATAAACGGACGGAACTTCCTGGTAGGCAGGAGCACCAGGACCGGAATCCCATTGGTTGGGAACCATTCCCGTTGCCACCGCGTCAGGGTGCCGCTCGCGAATGATCTCGTGGAGAGGTGTTGGAAAGGCTTCAAATCCTTCGCTGCGTTTCCACCATTTCCACGTACGCTCCGAACGGTTCACTTACTGACCCTGCACTTCCGTCATTCAGACTGCCGTATGTTTTACGGATTTCTTCGTCGAGTTTTTCACTCTACACATCAATTACGGGCAAAGGGAAAGAGCGTTCATTTCCCGTGGATTCCACGGCAAATAATGCGCCGTAAATGACATTTTGATAAATAGTCAGAATAATCGCGTCACGAAATGCGCATTGTTGTTTCACCCACCGGCAGCAGGTCGGCGCAGATTCGGCACCAGTTGTTTTTGGGCGCGCCACAGCGACCCGCAGCCAAGTGCGGGTTGGCCGTGGGTCACCGCGGCGTGGGCAAAGCAGGAGTCAGACGTTGGCGATGTGCCGGACGGCGTCCAGGTAGGGCATGTTGATTGCAGCGTCCGCTGCCGCACGAACAGCCGGCTTGGCATTGAACGCAATTCCTATTCCTGCCGCACTGAGCATGTCCAGGTCATTGGCGCCGTCGCCCACGGCGATGGTGTGCTCAAGGCTGATGCCCTCCGCTGCTGCCCACTCACGCAGATACTTCTCTTTGGCCGCCCTGTCGATGACAGCACCGAGCACCTTGCCGGTCAACACGCCGTCGACGATTTCGAGCTCATTGGCGATCCAATGGTCCAGTCCAAGGTCCACGGCAATGGGACGGAGGATCTGGTTGAAGCCGCCGGACACCACCGCCACAACGTGGCCTGCTTCCTTGAACGCGGCCACGAGTTCTGCAGCACCAAGACTGAGACGCACCTCTTTACGGACGGACTCGACGACGTCCACGGGCAGCCCGGCAAGCACGGCAACCCGGGCGTGGAGACTCTGGGCAAAGTCCAGCTCACCACGCATGGCGGCCTCGGTCACAGCGGCGACTTCCTCGCGCTTGCCCGCGTGGGCTGCCAGCAACTCAATGACTTCCTGCTGGATCAACGTGGAATCGACATCCATGATGAGGAGCTTCCGGGAGGCCTGGCGCAGGCCTTCGGGAACGATGGCGGTGTCAATACCGGTACTGGCTGCCGCAGCAACGTGTCGGCGAACAGTTGCAAGATCCGCCAACTTCTCCGCGCCGGCAGCAAGACCGGCCGTCATGACACTGAAGCGATGGTCACCACCCTGTGATTCCGATGACACTTCGACGCCGGCGTCAGCAAGTGCCTTCCGAAGGTCAACGAGGGATTCGGGGGACAGATGCACGCCATAGCTGACCGCAGCCAAGTTCGAAGTCATGGCCTCAATCCTACTGAGCGGTGCCTATCCGCCCGAATTCGTTTCGACCGACAAACACTGCCATGTGACCGGTTATCAGTCATATGGATTTTTGTCCTAGTGTCTACTGCTATGAGTGATGTTCTGGAATTGGCTTCCGTCAGCGTTGTCCGCGGCAAGAAAATCCTGCTGGACAAGGTTGACTGGGAGGTCAACGAAGGTGAGCGCTGGGTCATCCTGGGACCGAACGGCGCCGGCAAGACCACCCTTCTCCAAATTGCCGCAGCCCGGCTCCACCCCAGCAGCGGCACGGCCGGGATCCTGGATGAGGTCCTGGGCCGCGTGGACGTCTTCGAACTCCGCCCTCGGATCGGACTGTCCTCGGCTGCTCTTGCTACCCAGATTCCCGAGCACGAGAACGTCCTGAATGTGGTGGTAACCGCCGCCTACGGTGTTACCGGACGGTGGCGTGAGGGCTACGAGCGCGACGACGAGCGGCGCGCCTTTGGCCTGCTGAACGACTGGGGGATGGGCCCGCTGCTCAACCGGACCTTTGCTACGTTGTCCGAAGGGGAGCGAAAGCGTGTGCAGATTGCCCGCGCCCTCATGACGGACCCCGAACTGTTGCTCCTGGATGAGCCGGCAGCGGGCCTGGACCTCGGCGGCCGGGAGGAACTGGTCCACAAGCTCGGCGAGCTCGCCAGCGATGAAGCGGCTCCCGCGATGGTCCTGGTCACCCACCATTTGGAGGAAGTCCCACCGGGATTCACCCATGCCATGCTGCTCCGCGAAGGCGGAGTGGTTGCCGCAGGCCCCATCAGGGACGTCCTGACCGACGAACACCTCAGCAACACTTTCGGTTTGCCTCTGGACGTTTCAGAAAACGCCGGGCGATACACCGCCAGGGCCCGCCGCTAGGCCGGGGCGATAGTCAAAAGTGGACATTCTTAGCAGCATCCTGGTCTTTTTTGCGGGCTTGTGGGCCGGCACCATCAACGCGGTGGTCGGTTCCGGCACGCTGGTGACTTTTCCCGTGCTCATCGCCATTGGCATCACTCCCGTGGTTGCGTCCATGAGTAATGCCATGGGACTCGTAGCAGGAACTGCGGCGGGAGCGTGGGGTTACCGCCGCGAGTTGGCCGGCAGGGGACGGCAGCTGCTGAAGCTGCTGCCGGCCTCGCTGTTGGGCGGCATTACCGGTGCCTGGCTCCTGCTGCACTTACCTGAGAAGGTCTTCCACTACGTTGCTCCCGTCTTGCTGGTGATGGCCCTGTTGATGGTGCTGTTCCAGCCCAAGCTGCAGGCCTGGGTACGCAGCAGGGAACAAAACCCCGAACACGCCATCCGGGATCGCAGCCACGGCATCCTCCTGGTGGTTCTTGTCTACCTTGCCGGCGTCTACGGTGGCTATTTCGTGGCGGCGCAGGGAATCTTGCTGGTGGGCATCCTCGGTGTATTCCTCGCGGGAACCATGCAAAATGCCAACGCCATGAAAAACATCCTCGTGCTCGGCGTCAATTTGGTGGCAGCAATCTCCTACCTCATCTTCGCTTTCGACCGTATCGAGTGGCTGGTGGTCCTGCTCATTGCCGTGAGCTCCACCATCGGCGGTTTGGTGGGTTCAAAAGTTGGCCGGAAGTTGTCCCCGCGCGTCCTCAGGGCCGTCATCTTCACCCTTGGCATCGTGGCCCTTGGCTTCATGATTGCCAACCTGCTGAAATGACCTCCCGGTGACCTTCCACTACCTTGAGTCAGCGGATGATCCGCGCGTAACGGACTACACCACCCTCACCGATGTGCACCTGCGGAAGTTGCGCGAGCCGGAAGAGGGCATGTATATCGCCGAATCCTCCAGGGTCCTGCGCAGGGCACTGGCGGCCGGGCATCAGCCCCGCTCCTTCTTTTTGGCCGAGAAGTGGCTGGAAGACCTCCAGGACGTTTTCCAGGCATATCCGGACGTACCGGTGTTCATCGGCAAGGCCTCCCTGCTGGAAGAAATCACCGGTTTCCATCTGCACCGCGGTGCCATGGCAGCAATGCACCGGCCGGCCGCCGTTCCATTGGAAGTGCTCCTGGCCGGCGCGCAGCGCGTGGCCGTGCTCGAGGACATCGTTGACCACACCAACGTGGGAGCCATCTTTAGGTCCGCTGCCGCACTTGGCGTGGACGCCGTCCTGGTCTCTCCACGCTGTGGAGATCCGCTCTACAGGCGCAGTGTCCGGGTCAGCATGGGCACGGTCTTCCAGGTTCCCTGGGCGCGCCTGGAAAGCTGGCCTGGGGACTTGTTCCGCCTCAAGGAGCAGGGCTTCACCGTGGCGGCCATGGAGCTGACCGAGGACGCGTTGGACCTGGATGACCTTGCGGCAAAGCAGTTCCCCAAACTGGCCTTGGTGCTCGGTACCGAGGGTCCCGGCATGAGCCGGGACACGTTGGCCGCAGCTGACGTCGCGGTCAAGATCCCCATGCGTGCCGGCGTTGACTCACTCAACGTCGCCGCCGCCTCGGCGGTGGCCTTCTGGGAGCTGCGTCCACGGGACTGACCGCGGTTCGTCTGCCGGCGCGCTTTCCGCTATGATTGGTTGTTGGCCCGGCAGCTGGATTATTCATCCTGCAGCAACCGGACCACCTCCATTCATACCTGGCAGCTGGCAAAATCCAGTTGCGTGAACAAAAGGTCCCATTATGAAGTCTGATATCCACCCGAAGTACGAAGCTGTTGTTTTCAACGACCTGGCTTCCGGTACGCAGTTCCTGACCAAGTCCACCGTGTCTTCCTCGAAGACCATCGAGTGGGAAGACGGAAACACCTACCCGGTTATCGACGTCGAAATCTCTTCGGAGTCCCACCCGTTCTACACGGGCAAGCAGCGCATCATGGACTCCGCTGGCCGCGTCGAGCGCTTCAACGCCCGCTTCAAGGGCTTCGGCGGCAAGAAGTAACCACTTCACCCCAAGGCTTTCAAGGCCCGCATTGCCGGATTTCCGGCAATGCGGGCCTTTGCGTTTTCCGGCAAGATGGACATCATGACTTCCAGCCCTGAGCAGCAACCCACCATCAACGACGCCGACACCCGCCTTCACGGCGAATATAAAGTTCCCGGCGGCAAACTGGTGGTAGTTGACCTGGACGTCATGTCGGGGAAATTCGCCAACGTCTCGCTGAGCGGTGACTTCTTCCTGGAACCGGACGAAGCCCTGCAGGCCATCAACGCGGCACTCACCGGACTTCCGGACAGCTCAACGGCAGCAGACATCGCCGCAGCCGTCACGGCCGGGCTGCCCAGGGATGCCGTACTGTTCGGCTTCTCCGCAGAAGCTGTAGCTGTCACCGTCCGCCGTGCACTGTCCAAAGCCACAAGCTGGGCCGACCACCAGTGGGAAGTCATCCCACCCTCCGTCCTGCCCACCCAGGTGAACGTCGCCCTGGACGAGGTCCTCACAGAGGAGGTAGGTGCCGGACTGCGCAACCCTACGCTGCGCTTCTGGGATTGGGAGGAACCATCCGTGGTGATCGGCAGCTTCCAGTCGGTACGCAATGAGGTGGACCCGGAGGGTGTAGCCCGCCACGGCATAACGGTGGTACGACGCATCAGCGGAGGCGGCGCCATGTTCATGGAAGCCGGCAATTGCATCACCTACTCGCTCTACTTGCCGCAAACCTTGGTGGACGGCATCAGTTTTGCCGACTCCTACGCGTTCCTGGATGCCTGGGTGATGGCAGCCTTGGAGAAGCTCGGTATCACGGCTTTCTACGTTCCCCTCAATGACATCGCTACCGAACAAGGCAAGATCGGGGGCGCAGCACAGAAGCGCCTCGCGAACGGTGGCATGTTGCACCACGTCACCATGAGCTACGACATCGATGCCGACAAGATGGTGGATGTTCTTCGCATTGGCAAGGAAAAACTCTCGGATAAGGGGACACGGAGCGCTAAGAAGCGTGTTGATCCGCTTCGACGTCAGACGGGGCTCGCCCGCGCAGCCATCCTCGCGGCCATGCAGGAGGTCTTCGTGGAACGCTATGGCGCCGAGGAGTCCCGCCTCACCGAGGCCGAGCTCGGTGAGGCGAAGAAACGCGTCGAGGCCAAGTTCGGCACCGACGAATGGTTGAACCGGGTCCCGTAGGCCGTCGGCGGGAACTACACCCCGGCCGCTTGTGCCGTGAGTGCCCGCATCAGGTGGCTTCGCTGCTCGATGACTATCCGGCGCAGTGCTCGGGGGGCGTCGGCGTGCGTCGTCAGCCAATCATCTGTCCGCACCAGGACCGGGTGTTCGGCAGGCTGCATGCCTTCGGCCAGGTCCTGGGCGACCGGGAACAATCCGCGCACTATCCTGCCGGCAATCTCGATGCTACGTTCCGCCCATACCTGTTCAAGGCAGTCGAAGTAGCGTTCCACATACGGTTCCAGCAGGAACCCCGGCGCCGTGGCGAAACCGGTGATTGTCGCGCTCAGGATCTCGTTGGACAGCCCGGGGCTGTTAACCGCGGAATCCCAAGCAGCTGCCTTGACGGAGGCCTCCGGCACGGCGGCGGCAGCCAAGGCATGGCCCTCCCTGCCGGACGCTGTCTTATCGGCCTGCAGTTCCCGGTCCAATTCGGCACGTGACGCCTGGCCTCGGGCGGACAGGGCCTGCCAGAAGCTCCACCGCAGTTCCGCGTCGACCGCAAGTCCGTCAACGACAATGCTGCCTTCCAGGATTCCACGCACCAAAGGAAGTTCGGCATCTCCATGCCGGGACACGTCCGCCAGGGTCCTGGCCCATGCCAGCTGATGATCGGAGCCGGGGGCCGCTGCCTTCATCCTGGCCGCCACTACTGCCAGGAAATCTTTGCGTACCCCTTCACGGGCTGCCGCCGGAACGTAGCGTTCTATGGCGCCGGAGGCATTGCCAAGCACGTTCAACAGGACCCCGATGCCGGTCTCTGCGGACGCAAACTGCTCCACGGCGGCCACGTAGCGCACGGCGGGCGTGACACCGTCGCGGGCAGAGTCCCACAATGCGGTCCAGCACAGGGCGCGGGCCATGGGATCGGTGATTTTATCGAGCGACGTCCGGACAGTGTGTTCGGACCCTGGATCAAGGCGGACCTTGGCGTAGCTCAGGTCGTCGTCATTGACCAGAAGCAGGGCAGGACGGCGCGTGCCGTTCAGCTGGGGCACCAGGGTGCTGGGCCCTGTCACATCCAGCTCATGGCTTTCGGACCGGACGAGCCGGCCCGAAGCATCAGCGTCGTACAGACCCAACCGCAACCTGTGCGGGCGGAGTTCCTGATGACCCGTGATGGGGTCGATGGCATCCTGCCGGAGCGTCACGGCGCCAAGGACGCCGCCGTCGTCCACGATTTCCGCCGTAATGGTGGAGATGCCGGACGTCTGGAGCCATTGACGGGCCCAGTCTCCAAGGTCCCTTCCTGAAGCGGTGCTGAGTGCACGGAGGAGGTCCTGGAGGGAGGTATTGCCGAACGCATGGTCCCGGAAGTACTGACGGGAGCCGGCAATGAAAGCATCAAAGCCCACGTAGGCCACCAGTTGCTTCAGGACCGAGGCGCCCTTGGCATAGGTGATCCCGTCAAAGTTTTGCTTGGCGGCTTCAAGGTCCGGGATGTCGGCAACAATCGGGTGCGTGGTGGGCAGTTGGTCCTGGACATAGGCCCAGGCTTTGCGCTTGTTGGCGAAGTTCACCCATGCGGTGTCCCAATCGGTGGCACGGTCCACGCCAAGTGTCCCCATATAGTCGGCGAACGATTCCTTGAGCCAGAGGTCGTCCCACCAGTTCATGGTCACGAGGTCGCCGAACCACATGTGGGCCATCTCGTGCATCAAGGTGTTGGCGCGGGCCTGGTACTGGGCATCGGTGGCGCGGGAGGCGTAGACATACTTTTCCGTGAAAGTGACCAGCCCGGGATTTTCCATGGCTCCGAGGTTGTATTCGGGCACGAAGGCCTGGTCATACTTACCCCACGGGTAGGGGTAGTCGAAGAGGTCGTTGAAGAAGCCCAGCCCGCTCTTGGTCAACCGGAACAGTTCATCGGCATCGAAGGAGTCCGCCAACGAGGCCCGGCAGTAAAGTGCCAGCGGCACGTCAAGGCGGGTGTCGTCGTCGAACGTCGCCTCCCAGTGATCCGTTGCCTTGAAGTAGGGCCCCGCGAGCACGGTGGTGATGTACGTGGACATGCGTTGGGTTGTGGCGAAATCCCAGCGTGCGGCGCGGGTGTCGCCCGCCTCCGGTGTGCGCAGTTCCTCAACTCCGTTGGATGCCACTTCCCAGCCTGCCGGAGCGATCACGTGGAAGGTAAATTCGGCTTTGAGGTCGGGCTGTTCGAAGTTGGCGAAAACGCGGCGGCTGTCCGCAGGTTCGTACTGGGTGTAGAGGTAGCACTGGCCGTCGGCAGGATCAACAAAGCGGTGCATGCCCTCGCCGGAGCGGCTGTAGAGGCCTGTCCCGGTGACCGTGACCGTGTTCTCGGCCGCCAGTCCGGCCAGGATGATCCTGTCGCGGTCCACCACCGATCCGACGTCCAACGCCTGGCCGTTCAGCACCACGGACTGCACGCCGCCATGGATGAAATCCAGGAAGGTGGCAGAGCCTGGCTCAGCGGAGAAAGTGATGGTGCTGGTACTCGGGTAGCCGGAAACGGCGGGATCTTCCGCGTCGCGGACATCGAGGGTGACGTCGTAGCTGTGGGTGGTGATCAGGGCTGAACGGAGAGCGGCTTCATCGCGCGATAGATTGTGATTCGACACACAGCTATCTAATCATGATCAAGGCGGCGCCCAGGCCCAGCGATGCGATGAGCAGCCAGGAGCCCAGGGCCACCAGAACGGCACGCCCGCCGGTGTGGATCAGGGTCCGTATGCGCACGGCCGAGCCCAGTCCAAAGAGCGCCGCCGCCAGCAGAATGTCCTGGACCGCTGCCGCGATCTCCAAGGCCACCGGCGGCGCCCAGCCCAAGGACCGTACGGCCACCAACGCGAGGAAGCCCACCACGAACAGGGGAACAACCGGCGGGACCTTACCGGCTGTTCCGGCGGTTCCGGCCACTCCATTGGCGCGTTCCCGGACATCGAGGATCCGCTGATGAAGCCCCGCGGTGGCTGCTATCGGCGCCAGCAGGACAACCCTCGTCAATTTCACGACGACAGCGATCGCCAACGCCGAAGTCCCGGCGGTTTGGGCGGTGGCCACCACCTGGCCAACGTCGTGGACGGAGGCGCCTGTCCATGCACCGAACTGCTCAGGACTGAGGCCCAAGGGGTGCATGAGCAGGGGAAGCACTCCAATGGCCAAGGTGCCACAGAGGGTTACCAGCGCTACTGGCAGGACGGTGTCCTGGTGCCTGATCCGCCGGACTGCGGCCATGGCCCCGATCGCCGAAGCGCCGCAGATGGAAAAGCCGGTGGCAATCAACAACGCCGCCTCGCGAGGGAGGCGCAACAAGCGGGCCAGGCCGTACGTTCCTCCGAAGCTCACCAGGACCACCCCGGCGATCAGCAGCAGTGCCACCCACCCAAGTCCAAGGACATCGCCCATGCTGACCTTGAGTCCCAGCAGGACGATCCCCGCACGCATGAGGTGTTTGCCCGCGAAGTCGAGGCCCGGGCGGGCGCGCCCCGCCGTCAGGACAGCCGTGCCCGGTATATTTGCTGAGAGCAAGCCCAAGGCAACAGCGAGCGTCATGGCGGGAACCGCCGGAAACACGGTATGGATTGCGAAGGCAAGTCCCGTGGCGGCGATGCTCAGGACCAACCCGGGCCCCAGCCGGGACAGCTGGGGCGCAAGACTGTTGAAGGGCATGCCACAACCCTGCCGGATGGGGGCACGGAAAGGCGAACCGGGAGCATCCCGAAACCGCGACACAATCAGTGCGTAATGCGCTCGACTCAAAAAGGTGATTGTCTAATTCCCATGTCTGACCTATTCCAGGATTACTCCGAGGCCGCTGCGCGCAGCGGCGCCTATGACGAGATGTTTGCCCCCGGCCACGTTGCCAGAAAATCCTACGGTCAGGTTTCCGGCGCCTTGCGGGAGCTGTCCCTGGCCGATGTGACAGCCCGGGCCGACTCCATGGCGCGCACATTCCTGGACCGCGGTGTCACGTTCGACTACGCAGGGGAGGAGCGCCCGTTCCCGCTGGACATCGTTCCCCGCGTTATCCCTGCCGACGAATGGAATGTCCTGGAACGCGGGGTTGCCCAGCGGGTCAAAGCGCTGGAGGCCTTCCTCAACGACGTCTACGGACGGATGGCGGTAGTCACCGATGGCGTGATTCCCCGGCAGCTCATCACCACCAGCGCACACTTCCACCGGGCAGTCCATGGATTCGAACCATCCGGAGGTGTACGTGTCCATGTCTCGGGCATCGACGTCGTCCGGGATGCTGCCGGTACCTTCAGGGTACTGGAGGACAACGTCCGAGTTCCCTCCGGCGTCAGCTACGTTCTGGAGAACCGCCGGGCCATGGCCAAGGGCCTTCCAGAGGCTTTCGGCCAGCAGCACATCCGTCCCGTGGAGGAGTATCCCCGGCGTCTTCTCTCAGCACTCCGTAAGACAGCGCCGGCGGGCGTGGACGATCCCACAGTGGTTGTCCTGACGCCGGGCGTGTTCAACAGCGCCTACTTTGAGCACACGCTCCTAGCCGGCCTCATGGGTGTGGAACTGGTGGAAGGCCGCGACCTCATTTGCCGCGGCAACCGCGTCTACATGCGGACCACTGCGGGCGAACAGCGCGTGGACGTCATCTACAAGCGCATCGACGACGACTTCCTGGATCCGCTCCAGTTCCGTTCCGATTCCATGCTGGGTTGTCCTGGCCTGGTCAATGCTGCACGTGCCGGGGGAGTGACCATAGCCAACGCTGTGGGCAACGGCGTAGCTGATGACAAGCTCGTGTACAGTTACGTGCCTGACCTGATCCGGTACTACCTTCACGAAGAGCCGATCATCGCCAACGTTGACACTTTCCGGCTTGAGGAAAAGGAAGCCAGGGAGCATGTGCTGGACCGCCTTGACGAACTGGTGGTGAAGCCCGTGGACGGCTCAGGCGGCAAGGGACTGGTCATTGGACCTGATGCCACCAAGGACGAGCTCGATGCCCTGCGCAAGCGGGTTATTGCCGATCCCCGCGGATGGATCGCGCAGCCTGTCCTTCAGCTCTCGACCGTGCCGACGCTTTCCGGGGACAAATTTGGTCCCCGCCACGTTGACCTCCGGCCCTTCGCAGTCAACGACGGCGACGACGTCTGGGTCCTCCCCGGCGGACTGACCAGGGTGGCACTCAAGGAAGGTTCCTTGATAGTGAACTCCAGCCAGGGCGGCGGTTCCAAGGACACCTGGGTATTGGCCGACTCGCCGAAGCTCCCCGCCGAGGTCATCCCACGCCAGTCCGTCACCGTCCGTGAACAGGTATCTGTTTGGCCCGTGGAAAGCAATTGGCGTGACCGCCAAACGGAGCAGCAACAGTGACCCCGCTCCACCACCACTTGAACTTCGACCTGCACCACTCGAAGGAGGCAGTTCCATGCTGAGCCGTATTGCTGAGTCTCTCTTTTGGATCGGACGCTACGTAGAACGCGCCGATGGCACGTCCAGGATCCTGGATGTGCACCTCGAACGACTGAACCACCTGCCCCTCGAGGAGCAGCGGAGCGTAGCCAGGGAGCTCCTTGCCGTTATGGGTGCCAAACCCCAGAGCGAGGACTTCGGACTCCCTGAACTCCTGCATGCCCTGGCTTATGACAAGCAGAGCGCGTCCTCCATTGCCGGTTCCCTGGGTGCTGCGCGCGAGAATGCACGTCGTGCCCGGGAGACTGTCTCGCAGTCCCTCTGGGAAAGCCTCAACACCACCTATTACGGCCTCAACCAGCATCGCAAGGACGTGGTGGGAACCTACCGTTTCTGCAACTGGGTCCTGGAGCGGACAGCAATGGTCCGCGGTCTTGCGGACACCACCGTCAGCCATGACGAGAGCTGGTTGTTCATGGTGTTGGGCCGTTCCCTGGAACGGGCTGACATGACTGCCCGCATGCTCTCAACGCGCGATGTCCAGTCTGCGGGCATGTCGTGGGTCAACATGCTCCGGTGCGCCGGCGCCTATGAGTCGTTCATCCGTACGCGCAGGGCTGCCTTCGGCGACCAGCACGCCGCGGAGTTCCTGCTGCTGGACCGCTTGTTCCCGCGGTCCATCGTCTACGCCCTGCGCGATGCCGATGAATGCCTGGCGAAACTGGACCCATCAGCCCAGCGTGTGGGCTTCATCAACGATGCCCGGCGCATTGTTGGCCAGGCCCGGACGTTCCTCGAATTCCACCGCACAGACGACCTCATGTCCGAGCTGCCCGAGCACATGGAACGTGTGCAGAAGGCCGTGACGCAGGCCTCGGACGCAATTTCCCGTAAGTACTTCAATCAGGCTGATGAGCATGCCTGGGTGGGAGAAGTTTCATGACCCGGCTGAGCATCGTCCACAAGACGGCATACAAGTACAACCGCCGCGTGACGTTGTCCTACAACGAAGCCCGGATGACGCCCCTCACCGACGGCCAGCAGGTGGTCCTCGAGTCGTCTCTGAAGGTCTCACCCAACCAGGCGTCCGTCAGCACATACCGTGACTACTGGGGTACCAGGGTCACGGCATTCGATATGCAAATGCCGCATGAGAGCCTTGAGGTCCTCGCCACTGCCACCGTGGAAGTGCACCGCACCGAACGCGTGGCAGTCGAGGACGACATCGTCGGATGGGACGTCATCGCTTCGGACAAGGTCCAGGACGAGTTCAGCGACTGGTTGCCCCAGTCCAGGCTCAGTGGCCCGGGCGAGGAAGTCCTGGGCATTGTTCCCGGTGTTGTGGAAGGGAAGAATCCCCACGAGGCAGCCTTGGCGGTATTCGCCTGGATGGCCGGTGAGATGACCTATATGAAGGGCACCACCGGGGTGACGACCAATGCCGAGCAGGCGTGGTCCCAGCGCCAGGGCGTGTGCCAGGACCTGGCACATTTGGCCATCGGGGCATTGCGCTGCAGCGGCATCCCCGCCCGCTATGTTTCGGGGTACATCCACCCGAGGTCCTCGGCCGACATTGGCGAAACCGTTGCGGGCCAGTCACACGCGTGGCTGGAATGGTGGGATGGGGAATGGCGCAGCTGGGACCCCACCAACCACAAGCCGGCAGGGGATTACCACGTCACAGTGGCGCGGGGCCGTGACTACCGCGATGTTCCCCCGCTGAAGGGCATCCTGTCCGGTGGCGGCGGCTCGGGACTCTCCGTTTCGGTGGAGATCACGCGCCTCGCGTAGGAGTTTGAGTACAGATAAGGCCCTTAAGAGCTGCTCTTAAGGGCCTTATCTGTACAAAAACTCCAGGATTTTTTACCAGGGCGAGGGCTTGTAGTCCTTCAGGAAGACACCGTACTGGTCCTCGCCTTTCTCGCCCATCACGATGGGGTCGTAGACTCTCGCGGCACCATCCACCAGATCCAACGGGGCATGGAATCCTTCTTCCATGAGCCTGACTTTGGTGTAGTGCGGCCGTTCGTCAGTGATCCACCCCGTATCCACCGCCGTCATGAGGATGCCATCGGAGTCCAGCATTTCCTGGGCGCTGGTCCGGGTCATCATGTTCAAGGCGGCCTTGGCCATGTTGGTGTGGGGATGTCCGGGGCCCTTGTAGGCACGGGAGAACTGCCCCTCCATGGCCGAGACGTTGACGATGTACTTCCTGTGGGCCGTTGACCGCTTCATGGCATCCCGAAGACGGCTCACCAGCAGGAAGGGTGCCGTGACGTTGCAGAGCTGGACCTCGAGCATCTCCAAGGGATCCACCTCGTCCACCACTTGGGTCCAGCTGTTGATCGAGGCGAGGTCCGGAACCAAGCCGCCGGCATCGATCGCCGTTCCCGACTCGATCCGTTCCAGAGACGCGGACCCGGTGGAGAGCGCCAGAGAGGTGATCGCATCGCCGGCCAGGACGGGGTGCTCGGTAACACTGCTGGCCAGGGCCAAGGGGTGTTTGTCATGGGCATGTCCGAACGTGACCAGCTCCGGGCCACCGTTGGCAGCATCAAGGGCGGCAGGCAACGGCTCGTCCTCTGCGTCAACCAAGGGCTTGTAGGCATTGCCGGAGCGCCGAACGGTCTGGGCTGCGTTGTTGATGATGATGTCCAGCGGGCCGGCCTCGTTGAGGGAGTCCGTCAGAGCCATGACCTGAGCGGGGTCGCGGAGGTCAATGCCCACGATCCGCAGCCGGTGCAGCCACTCGCTGCTGTCTTCCATGGCGGCAAAACGACGGGCGGCGTCCTTGGGGAAGCGGGTGGTGATGGTGGTGTGGGCGCCATCCCTGAGCAGGCGCAGCGCGATGTACATGCCGATCTTGGCGCGTCCGCCGGTCAATAAGGCCCGGCGTCCCGTGAGATCGGTGCGGGCATCGCGCTTGCTGTGGCTGAAGGCCGCACATTCAGGGCAGAGCTGGTGGTAGAAGGCATCAACCTGCGTGTAGTGCTTTTTGCAGATGTAGCAGGGACGCGAGCGGATGAGGTGGCCGGCGACCTCACCGGTGGCGGAGGGTGCCAACTTGTTGCCGCGGGTTTCGTCGTCGATGCGGTCCGGAGCGGCGGTGGCCGTCAGGGCGATGACGGCCCGGTCAGCTTCGGCGATGGAGTCGCGCTTGGTGACCCGGCGGTGCCGCTTGACGGCTTTGAACATCTTGCCGGTGGCACGGCGGACTGCAACGTAGTCCGGGTGCTCCTCGTCATAGACGTGGATCGTGGTCAGAACCTTGAGGCAGGCCTGGATCTCTTCAGGCGTCAGATCGGTGGAGCTCATTGACCTGATTTTACAGCCTTGGGAGCCAGTGGCCTGCCTCGGGTTCTGTCGGCGTCAGCCGGGCGTCCTGCGTTTAGTGCGAGGCACCCTGCGCAGCGGCATCGGCTACGCGTGACTGGATTCCTGCTGCCACCTTTTCGGCAGAGTCGCGGATGTCCGGATCATCATGGGTGGCGGCCTTGACAGCCTCGGGCAGTCCACGGCGGTGTTGCGCGGACAGCGCGAGCTCTGCCTCACCGGGCTCAGGCACAACCTGGCCCTTGGCCAATACCGTGATGCCTGACTCCGTCACCTTGTATCCCCGTGCCTTATCCAGTGCGGGGTCCAGGCCGATGGCCGCACCTGCAGGAACCTTCACGTTCTTGTCCAGGATGGCGCGTTTGATCACGGCGCCTTCGCCGACCCGGACCTTGTCCATGAGGACGGAGTCCTGAACACGGCTGCCGGCGGCCACATAGGCGTCGTTGGAGATCACGGAACCTTCAACGATGCCACCGGATACCACCACGCCGCTGGCAACAATGGAATCGAGGGCCGTACCCACGGTGTTGTTCTCGCCCCGGACAAACTTTGCCGGGGGCGAGATGCTCTGGCGCGTGTAGATCGGCCACTCGGAGTTATAGAGGTTGAAGATCGGCACGGGGGAGATGAGGTCCATGTGGGCGTCATAGAACGAGTCGATGGTACCGACGTCCCGCCAGTAGGTGCGGTCCCGATCCGTGGCGCCCGGGATGTCATTGAGCGTGAAGTCGTACACGCCGGCTTCGCCCTGGTCCACGAAGTACGGAATGATGTCCCCGCCCATGTCGTGCTTGGTATCGAGTCGTTCCGCATCCACATGCAGGGCTTCAACCAGGGCGTCTGCGTTGAAGACGTAGTTGCCCATGGAAGCCAGGAACTGCGTGGGGTCCGCTGCCAGCCCGGGGGTGCTGGCCGGCTTTTCCACAAAGGCGGCAATCTTCTGGGGATCGTTCTGGTCTACCTCGATCACGCCGAACTGGTTGGCCATATTCAGGGGTTGCCGCACTGCAGCAACCGTCGCTTTGGCGCCACTGGCAATGTGCTGCTCCACCATTTGGGAGAAGTCCATGCGGTACACGTGGTCAGCGCCAACCACAACCACGATGTCCGGGGCGTCGTCATGGATGAGGTTCAGCGATTGGTAGATTGCGTTGGCACTGCCAAGGAACCAGCTCTTGCCCACGCGTTGCTGCGCGGGCACAGAAGCTACATACCGGCCCAGTTGCGTTGACATCCGCCAGGTCTCCGAGATGTGCCGGTCAAGGCTGTGCGATTTGTACTGCGTCAGTACGACGATTTTCAAATATCCCGAATTAACGAGATTGGATAGTGCAAAGTCAATGAGCCTGTAGCCGCCTGCGAACGGAACCGCGGGCTTGGCCCGATCCGCCGTCAGCGGCATGAGTCGATTGCCTTCTCCGCCTGCCAATACGATTGCCAGAACTTTCTTCAACGCCATGGTCACAGCTCCCCGTACGTCTTCGTATCCCCCAAAAGTCCGATTTTCCGGACTCTTTCACACTAGAACACATACGCCGGAACGACTACGTTGGTTAGCGTGCGAATAGACATTGTGACTAAAGAATTCCCTCCGGAAATTTATGGCGGTGCCGGTGTCCACGTTGCCGAGCTCAGCCGGGTGCTGGCAAAGCACGTCGACCTTCACGTGCGGGCCTTCGGTGCTCCGCGTGATGCCGACTATCACGGGGCTTCCGTGGCGTCCTACGCCACGCCTGAAGACCTCGGCGATGCCAACGCAGCCCTTCAAACCCTGGGCGTGGACTTGAGGATCGTTCCGGACATTGCGGGAGCGGACCTGGTCCACTCGCACACCTGGTATGCCAACATGGCGGGCCACCTCGCCTCGCTGCTGCATGGAATTCCCCACGTTCTCAGCGCCCACAGCCTTGAGCCCCTGCGCCCGTGGAAGGCAGAACAGCTGGGGGGCGGCTACGCGTTGTCCTCCTGGGTGGAGAAAACGGCCTATGAGGCAGCAGCCGCGATCATCGCTGTCTCCGACGGCATGCGCCAGGACATCCTCCGCAGCTACCCCGACGTTGATCCGGACAAGGTCCGCGTTGTCCACAACGGCATCGATGTTTCCCTCTGGGAACGCGATGAAGAGGATGACGCAATCCGCGCACTGGGCATCGATCCCGCCAAGCCCAGCGTGGTCTTCGTGGGACGCAACACCCGCCAGAAAGGGGTGCCGTACCTGCTTCGCGCGGCGTCCAGCCTGCCTGACGACGTCCAGTTGGTGCTGTGCCTCGGAGCCGCCGACACTCCCGAGCTTGCCGCCGAAACCGCACGGCTCATCGAGGAACTGCAGACCAAGCGCCAAGGGGTCGTCCTCATCGAGCGGATGCTGCCCCGGAAGGAACTCATCCAAGTGCTCAGCCATGCCACGGCATTCGCCTGCCCTTCGATCTACGAGCCCTTGGGCATCGTGAACCTCGAGGCCATGGCATGCGGCGCGGCAGTAGTAGCCAGTGCCACCGGCGGCATTCCCGAGGTGGTCCAGCACGGCGAAACCGGACTCCTGGTGCAGCTGGAGCAAGTCACCGACGGAACCGGAACGCCCCTTGACCCGGAGAAATTCGTCAGTGACTTCGCGGCTGCCTTGAACGAGGTAGTGGCAGATCCTGCACGCGCCCGGGAAATGGGCATTGCGGGGCGCCGCCGCGCCGAAGAGCATTTCTCCTGGGAATCGATCACTGAAACAACGCTTGAGGTCTACCGGTCCGTCCTGCGCTAGACCACCAGCGCTCCAACAGCAGTAGACAGAAAGTACGACGGCGCCGCCCCCTTTGGTGGGGACGGCGCCGTCGTGCTGTTCAACAGTTCCGCAGCTGTTAACCGTGCGGCTGCCTGGCTCTGCTAGCGGGTTTTGGACGCTTTCAGGGCAAGAAGGGTTTTCTCGTCGGCAGGGGCACTGCCGCTGGCCCGCTGCTCACGGAAATGCTTTCGGGCCTCGTCCTGACGGATGGATTCTGCGCCGGTCGCAATCGAGGCCCTCAGGTGCTCGGGACCGTAGCCGAAAGCATCAACGAGGTCCACGGCGTGCGGGCGGATCTTGACGAGCAACCGGTTGATGTACGTGCCCACCGTCCGGCCCCGCTGCATCGAGAGCCTGCCGTTCATCAAGTACCACGAAAGGTGCTTCTCAATGAGGGACAAACCGAACAAGTCGCGCAGCCAGGTCAGCACGCGCTTGGTTCCTTCATCCGTGACGTGGGTCAGGGCCTCGGTGAAGGCTTCCCACTGGAGCAGTTCAGCGTGCGCCTGGGCCGCTTCAATGAGTTCGTTTTGGTGCTGGTTGAACAGGGCCGCGGCCTGGTGTTGGGGGAGTTTGTTGGCGCCCTTCAGTGCAGAACCAACCTCGGCCACCATGGACTGCACGCGGTCAGCCAGGAGGGTGCGCTGGCCTTCCTCGTCCCGCAAAGCCAACGCCGCCTTCTGAACCGATCCGGTATCGGCCACAAACTGTGCTACCTGGCGAAGCCCCGTCCGGTGGAGGGCCACCCCGGCAGCCTGGTCCACCACGTAGCGTGCAAGGACACCGAAGTCAGCGCTGCGGAATTCCTTGGCGTAGTCGGCCAGGAGCCGCTTGGCCACCAACTGCAGCAGCACGGTGTTGTCGCCTTCGAAGGTGACATACACATCAAGGTCCGCGCGGAGGGATGCAAAGCGGTTTTCGATCAGGAATCCGGCGCCACCGCAGGCTTCGCGGCATTCCTGCAGCGTGTCCAGGGCATGCCACGTGCTCAACGGCTTGAGGGCGGCGGCCAACGTTTCCAGGTCCTGGCGGTCGGCGTCGGTGTCGTGCGCGCCGGAGAAGACGTCGTCGAATTTCTGCAGGAGTTGTTCGTGCGCGAAGCTGGCCGCATAGGTAGTGGCCAGACGGGTGAAGAGCCGGCGCTGGTGCCGCTGGTAGTCCAGGAGGACTTCCTCATCAGTTGCCGAGGAGGCGTTGAACTGACGGCGTTCAGTGGCGTACTGGATGGCAGTCTTCAATGCCAGCTTGCTGGCGGCAACCGCTGCTCCGTCAAGGGAAACACGTCCCTGGACAAGGGTGCCAAGCATGGTGAAGAAACGGCGCCCCGGGCTCTCGATGCTGGAAGAGTAGGTGCCGTCCACAGCCACATCACCGTAGCGGTTCAGCAGGTTGGTGCGGGGGATCCGAACATCGGTGAAGTGCAACCGGCCGTTGTCGATGCCGTTGAGCCCGCCCTTGATGCCGTCGTCTTCACCGCCAATGCCCGGAAGGAACTCCTTGGTGGTTGGATCCCGGAGTTCCACATAGAACGCATGGACTCCGTGATTGACGTTCCTGGTGATCAACTGGGCGAACACCACAGCGGCGAGGCCGTCGTTGGCAGCATTGCCGATGTAGTCCTTCCACGCCGCCCGGAAAGGTGTATTGATGACGAATTCCTGGCTGGCTTCGTCGTACGTCGCCGTGGTGGCGATGCTGGCAACGTCAGAGCCGTGGCCGGTCTCGGTCATGGCGAAGCAGCCGGGAATTTCCAGGCTCATGATGCCGGGGAGCCACTTGTCCTGGTGTTCCACCGTTCCGAGGTGCATCACGGCAGAGCCGAACAGGCCCCACTGGACGCCGGCCTTGATTTGAAGTGACGGATCGGCCGTGACGATCTCTTCGAAGCCGGCGATGTTTCCGCCGTGATCGTCGGAGCCACCCAACCGGGTGGGGAAGGCACGATGGACGGTGTTGTTGTCCACCAGGAACTTCAATTGCTCGAACACGCGGGCGCGGTGCTCGGTATGGTGAAGCCCTTCGATCTTTTGTACCGCCGGATTGCCCGCGACCTTGCGGGCCTCGTGGCGGATGTGCGCCCACTTGCCAAGGAGTTGCTCTCCAAGCCCGGCGACGTCCACCGCAGGCTCGGCGCCGGAGGCGGCATCCTTGCTGCCTGTGGGGTGCTGGGCGGATGCGGTCCGGTCCACTACTTCAGTCATGTTGCTTCCTTCTTTGGTTCCGACAACTGATGAGTCATTGCTGGTGTCAGGTGGATGTCTTGAGCGCTGGAGCAATGCCGAGGCACAGCCAGTCCGTGATTTGAGCTGCCATGGTTTCCTGGTCCGGCTTGGTGCCACCTGCCGGGCTCCCCAGCCACATTTCACCGGCGTTCCTGACGAGGCCGATGGCGGCGGTGGGCCAATACACAAGCACCGCTTCCTTCTCTTCGCCCAAGTACTCCCGCATGGGGGTGGCGATCATCCCGGTGATTTGCTCAAAGAAGTTTCCCAGCGCTCCTGACGCAGCAATGGCGTCCTGAGCTGAGGCTTCGCCGGGCGTGAGCCGGGTGATGAACGCATACACATGGGGGCTTGATTCGGCCATCTGGAGGTAGGCGGAGACCATGGCGAACAACCCTTCCCGGGGCGTCTGGGCCAGCTGCGCGGCTTCCTGCATGCGACGCTGCATTTGCCCCAGCACCACCTCGCCCATGGCTTGCTGAAGTCCGGCTTTGTCACCGAAATAGCGGTAGAAGACAGACTTCGACGTACCGGCGGCTCCCGCTATGTCCTCCATGGACGCGTCACTACCAAGCCTGTGAACGGCCTTTCGCGCTTGCCGGATGAGCTCGGCACGCCGCTCCTCACGGTGGGACTGCCAACGGGCAGCCCGGCCGTCGACGGCGGTATTCTGCGCATCCGCTGCGGCACTGGCGAATTCTTCGTGGCGACTGTTCACGATACCCAGCGTATCAGGTACGCTGGGTATCAGTAACTGGCATTGATCGAAGGAGACCAGCATGGCTGCAGCAGACGTCACCACAGGTGGGACCCGCGAACCGGGCTCCACCCCCCAAGCACCACGCAAGGCGGTCATCGTGGGCGGCAACCGCATCCCCTTTGCCCGCACCGGAGGCGCATACGTCAAGTCCTCCAACCAGGACATGCTCACCGCGGCACTGGACGGCTTGATTGCCAGGTTCGGGCTGCAGGACGAACGCATTGGCGAGGTAGCGGCCGGAGCCGTGCTCAAGCATTCGAGGGATTTCAACCTCACCCGGGAAGCCGTCCTCGGCTCGGCGCTGTCACCGGAAACTCCCGCCTATGACCTGCAGCAAGCGTGCGCAACCGGGCTCGAAACAGTGATCGGGTTGTCCAACAAGATCAAGCTGGGGCAAATTGAGTCAGCCATAGCCGGCGGAGTGGATTCTGCATCCGACGCCCCGATTGCCGTGAGCGAGGGACTGCGTGAGATCCTGCTGGACCTCAACCGCGCCAAAACCCCTGTCCAGAAACTCAAGATCATCGGCCGTATCCGCCCCAAGGACCTGGCTCCGGACGCACCGAACACGGGTGAGCCACGCACAGGCCTGTCCATGGGGGAGCACCAGGCGCTCACTACGGCGCAGTGGAAGATCAGCCGCGAGGCCCAGGATGAACTTGCCTTCAACAGCCACCGCAATCTTGCTGCAGCTTATGAGCGCGGCTTCTTCGATGACCTCATCACTCCGTACCGCGGCCTCACCCGCGACTCCAACCTGCGCGCAGACACCACCTTGGAGAAACTTGGATCGCTGAAGCCGGTCTTCGGCAAGAACCTCGGCGCGGAAGCGACCATGACGGCGGGCAACTCGACACCGCTCACTGATGGCGCATCCACCGTCCTGCTCGCAACGGGTGAGTGGGCTGACGCCCACGGCCTGCCCAAGCTGGCAACGGTCCTGGACGGCGAAGCCGCCGCAGTGGACTTCGTGCACGGCAAGGACGGCCTCCTCATGGCGCCCGTCTTCGCGGTTCCGCGCCTGCTGGCCCGTCACGGTCTGACGTTCGAGGACATCGATTTCTTCGAAATCCACGAAGCATTCGCCGGCACGGTCCTGAGCACACTCGCCGCCTGGGAGGACGAAGACTTTGGCCGTACCAGGCTCGGACTCGATGGAGCGCTCGGAAAGGTGGACCGGGCCAAGCTCAACGTCAACGGATCGTCATTGGCTGCCGGGCACCCGTTCGCCGCTACCGGTGGCAGGATTGTGGCATCACTTGCGAAAATGCTGCATGAGAAGGGCTCCGTGGACGGGCGTCCGGCCCGCGGCCTGATCTCCGTCTGCGCTGCAGGCGGCCAGGGCGTCGTTGCCCTTCTGGAAGCAGCATAGGGGGAACTCCATGACGGACAAATACACACAACTGGTGAGCCACGGCCTGGGAAGGGACGTCGCCAAACGGCTCGGATTGCCGCAGCCGGTGGAGCTTCGCCGCTATCAACCCGGCAGCCCGCTGGTCACCGGCCCGGTCCTGGTCAACGGAGACAGTCCGGGTGCGGATGATATTGCCACCACACTCCTCGGCTGGGGTCTTGACGTTCGGCGGAACGCATTGCCCAAGGAAAAACTGGGCGCCATCATTGTGGTCCTCGATGCTGTCCAGCACCCCGGAGACCTTGCCAAGCCCGTACTGACCGCAGGCACGTCGCTCCGCGATCTTGGCACCAACGCACGGGTAGTCACCATCTCCCGGACATCCCAGTCAGCCCAAACCCCTGCCGGGGCCGCAGCGCGCCAGGGCATTGACGGGCTGGTGCGGTCCTTGGCAAAGGAACTCCGTGCAGGCTCCACCGCCAACGGCATACTGCTCGACGACGACCTCGCCACCACCAGCCCCTCGGCAATGGGTGCACTCAGGTTCTTCCTCTCCGGGCGTTCGGCCTACGTGGACGGACAGTTCCTGACAGTCAGCTCGACGTTGGGCACCTTGCCCAGCGACCCGGACAAGCCTCTGGCCGGCAAGGTCGCAATAGTCACCGGGGCGGCCCGGGGTATTGGAGCTGCCATCGCCCGGACCCTGCACCGCGACGGCGCCACAATAGTTGCAGTGGACATCCCGGCGGCAGGGGACCACCTGGCTGCCGTAGCCAACGAGGTACGGGGCACCGCTCTTCAGCTCGATATCAGTCGTGACGACGCCGGCCACCGGATCATCGAGCACGCCGTGGAACGCCATGGCCGGCTCGACATCGTGGTCCACAACGCCGGAATCACCCGCGACAGGCTGCTGGCTAACATGGACGAAAGCCGTTGGCAGTCGGTGATCGCGGTCAACATCGCAGCCCAACTGAGCATCAACGAGGTCCTTCTGGCGTCCGAACACTTCAAGGACGCACCGCGCATCGTTTCGGTGGCTTCCACCAGTGGCATCGCCGGCAACAGGGGACAGACCAATTACGGCGCCTCCAAGGGCGGGGTGATCGGCATGGTGAGGTCCACGGCCCTGCTGATGGAACCCTTCAATGGAACCATCAACGCGGTGGCCCCCGGGTTCATAGAAACCGAAATGACGGCCCGGATGCCCTTTGCCATCCGCGAGGCTGCCCGCAGGCTTAACTCGCTCAAGCAGGGCGGACAGCCGCGGGACGTCGCCGAGACCATCTCCTTCCTGGCCAGTGACGCCGCTGGTGGAATTTCCGGCCAGGTCCTGCGGGTCTGCGGTCAGCAATTGGTGGGAGCATGACCAACCCCCAGCCAGTGATCCTCGGAGAGCTGCCCTCACTTTCCAAGCTCTACGTCAACGCGGCAGCAACGGCTGCCCGCCGCCGGGTGTTGGGCGCGGCAACAGGCCGGCACAGCCTGCCCTCAGTCAGCCACGAAGTGAGGAACGTCAAGGCAGACGTGGGAAACCTGACCGCGTACCAACATCTGGTGGGGGAGACGGCCAGCGACACCCTGCCGGCCGGATATGTCCATGCTTTGGCCTTCCCGGTGTCCCTGAGCGTCATGAACCGGGATGATTTCCCGTTGCCGCTCCTGGGAATGATCCACCTGAAGAACCATGTGGAGCAGCGGGTTCCCGTTGCCTTTTCCGAGGCCTTGGACATCCGGTCCTGGGCTGAGAACCTTGCGGGCCACAAAGCCGGAACCCAAGTGGATGTCGTGGCGGAGGTCCGTTCGGCCTCCAGTGACGAACTGCTCTGGCGTGGCGTCTCCACGTACTTGGCCAAGGGCATCTTCCTGCCGGGCATCGACAAACCCGGAAGCGCCAACGGAGCATCAGCACCCAGCAACTTTTCTCCTCCAAACCCCACCGCACTGTGGCAACTCGGCTTGGACACCGGGCGAAGCTACGCAACGGTCTCCGGCGACTTCAATCCGATCCACCTCAGCGTCCTTTCTGCCAAGGCACTGGGCTTGCGTGGGTCCATTGCCCACGGAATGTACCTTGCCTCCCGCGCGCTGGCTGACGTGGGGGCCGTCAAAGCCGACGCCTTCACGTGGGACGTTTCCTTTGAGGCTCCGGTGTTCCTCCCGGCACGGGTCGCCGTGGACATTTCGACGATCCAGTCAGGTACAGGAAGTTGGGAACGTTCGGATTATGCAGCGTGGAATGCCCGCAGCGGCCGGCGTCATTTCACCGGCACCGTGGCTTCGTTGGGCTGAGCTCCGTCCCGTGGATATCGACGACGGCGGCGGTCACCATATGGTGACCGCCGCCGTCGTCGTTAAACCGTCGTCGCTAAACACTGTCTGCTGCCCTGGAACTGCACGGGCCGACCATGCGGCACCACATCAACACGACAAGGGCCGCAAACAAAACAAGGCCCGGAATCCGTGGATTCCAGGCCTTGCGATAGTGCGCGGAGGGGGACTTGAACCCCCACCCCCTTTCGAGGACTAGCACCTCAAGCTAGCGCGTCTGCCATTCCGCCACCCGCGCAGGTGGTGTTCGGTTGAGTCATTTGCACCTTCCGGTGCTTCACTTTCCTCCGAAGCAGCGAGAAAAACTCTAACACGGTTTCCGGTGCCGATAAAATCGGCGCTGGTCAGGGCAGCACGGAGGGACACCCGGCGACTTCCGGCGCCATGCATTCCTGACGGCGGCCGCGTCCGGTGAGTAGGCTGATGGGATGGGGGACGCCTCACTGTGGAAGCCACAGTGCGCGTCGCCGAAACCTGCAGCCCAGCCACGCAAGGAGAGTTTCCATGTCTGTCATCCGCCCCGAAGATGAAGTTGTCCGGATCTGCCAGGAGCTGATCCGTATTGACTCCTCCAACTTCGGCGACGACACCGGACCGGGGGAGCGCGCGGCTGCCGAATACACGGCCGGCCTCATTACTGAAGTGGGGCTCGAGGCAGAAATCTTCGAATCCGCCCCCGGCCGCGCGAACGTCGTAACCCGGATGGCGGGCGAGGATCCGTCAGCCGACGCCCTGGTGATCCATGGACACCTGGATGTGGTTCCTGCCTTGAAGGACCAGTGGAGCGTTGATCCGTTCAGCGGCGAATTGAAGGACGGGTTGGTGTGGGGCCGTGGCGCCGTGGATATGAAGGACATGGACGCCATGATCCTTTCGGTCATGCGCGACTTCGCCAGGACCGGCCGCAAACCCAAGCGCGACATCATTTTCGCGTTCTTCGCCGACGAGGAAGCCGGCGGCACCTACGGCGCCCGATACGCGATCGAACACCGGCGCGAGCTTTTTGATGGCGCCACCGAGGCAATCTCCGAAGTGGGTGGCTTCTCCGCCACCATCGGCGGCCAGCGGACCTACTTGCTCCAGACAGCCGAGAAGGGCCTCTCCTGGCTCCGGCTGGTGGCACATGGCCGCGCGGGCCACGGATCGCAGATCAACACCGATAACGCGGTCACCCGGTTGGCCGCGGCCGTCACCAGGATCGGCGAATACAAGTGGCCGGTGGAGTTGACCCCTACCACCCGCCAGTTCCTGGACGGCGTCACCGAACTGACCGGCGTCGAGTTCGATGCCGACAACCCGGACATCATCCTGAAGGAACTCGGCACAGTAGCCCGCTTTGTGGGTGCGACGCTGCAGAACACCTCCAACCCCACGCTGCTGCGTTCGGGATACAAGCACAACGTCATCCCGGAGTCGGCCGAGGCATTCGTGGACTGCAGGACGCTTCCCGGCCAGCAGGAACTGGTGTTCGAGACCATCAAGGAGCTTGCGGGCGAGGGCATCGACATCAGCTATGTCAACAAGGATGTGTCCTTGGAAGTGCCGTTTGCCGGCAACCTGGTGGATTCCATGATCGACGCCCTGCACTCCGAGGATCCCGGCGCCAAGGTGCTTCCCTACACGCTTTCCGGCGGCACGGACAACAAGTCCTTGAGCAAGATCGGCATCACCGGGTATGGTTTCGCCCCCTTGATGCTTCCTGATGATCTTGACTTCACCGGCATGTTCCACGGCGTCGATGAGCGTGTCCCGGCCGAGTCCCTCCAATTCGGCGCCCGCGTCCTGAACAGGTTGCTGAACAACTACTAGACCGAAATCAACGAGAAAGAGGCCTGGTAATGGCTCCCGAGGAAATCCTCCCCGACGCCCTGCTTGAGCGGCTGCGCGGCCGCGCAGCCGGCTACGACCAAAACAACGGATTCTTCCACGAGGATCTTGAGGAGCTGGCCGCGGCCGGCTACTTGAAGCTTTTCGTGCCGGAGTCCGACGGCGGGTTCGGGCTCGGTCTCGAAGCGGCAGCTGCCTTGCAGCAGCGGCTCGCCACGGCTGCCCCGGCCACAGCGCTGGCCGTCAACATGCACTTGGTGTGGACCGGCGTCGCGCAGGTCATGGCCGCCCGCGGCGACAACTCGTTGGACTTCGTCCTGAAGGAAGCGGGGCAGGGGGAAGTTTTTGCTTTCGGCATTTCCGAAGCGGGCAACGACTCCATGTTGTTCGACTCGGGCACCGTTGCCGAGCCGCTGCCCGATGGAGGTTACAAGTTCACCGGCCGGAAGATCTTCACAAGCCTTTCCCGAGGCTGGACCCGGTTGGGCACTTTCGGAAAGGATTCCGACGCCAGGTCAGGTGAGGGGGAGCTGGTTTTCGGTTTTCTGCGCCGAGACGAGCCCGGACACGAAACCCTCAGCGACTGGGACACCCTGGGCATGCGGGCCAGCGCATCAAACAGCACGCTCCTGCATGGCGCTGTTGTCCCGGCTGAGCGGATCTTCCGCAAGCTCCCGGTAGGACCCAACAAGGACCTGCTGATCTTCGCCATTTTCGCGTGCTTCGAAACCCTCCTCGCCGCGGTCTACACGGGGGTGGCCCAACGCGCTTTCACTCTTGGAGTGGAGAACGTCAAACGCCGGGTGTCGGCCAAGCACGGGGGACGCAGCTTCGCCCAGGACCCTGATATCCGGTGGAAGGTGGCCGACGCCGCACTGGCCATGGATGGTATCGCGCCACAAATATCCAGCCTTGCCCGCGACGTCGACAACCTGGTGGACCACGGAGCCCAGTGGTTCCCCCTGCTGGTGGGACTCAAATCCAGGGCTACGGAAAACGCGCGCTACGTGGTGGATCTTGCCATTCGGGTCACGGGAGGCTCCAGTTATTTCAGGGGCTCTGAGATGGAACGACTCTACCGGGACGTCCTGGCCGGAATCTTCCATCCGTCCAACGACGAATCAGCGCACAACACGGTGGCCAACGCCTGGTTGGGGCCGCTGGACGATTAGGAGCCTAGACGGTCCGCTGCACCGAATACACTTTGCGGCGCAGCCAAAAACGGCGGCCACCGCCGAGGTAGAGAACGCTGCGTTCGAGCTCCCACTTGCCGTATTCGGAATGCTCCGCGATCCGGCGCCGTGCCTCGGGCAGGGAATCGTCAGGTCCCACCGTCAGGACGAGGTACTCGTACTGACGTGCATAGTCTCTTTGGCGCTCTACGGAGCTACCTGGAAATTGTTCTCTCATCCCTCTCCATTTTCGTCCTTTTCCGGCTAACGTGAAGGCATGAGCATCGATCCGCGTGTCGCGCTTCAATCATTGACCGCCGCCCTCGAAGAGCACCTGGCTGCCGCCTCCGCCCGCCGCGGCGAGGGGGACCCCACCGTCGAGGCCGCGTTCTTCGCTGTTGCCGACGCTTTCGAAGTCTATGAGGACGCACTCTACGAGGCGTATTCCGAGGTTACTCCGCTCCAGGTCTTCGATGATGAGGAAGACGAAGACGACGAGGTGCTCGACGAAGACCTCGAAATCGTCGAGGACTAGGCACCCCTCCGACCGGCCGCCATGGGGCGGCCGGTTTTTTGTGCCTTGTCGTCATCTTTGTAGCCCTTTATGCCCGGATTTCCGGGGATTTCTGCAGTCAGGGCACGTAGTCCCGGCACCCCCGGACAGGTACTTGCACGTAGGGGTCATAGGTAATGCTGCGCAAAGTTGAGTATCGACTACTGGTGCGCCTTCGGAGCGCCGCGGCTTCACTGATAGGTAGGCAACGGCAGGTCTGCAAAGAGGGCTGACATGGTGAAAGTTCCAGTCTTGGGATCAGGCAAGGCAGCGGCACCCCAGGGTGCGGCTCATGCCCCCGCGGGGTCAGCCTTCCGAACCGACCCTGCCGCCGCCAACGTCAATCCGCCGGCGTCTCCCTGGATTGGCAAGCCCGCTGCTGCACAGCGGACTGAAAAGGCGGGACTGGCGGCGCTGGGGTCGGATGTCACCCTGGACCTCGCGACGCCGCCAGTCACCCACCGCCGTACACGGATCAAGGCACCGCTCAAAGACCGTTTGACGTGGACGCGCTTCCTGACCACCAGCCTCCGGCTCGCTGACACAGCGTTGGTTTCCGGAGCTGTCCTGGCCGGGTCAGCGCTGAACCCCGGGGGAGTGGGCGCATCGCCCGGAAGCCCGGCACATGCCCAACACCTTTCCATGGGATTGATCCTCGGAGTGGTCTGGTTGGCGGCCTTGGAAGTGTACAGGACCCGCGATCCCAAAGTGCTCGGAGTAGGCCCGGAGGAGTACAAGCGGGTACTTTCTGCCAGCTTCCGGGTCTTCGGATTCCTGGGCATCGTTGCGGTGGTGTTCCGTTTGGAGGATGTCAGTTCCTTTGTCCTTGTCTCCTTGCCGCTGGGCCTGGTGGCCCTGACCGGAAGCAGATGGGGCTTCCGCCGCTGGCTGAGCCACGAAAAGTCGAAGGGCCGTTGCCTCTCCCGCGCGATCGTTGTGGGCGAACCGCAGGACGTCAGATACGTCATCAAGCAGATCAACCGAAAGTCCGGCGCCGCCTACGACATCCTGGGTGCCTGCCTCCCAGGTGCCCGTCGCGGTACTGTCCTGGCGGTGGACCACCTGCGCGTACCGGTCCTGTCTTCCATCTACGGTGTGGCGCATACCGTCCGGCAGACAGGTGCCAACGCCGTGATCGTTGCCGGCCCGGTTCCTGGTGGAAACCAGTTCATCCAGGAACTTGGCTGGCGGCTGGAGGAAAATTCCGCTGAGTTGGTTCTGGCCGCGACCCTGACCAACGTGGCAGGACCGCGCATCCACTGGCGGCCCGTAGAGGGACTTCCCCTGATGCACGTGGATATTCCGCACTACTCCGGCGGCAAGCATACGCTCAAGCGGCTGATGGACATCACAGTCTCTGCAGCGGCTTTGCTCGTCCTGGCACCCGTACTTCTCCTCCTGGCCGCGATCGTCAGGGCCGACAGCCCCGGGCCTGTCCTGTTCAAGCAGGAGAGGATCGGAAAGCGGGGCACAACCTTCCAGATGCTGAAATTCCGTTCCATGGTGGTTGACGCTGAAGCACATCTGGAGGCGCTCAGCAGCCAGGATGAGGGCGCCGGCGTGCTGTTCAAGATCCGCGGAGACCCCCGCGTTACCCGGTGCGGCCGGTGGATGCGCAAGTACTCCCTGGATGAACTGCCGCAGTTCTGGAACGTCCTGGTGGGGAACATGAGCCTGGTGGGGCCCAGGCCGCCACTGTCACGGGAAGTCAGCGGTTACGAGCGCCATACGCACCGTCGGCTGTTGATCAAACCCGGAATCACGGGGTTGTGGCAAATCAATGGACGCTCGGACCTTCCGTGGGACGAGGCAGTCCGGCTGGATCTCTATTACGTGGAGAACTGGTCAATAGCGGGGGACCTGATGATCATGTGGCGGACGTTCCGGGCGATGACCCGGCCGTCCGGCGCCTACTAGTGAACGCCATGCAGTACCTGACAAGAACCGCGCTTTCAACACAGAAGTCGAGTGGGAAATGAGCATACGAACAATTCCATCGGGACAACTGAACGGCCACGCAGTACGGCCCAGGCTTCGCATCGCAGTGGTCGGGGCAGGCTATTGGGGTCCCAATCTCGCCAGGAACTTGAAAGCAAGCCCTGACTGGGACCTGGTGGCCATTTGCGACCTGGACGTGGAACGCGGCCTCAGGCTCGCCGAAACGGTTGGTGGCGTGGCCGTCGTCGAGTCCTTGGACGAACTGCTGGACACGTACAACCTCGACGCCGTTGCGGTGGCGACACCGGCACATACCCATCACGGAGTGGTGATGACGGCGCTGCGCGCCGGGAAGCATGTGCTGGTGGAAAAGCCCTTGGCGGACAGCCGGGCAAAAGGCTTGGAAATGGTGGAAGAGGCCAAAGCCAGGGGTTTGGTCCTGATGGCAGACCATACCTACTGCTTCACCCCGGCAGTCTTGAAAATCCAGGAACTCGTAGCCACCGGCGCGTTGGGCGATATCCTCTACGTCGATTCGGTCCGCATCAACCTGGGCCTGGTCCAACCGGACGTCAACGTTTTCTGGGACCTGGCTCCCCATGACCTTTCCATCCTGGACTTCGTCCTGCCGGGCGGCCTGCATCCCACGGAGATCGCGGCCCATGGGGCTGATCCGCTGGGTACCGGCCGTGATTGCGTGGGACATTTGACGTTCGGCCTGCCCAACGACGCCATGGTGCACATCCACGTGAACTGGCTCAGCCCCACCAAGATCCGGCAGATGATCATCGGGGGATCGAAAAGGACCCTTGTGTGGGATGACCTGAATCCGCAACAACGCCTCAGCGTCTACGATCGCGGGGTCAGCCTGGAACACCAGCCCCGGTCAGCGGCAGATAAACGGACCTCCGCCATTTCCTACCGCCTCGGCGACACGTGGTCACCTGCCCTGCAGGAACGTGAGCCCCTGGGCCAGGTGGTGGCCGAGCTCGCTGCTTCCATCCGGAACCACACCATGCCCCGTACCAGCGGTGAATCAGGGCTCCGCGTCCTGTCTGTCCTGGAGGCCGTCACCCAAAGCCTGAGCAGCGACGGCCAGTCCACCGTGGTGGCCGGCAACGAGGTTAATCTCCAGGTCGCACGGTGAAACGGCTCCTGGGCGCCGACGTCCTGGTCACCGGTGGCGCCGGAACCATAGGGTCCACGCTGGTTGACCAACTGCTCGACGCCGGTGCGGCGCACGTGGACGTCCTGGACAACCTGGTGCGGGGACGCCTCGCAAACCTGGACGCCGCCTTGGCCAGTGAACGGGTGGACCTGGTGGAAGGTGACCTGGGGAACCGCGACCTGGTGCATGACCTCACCCGTGGTAAAGACCTGGTGTTCCACCAGGCCGCCATCCGCATCACCCAATGTGCCGAGGAACCACGGTTGGCACTTGAAGTGCTGGTGGACGGAACGTTCAACGTGATCGAGGCCGCCGCCCAACACCCCGTGGACAAACTCATCCTGGCCTCCAGTGCTTCTGTCTACGGCATGGCCGAAGAATTCCCCACCACTGAACGCCACCACCATCACAACAACGACACGTTCTACGGCGCAGCCAAGTCCTTCAACGAGGGCATGGCGAGGAGCTTCCGGGCGATGACCGGCCTGAACTATGTGGCCTTGAGGTACTTCAACGTATATGGCCCACGAATGGACGTCCACGGGCTGTACACCGAGGTGCTGGTCCGTTGGATGGAGCGGATCGTCGATGGCCGGCCGCCGCTGATCTTCGGCAGCGGTCAGCAGACCATGGACTTCATCCACACCGCCGATGTGGCCCGGGCCAACGTCCTGGCAGCAGTCAGTGACGTCACCGAGGGTGTCTACAACGTGGCCAGCGGAACCGAAACCAGCCTCGCCGGGCTGGCCCACACGCTGCTGGGGGTCATGGAGTCACCGCTGCACCTTGAGCACGGACCGGAAAGGGCCGTCAACGGCGTGGCACGCCGCCTCGCCGATACCTCGGCCGCACGGGAGGACCTCGGTTTCGAGGCTGCCGTTGGCTTGGAGGATGGACTGCGCTCGCTGGTCACCTGGTGGCGGCCACTGCGCGAAGAGATTGCCGCAGCACGGACCACCCACCGCCCTGGCGCTCCGGTAGCTGGTGCGAGATGACCGCCTCCGGCCTCCACCTGGCACGCATCGACGTCATGAAGCCGTGGCTGGGCGAGGACGAGGCGCAGGCCGTGGCCGAGGTGATCGCCTCCGGGTGGGTGGCACAAGGTCCCAAAGTCCGCCAGTTCGAAGAAGCGTTCTGCCTGCTGCAACAGGCAGACTTCGCCGTGGCGACCTCCAATTGCACATCAGCTCTGCATCTGGCCCTTGTGGTGGCCGGCGTGGGGCCTGGCGATGACGTAGTGGTCCCGTCGTTCTCGTTCATTGCCACAGCCAACGCAGCAACATACGTGGGGGCCCGTCCGGTGTTCGCCGACGTCGACGTCACCACCGGTTGTGTCACTGCAGAGACACTGCGTGCCGCCCTGACTCCGGCCACCAGGGCGGTCATCGCCGTGGATCAAGGCGGAGTGCCCGTTGATCTGGCTCCCATCCGGGAAATGTGCGATCCGCTGGGCATCACCGTGGTGGAAGATGCTGCCTGCGCCATCGGTTCCCGCTACCACGGCCGGGCCGTGGGGGCCGGCGCGGAAGTCGCCGCGTGGTCCTTCCACCCACGCAAGATCCTCACCACGGGGGAGGGAGGCATGCTCTCCACCTCGCGGCAGGACTTTGCTGATACGTCAAGGCGCCTTCGTGAACACGCCATGAGCGTCTCTGCTGCCGACCGGCACGCGAGCATTCTCGCGCCCCCGGAGGAGTACCTCGAAATCGGGTTCAACTACCGCATGACCGATCTTCAGGCCGCCGTCGGACTCGTCCAGCTGGGGCGACTCCGGGAAATCATCCAGCGGCGGCGGGAACTGGCAGCCACGTATGCCAACGCTTTCGCAGAAATCGAGGGGTTACGCCTGGTCGGCGACCCGGACTACGGGATCAGCAACTTCCAGTCCTGCTGGCTTGAAGTCGGCCCAGGTTTCCCCCTGGGACGCGACGGGTTGATGTCTGTTTTGGCCGAGGATGGAATCTCCGCGCGACGCGGCATCATGGCAGCCCACCGCCAACCGGCCTACGCCGGCAAAGACACCGGGAAGGCATCCTTGGAGGCCACCGAATGGCTGACTGACCACACGCTCATCCTGCCCCTGTACCACCAGCTTTCCCTGCACGATCAGGTCCGGGTCATCGATTCCGTACTCCGGGCAGCAGGTCCACTGACATGAGCGAACTTCTCCTCATAGCAGCCAGCGGCCTGGCCAGGGAGGTCCTGGCCATGGTCCGCAGCAACGGGCCCTTTGACGTGATCGGGATCCTCGACGACGACGAAGACAAACTCGGGCGGGTGGTGGACGGCGCCCACGTCCTTGGCCCCATCCGGGACGCCCTGAATTTCCCCCACGCATTGTTGCTGGTGTGCATCGGATCCGGATCGGGGCGGGAAGCCGTTGTCATGCGGCTCAGGACCCTGGGGCTGGATGAAGGGCGATATGCCACGGCCATAGACCCCTCCGTGCAGGTACCCGAAGGCTGCATGATCGGCAAGGGCAGCATCCTCCTGGCCCACGTGAGCATGACGGCCTCCGTGACGATCGGCGACCACGTGGTAGCCATGCCCGGAGTGACCTTCACCCACGACGACGACATCAGCGATTTTGCTACCTTCGCCTCAGGGGTCTCGCTCGGGGGCAACGTCCACATCGGCCGTGCCGCCTACGTCGGGATGAATGCCAGTGTCCGCGAGCGCACGTCCATCGGAGCAAACGCCACGATCGGAATGGGCGCGGCGGTCCTCACCGACGTACCGGCGGAGGAAACCTGGGCCGGGGTCCCGGCGCGGGTCATCAGGCGCGGAAATTCACCCGCACTGGAGGGCATCAAATGAAACTGATGCGTCCCGTCCCCCTTCGGCGCCCGGTGAGTGTTTCGGTGGTGGTGCCGTGCTACAACTACGGACACTTCCTGCCTGAGGCTGTTGCCAGTGCTTTGGCGCAGGAGGGCGTGGATGTCGAGGTCATCGTGGTCGATGATGCGTCCACGGATGGCAGCGCCGCCGTGGCCTGGCGCCTGGCCTCCGAGGACCCGCGCATCAGCGTTGTCCTCCACGAGACCAACAAAGGGCACATTGCCACATACAACGACGGCCTCTCCAGGGCGCGGGGCCGCTACGTGACGCTTCTCTCCGCGGATGATGTCATAGCCCCCGGTGCGCTGGCCCGGGCTGCCGCGCTGATGGAAGCCAACCCCCGGGTTGGAATGGTGTACGGCCTGCCCCGGGACTTCACGGACAAGCCGCCGGCCCCCTCCTCCTACGACCACAGCACCTGGACTGTGTGGGAAGGCCGGGCATGGATTTCCCTGGCGTGCGCCCGCGGGAGGAACTTCATCCTCTCACCCGAAGTAGTCATGAGGACCGCGGCAGTGCTCAGCGTGGGTGCTTACAGCACCACGCTGCCGCACTCCGGGGACCTGGAGTACTGGCTGCGGGCCGCGGGCTCCTGGGATGTGGGCAGGATCAACGGGCCGGTGCAGGCGTACTACCGGGTCCATGGGGCCAACATGCATCAGACGGAGTTCGCAGCGGCCGCCGTGGATCTCAAGCACCGCTTGGAGGCCTTCCGGGTCCTTGAAGACTCCCGGTTTCCGGGCAACCCGAACAACCGGGCACGGCAGGTGCAGCGGGCCAAGTGCGCCCTCAGCAAGGAAGCCGCCCAGTTGGGGTTCAGGGAAATCAACCAGGGCGGATCAGTGGAGGCCGCAGTCGAGCTCCGGAAATTCATCGAGGGCCTGCACGAGGTTCCCGGAAATATCCACAGGGCCAACGCGTTGCATGCCAGGATCACCCGGGCAGCCCGCGGCCGGAAACCAAGGGCAGGGAGGCTTGCCGCTGATTTTGTGCGGAGCCAGCTGGACCGGGTCCGCTGGCGGCTATGGGCCATGACGGGAATCTCGTGACCACCGTCAGCGGCCAGGACCGCACACTGGGCAACCGGGCTGCGAGCGCCACCCTCTGGGGTGGCGTCAACATGGCTTTGGGCCGGATCGTCCAGTTTGCCACCACCATCATCGTGGCCCGGATGATTGCTCCGGAGCACTTCGGGGCGCTGGCGGTAGCAATTGTGGTGCAGACCATCGCCACCAACATGGCCGAGCTTGGTGCAACCGCCGCCTTGGCGCGCGGCACCGGGGATCCGGACAAAATCGCCCCTACCGTCTTCTCCATTGCACTGGTCACCAGCGGCGTCATGACGGCGGCAGCAATCGCCCTGGCACCTGCCTTGGCAGCAGCGTTTGATGACCCCGCCGCGACGCCTGTGATCCAAGTGCTCTCGCTCACCATCCTCCTTCAAGGGGCTGGCGCCCTCCCTTCCACCATGGTGTGGCGGGAGTTCCTGCAAAAGCCGAGGGTCGTCGTCGACCTCTGCAGCTTGGTCACCGTGCTGGTACTGGTGGTTCCGATGGCCTTGGACGGCTGGGGAGCCATGGCGCTCGCCTGGTCCCGGGTGGGTGGGCAGCTGGTGGCCCTGGCGGGTTATTGGATCATCACTCCCCAGCGGTACGCCCCGGGCTTTGACCGTACAGTGGCCGCGGAGATCCTCCGCCTGGGAATGCCGTTGGCCTTGGCCAACCTGGTAGTGTTCGTGACCCTGAACGTGGACTATCTTCTGATAGGCAGGATGCTCGATCCAACGGCATTGGGCTTGTACCTGTTGGCGTTCAACCTGGCCGGGCTGCCAAGTTCGGTGATCACTGCGGTCATACGGGCCACTGCGGTGCCCACCTTTGGCCGACTGTTCGCGGAGGGCACCCTGGGGGCGGTGGCGGGCAGGTTTGTGGCCGGTATTTCCTACTGCGCATTCCCGATCTCGGCCATGGTGATAGCTCTTTCGCACCCTTTGATAGTGGTGGCCTATGGGGACGCATGGGCGCCGGCCGGGATAGCGCTGGCAACACTGGGAGTCTTCGGCGCTACTCGGATCTTGGTGGAAGTCTTCGCTGACCTGTGCGTGGGCGCCGGTCGAACTGTGTGGCTGTTCTGGTTGCAGGTGGCTTGGCTGGTGAGCCTCACTCCGGCACTCATCGTTGGGATTCAATGGTGGGGGATTGCCGGGGCGGGAATCGCGCATGCTGCAGTGGCCTGTCTGGTGGTCATCCCTTTGTATGTGGTGGCGCTCAAATCCGTGCTGGCTGTTGGCGCCTGGGAATTGGTGCGTGGAAGTCTTGTCCCTCTCGCGGCCGCCATAATCGCCGGATCAACGGCGTGGCTTGCAAGCGTCAGCGTGACGGAGCCTTTGATGGCGCTTCTGCTGGGGGGCTTCCTGGGTGGAGCGGTATACGTAGCGTTGACGTACCGGCGGGGGAGGCTGCTGGTGCAAACCGTGCGGGGGCTGCTCCGTGAGAGGACTTCCCTCCCTGCGGGCGGACATACTGGTGCGGGGGAATCATGATGGTAAACCTGCCAGTGAATGGTGCCGGTTCCTCACCGGGCAGCGACCTTGCGGTGGTCACACCAAGCTATGTGCCCGATCGTGAGTTGTGCATTGACCTTAACCGGTCGGTCCTCGAAATGACCGGCCCCGGCGTGGTCCATCACATCATCGTCCCGGATCGGGACTTGGGGGTCTTCGCTGTCCTCCGAGGGCCCAGGACAGAGGTGCACGCAGCCAGCGAATTCCTGCCGTCTTCGTTTATCAGGCTTTCGCGATTCAACGTCTGGATCAATGCAGCCCATCCGTGGCCGCCGGTTCGTGGCTGGATCGCCCAACAGATACTAAAACTCGCCGTGGTTGCAGCACTTCATGTTGACGGCGCCTTGCTCCTTGACTCCGACAGCCTGCTCATCCGCGATACCAACCTTGATACGTTCCGCAAGGACGGCAGGATCGCCCTCTACCGCGCACCAGGGGCTGTTGATGCGTCCCTTCCCGGGCACAGGCAGTGGCACGTTTCAGGCCGTCGGCTCTTGGGGCTGCCGCCTCCTCCCGAAGGTGACCTGGCTGACTACATCTGCTGGCCGTGCCTTTGGGAACCGGCCGTGGTGAGAAACCTGCTCCAGCACATCCAGAACGTTACGGGCCGAGACTGGCACACAGCTGTCGGAGCGGAGCTGCATTTCTCCGAGATGATGCTGTACGGCCTGTATGTGGACGAAGTCACCGGCGGCCCTGCCGCCAGCATCAGTGAGATGTGCGGAATTGTCCACTCCGACGAGGTGCCCTTGGACCAAGCGGACATCGAACGGCTGCTCCACGGGGCGGCCCCCGGCAAACATGTTGTGATGCTCTCCGCCAAGGCCGGCATACCACTGGATGTGCGCAGGCGTGCCTTAAGGTCGTTCCGGCAGACCGCCCCCGGTTCAGAACGGGGTGATATCCAGTGATCAACGTGATGGGACGAATTCTGGGCCAAGCCCGCAAGGATGGCTGGGGTTCGGTTGCCGCTAAAGTGCTGCAGAGGACTGCTGGCAAAGCACTGGAAAACCTGGCTTTCACCGAGCCCACGCTGCCGGTTCGGCCTGAGGACATCGTAGATTTTGATGTTTTATGCGCCGCAGGCAACCCACGCCCCAGAACGGGGAGCCTCGATGTCGGGTGGGTCTGCACACCTCCTGGACCCGGCTCAGGCGGACATACCACCTTCTTCCGCATGGTTCAGGGCATGGCGGACCGCGGGCACCGGTGCACGCTTTTCCTCTACGACCGCAACAGCGATGACGTTTCCCGGCACACTTCCACCATCAGGCAATTTTGGCCGGATCTCGATGCCCACGTGAGAAGTGTTACCGAGGGGTTCGAGGGAATGGACGCCGTGGTTGCCAGTTCGTGGCCAACCGCGTACGCGGCCGCGGCCCGGCGGGGCCCGGACATTCACAGCTTCTACTTCATCCAGGACTACGAGCCATACTTTTACCCCCGGGGCACCCTGTATTGGCTCGCAGAGAACAGCTACCGTCTGGGGTTCACCAACATCGGACTCGGAGAGATGATCACCGCTGTGATGAAGGCAGAAACAGGTCAGGAGCCCGCCGCTTCAGTACCCTTCGCCTGCGACACCGCGACCTACCGCCTGCTGGAGACGAAAGACGGAAAGAATACCCGCCAAGGAGTGGTCTACTACGCGAAGCGGGCGGTGGATCGACGCGGTTACCTCCTTGCCAAACTGGCCTTGGAGCAATTCCACGCTATGCATCCGGAGCAGGAAATACACGTCTACGGCGACAGGATCAGCGGCTGGTCCATTCCCGTGCACAACCACGGCAATCTCAGTCCTGCCGCTTTGAATGAGCTCTATAACCGCACCATCACGGGGCTTGCCATCTCTTTCACCAACATCTCCCTCGTCCCGGAAGAACTGTTGGCTGCCGGCAACGTGCCCGTACTGAATGAGTCGCCCTTCGCTGCACAGGTCTTGAGCGACCCGGACGTCCTGTGGTCACCCGCCATCCCACGCCGGCTTGCCGAAACGCTCGCAGAAGCGGTTGAGGCCCCTGATATCTCCGGGCGTGCGGCAAGGATCGCGCAACGTCAGCGACTGGACTGGTCAGCCTCCCGGGAATGCTTTGCCGCAGTGCTCGAATCCGTCTGTGCCAAAGAACCAGGAAGTCCGAGGCTGCCATGAATGGTGCGCGTAGTTTCCTTGGCCTTCGGCAACCGGCGCAAGATCCAGAGCTGGACGACCTCACCGTGAGCGACCGATCGGCCAGCCCCCGGGTGCCCTTGCTTTTGAAGTTTGCCGCTTTCGGAATCTTCTTCTTTCCCTCCAATATGGTGCTGAAACCGCTGGGCGCGGTGGGTACATTGCCTCTGATTTTTGCATTGCTGCTGTTGGCTGTGTGGCTGTGTTCCGTCCTCTTTGGGTTGACCAACCCGTTGGATACCAGGCACCCCGGCCGCATGGGCTTCGTTCTCCTCTGGGTGGGAACGTGCGCTTCCTATGCGGCCATGTACTCCGGCTACACCGGGGGAAGCGAAAGTCCTGCACGCGCTGCAGCTGACAGGTGGCTGATTCTCCTGCTGGCCAGTGCAGGCATCATCCTCGTTACCGCGGAGGCCGTGAGGACGCTCAACACTGCCATGGAACTGACCCGTGCCTTGTTGGCCGGTGCGGCCTTCTGCTGCCTTGTCGCCGCCGTTCAATTTTTCTTCCGGATTGATCCCATGCAGTGGTTGCAAATGGCAATGCCGGGCTTCACCAATAACGGGGGAAATACAACGTTCCAGATACGCGGGTCGTTGATGCGCGTCTCAGGGAGCACTTTTCATTCCATCGAGATGGCTGTGATCTGTGCAATGCTTCTTCCCCTCTCCATCTGGCGGAGCCTCTACGACCCTAAAGGCAGAAAGTGGGTCCATTGGACCATCACGGCGCTGTTGGTCTTCGCCATCGCCTCGACGGTTTCCCGCTCAGGCATCCTTGGCCTCTTGGCTGGCATGGCCGTCTTCCTGCCCTTCCTTCCCCGTCTGGCCAGGCAATGGGCCTACGTCGCAGCTCCCGTCACCGTGGCCGCACTGTTCCTCGGAGTGCCGGGCCTGATCGGGACCCTCACTGCGTCATTGACTGCCGGGGAAAGCGATCCTTCGATTACCACGCGGACCAACAACTACCCCCGTGTGGCAGCCATGGTGGAAGAGCATCCGTTCTTCGGAGTTGGCCCAGGCAATTACATGCCAAGCAACGCGATCCACATCCTTGACAACCAGTACCTGAACGCAACGGTCACCATAGGTTTGGTCGGGCTGGTCGGGTTGATTGCCTACCTGACCTTTCCCGGCCTGACGACACTCCTCGCGGCTCGCGCTTCCCGCCTTGCACCCCTGCGCTGCCTGGCAGGCGCCGTAGCCGCAGCAGGAATTGTTGCCGCTATCTGCTCGCTCACCTTCGACTCCATGTCCTTCCCGGTGTTCGCACTCACCTACCCCTTCATCGTCGGATTGTCCGGAGGGGCCTGGAACATGGTCCGGCGGGAACTTGAACTTCAAAAAGTGCGTACCTCTGCCGAACACCCATCCGGGCCGACCCAAAGCACCACGCAACTAGTCCCCAAGGAGGGAACATGGACCCCGTAGCCGTTCTCAAAACCCTTTGGCGTTACAAGGTATTCGTAGTGCCCGTTCTGCTGCTGACGGCGGTGGCCGCTGTGTACATGTTCTCTTTCGCTCCACGAACCTATGAGGCCCGGACCACCTATGCAATCGTCAACCCGCAGACCCCTACAGCGGAGCAAATCGAAAAAGATCCTGCCTTGGGTCTGCTCAATCCGGATAACCCCTACCTGCGGTCTGCCGACTCGTCCCTAGTAGCCCAAGTTGCCGTGACCCGCCTGAACGACGTTGCCACTGGCGACATCCTTGCGGAACAAGGGCTCAGCACCGACTACAAAGTAGAGCGTCCCTCCGATGCGTTCCTCATTGACATCTCCGGCATCTCGGACGACAAGTCACAGGCCATTGCCACTGCCAAAGCATTGGGGGAGCGCCTGGAAGAGGACCTTCGGACCATTCAAACGATTAACGGAGCCTCCGACAGGTATCTTTTCACCGCGCTGGCGGTAGCTTCGCCCGACAAAGCCACGGAGCAGTTCTCCAGTAGGCTGAGGTCCGTGATCGTCGTTGTGGTGGCCGGACTCGTCCTCACCCTTGGCGCGGTCTCCCTGGCCCGTGCCGTCGAGACAACCCGGAAGCGAGGAAAGACCACAAAGACCACGTCCGGCAAACGAGGGTCACCGATGGAACGCGAAACCAAACCGTCAACCCTGGACCTTCCCGGCGCAGGCCCAACGGTAAAAGAGACATCGTTACCACCCATGGAAGTCCTTCTTGGAGGCGATACCCGTCGACAAAACCAGGACAACAAGAGGGTCACCAGCCCACCGGCTGTTCAGCCAACCAACAGCCGTTAGGCTCAGGAAAGGTGCGGCCATGAACCGGTTTGGGTACCTGGTGCCGGAATTCCCGGGTCAAACACACGCCTTCTTCTGGCGTGAACTGAAAGCACTGACTGAGCTCGGACACCAGCCAGAACCAGTCTCCACGCGCCATCCAGGACAGTCCGGCCCCATACCTACATGGGCGCATGGGCGTATACCGGAAATCCACTACCTCGTACCACCGGACACGCTACAGATTGCAGGTACTGCCTTGACCGCGCTCTCCGGACTGCGGCACCTTGATGAGCTTCGAGCAGCCTCCGGCCTGAAAGGCAGTCCCCTCCCTCCAAGGAAACTGATCCAAGACCTTCCACGGAAGGCCGCCCTGTTCCTGGCCGGAGCCGCGCTGGCCAGGCATGCACGAACCAGAGGGTGGACTCACATCCACGTCCACTCCTGCGCAGACGCAGCCCAGGTTGCGCTCTTCGCCCACATACTCTCAGGCATTCCCTACAGCCTGACCCTCCACGGCCCCCTCAACGACTATGGACCAAACCAAAGCGAGAAATGGCGCAACGCCGAGTTTGCCATCGTCATCACAGAACAACTCCTTGCCGAAGCACAGGAGCACCTCAACGGGAGCCTGCCCACCACCGTGAAGGTTGCCCCCATGGGCGTCGAACTCTCCGCGTTCACCCGCCTCACCCCCTACAAGCCATGGACCCAAGGCACCCAGGCCCAAATCTTCAGCTGCGGACGGCTCAACCCCAGCAAGGGTCACATGGACTTACTCAGAGCCCTGCGGAGAGTTGTTGACTCCGGGGTGGATGCCGCCCTGACCATCGCAGGTGAAGACGAACACGGCGGCAGGGGCTACCGAACGGTCCTGCAACAAGCCATTACCGACTTGGGACTGACACGCCGCGTGACACTGCTCGGCGCAATCCCAGAAGACCGGGTCCGCGTGGAACTGGAGCGGACACACCTCTTTGCCCTGGCCAGTCTCCAGGAACCACTGGGAGTCGCCATCATGGAAGCCATGGCCATGGGTGTCCCGGTAGTCGCTACCGCTGCCGGCGGAGTTCCCCAACTCGTCACAGAGGGCCACAGCGGCCTCCTGGTGGAACCTCGACAACCGGCAAAGCTGGCCACCGCAATGGTCGACATTCTGCGAAACCCGGCCCAAGCCGCCGAGATGGGCGCCCACGGCAGAATCAGGCTCGAATCCACTTTTGACGTTCGCCAAAGCGCTTCTGCCCTGTCCGAACTCATGTCTTGTCCGAACTGACAAAAACACCAGGAGATACCGTGAGTGCAAAAACCGTGGGACTGTGGACCGGCGCTGCGCTCGCCGTGGCATTGATTGGCGTGGCAGCAGCCAACGGGCTGGCACCGACTGCCGGACAGCGGGAGCCTGTGTCGCAACCCGCAACTGGGGCCGCAGCTGGACCGAACACGACGGCGGTCACCCTCCGGACTGTTGACGGGGGAGCGGACTACTATGCCAGGTTCAGGAACAGTCTCCCGGCCGAGCCCACTTTCTTTCCTATTGGAGTGTGGCTGGAAAGTGTCCTCGACAAGGGGAATGTCGCCATGGACGCCGCGGCGGGACTCAACACCTATGTGGAATTGACCGCCAACTCAGACGTCCAGCTGATCCACGATTCGGGAATGTACGCCCTGCCCGCCTTCGCCCATGAAGCCGCGGCCGGATTCACCCTGAGCGACGAGGTGGACATGTGGGCTGGCCCCGGAAATGCGACTTGGACGGGCAACTATCCCGGCGAGGGCCCTCCCTGTTCCCCCGAGGGAACTCCGTGCGGGTACACCATCCAGAAGGACCGCCGGGCGGTGGCCCCACAAGGTGCACTGCTCTACTCCAACTATGGCAAGGGCGTAACCTTTTGGGAATCGGACGAGGAAGCTCGCGAATTCTTCGCAGGCCTTCAGGATGTGGTGTCCGCAGATAACTACTGGTTCACCGATCCCAACATTTGCGGCCAAGGCGAGGGCGGCGCCATCGTAGGCTACACAAGGGACCTGACAAAGGAGGAATGCCGGCTGGCTGCCAACTACGGCTGGACCATTGACAGGCTAAGGAATCTGCAGGACCCGGCCACCAGAATTCCCGTTTGGGCGTTCGTAGAGAACGGTCATCCATCCGGCGACGTCGCCAACACCTCCACCATTACCGGTCCCGAACTCCGCGCCGCCGTGTGGAGCAGCCTCATTCACGGCGCCCGGGGGATCATCTATTTCAACCACAACTTTGGCGGGGAATGCCTCACCCAGCACGTCATCAGGGACTGTGGGAAGGATATCGTTCCCACCCTCACCGCCGTGAACAGACAAATCACGGGTCTTGCTCCGGTTCTCAACGCACCGTTCCTCGACAATGCCACCACAGCAACCGGGCCCGTAGACTTCACCACCAAACTCCATGACGGAAAGGCCTACGTCTTCGCCGGAGCCAACAAGAAGGCGGGCGGCGAGGCCAGCTTCAAGGTCCGGTGTGGCGGCAGTACCGCCGTCGTACTTGACGAAAACCGGACCATTCCGGTGGTGGACGGCACCTTCACCGACACATTCGCTGACGGAAACGCCGTTCACCTCTACCGCATGGAAGGCGGGGGAAGCTGCGGCTTTTGACTAACGGCTGCTGTCGTCCCGCTCCCAGGCAGATGCAGGCTCTCCTCCCCGGAGCGGACGACGGCGACCACCAGCGGCGAAGGCGGCGTAAACAGCTGCGTCAACGGCGGAGAATGGCCCTCTCACGGAGGACAACAATTCCCGGACAGTCCGTGACGTCTCAGCTTCCGCCCCCATCCTGTCCTGCTGCGCATTGCCGCGATAGCTCCGACGAAGAACAGCCAGCAAGGCGGGACAGGTCCGAGGCGTCCGAACCACCACAGGCTCAGTAGGCAGCACGGCTTTCTCCTCTCCGCTGAAGAGCCGGTCAACGTAATAGTCATCACCTGTCAGCGATGGAAAGACTCCGAGCCGATCATGCCCGGCCTTACTGAGCGCATAGACCCCCGCACCCCAAAGGCCCTGCGCGGTGGAAGGAATCCGGCCCCTCGCCCGGTAATAGGACCTAACCAATGCAGAGGCACCATCAGTGTTGTAGCGGAACGCCGGACGGGCCGCCAGCAACGGGCCGTCCGAAAGAGCCTTCAGGACCGCATGGACGGCATCCGCACTGACTTCAATGTCCGCATCAAGATAAAGACGGGGCCAACGCACCGCAGCCTGGTCTGCCGCGTTCAACGCCGAGGTCTTGGAAGCAGCATCCACTCGCAGGACCCGCACGTCTTCAAACCTGGACGCAATGGCCTCCGTACCATCCGTACAGCCATTGCACGCAACAATGACCTCAACACTGCCCCAGGCCATGACACCCTGCAACGATTCCAGAGTCCTGGCGATGACCGCTTCTTCATTGTGTGCCGGGATGATCACAGCGCCCGATGGTGGCACCGCGCCCGTCACCTTGGAAAGCTCTCCGCGGGTAGCGTGCGGCAGCGCATCCCACCGCCTGCGGTCAACCACGGCAAGGGCAGCCTGACGATGCCCCGGCTTATGGAGCCGGACAAGCTCCGCAGCCATGACCACGGCAGTGAGCGCTGCCACAGTGCCCCGGCCGTGATACTTAGCCGCATAGCGCAAACGGTTCACGGACATCAGCGCGGTCAACTGTGGCGATGTACCCGACCCCCCACGTTCATGCCACATCCGCGCCAAGGGCTCAAACCAGATGGAAAGGCCCGCGGCTCGTACCCGTCGGCAAAAGTCTGTCTCCTCGGAGTACAGGAAGAACTGCTCATCCCAGCTGCCCACCTCACTCACAGCATCCGCGCTGATCAAGAGCGCCGCACCCGTCGCCCAATCAACCCGGTGCGCATACACGTAACTCTCCGGATCGAAGTCCATCTCAGACAACCAACCCGGCCTGCCCTGAAGGTGCCCGCCCAAAGCTGCGTCACCCAGCGCTCGCAGGACCCCCGGCTCCCACCTCAGTGATGGATAAACGCTGCCGTCGTCGTCCAGCAGGACCGGCACCACCATGCCTGCCCCTGACAGTGCCATCCGTCGCCGCATGGCCGCGATCGCCCCCGGCTCGACCCGCAGGTCCGGGTTGAGGATGAGATAGGCGTCCGCGTCACCAGCCACCCGCATGGCAGCATTGATTCCGCCGGCATAGCCAAGATTCCCACCCGTGCGTATCGCCAGGACATCCGGAAACCGGGCCAATTCGGCCATGGTCTTGTCGTCGGGGGAGTTATCAGCCACAACAACCCTGATGGTTTGTCCGGCGGTCTCCGCCCGGAGTCCCGCTACCAACGGCCCCACGTCATCTGCGTTGTCATAGGTCACCACGATCACGGCGACGTTGGCTTTGACGTCACCCGCGACGAACTGTCCCGGAGCACGGCTGGGCCCGCACTCCGGGACGGATTCAACGGCGTTGGAGGGCACCGCCGCCCCAGAGACGGTTAGCGGATCGGACGGGTCTGCGGCACTCTGACGCCGCAACGTCATGTATGCCTCCGGGCCGTCCACCAAGTATCGCCGGGCCAGTCTTCGCGGTTCCAACGCCAGCCGCCACGCCCACTCCATCCCGTGGCCACTCACCCAGGCCGGGGCGCGCCGGATCCGGCCCGCCAGGAAATCCACCACCGCGCCGAAGGCGAGCAACACCTTGGCTCCTGTCAACTGCCCGTACTCCTCAATCCACAGCTCTTGCCGTGGCTTCCCCAAGCCCACCACCATGATGTCCGGAGAAGCGGCAGCTATGTTCTTCGCCAACATTGAGGAGGCCTGCGCGTCTGCGAGGACCGATCGTTCGGGCGCCCACCAGCCCGCAACGCTTAAACCGGGACGTTCCGCAGCAAACTTATTTCGGATGAGCTCCTGCGCCTGGGGGCTTCCGCCCAGGATACCCACGCGGAGACCACGGTGTTCGGCCTCCTCCAGCAGCGGTCCAATGAGGTCGCTGCCTGCCAGTCTGGGCCACGTCCGGCCGGTGATCCGCGTGGCTTCTGCAACGAGCGGTGCCCCGTCCACCAAGGTCAGCCACTCCAGCGGGCCAGGCTGGCTCACAGTGCCGTTCCATCTGCCACCCGAGCCGAAATGGCGGAGGTGGTCAAGATTGGCTGAACAGACCGCCAACGGCTTCGCGTTCATGGCCTGTGTATGGTCAAGAATCTGGCGCATTGCACCATCGAAGTCCATGAGCTTGACCGGCGCACCGCCCAAGGTGACCCACTGTGCAGCCTCCGACTCGGTTGGACCGGGCTGGCTTGCGGAAGACGGGCCCCGCACTGGGGTCAGGAGCCACGACCCCCTGGAGCCCTGCCTGGGGGCCCGTGGGAGCACGGCGTGGGGGAGTGCGCTTTGTTGGGACGCGATCTTCGGCAGCAGCATTCTCGGCTCTCCAGGCTTCAGGGTCCAGCTCAGGACACAACAATTGAGCCGGCGATCCATGCTGCTGCACTGCCTGGATCGCCGCGGACAGCCAAGGCTGCCCCTCCAACGTGTTCACTTGAGTTGTCTCCCGGCCTGCCACAAGCGGGCTGCCGTACGGCCACTGTAGGCCCTTTTGGCGGACGCCGCTAGGGTTGCAAGCCCTCCAAATACTCCGCCAGGCGCAGGGGTCCGGGAGCCGGGTCAAATCCGGTGGCCCGGATCTTCGACAGGTCCAGAACGCTGCTGCGGGGGCGGGGCGCGGTACCGGGCGTGGCATAGTCTGCGGTGCTGACAGGCTTCACCCGGACCGGATCGGCCCCGCAGAGCCGGAACACATCCCGGGCAACGCCGGCCCAGGATGCCCGCTCGCCGCTGTTGCTGACGTTGTACGTGCCATAGGGGGCCTGATGGTCCACCAGGTGACGGATGGCCGCAGCGACGTCGACGGCGAAACTCAGCCTTCCCCATTGGTCATCAACTACGGAGGGAGAGACCCCCTGGGCGGCCAAAGCAGCCATGGTTCGAACAAAGTTTCGACCCTCACCCACGACCCAACTGGTCCGCACGATGTAATGCCGGGGAACAGTCGCCACAGCTATCTCTCCAGCTGCTTTGCTCTGGCCGTAGACCCCCAGGGGCGTTGGGTTTTCGTCCTCCGGGTGAATGTCGGCAGTTCCGTCGAACACGTAGTCGCTGGAAACATGAACCAGCGTCAGTGAATGCTCGACGGCGGTCCTCGCCAAGCGGGCCACGGCAGTTGCGTTGATGGCCCAGGCGGCCGCACGGCCATCCGCGGTTTCGGCGGCATCAACGCCCGTAAAAGCTGCCGCGTTGATGATGGTGGAGTACTTCCGCCAGTCCCGTGCCGCATACGATTCCCGCGATGTGAGATCGAAGTCTGCCCGGCCGGCGAATTCCACACTGGCCTCTCCGGCATACTCGCCCCGCAAGGCTTTGCCCAGTTGCCCGTCCGCTCCGAGGACCAGCGTTCGCCTCGGCTGCATGGGCTTAACGTCCGTCAAGCGTGGGTGGCTTTTGTCTTGGGCCGACAGAACAGCACGGTCCAACGGTATGGGCCACGGAACGGCTACCTGGTGGTCGGCCACGTTGAGGAAGGTGTAGTCCGTCTGCGCTTCAGCACTCCAGTGATCATTGACCAGGTACGTGTACGCCGTGTCAGCTTCCATGGTTTGGAAGGCGTTTCCAACACCGCGGGGAACGTACACCGCATCCTTGGCCGTCATTTCCGCGCAGAACATGGTGCCGAAGCCGGGCCCCTCGCGCAGGTCCACCCACGCGCCGAAAATCCTCCCCGTCGCAACCGAAATGAACTTGTCCCACGGTTCGGCATGGATTCCCCGGGTAGTTCCGCGTGCAGCGTTGAAGGAGACGTTGTTTTGCACCGGCCCGAAATCCGGGAGCCCCAGGTCCAGCATCTTCTGACGATGCCAGTTTTCCTTGAACCATCCCCGGTCATCCCCATGAAGCGGCAACTCGAAAAGCACCAGCCCGGGGATCGTCGTGGTCCGTGAACGCAACTGCTGTGCCTGCTCCACGGCTTAGTGGCCCTGGCCGGCGTATTTGGATTCAGTTGAGGCTTTCTGGGGCCGCCACCAGTCTTCGTTGTCCCGGTACCACTGAACGGTGGCCGCCAGGCCGGCGTCGAAATCCGAATACCGGGGCGACCACCCAAGTTCCCTGCGGAGCTTGCTTGAATCGATGGCGTAGCGCAGGTCATGGCCTGGGCGGTCGGTCACCAGATCGTAGGCGTCGCCGGGCTGGTTGGCGAGGGACAGCAGCTTTTCCACCACTTCCCTGTTGGACCGTTCTCCGTCGGCCCCGATCAGGTAGGTTTCGCCAACGCGGCCACCTTCAAGGATGGCCACCACCGCAGAGGAATGGTCTTCGACGTGGATCCAGTCGCGCACGTTGCGGCCATTGCCGTAGAGGCGCGGCCGGGTGCCTTCGAGGATGTTGGTGATCTGCCGGGGAATGAACTTCTCAACGTGCTGGTACGGACCGTAGTTGTTGGAGCAATTGCTGATGGTCGCCTTGAGGCCGAAGGACCTGACCCATGCCCGGACCAGCAGGTCCGAGCCTGCTTTCGTAGCTGAGTACGGACTTGTGGGCCGGTAGACGGATTCTTCGGTGAAGCGGCCCGGTTCATCCAGGGCAAGATCGCCGTAAACCTCGTCGGTGGAGATGTGATGGAACCGGGTGCCGTGCTTTCTTGCAGCTTCGATCAGGGTGAATGTTCCCAGCAGGTTGGTGTCGATGAAAGGCCGGGGCTCTTCCAGGGAGTTGTCGTTGTGGGACTCGGCGGCGAAATGCACCACTGCATCCACGGCGGCAGTCAGCGGATCCACCACTGCGGCATCACAAATGTCACCCTGGACGAATTCGAAGCGTTCAGGCGGCAACCCGGCAAGTGATTCACGATTGCCTGCGTAGGTCAATTTATCCAGGACCGTGACATGAAGGCCGGTGTGGCCCATGATGTAGTGGACAAAGTTGCATCCGATGAATCCGGCCCCGCCGGTGACAAGGATTCTCTGCATGGCCCTAGAGTAGCCGTCCGCGGCGGGACAGGGCACAGGTGAGGACGGCAGGTTTGCGAGGAATTATTCTTGCAGGTGGGACGGGTTCAAGGCTCCATCCCATCACGCTCGGAATCAGTAAACAGTTGGTTCCCGTGTTCGACAAACCCATGATCTATTACCCGCTGTGCACACTGATGCTCGCCGGGATCCGCGATGTCCTGATCATCACCACTCCCGGCGACGCCACCCAGTTCCAGCGGCTCCTGGGCGATGGTTCACAGTTCGGGATCAACCTTACGTACGCGGAACAGCCGACGCCGGACGGGTTGGCCCAGGCGTTCATCCTGGGGGAGCGGCACATCGGATCAGGCAAGGTGGCCCTCATCCTCGGGGACAACATTTTCAATGGACCCGGCATGGGCAACCAGTTACGCCACTACGTGGATGTCGACGGCGGTGCCATCTTCGGTTATTGGGTCAAGGATCCGTCCGCCTACGGTGTGGTGGAGTTCGACGACGACGGCCTGGCGGTATCCATCGAAGAGAAACCATCCATGCCCAAAAGCAATTACGCCGTCCCCGGCTTGTACTTTTATGACAACACCGTGGTCGCCATGGCCAAGGACCTCAAACCCTCCCCCCGCGGGGAACTGGAGATCACGGACATCAACAGGAAGTACATGGACCTGGGCCGGTTGCACGTACAGAAGTTCCCCCGCGGCACCGCTTGGTTGGACACGGGCACCTTCAGCGACCTGAACGATGCTTCAAACTACGTACGCACCACTGAGAACCGGCAGGGCTTAAAGATCGGGGCACCTGAAGAAGTTGCCTGGCGGATGGGCTACCTGGACGACGACGGCCTTCGACAACAGGCTGCCAAGCTGGCCAAGAGCGGATACGGCAGCTATCTACTGGACATCCTGGACCGGCAATAGACCGGCCTACAGGGCCGAAACGTCCTCCAGTGCGCGTCCTATCTCCGCAGGCAGAACCGTCAATTGTGCGTCCAACAGTTCCTTGAGCTGTACGGCGTTCCTCGCCCCGATGATTGCCGTCGCCACACCGGGGCGTGAGAGCAGCCAGCTGAGGGAGACATCCATGGGTGTGCGGCCCAGCCCGCGGGCAGCCATGGCCACCGCTTCCACCACACGGGAAGCCCTCGGTTCCAAATACGGCTCAACATAGGCAGCCAGGCGGTTCTGCGCGGCACGGGAATCCGCTGGAATCTGTCCACGGTATTTGCCGCTGAGGACGCCCCTGCCCAGGGGCGCCCACGCCATGAGACCCAATCCGGCGTCTTCTACAGCAGGGATCAGTTCGTCTTCGGCCTTGCGCTGGACCAGGGAATACTCCGACTGGTTGGCCACCAGGGTGAATCCTGCCACAGCAGCGGCTTTGGCGGTCTGCCAGCCGTTGTAGTTGGAAATTCCCACATACCGGGCACGTCCGGTCCTCTGGGCAAGTTCCAGCGCTGAAAGGGTCTCATCGAGGGGCACGTTCGCATCCCACTCGTGCGCGAACCAGATGTCGATGTAGTCGGTTCCCAGCCTTGCGAGGCTGGCATCGAGCGCGGACAGCATGGCGCCGCGTGAAGCATTAATGCTGCGCCGTGAGTCCGACGACGACACGCCGGCTTTGGTGGAGATGACCAGCTCGGAGCGGGCCACGACGTCGCCCAACATGGAACCCAGCATGGCCTCGGCCTGGCCTTGGGCATAGGAGGCCGCCGTATCAACCACCGTGCCGCCGGCAGCGACAAAAGCATGGAGGACTTCGGCGGCGTCCTGTTCATCCGTTTCCTGTGCCCAGGACATGGTTCCAAGGGACAAGGAGGACACGCGGAACCCACTGTTCCCGACATAACGCTGCTGCATAGCTGCTAGCTTACGGGGAGTTCCCAGTCTTCATGACGTAGGGTCTATTCACGTGAACTGGATAGAAGCAGCCTTGCTGGGCCTGGTGCAGGGCCTCACCGAATTCCTCCCGATCTCCTCGAGCGCACACCTGCGGATCGTCGGCTCATTCCTCCCGAATGCTTCCGATCCCGGCGCCGCGTTTACTGCCATCACGCAGTTGGGAACCGAAACCGCCGTCATCGTCTACTTCTGGCGCGACATCGTCAGGATCGTCCGTGCCTGGTTCGGGTCCCTCACCGGCAAAGTGGAACGCAGCAATCCCGATGCCCGCATGGGGTGGCTCGTTATTCTGGGCAGCCTCCCGATCATCGTCCTGGGCCTGCTGTTCCAGGACCAGATCGAGTCGGTATTGCGCAGCATGTGGATCGTGGCCACCATGCTGATCGTTTTCGGCATGATCCTGGCTGTCGCGGACGCAATCGGGCGGCAGGAGAGGGATCTCACACAACTCACGTACAAGCACGGCATTTTGTACGGGTTCGCCCAGGCCATGGCCTTGATTCCGGGCGTTTCCCGCTCCGGTGGAACCATCACCGCCGGACTGCTCATGGGCTACACCCGTGAAGCCGCTGCCCGGTATTCGTTCCTGCTGGCCATCCCGGCCGTCTTCGGCAGTGGCCTGTACCAGTTGTACAAGACGGTTTCCAACGATGGACTGGCCGGTCCTTACGGTTTGGCGGAGACCGCGATGGCCACGGTCATCGCTTTCGTGGTGGGTTACATCATCATTGGCTGGTTCCTGAAGTTCGTCTCCACCCGCAGTTACCGGCTGTTCGTCTGGTACCGGATTCTCCTGGGCCTGGCCTTGTATGTCCTGCTCTATTTCGGTGTCATCAGTGCCTAGCACTAAGGTTGAGTCGTGAAATCGTGGACCTCCCGCCCTGTTCCTGAGCTGCCCGGCAGCATGCCGCAACTACGCCTGTTCGACACAGCCCTTGGCCGTGTAGTGGAGGTTGAACGGCAACCGGAACAATCCATGTATGTCTGCGGCATCACGCCGTACGACGCGACCCACATGGGTCATGCCGCCAGCTATGTGGCCTTTGACCTCTTGAACCGCGCCTGGCGGGACGCCGGCCTTCGGGTCTCCTACGTCCAAAACGTCACGGATATCGATGACCCCCTGCTGGAGCGCGCCACCGCCACAGGCGTGGACTGGCGCGAACTGGCCCAGAGCCAGATCGAGCTTTTCCAGACCGACATGGACGCTCTCAATGTCCTTGCACCCAATCACTACATCGGCGCCGTCGAGGCCATCCCGGATATCGTTCCCGCCATCGAACGCCTCATTGCCGACGGCGTTGCCTACCGCGTTCACGGTTCTGACGGTGAGCCTGACGGCGATGTCTATTACGACGTCGAAATGGCCGGCAAGCGCTCGGACGCAACAGACGCCTGGACGTTGGGTGACGTGTCGGGACTGGGTGAAACAGAGATGCTGGCGCTATTCGCAGAACGCGGGGGAGACCCCGCAAGGGCTGGGAAACGCCATGCCCTTGATCCGCTGCTCTGGCGCGTGGCCCGCGAAGGAGAGCCACGGTGGCCTGGCGCAACCCTCGGAGACGGCCGCCCCGGTTGGCACATCGAATGTACGGTCATTGCGCAGAAGTATCTTCCGGCACCCTTTACCGTCCAGGGCGGAGGCTCGGACCTGGTGTTCCCGCACCACGAAATGGGGGCCGGCCACGCTTACTCTCTGTCCGGAGTACCGCTGGCACGGCACTATTCGCACGCCGGCATGGTGGGACTGGACGGAGAAAAGATGAGCAAGTCCAAGGGCAACCTTGTTCTCGTCTCCAAGCTCCGCGCGGCTGGTGAAGAACCGGCGGCCATCCGCCTGGCTATTCTGGCCAACCACTACCGTTCGGACTGGTCCTGGACCGATGAGGAGTTTACGGCAGCCAAGAAGCGGCTGGCGCGGTGGCGTGAAGCAGCGGAGCTGGCCCAGGCAGGTTCGGCAGGACCGCTGGTGGCCGCGATGCGCAAGGAGCTGTCCAATGACCTCAACGCTCCCGGAGCCATTTCCGCAATCGATCGTTGGGCAGAAGCCACCCTGCGGACCAATGCTCCGGCATCCGATCAGGACAGTGCCGTGATCTCCGACGCCATCAATGCCCTGCTTGGCGTGGAACTCTGAGCGCGCAGGGTCCTAAGAAACACACGCGAACCCAGTAGTCACACAGCAGCGGCCCCGACATGACGTCAGGGCCGCTGCTGGTTTTTACGGTGTTGGCGACTCAGGGCCGGTCCTTGCCGCGTCGTTTGAGGTACCGCTCGAATTCGCGGGCAATGGATTCCCCGGACGCCTCCGGAAGATCGGCCGTGTCCTTGGCCTCCTCCAGTTGCCGCACATACGCGGCAATTTCCGGGTCTTCGGTGGCGAGTTCGTCCACTCCGCGCTCCCAGGCTTCTGACTCTTCAGCCAGGGCCAGACTGTCCAAGGGAACCTGCAGCAGATCCTCAACCCTATGCAGAATGGCGAGCTGGGCCTTGGGGGACGGCGGCTGGGCCACGTAGTGGGGGACGGCTGCCCACAGGGAGACCGTCGGCAGGCCCGCCAGCATGGCAAATTCAGCGAGCACGCCGACTATGCCTACCGGTCCCTCGTATTGGGACGCCTCAAGGTTGAGCCGCTCCCGCAATGAGCTGTCCTCGGTGGTGGTGCTCACCGGAATGGGACGGCTGTGGGGCACGTCAGCGAGCAATGCGCCAATCAGAACCACGGAGTCAACCTTGAGTGCCTCGGCATGGACCAGCAATTCCGTGGTGTAGGCGCGCCAGCGGTAGGAAGGTTCGGTGCCCAGGACAAAGACGACATCCACGTTGCTGTCGGGAACGGCCGCCTTATAGATGCGGGTCGATGGCCATTTGACCTTGCGGGCCCCGGAAGATGTCCGCCGCACAGTAGGGCGCGTGAATTGGAAGTCGTAGTACTCCTCGGCATCCACCGTGGCAACCTTCTTACCGTCCCACAGCTTGTTCAGATAGTGCAGCGCATCGCTGGCGGCTTCACCGGCATCGTTCCAGCCCTCAAAGGCAGCGAGCATTACCGTGACACGCTGGCCTTCCGCAGGTTCCTTGAGGAAACGCTCGGGCTCCGCGGTGATGTCCTGTCCTTCGGGTGTCCCGTCCACACTGTTCATCCACTCACCCTACGTCCAAGACCCTCGTGGATGCATGGCATTTCACGTCGGTGCGTGTCCCTTCTTCGCCCACAGCGCAAAGCACGCACAGTCAGCCACGCGGTTCCACGTAGACTGGAAACCATGCATTCCTCACCCAGCCAGCCCCTCCTCAAAGCCGTGCTCTGGGATATGGATGGCACACTCGTGGACACCGAACCCTACTGGATCGCTGCCGAGCGCGCGCTGGTTGAGGAACATGGCGGCAGGTGGTCGCACCAGCAGGCCATGCAGTTGGTGGGGCAGTCTTTGCTGCATTCTGCTGCTGTCCTGCAGGCCGCCGGGGTCAGGCTCGAAGCCCGCGAGATCGTGGATACCCTCAGCGCCCAGGTCATTGAGCAGGTCCGCAAGGAAGTTCCGTGGCGGCCGGGTGCGCGCGAACTGTTGGATGAGCTCCATCAGGCAGGCATCCGCTGCGCCCTGGTGACGATGTCCGAGGGCCCGCTGGCCGGCGTTGTCGTGGAAAGCCTGCCGAGGCCCTACTTCGAGTTCATGGTCACCGGGGATACCGTCGCCAACGGAAAACCGCACCCCGAGGCCTACCTTACGGCTGTCGAACGCCTTCGCCTGGATGATCCGTCCCTGACGATCCACCACTGCGTCGCCCTGGAGGATTCCATTCCGGGCGCCACCGCCGCCATCGCTTCGGGCGTGATAACAGTGGGAATTCCGCATCAGGTACCGCTGCCGGAGGATCACCGCATGGTCATGTGGGACACCCTGGTGGGCAGGACTTCATCCGATGTCCAGCAACTGGTCGTTGACCGCTTCCAGGCAGCAAACCTCCTCGAAGGGGCCAACTAGGTGACAAGCTCCTCCGCCCCGCATCATGCAACCAGTAAGAAGGACGGCATACCCCTCGGAAAGATTGCCGGAATTCCTGTCTTTCTTGCCTACTCGTGGTTTGTGATCGCCGGCTTCACGGTCATCGTGTACGGACCCGCGCTCCTTGTACGGATGCCGGATCTCGGCATCGGGGCCTATTTTGTTGCTTTGGGTTACGCCTTGCTGCTGGCTGTCTCTGTGCTGGTCCATGAGCTGGCGCACGCGCTGAGCGCCAAAGTCTTCAGCTGGCCCACGGAAAAGATTGTGCTGAACCTTTGGGGCGGCCACACGCAGTTCGAGAATTTCACGGCTTCACCCGGTCGATCAGTAATAGTCGCCCTGGCGGGCCCTGCCTCCAACTTCGTCTTGGCGGCCGGGATGTGGGCCGTGCTTTCCACAGGAGTCCTCAGCGGTGTCTCGGACATCCTGGCCAACATCCTGATGTGGGCCAACCTCCTGATCGGCCTCTTCAATATCCTCCCCGGCCTGCCTCTGGACGGCGGGCGTTTGGTTGAGTCGGCCGTGTGGAAAGCAACAGGCAGCCAGGACAAAGGCACCATCGCCGCCGGCTGGTCCGGCCGTATCATCGTTGCCGCCTTGGTTATCTGGTTCATCGGCCTGCCGCTCATCAGCGGTTCGCCCTTGGACATCAACCTCATGCTCATCACCGTCCTCGTCTGCGGTTTCCTGTGGATGGGCGCGTCCAGTTCCATCCACCACGCGAAGCTCCGCAGCCGCCTCTACCTGGTGAGCGCTGCGGGCCTGGCAGAGCGCGCCGTGGGCGTACCGAACTCAGCCACCGTGGCCGACGTCCTGGACATAGCACCGACCGGAAGTCCCGCCGTCGTGATCTGTGGACCGGATGGCAAACCGCAGGGCGTGGTGGACTTCGGCGCAGCGGCCGCAGTGCCTCCGCAGTCGACGACGACGACGCCGGTCACCGCAGTGGCCCACGCCCTCGGCGCCGGGGCTTACGTCCCGGAATGGTCCAAGGGCCAGGAACTGATCCAGTACTTGGCGCGGCTGGAGGGCGGCGAATACGCTGTGGTGGACCACAACGGAATCGTCACCGGGCTTCTCCGCCAGCAGGCAGTAGTGACAGCGATAACAGGTAAGGAAGCCCGCCGGAGCGGGCGCCCCTGACTTCCTTGCCGGTAGAGTTGCATGCTGGCGGATTTACCGAAGAACCCATTGATTTTTGGCGCCCATCCGCCAGCACGATGTTGCGGCCAAGCCGTACAGGAGCGAGGAACAGTACATGAGCAGCGAAACTGCCGCCCCCGAAGCAAACGCCGGCACCGACGAGGCATCCGCCAGCCAGGCAACGACCGGCCCTGCCACGCAGCCGACGGGCGCTGCGCGCCGCCGCGGGCCTTTCCGCGTCGGCGAGCGGGTCCAGCTCACTGACGAGCGCGGCCGCATGAACACCATCACCCTGGAGGTGGGCGGTGCTTTCCACACCCACCGCGGCTTCCTGAACCACGACGAAATCATCGGCAAGGTGGATGGCTCCGTGGTCAGCAACAACGTTGGCCAGCAGTACCAGACGCTGCGTCCCCTGCTCTCCGACTTCGTGCTGTCCATGCCCCGCGGCGCTGCTGTGGTCTACCCGAAGGACGCCGGCCAGATTGTCACTATGGCCGACATCTTCCCGGGCGCACGCGTCGTGGAAGCCGGCGTCGGCTCCGGCGCCCTCTCCATCTCCCTGCTGCGCGCCGTGGGTGACGGTGGCTACCTGCACTCGTTTGAGCGTCGCGAGGAATTCGCCGACATCGCCCGCGGCAACGTGGAGACCATTTTCGGTGGACCGCACCCGGCATGGCAGATCTCCCTGGGCGACTTCCAGGAAGAAGTGGTCAAGGCTGAGGCCCCAGGCTCCGTGGACCGTGTGGTCCTGGACATGCTCGCTCCCTGGGAGTGCCTTGATGCCGTGGCCACCGTCCTTGCGCCCGGTGGCGTCTGGATCAACTACGTGGCAACCGTCACCCAGTTGTCCCGCACAGCCGAGGCCATCCGTGCTGACGGACGCTTTACCGAGCCTGACGCTTGGGAGTCCATGGTCCGCGGTTGGCACCTCGAGGGCCTTGCCGTCCGTCCGGACCACCGCATGGTGGCCCACACGGGCTTCCTCCTGGTCACGCGCCGTCTCGCGGACGGTGTCACCGGAATTTCGGTCAAGCGCCGCCCGTCCAAGACGGAGTTCAGCGAAGAGGACCTCAACGCTTGGACCCCTGGCGCAGTAGGGGAGCGGTCAGTTTCCGACAAGAAACTCCGCCGTGCTGCCCGTGACGCCATCGCCGGCACCAACGTCCAGGACGATCCCGCAGTCACAAACTGACAAAGGTCACAATAGGGTCCGCATTCCGAATGTCACCCAGCACCCTGAGCTTTTCGGGACTAAGGTCTTCTTAAGCGCAGGAAGGGGCTGATGAATCGTGGACACGTCAAACAACGACCTTGGACGGCCGACGCCGGAGGAAGCACACGCCGCAGCGGAAGAAGCAGCAAGCCGGGGGCTTTCCGCTGTCCAACCACCCGAGCCCTCGAGTGATCTGACCGTTGCCGAACGGCAAATCAATATCCTCCGGGACAAGCTTCGCCACATTGACCGCCAGTTGGCAGCCGCTACCCAGAACAACAGCAAGCTCGTGGGCATGCTGGAGACGGCGAAGGCCGAGATCCTCCGTTTGAAGGGTGCACTGGAGCAGGAGGGCCAACCACCCTACAGCTTCGGAACCGTGGTGCAGATCAATCCGCGGAAGCAGCCGGCTGCCGGCAGTTCCAGCCAGGCCGCCACCGAAGAGTCCGTGGACATTTTCAATTCCGGCCGGAAAATGCGGGTGGGTGTCAGCCCACTGGTCAATCTGAACCAACTCGCGGTGGGGCAGGAAGTCCTTCTGAACGAGGCGCTGCTGGTGGTAGCCGGCCTCGGCTACGAACGCGCCGGCGAACTGGTGACGCTCAAGGAAATGCTCGGGAAGGACCGCGCGCTGGTGGTGGGCCGGGCCGACGAGGAACGGGTGGTCCGGCTTTCGGGCGCCCTGCAAAGTGTCCACTTGAAGGTCGGAGACGCACTGTCCCTGGATTCCCGCACCGGTTACGCCCTTGAAAAGGTGCCACGGGCCGAGGTTGAGAACCTCGTCCTCGAAGAAGTCCCGGATATCACCTACCAGGACATCGGTGGCCTGGGCCCCCAGATCGAGCAGATCCGCGACGCCGTGGAGCTGCCGTTCCTGCATCCGGACCTTTACCGTGAGCACGGACTGAAGGCCCCCAAAGGCATCCTCCTCTACGGCCCTCCGGGCTGTGGCAAGACCCTCATCGCCAAAGCCGTGGCCAATTCGCTTGCAGCACGTGCGGCGGAGCGTGCCGGCAACACCGATCTCAAGAGCTACTTCCTGAACATCAAGGGTCCGGAGTTGCTGGACAAGTACGTGGGCGAGACTGAGCGGCACATCAGGTTGATCTTCTCCCGCGCACGGGAAAAGGCGTCCGACGGCAGCCCGGTAGTTGTTTTCTTCGATGAAATGGACTCGCTGTTCCGGACCCGCGGCACCGGCGTTTCCTCCGATGTCGAAACCACCATCGTTCCGCAGCTTCTCAGCGAGATCGATGGCGTGGAGCGCCTGGACAACGTGATTGTCATTGGCGCCTCCAACCGTGAGGACATGATCGACCCCGCCATCCTCAGGCCGGGCCGCCTTGACGTGAAAGTCAAGATCCAGCGCCCCGACGCCGAGGCAGCGGCTGACATATTCGCGAAGTACATCACCACTGACCTGCCCTTCCACGCGCAGGACCTGGCTGAATATGGCGGAGACGTCCAGGCGACCGTCGATGCCATGGTCCAGCGCACCGTGGAAGCCATGTACTCAACGGAGAAGTCCAACGAATACCTTGAGGTCACCTACGCCAATGGCGACACCGAGATGCTCTACTTCAAGGACTTCAACTCCGGTGCCGTGGTGCAGAACGTCGTGGACCGTGCCAAGAAGTACGCCATCAAGGATTTGCTGACCACTCATCAGAAGGGTCTTCGGATAGACCACCTGCTCCGGGCCGTGGTGGACGAGTTCCGTGAGCACGAGGATATGCCCAACACCACCAACCCGGACGACTGGGCACGGATCTCCGGCAAGAAGGGCGAGCGGATTACCTACATCCGCACCATCGTCCAGGGAAAGGCCGGCCAGGAACCGGGCAAGTCCATTGAAACCACTGCCAACACGGGCCAGTACCTGTGACAGCAAGACCCGAAGGTACGCCCACTGAGAAGTTGCCCGCCGGCGGTGCCATGCGCGTCATGGGCTCGGAAACTGAATACGGCATCCATGCACCATCGGCTCCCGGAGCGAACGCCACCATGATGTCCGCGAGGATCATCCAGGCGTATGCCACAGTCACCCGGCAACGGGCGGCCGGGGGAGCGGAAACACGCTGGGACTACACCGACGAGGAACCGTTGCACGATGCCCGCGGCTGGACCGTGGACCGGGCAGCGGCGGACCCCAGCCAGCTGACGGACCAGCCACCAGTGCTCGACGCCGAGGCAGTCGCGTTGGCCTATGGCCGCCAGGAGCTGGAACTCGATGGCTCGGACGAGTCGGGTTCCCTGCTGATGAACATGGTCCTGGGTAACGGTGCACGCCTGTATGTGGACCATGCCCACCCTGAGTACTCGAGCCCTGAGGTCACCAACCCCCGGGATGTTGTTGCGTGGGATGCGGCAGGCGATCTGGTTGCCTTGGCCACTGTCCGTAAGGTGGCGGCCGACGCCGGCCTCCCTCCCATCAACCTCTACAAAAACAACACGGACAACAAGTCAGTGTCCTATGGTTCGCATGAAAACTACCTCATGCCACGTTCTGTTCCCTTCGGCGACATCATTCGCGGCCTGACACCTTTCTTTGTGTCCCGCCAGGTCGTGTGTGGGGCGGGACGCGTTGGGCTGGGGCAGGACAGTTCGACCCCCGGGTACCAGATCAGCCAACGGGCCGACTTCTTCGAGGCAGAGGTGGGACTGGAAACAACCATCCGGCGTCCCATCATCAATACCCGGGATGAGCCGCACGCAACAGCGGACAAGTACCGCCGCCTCCACGTCATCATTGGCGATGCCAACCTCAGCCAGGCCTCGAACTACCTCAAGTTCGGCACCACTGCCATGGTCCTCAGCCTGATCGAGGCCGGCCAGGCGCCCAGGATCGAGGTCCACGAACCCGTCCAGGCACTTCAGGCCGTCAGCCATGACACGACGCTGACGGCGACAGTGAGGTTGCTTGATGGCCGAAGGGTGACTGCCCTGGACATCCAGTGGATGTACTACGAGGCGGCCGCCAAACTTTCCCAGGAAACGGGAGTGGCGGATTCCGTGACCGGTGACGGCCACACCCATGACGTTCTGTCGCGGTGGGAATCAACGTTGACAACACTGGGCAGCGACCTCAATGCCGCCGCATCCTCTGTTGAATGGGTGGCCAAGAGGTCGCTCCTGGAAGGGTATCGGAAACGCGACGGACTGTCGTGGGACGACGCCCGGCTGGGGCTGGTTGATCTTCAGTGGTCCGATATCAGGCCGGAAAAGGGTCTCTACTACAGGCTGCTGTCCAAGGACCGCATGCTGAAAATCGTCGACGACGTCGACATCGCCCGGGCGGTGACCGAACCGCCGTCGGACACCCGTGCATACTTCCGCGGCCGTTGTGTTTCGAGGTTCGGCAAGGACGTGGTCGGGGCAAGCTGGGACTCGGTTATTTTCGATGTTCCCGGGTTGGGCAAGCTGCAGCGGGTCCCCACTCGGGAACCCCTCCGGGGCACGGAGGCGTTGACTGGTGCGCTGTTTGAGCGTCACCAGGATGCAGGTGCCTTCCTGTCCGAGTTGATGGGCCGGAATGTGCCCCCGGCGAAGAGCTGACGGCGCTTCGCCACGGGGAGATCCGGGCCTGGTCAAAGCCGTACGCAGCAGCCCGCAGCGTGGCAATATGGCAGTAGGAAGTCTCCGTCATCAGGAGACTGACAGTAGGGAGAAAGAAAATGGCAGCACAGGAGCAGCAACAACCACAGTCACGGGACACCGATACTGAGGTGGACGTCCCTGAGGCCCCGCCCGCAGCACCTGCGGCACAGGCTTCGGACGCAACGCAGGGCGTGGATGACCTCCTCGACGAAATCGACGGCGTTCTCGAATCCAACGCTGAGGAATTCGTCAGGGCGTTTGTCCAAAAGGGTGGCCAGTAACCGGACCCGCTACAGGATGTACTGCCCGGCAGGCGTGAGGCCGCCGGGCATCGGAACGCAGAGTCGAAGGAGTGCAGCAATGCAGGACCCATCAACCGGCCCCCTGGCCACCCAGGCAACATCTTCTTTCACGGAGCATCTCCAACGCTCGCGTCCCGAACTCCTCCCGTTCAATCAGTCCTTACCCGCCGGCACCGTCCCGTCCTCGCCGCACGCCACCACGATCGTTGCTTTGACGTATCCGGGCGGCGTGCTGATGGCGGGGGATCGTCGCGCCACGATGGGCAACATCATCGCCAGCAGGCACATCGAGAAAGTGTTCCCTGCAGATGAGTACTCTGTCTTGGGTATTGCCGGAACAGCGGGCCTGGCCATCGACATCACCCGTCTCTTCCAGGTCGAACTGGAGCATTACGAGAAGATTGAGGGCACCTTGCTCAGCCTCGTGGGCAAGGCGAACCGCCTCGGCGCCATGATCCGTGGAAACCTGCCGATGGCCATGCAGGGAATGGCGGTCATTCCGCTGTTTGCAGGGTTTGACCACGTCTCCGGTGTGGGCAGGCTGTTCTCCTACGATGTCACCGGTGGCCGTTATGAAGAGCAGGAACACCACTCGGTGGGTTCAGGTTCAGTGTTTGCCCGCGGAGCCCTGAAGAAATTGTGGAAGCCCAACCTCTCCGAGGAAGCCGCCGTTGCGGTGGCTGTTGAGGCCCTCTATGACGCCGCCGACGACGATTCAGCCACCGGCGGGCCCGATCCTGTCCGCCAGCTGTGGCCCGTGGTCTACACCGTCAACCGCGCCGGGACCCGCCGTGTCCCGGAACGGGATTTGGCGGCCATAGCGGGCGCCATCGTCGAATCCCGCGCCATCGCTGGACGGGAGGCCTGAGATGACCCAGCAGTTCTATGTCTCGCCCGAGCAACTCATGAAGGACCGTGCGGACTTCGCACGGAAAGGCATTGCGCGGGGTCGGTCAGTAGTGGTGATCAGTTGCGCCGATGGCATCGCGCTGATCGCAGAAAACCCCTCTCCGTCTTTGCACAAAATTGGTGAAATCTACGACAAAATCGCATTCGCGGCGGTAGGCAAGTACAACGAGTTCGAGAGCCTCCGGCAGGCCGGCGTCCGCTACGCAGACGTCCGCGGCTATTCCTACGATCGCGAAGACGTCACCGCCCGCGGACTGGCCAGCGTTTACGCCCAGAGCCTCGGTGCCGTGTTCACGGCCGAACAGAAACCTTTCGAAGTGGAACTCGCTGTTGCTGAGGTCGGCTTGGCGCAGGAGCAGGACCACCTCTACCGGCTGACGTTTGATGGCTCCATCGCAGATGAGAACGGCTTCGTGGTCATGGGTGGACTCGCCGACCAAATTTCGGACGTCGTCAGCGGGGCCTGGGATCCTGAGCTCAGCCTGGCCGGCGCCATGCGTTTGGCCCTGCGAGCCCTGTCCACGGACAAGGACGCCGATGCCTTGCCGGCCACCGCCGTCGAAGCTGCAGTACTGTACCGCGCATCCGAAAGCCACCGCGGTTCCCGGAGGGCGTTCCGGAGGCTTTTGCCGGAGGACATGACCCGGTTGCTCACAGAGGAGGCTTGAGATGGACAAGAGAATATTCGGCATCGAAACGGAATTCGGGATCTCTTATTCCAGCCCGGATTCACGGCCCCTGGCTCCCGAGGAAGTAGCCCGCTACCTCTTCCGCAAGGTGGTCAGCTGGGGCCGTTCGTCCAATGTGTTCCTGACCAACGGCTCGCGGCTGTACCTGGATGTGGGTTCGCATCCGGAGTATGCCACGGCCGAGTGCGACGACCTCGCACAGTTGATCGCCCATGACAGGGCGGGCGAGCTTATCCTGGACGACCTCGTGGATGAGGCCCAGGCAAGGCTTGCGGCAGAGGGCTTCAACGGCACTGTTTACCTGTTCAAGAACAACACCGACTCCGCGGGAAACTCCTACGGCAGCCACGAGAACTACCTGATCCCGCGCCGCGGGGAATTTTCCCGGCTGGCTGAGATCCTCATTCCCTTCCTGGTGACGCGCCAGCTGATCGCCGGGGCAGGCAAGGTCCTTAAGACACCACATGGGGCCACCTTCGCGTTCTCCCAGCGGGCGGACCACATCTGGGAGGGCGTGTCCTCAGCCACCACCAGGTCACGCCCCATCATCAATACCCGCGATGAGCCCCATGCGGATGCAGAATTCTACCGCCGACTCCATGTAATCGTGGGGGACAGCAACATGTCCGAAACCACAGCCCTGCTCAAAGTGGGAACAGTGGACCTGATCCTCCGCATGATCGAGGCGGGCGTCATCATGCGCGACATGCGGATGGAGAACCCCATCCGCAGCATCCGCGAAATCTCACATGACCTTACGGGCCGCGCCCTGGTCAGGCTTGCCAACGGCAGGCAGCTCACCGCCCTGGATATCCAGCGCGAATACCTCAGCAAGGTCACTGAATTTGTCGCCACCAACGGGGCGCACAACCCCCACGTACCGCTCATCCTGGACCTGTGGAAGCGCACGCTGGACGCCATCGAAAGCGGCGATACGTCCACCATTGATACCGAAGTGGACTGGGCCATCAAGAAGAAGTTAATGGACGGTTACATGCGCCGGCACGACCTCAGCCTGGACTCTCCACGAATCGCCCAACTTGACCTCACCTACCACGACATCTCACGGCAACGCGGCATCTTCTTCCTGTTGCAGGCACGGGGGGCAGCACGTCGGCTGGTCACGGAAACAGAGGTCAAGGACGCCGTGGACGCACCGCCGCAGACAACGAGGGCGAAGCTGCGAGGAGACTTTGTCCGCCGGGCCCAGGAACTTGGCCGCGACTACACCGTGGATTGGGTCCACTTGAAGCTGAACGACCGTGCCCACCAGACAATTCTTTGCAAGGACCCGTTCCGGAGCGTCGACGAGCGGGTGGATGCGCTCCTGGACTCTATGAGCTGACTCCCAGCTTCACGGGCTATTCTGGATAGTGGTCTCTTCATGGGACCCAACCTGCTTGGAGGCGCAACGCGCCCTTCCGAGTGTCCCTTGCCCCGACGAAAGTGTCTTTTTTGTGCGCCGACTCCTAGCAATCCTCCTGCCCGCCCTTCTGCTCATCACCGCCTGTGGCGGCGGGAGCACGCCGGCCGCCGAGCCCACCAGCAAGTCCGTAGGCGACGTCTCCAAGCTCGACTCCGTCAAGGTAACGGACAACGGCAACGACAAAGCGCCGGGCATTGAGTTCTCCAAGCCCCTCACCGTCGCTGAGCCCACGGTTGACGTCGTCAGTGAAGGCGATGGAGCCCGCGTGAAGGCGGGGCAGACAGCCGAACTGGCCTACGTCGCCGTAGACGGCAACGATGGCAAGACCCTTGAGGACGGCTACGCGACCGGCCCCCAACCGATCGATCTGACGGATCAGATCAAGTCCAGCAATGAACTGATCTACAACGCCATTATCGGCGCCAAGGTCGGCAGCCACGTTGCCATCGCCGCCCCCGGCAATTCCTCGGGTGACACCCCTGCCGGCACGCAGCTGGTGGTCTTCAAGATCGTCTCCGCCAAGGATGCCGCTCCGGTCCTGGAGAAGCCCGAAGGTGAAGCAGTGACCCCTCCGGCCGGCCTGCCCACCGTGAAGGAAGACGACAAGGGCATTCCGCAGATTTCCGTGGATGGCGTCGCTGCACCCAAGGAACTCATCGCCCAGGACCTGATCAAGGGCTCCGGAGCTGCCGTCAAGGCCACTGACACCCTGACCGTCAACTACGTCGGTGTGAACCTCGTAGGTGGCACCAAGTTCGATTCGAGCTTCGACAGGGGAGAGCCCACCAGCTTCCCCCTCACCGGCGTCATCAAGGGCTGGACGCAGGGCCTTGAAGGCAAGACTGTTGGCTCGCGCGTGCTGCTGGTCATCCCGCAGGACCTGGCCTACGGTGAAACCGGCCAGGGTGAAGCCAAGGGCGACCTCGTATTCGTCGTCGACATTCTCGGCGTCAAGTAACGACCACCGCAACGTCGACAAGACTGCCGGGCACTGGCTTAAGCTGGTTCCTGACACCAATCCCGTCCCTCACACCAAGGAGCAACCATGTCATTTGGTCAGCGCGACTTTGACCGCACCAAGCCCGAAATCGACTTCCCGGAAGGCGACGTCCCCACGGACCTCGTCATCACGGACCTCATCGAGGGCACCGGCACGGAAGCCAAAGCCGGAGACACCGTCTCTACCCACTACGTTGGCGTCGCCTGGTCCACGGGCGAAGAATTCGACGCTTCATGGGGCCGCGGCGCTCCGCTGGACTTCCGCGTCGGCGTAGGCCAGGTCATCCAGGGCTGGGACCAGGGCCTGCTGGGCATGAAGGTCGGCGGCCGCCGCCGCCTGGAAATTCCTTCCGAGCTCGCCTACGGTTCCCGTGGCGCCGGTGGAGCCATCAAGCCCAACGAAGCCCTGATCTTCGTTGTAGACCTCGTGGCTGTCCGCTAGGACATCACTCGGCGCAAGGCGCGTTACCTTCCGGTTTTACCGGTCGGTGACGCGCCTTGCTGCTTTCCCGCCGGACTTTAGTAACGTAGCAACCGTGTCCGCATCCCGCACTGAACGACTTTTGAACCTTCTCCTGGCTTTGCTAAATACCAGGGTGGGCCTTCCACGCTCCGTCCTGCGCGAGAAGGTCTACCACGATTCCGCAGAGAACGACGTTGCCTTTGGGCGCATGTTCGAGCGCGACAAAGTGGATTTGAAACAGTTTGGCTTCGAGATCGAGACACTCACGGATCCGCGCCATTTCGGTGTCGACGACCCCGCGTCAACGCGCTACCGCATCGGCAAGGACTCAAACCGGCTGCCTGATGTGAACCTCACGCCTGCAGAATGCACCGTGTTGCTCCTCGCTGCGCAACTGTGGGAACGGGCAGCGCTTGGCTCCGCAGCAGCCAATGCCGTCCGCAAGCTGCAAGCCGCAGGAGGCTTCACGGAGGTGGACCTCCCCGCCGGCGTCCAGCCCCGGATCAAACCAGCCGGACAGGCCTTCGACGACGTCGTTGCAGCCATGCACGGCAATCATCCGGTCCGCTTCGGCTACCTCGCTGTCAGTACCGGGCGTGAAGAAGTCCGGGAGGTTGAGCCCTGGGGACTCGGCAGCCGCTTTGGCCAGTGGTACCTCGTGGGCTTTGACCGGGGGAGAGGAGCCAAGAGACTGTTCCGGCTCTCGCGGATGACTACCGCGGTGACCGTGGTGCCCGGGACCAGTTTCGAGCCTCCGGTCGGTTTCAATGCCAGGGCCGAATTGGACACCCTCCATGAACTGCCCGTACAGCGGGCCACCCTCTCCGTCGACAAGGACCGCCTGCTTGCCTTGCGCAAGAGAGCCGTCGAAACAGCCCCGGTTGATTCCACCCGTGACCGCGTCATGGTGGAATTCCGCGATCCCGAGGTACTCGCCGAAGAGCTGGCCTCATACGGCCCCCACGTTAAGGTGGACGGCCCGGATGAACTGCGTGCCGCCGTCGTGCGCCGCCTGCGAGGTGCCCTGGACTTCGATGCTGAACCGCCCGTACCCGTGGCGTTCCCCGAGGCCGCACGGGCGCAGCGTGCCCGGAAGCGCACTTCGGAGGACCAACTTGCCAGGATGCTGCAGTTGGTCCCGTTCCTGGTCCATCATCAGGGTCTCCACATCCAGGAAGTCGCAGACCACTTCGGCATTACCCGCAAGGCGCTGATTGATGATCTCAAGATCCTCATCTGCTCGGGCCTCCCTGAGGGCTATCCGGATGACCTCCTGGACATCCAATGGGAAAACGACCACGTGTATATCTCCGAACATCTGGACCTGAACCGCCCGGTGCGCTTCAGCGAGGACGAAGCCGCTGCCTTGCTGACCGGCCTGGCCATGCTGGGAGACCTTCCGGCGTTGGCGGGCATCTCCGAAGACGAGCCCGGGAGTGCCCTGGAATCCGTCACCATCAAACTGACTGGTGCTGCAGGGCAGGCGGGACGTTTGGCAGGCGCCGTAGCCGGGCAATCCGTTGAGCCCGAGCAGTCGCAGGCGTTCGCCGTCATTACCCAGGCCATCAGGGACGGCCGCCAACTGCGCCTGAAGTATCTATCCCGGCAGCGGGATGAGCTGACCGAACGTGACGTTGACCCCTTGCGGCTCTACTCGCTGGATAACACGTGGTACTTCGAGGCGTATTGCCACAGCAAGGCCGGAATCAGGAACTTCCGCCTGGACAGGGTGGAAATCGTCGAACCGAACGGGCGCCCTGCCTCAGGGACGGCCACTGCAGAGCAGGACTTCCCTGCCCGCTTGTTCACACCCAGCGACGACGACGTCCTGGTGGTGCTGCACCTGGCCAGGCAGGGCCTGGGGTTGGCGGATGACTACTATGCGGAGCGCACGGCGCAACTGCCCGACGGCGGCCTCCTCGCCGAGGTACGGTTCGGCACAGCGGAGTGGCTGCCGATGTTCGTTTCCCAGCACGGTGGCTCCGTCCGGATCCTGGACCCCGGGGCCCTGCGCGACCAAACCAGGGCATGGCTTAACGTGGCCGTGGAGCAGTACGACTCTCCGTCCGACCGCGCGGCTGGCTAGACTACTCAGATGCCTTGGTGGTTCTGGATCCTGTTGTGGATCGCGCTCATAGCCCTGTCGTTGCTGCTTCACCTGACGTTGGGGTATCGCTTGTTCAGAAAATTCATGTCAACTGTTCATGAACTGGGCGACGCGGGTAAACGTTTCAGCAACCTTTCACCTGTCGCCGAAACCTCCGACGTTGAACCCTCGGAAAACCGCTCCCGGCCTGGGTCCGCAATTTTTGCCTCACCGGATCAGATGCGTCATGATTACCTGACGGCCAAAGCCTTCCGCCAGGAAGTTCGTCGCCAAAAGCGGGTCAAGCGCAAAGCAGGGCGGGGGCAACCCCAATCCCTGCACGACATTGAATTCAGATAGACGTAGGATGTATCCAAAAGGAAAGGACCTCCCCACATGAGGCTCGAAGGCTGGCATCTCATCATCATCATCGTCCTGGCTCTGGTGCTCTTCGCAGCGCCGAAGCTGCCGTCCATGGCGCGCAGCATTGGGCAGTCGATGCGCATTTTCAAGTCTGAAGTCCGGGAAATGAAGAAGGACGGTTCTTCAGAAACGAAGGACTCCCAGGACGCTTCCGACGCTGTTGAAGGCAAGGTAGTAGGCCACCCGGACGCCAAGGCCAAGAACACCGGCGAGACTGACGTTCCGCCCTCCAACCGCGTCTAGAGAGAAGTGGTGGAAACGAAGGGGCGCAAGGCCAACCCCGAAGCCCGGATGGCGCTCCTTGACCACCTCAAGGAGCTGAAGAACCGGCTCTTCAAGGCTGCAATCGGCATCATCCTGGGCACCGTGGTGGGCTTCATCGTCTACCAGCCGCTCCTGGAGGCCCTGATCAAACCGATCAAGGACCTCAATGAGAAGGAGGGGCGCGCCGCCACCCTGAACTTCGACGGAGTGGCCAGTTCGTTTGACCTCATGGTGCAGGTCTCGGTCTTCCTTGGCGTGCTGCTCGCCTGCCCGGTGTGGATTTACCAGCTCTGGGCCTTCATTGTGCCTGGGCTCCACAAGAAGGAGCGGCGCTTGGCGTTGGCCTTCGTGGCAGCGGCCGTGCCCCTCTTTGTCGGCGGTGTACTCCTTGCCTGGCTGGTGCTCCCCAATGCCGTCAGGGTACTGACAGATTTCACCCCGTCGGGGGCCTCCAACTTCATCACCGCCCAGGTGTACCTGGCGTTTGTCCTGAGGCTCCTGCTGGCGTTCGGCATCGCCTTCCTGGTTCCCGTGGTGCTCGTGGGGCTGAACCTTGCCGGAATCGTCAAAGGCAAGCAACTCATCAAGAGTTGGCGCATTACCATCTTCCTGGTCTGCTTGTTTGCTGCGATGGCCGCTCCCGGCGCTGACGCCATGAGCATGTTCTATCTCGCAGCACCCATGCTGCTCCTGTTCTTTGCGGCCATCGGAGTCTGTGTCCTTAACGACCGTCGCCGTGAGCGCCGTGCCATCAAGCGGGCAGCTGAGACTGAAGCCACGGCAGACATCGCCACCCCGGCCACGGATCTGGAGAATCTCTAGACCGTGGGCCACTAGGCTTGATGCATGTCCTCCATATCCGGGTCTCCATCACCATCAGAGAGCTACCAGGCTGCAGCGCAGCGGGCCTCTGAGTCGAAAACCTATCTGGGCGCTTTTGCCCGTTCCCTGGACTTTGACCTGGACGACTTTCAACGCGAGGCCTGCAGGTCCCTCCAGGAGGGCCGTGGCGTCCTGGTGGCAGCACCCACGGGCGCAGGCAAGACCATCGTGGGGGAGTTCGCGATCTACCTTGCTCTGGAACGGGGCCTCAAGGCTTTCTACACCACCCCCATCAAGGCGCTGAGCAACCAGAAGTTCTCGGAGCTGGCATCAAAATACGGCGCTGCGAACGTTGGCTTGCTGACAGGCGATACCACCATCAACGGCGACGCGCCTGTGGTGGTCATGACCACCGAAGTCCTGCGAAACATGCTCTATGCAGACTCGGAGACCCTGGGCGACCTGGGCTTTGTGGTGATGGACGAGGTCCACTACCTGGCCGACCGCTTCCGCGGTGCAGTGTGGGAGGAGGTCATCATCCACCTACCAAGTGAGGTCCAGGTGGCTTCCCTGAGTGCCACCGTTTCCAATGCTGAAGAGTTTGGCGCCTGGCTGGATACTGTCCGGGGTGATACCGATGTCATCGTCTCCGAACACCGGCCCGTGCCGTTGTGGCAGCACGTCATGGTGGGCCGCGAAATAGTTGATCTCTTCGCAGGCGACACCACCTTTGATGAAATTGCGCCCCAGGCCACCGGCGCACCGGAGACTGAGGTGCCGGATATCTCCGAGGCCGCCGAGGTAGCCAGCGAACCTTCCACCACGGACCGACGGAACGTCCATGCCAAGCGTTCCTCCGCCGCCAAAGTCCAGCAGGCCGTCACCGGACCTGAGTTTGAGGTCAATCCGGATCTGTTGGCCATGGCCCGTTCCGAGAGCCGCATGAACATGAGCGGCCGCTTTGGCCACGGGGGACGCAGCCGCCGTCGCCAGGACCGTCACCGCGATGAACGCCAGCAGTCCGAGCAGCGCAGCCCGGTTCGCAAGGCGAGCCGGCCCCAGGTCATTGAGAGCCTCAGGCGCCAGGACCTGCTGCCTGCCATCACGTTCATTTTCTCCAGGGCCGGCTGTGACGCTGCCGTCGCCCAGTGTGCGGCCTCCGGGTTATGGCTGACAACGGAGCGTGAACAACAGATCATCGCCCAACGCGTGGACGAAGCCAGTCACGAAATTCCTGCGGACGATCTCGACGTGCTCGGTTTCTGGGGCTGGCGTGACGGACTCGTCAGGGGTTTTGCCGCCCACCACGCGGGCATGCTGCCCACCTTCAAGGAAGTGGTGGAAAAGCTCTTTGCCGACGGCTTGGTCAAGGCCGTCTTCGCCACCGAAACGCTGGCCTTGGGCGTCAACATGCCGGCCCGCTGCGTAGTGCTGGAAAAACTGGAAAAGTTCAACGGTGAAGCCCACGTCAATATCACAGCGGGGGAGTACACCCAGCTGACCGGCCGCGCGGGACGCCGGGGCATCGACGTCGAAGGCCATGCCGTGGTGCTGTGGCAGCCGGGGACAGACCCCGCAGCTGTGGCAGGCCTGGCTTCACGGCGCACATACCCCCTGAACTCGAGCTTCCGGCCCACCTACAACATGAGCATCAACTTGATTGCCCAGTTTGGCCGTGTTCGAGCCCGTGAAATCCTGGAGTCCTCTTTTGCCCAGTTCCAGGCAGACCGCTCCGTGGTCGGTATTGCCCGGCAGGTGCGGGGGCGCGAAGAGTCTTTGGCTGGCTACGCCAAATCCATGCAATGCCATCTGGGTGACTTCACCGAGTACGCAAAACTCCGCCGCGAGCTAAGCGACGCAGAGAATTTCGCGGCCCGCGACCATCAGCGGGCCCGCAAGTCGCACGTTGCCGATTCCCTGGCCCGGCTGATCCCCGGCGATGTCATCAGTATCTTCAGCGGCAGGCTGTCCGGCCATGCGGTGGTTCTCGAAGTGGATCCGAATGCCCGTGAGCCCCGGCCATCAGTGCTTACCTCGGACAACCAGCTTCGCCGGATCGGCGTGCACGATCTCGAGGGCCCGGTCTCGCCCGTGACGCGGATCCGCATCCCCAAATCGTTCAATGCCAAGGTGCCCAAAGCCCGCCGCGACCTCGCCTCCTCCATGCGCCACGCCATCAGTGAAGATGCACCGCACAGCCGCCGCAACAGCAGGCACGAGGACTTCGGCCTGGGGGCCCGCCTGCCCGACCAGGAAAAGAAGATCACTGATCTAAGGCGTGCGCTCCGGGCCCACCCCTGCCATGGCTGCAGCGAACGTGAAGACCATGCCCGGTGGTCGGAGCGCTGGTGGAAGTTGCGTAAGGAAACCGACGGCCTGGTCCGCCAGATCCAGAGCCGCACCAACACCATCGCCAAGACGTTCGACCGCGTGTGTGATCTACTCTCCGCGTACGGCTACCTGGAAAGCAACGACGCCGGCCATGTCACCATCAGCGTCGACGGCCAGCGGCTTCGCCGGATCTACGGCGAGAAGGATTTGCTCATTTCCCAGTCGGTCCGGCGCGGGGCCTTGAACGATCTCGATGCCGCCGAGTTGGCGTCCTTGGCCAGCACGCTGGTCTACCAAGCCAAACGCGAAGACCGCGGCCTGCGGCCCAAGATGCCCAGTGTTTCGCTGGAGTCCGCCGTGGATATTGTTGTCCGCGAATGGTCCCAGCTGGAGGACACCGAGGAACACCACAGACTCCCTTTGACGGGCGAGCCGGAACTTGGACTGATGTGGCCCATGTATAAGTGGGCCAAGGGCCGCCACCTTCAAGATGTCCTGAGCGGAACCGACCTCGCTGCCGGCGACTTTGTCCGCTGGGCCAAACAGGTAGTGGACCTCCTCGACCAATTGGCCAAGATCCCCCAACTCGACCCCCGAGTGGCACGGATCTGCAGGGAGGCCATCGATCTGGTCCGCCGCGGCGTTGTTGCTTACTCCACGGTGGCCTAGCGCCACCCTTCACTGATTGACTGTTTCCAACGCTCAAGGAGCACAACGCATGAACCAGCCAGGCGTGCCAGCCGGCCACCACAGCACTACAGAGGACCGCAAGGTCACCATGTACCGCAACGGGTCCATCTATACGGCCGCTGATCCCTTTGCCACCGCCATGGTGGTGGACGGCGATACCGTCGCCTGGGTGGGCTCCGAGCAGGCCGCCACGTCCATCGCTGACTCGAACATGGAGATCATCGATCTCCGCGGCGCCCTCCTTGCTCCCGGCTTTGTGGACTCCCATGCCCACCTCACAGAAACGGGCCTTGCCCTTTCCGGCGTGGACCTTTCCCCAGTGCGTTCAGCCAGGGAATTGCTCGACGCCGTTGCCACCGCCGGCGGCAACGGAACCATTGTGGGGCACGGTTGGGATGAGACAGCATGGAACGACACCTCGCTGCCCACCATGGAAGAACTTGACCGGGCTGGGGCTGGACGGCATGTCTACCTTTCCCGCATTGATGTCCACTCCGCCCTGGTTTCTTCATCGCTGGCCGCAGCTGCCGGCCTGAAAGGCGTGGACGGGTTCTCCGGCGGCGCACGGGTGGTACGTGCAGCGCATACCGCCGCGCGCCTGACGGTCCGGCAGTTCCCCGAAGCGGTGCGGCGTGGACTCCAGGAACGTGCCCTCAAAGAAGCGGCGTCCCATGGCTATGTGGCCTTGGCTGAAATGTCGGCACCCCACATCTGCGGCCCGGACGACCTGCGCCTGGCAGCGTCGTGGAACGGCCTCGGTGGCAGCCCTGAAGTGCTCCCGTACTGGGGCGAGCTGGCCTCGTCTGTGGAGCACGCCGGGAACATTCTGGGCGGCCTGGGGACCAAGGTCCTGGGCCTCGCCGGAGACCTTAACGTAGACGGTTCGCTTGGTTCCCGAACAGCTGCCCTCCTGGATGACTATTCCGACGCGCCCGGGAACCGCGGCAGCCTGTACCTCTCTGTAGATGATGCAGCCCAACACCTTGCTGCAACCTCCCAGCTGGGCGTCCAGGCGGGCTTCCATGTCATTGGCGACGCTGGCCTGGCCGTTGTTCTTGAAGCCTTGGACGTTGCCGCAACTGAGGTAGGGGAGCAGCGGATCCGGGCCGCGGGCCACCGGCTGGAGCACGTTGAACTTGCCGATCAGTCCGCCATCGACAAACTGGCCAAGTACTCCATCACTGTCAGCGTACAACCTGGCTTCGATGCCGCATGGGGCGCTCCAGGCGGACTCTATGAACAGCGTCTGGGAGATCGAAGCAAGGCCATGAACCCCTTCGCGTCCTTCTACGCAAGCGGTGTCCCCATCGCCTTTGGCAGCGACAGCCCTGTCACGCCTCTTCGTCCGTGGACCAGCGTGCGCGCGTGCTTGGAACACAGCAACCCGGAACAACGGATATCAGCCAGGGCGGCTTTCCTGGGCCATACACGCGCCGGCTGGCGTGCCGCGAAGTTCCGCAACCCCCTGATGGGCCAGCTGGTGCCTGGTGCACCTGCCAGTTTCGCCGTGTGGGAAGTCGAGGAGCTGATGGTCCAGGTGGCAGACAGCCGCGTCCAGTCATGGAGCACGGATCCGCGGGCGCGGACACCGCTGTTGCCCGCCCTGGATACCGGCAACGACCCGCGGTGCTTGCAGACCGTCCGTGAGGGACAGGAACTGTTCGCCCACGAGTCGCTCCGCGTTTAGGGGAATCAATTTCAAGCCTGCCGACGGCCTGCTGAACTGGGCCGACGCCAGGATCTGCAGGTCACCGGCCGGTTGACAGCGTGTGGTGAGTCCGTAGCATTGAGGCTCAACGGATGATCAGCCCGGGGGCCAAAGCCACGGTTTGATGGTCCGGTCGCGGCCGGAGCACGTTCATGGTGGCGGCAAACAGGTGGGCAGGTCCGCAGCGACCCAGAAAACAGTTTGTCCGGGACTCAGTTGCCCGGCGCCACTGGACCTGGGCTTGTGGACCTGCCCGCGGCATGCCGCCCCCGGCGCCGTGGGCTGTGTCCCACGCCACTACCGCCCAAGGAGTGCGCTTCGGCGTCCTATAATGGAGAGTTGCGCCAGAATGCCAGCCGCCACGGCTGGTCCGGCACACTGACCGCTCCATCAAGGAAAGGCCTCTTCTTGCGTGTCCTGACGATCATTCCCACCTACAACGAGCTCGAATCGCTCCCCGTAACCCTGGGGCGGCTGCGCGCAGCAGTTCCCGAGTCCGATGTTTTGGTGGTTGACGACAACAGCCCTGATGGTACCGGACAACTTGCCGACGAGTTCGCTGCCACGGACCACCAAGTTCACGTGCTGCATCGAAAGGGCAAGGAAGGCCTCGGGGCCGCCTACATCGCCGGCTTCAAGTGGGGGCTCGCTGCAGGATACGACGTCCTGGTGGAAATGGACGCCGACGGTTCGCACAAGCCGGAACAGTTGCCATTGCTCCTGGATGCCGTCAAGGACGGAGCCGACCTCGCCATGGGCTCACGCTGGGTCCCCGGAGGCAGCGTGGTCAACTGGCCGCTCTACCGCCAGGCCATCTCACGTATCGGCAGCACCTATGCACGCATCATGCTCGGCGTGAAGATCAAGGACGTCACCGGCGGCTACCGCGCCTTCAAGCGCAGCACCCTGGAAGCCCTGAACCTGGATGAGGTCGAGTCGGTCGGCTACGGCTTCCAGGTGGACCTCGCATGGCGGGTGGCCAAGCTGGGTCTCCGCATCGAGGAACGCCCGATTACCTTCGTGGAGCGGGAGCTTGGTGCCTCCAAGATGAGCGGCAACATTGTGGTGGAAGCCATGATCAACGTCACCAAGTGGGGACTGGCGGCCCGCTGGGCAAAGCTCACCCGCAAGTCGCCCGCCACGGCAAAGTAGCCTTCCAACAGACAAGTAGCTTCAAACAGAAAGGCCGGGTCTGGTTCCCCAGGGAACCAGACCCGGCCTTTCTTGTCCGGGCTTACTTTTGTCCGGGTTACAGACTAGGCGGAGCGGCGCTCTCCACGGCGCTCACGCAGAATGTTCAAACGATCCTCAAGGATCTGTTCCAGCTCAGGAAGGCTGCGGCGTTCCAGCAGCATGTCCCAGTGGGTGCGGACGGCTTTCTCGTTGGCATCCACAGGACGCTCGCCATCAACCAGAAGAGCTTCCTTGCCGGTCTTGGAAACCCAGACCGGGGGAATCTCGGCCTCGGAGGAGAAGGTCACGAAGACCTGTTCGCCGTCCTCGCAGCGGTACTCGACCCGCTGGCGCGGTGCCGGTTCAACGCCGGATTCGGTTTCCATGCTTTGGGCGCCAAGACGCATACCCCGCAGGCTGCGATCGCTCATGATTACTCCCTCTGTCTGTACGCGGAGCAGGAACCCCGCGCTGGCCGTAAGCCGTTTTCACGATCCTTACGGACTACTTCTGCACACCTTGCATCACTAATTGCAACGCCTGGCCAAGCTTTTATGTTCCATCCAGGCTGAACCAGCCGGACAAATATCCCATTATACGCGGAACATCCCTTACGACTCAAAAGCCACGACACGCAACGAGCGGCCAGCCGGAATGGCTGACCGCCCGTTGGGCCTGAACCTGTGGTTATTCGGCGGGCCGTGCATGCTCGGCGGACGCTGCAGGAGCGGGCGCCTTGCTGTCGTCATTGCCACCGAAGAGACCGACGGGGGAGTCCCCGTTGTTCCCACCGAGGGCGCCGCCGATGCCCTTAAGTGCTTCGCCGACTTCGCTGGGAATGATCCAGAGTTTGTTCGAGCTTCCTTCCGCGATCTTCGGGAGGGTCTGCAAATACTGGTAAGCAAGAAGCTTCTGGTCCGGGTTGCCCTTGTGGATGGCGTCGAAGACCTTCTGGATGGCCTGGGCTTCACCGTCTGCGCGGAGGATGGCTGCCTTGGCATCACCCTCAGCTGCGAGGATGGCCGCTTGGCGCTGGCCTTCAGCGGTAAGGATCTGCGACTGCTTGGTACCTTCTGCGGTCAGGATGGCCGCACGACGATCCCGCTCTGCGCGCATCTGCTTTTCCATCGAGTCCTGGATGGAGTGGGGCGGATCAATCGCCTTCAGCTCCACGCGCGATACGCGGATTCCCCAACGGCCCGTGGCTTCGTCAAGGACGCCGCGCAGCTGACCATTGATCTGGTCGCGCGATGTGAGCGCTTCTTCGAGGTTCAGCCCGCCCACCACGTTACGGAGCGTGGTGGTTGTCAGCTGCTCGACTGCCTGGATGTAGTTGGCGATCTCATAGGTAGCCGCCCGGGGATCAGTGACTTGGAAGTAGACCACGGTGTCGATCGAGACCACCAGGTTGTCCTCCGTGATAACCGGCTGCGGCGGGAAAGAAACCACTTGTTCGCGGAGGTCCAGGAGCGGCAGTAGCCGGTCGACGAACGGGATCAGGATGGTAAGGCCCGGGTTCAGCGTGCGCTGGTACTTGCCGAGCCGTTCAACGACGCCGGCGCGGGCCTGCGGGATGATCCTGACCGAGCGGACCAACACTATGATGACAAAAATAACGAGAACAATCAGCACAATTGCTGCTGCTGTTCCTCCTAAGCCGTCCATACATCTCCTTCGTTCCCCAATTGCGTGGTTTGATGCGGCGGTCCGGCCAGGCTGCCGAACCGCGTGAATTTAAGGCGCGTTGTCAGCGCGGGCTGTTTTCGGCCGGCGAGGTGACTACCGCCGTCGCGCCGTCGATTTTGGTGACCTGGACTGTGGCGCCGGCGTCGATGACACCGGTGGTGCTGCGGGCGCTCCAGACGTCGCCGCCAATTTTGACGAGCCCACTGGTGCCGCTCACGGCTTCAATGACGAGAGCGGGCTGCCCAATCAGCCGGTCGATGTTGGATCGCTGCTCTTCGGGACCTTTGTGAAGGTGTTTCAGCGCTACGGGCCGCACGAAGGCGATCATCAGGAGGGAAACCACGCAGAAGATGACGATCTGAAGCCAGAAGTCCGCGCCGGCAAAGTCAGCCACCAATCCGGCCAGGGCCCCTCCGCCCAGCATGATGAAGAAGAGGTCCAAGGTGAGCATTTCCACCACTGCGAACGCGAGGAAGACTGTGAGCCAGAGGGCCCACCAATTCTCGCCGAGCCATTCAAACATCATTTCCCCCTTGGTCCCAGACCCCGCGGGCGGGATCACAGTCGCTGTTCTTCCATCCTAGCCCGATGCGCTGTCCCACGTCAGGACGCGGTAAAGACGCTGATCCGGAATCTCGCCGTGGTGGCCACGGAACCAGTGGGCTCGCCTGCCTGTCCCTGATCCCGAAGATGGTGGCCGGCGGGACCCATAAACGCGAGGTCGCCCATCTGCGGGCCCGTCAGCTCCAACGGCACATCCAGGCCGAGCACCCCGGCAGGGGTGAAATACCCCTTTATGGTCTCAACCAGACGTTCCTCCTTGCCGTCTTCGATGCCCAGCATTCCCGTCCGGGCGGCAACCTCGGCAAGATGGCCCGGCCTGGGCGTCACCACGATCAGTTTCCCGCCGGGGCGGATGACCCTCGCAAACTCGGCTGGGTTCCGCGGGGCAAAGACCACCATGACCACGTCCACCGAATTGTCAGCCACCGGTAAAGGACGCCAAATGTCCCACACAAGGTTTGCCGCCTGGGGGTTGAGCCGAGCCGCCCTGCGGAGCGCGAACTTGGAGATGTCCAGGCCGATCCCCGCAGCCCCGGATTCTTCGATGACTGCATGGAGGTAGTGCCCGGTGCCGGTGCCGGCATCCAGAACCACCGCGCCGGGAAGGCGAAGTGCGCCGGCCGCTTCTTCTGCGACTGCTGCGGCCAAAGCAGCATAGTGGCCAGCATCAAGGAACCGGCAGCGTGCTGCCACCATGTCGGCAGTGTCGGCCTCAAAGACTGTGCCCTTGCCCGTCAACAGGTTGAAGTAGCCCTGTTTGGCTGAGTCGAATAGGTGTCCGGACCCGCAGGCCAGCGTCCTCTGCGGTTGTTCCCTCAGTTGGAGCGCCCCTTGGCACAGCGGACAGCGGAGGGCAGCGACGGCGTCGGACAACATGGCTCCAATCCTACGGCTGGACGGAGTGTCAGGTGCCGGACACCGGGCTACCGGGCTAGGCTCACCCTCGTGAAACCCGAGCAACTGCCACTGTTGAACTCCGTGTCCGCCCCTGCCATCCACCCCGATGGAACCAAGGCGGTGGTTTCTGTCACCAGGCCGGATTTTGACGCGGACAGTTATGTTGGCCAGCTGTGGACAGTTCCCTTGGACAGCACCAAGCACCCGCGTCGCATTACCCGCGGTTTCAGGGACAGCTCGCCTGCCTTCTCGCCCGACGGCCTGGTCCTGGCCTTCCTCCGGAGTGATCCCGAGGGCAAGCCCCAGTTATTCGTCGTGGAGGCTGCCGGCGGCGAACCTCAGCGGATCACAAATCAGCACACCGGAGTGGCAGGTTTCGTGTGGGCGCCTGATTCGCACCGGATTGCCTTCCTGGCGCGCGTCCCGGAACAAGGGCGTTACGGAACGGTGGAGGGTGTGACCTCCGGCAGTGAGGACGCCCGACTGCTCACGGAAAACCAGTACAGAATGAACGGCGTGGGGTACACCTCCGATCAGCGCCAGCAGGTATTCATTGTCGAGGTTCCGGAGCTGGGCGGCGAGCCTGCAGTAGCGCCCCGTGGGCGCGCTGCCCACGAACAGCCGGCACCCGCGGCGCCCGGGATTCCAGCGGCCAGGCAATTGACGTTCGGCGATTCAGACCACGAGTCCCCGTGCTTTTCTGCCGACGGCTCGCACCTCTACTTCGTGGCGGCGCTGCATGAAGGGCACGACGACGATCTTGTTACCTCGGTTTACAGGGTGGACGCCGGCGGAGGCGAGCCGTCCGTCGTCGAACCATCCAATGCCGGCCTTCAAACCGTCACGGGCGTCCGGGCCTCCTTGGATGGACGCTGGCTGTTCTATACCGCCCAGAACCTGGGAACTACAGGCAAGGATTTCGTTGCCCGGAACGGCGTCCTGTATGTCATGCCGGTTGGCGGGGGAGAAGCAACAGCCCTGACCGATGAAGAACACCTGGACGTTTCGGGGCCTTTGGAACCGAGCGGACCTGCCAGCGTGCTTGTCCTGAACACGGCACTGGGCAGCGTTGAACTGCTCGACGTACCCGCCGATGGCGAGATCATGCCCCTGGTCCATGGTGCCCGGGTGGTCATTGGTGCAACGGTTGCCGCCAACGGTGAGATCGCGGTGAGTCTCTCCGACGCAGCGACCGTGGGCGACGTCGCTTCCTTGGTACGTGGGGAACTGCGGTTGTTGACCGACTTCTCAGCCGCGCTCAGGAACAACTCCCGGGTCAGCGAGCCATTGGACTTCGAGGCCGAATCCTCTGACGGGCATCCGGTGCATGGTTGGCTGGTCCTGCCGGACGGACCCGGACCGCATCCGGTGTTGCTCTCGATCCACGGTGGCCCGTTCGCCCAGTACACCGGAGCTTTCTTCGATGAAGCGCAGGTTTACGCTGCCGCCGGATACGCAGTGCTGATGTGCAATCCCCGTGGCTCAGCCGGTTACGGCCAAACGCACGGCCGCGCCATCAAGGGGCGCATGGGAACCGTGGATATGCAGGACGTGCTGGCGTTCCTGGATGCGGCCTTGGCCGCCCATGGCGCGGTGCTGGACAAGGACCGCGTGGGCATCATGGGAGGTTCCTACGGGGGGTACCTGACCGCCTGGACCATCGCGCACGATCACCGCTTCAAAGCAGCGATCGTGGAGCGCGGCTTCCTGGACCCGGTCAGCTTCGAGGGGTCCTCGGACATTGGCTGGTTCTTCGGCGGTGAGTACACCGGTGGCACTCCTGAGCAGATGACGGCCCAGAGCCCCATGGCAGTTGTGGGTGCCGTCCAAACTCCAACGCTGGTGGTGCACATCGAAAACGACCTTCGATGCCCCATCGAACAAGGACAGCGCTACTACTCACACCTGAAAGCCCAGGGAGTCGAGACCGCTTTGTTGGTTTTCCCGGGCGAGGACCACGAATTGTCCAGGTCCGGGACGCCGCACCACCGGAGGCAGCGCTTTGACCACATCCTTGGCTGGTGGGCACGGTACCTGCCTGCTGCGTCGAATCCCGTGGAGGCTTAGCTGCAACCCAGCGGACCGCTGTGCCTGGCCTTGGCCGTCAGCGCAGGAAGCCCAGGCTCCGGCGTGCATCCTCGATCTCCGGAGTTGCCCAGCGGGCAGAATGCTCAGCATTGCTGGACAACGACCTGATTTCGGCACGGTCCAGGTACAGCGTGCCGAGGAGGTGGTCCGTCTCATGTTGCACAATGCGCGCCTGCCAGCCTGAGAACCATTCCTCCACTGGCTCACCTGCGGGTGTAACGTAGCTCAGCTCTACATTCCGGTGACGGGTCACCACTGCCTGGTAACCGTTGACGGAGAGGCAGCCCTCATAGAAGGAGGCCGTCTCCACCCCCAGCGGACGGCACTGCGGGTTCACGATGGCGAAGAACTCCATATTGTCCCGATGCCGCACGGCAGCGGACACTGGATCAAGGTCGTACTGGTCCTCCAGCACGGCCAACTGCAGGGGGATGCCCAGCTGGGGCGCGGCCAAACCGACGCCGGGAGCGTCATGCATAACCTCGCGCATCCGATCCACCAGGGCCACCAGTTCGACGTCGTCCAGCTGGCCATCGTACGGGGCGGCGAGTTGACGCAGCACGGGGTGTCCTGCCTGGACGATCGGGGGAAGTTCTTCCGCATCAAGCAACCTGCGCACAGCGTCCCGGATCTGGGTGGGGTTGAAGTCCGTGGCCGGGCTCGCGGCCTCGTGATGAGGTTGATGGTTCATGGCACGAGCCTATCGCCACGGCTGTCCGTTGCGTTGGGCTAGGCTCGACGAATGACCGATTCATCTTCTTTGGACCGCGTACTGGGGTTCGTCCGGACTGTTGAAGCCGGCGGTGGAGCAGCTGAGCTGCGGCCGTACCTTGCCGAAGATTTTCAACTCACTGAGTGGCCCCATGCCTTGAACAAATCAGGGTCCACCAGGAATCTGCAGGACACCCTGGCCGGTGCCGACCACAGCAAGGACATTGTTGCCGATCAGCGATTCGAGGTAGTCCGCACCACCAGCGAAGGCGACCGCGTGGTCCTCGAGATGAACTGGTCGGCCACGCTCCTCCTTGACCTGCCGCACTGGGACAGTGGGGATACCATCAGGGCCAGGAGCACAGCGGTCTTTGAGCTGCGGGACGGGCTGATTGTCAGCCAGGACACGTACGACTGCTATTACACGACGCCGCAATAGCTAACGCATGGTGAAACGCCGTTCCACCAACCCTGCTACCGAAGGAAGCCCGAGCACGCCGGCGAAGAACTTGTTCCGGGCTTCCATGACCGACGGTGGCAACGGCCTGCCCAGCGCCATGTTGAGTCCGGCCTGACGCGAAGCCCGTTGGGCTGCCTTTCTGCGGGACCTCTCGAAGTGCTCCAGCAGCCGCCCCACGTCGGCCCCACTGAATGAAGCATCCATGATGGGTGCAAGTGCCGCTGCGTCCAACCAGCCCAGGTTCATGCCTTGACCACCGATCGGGCTGATCTCGTGGGCGGCATCGCCGAGAAGCACTACCCGCCCGTGGACCATTCGCGCCGCAAGCCGGGACCGCACCTCGAAGGCACTCAGCATGGTGTTGCTCCGGTGGTCCGGCACTTCGCCCGTTCTTGCGCCGATCAGCTCGGCCAGCCCGGCCGCCGTCGTGCCCTTGTCCGGTGACCCCAGCCTCACCACCCATCTGCGGATCCCGCCCGGCAACGGAAACGACTCCACTATCCCGGCCGGCTCAAGATAGAGGACGGCATCCGTGCCGTGGGAAGTGGCATCAGCGAAATCGCCCATGATGTAGCAATCCGGATAGCTCCTTGACGGCAAGTGCGGCAGAATCCTTTGGCGGATCGCTGAGTGTGCCCCGTCAGCGGCCACCACCAAGCGGGCGCGGAACTCTTGGTTGCCGGCGGCTGAAACCGCCGCGACGCGCACGGACCTGAAGTCATCCACCACGTCCTGGACATCCGCCCCGCGGACGATCGCGGCGGAGTCCAGATCCATAACGGTTTTCTCCAGGACCTTTTCGGTAACCGTCTGCGGTACCGCAAGGATGAAAGGGAAGTCGGGGTCGCCGTCGAACGCCAGCCGGGCAACCATGCGTCCCTGGCTGTAGCCAACGCCTCGGTGGATCTGGACCCCGGCGGCAACCAGCTGGTTGGCAACCCCGGCGCGGGCCAGCTCCGCCAACGCCGGCGGATGGATACCGATGGCCCGCGAACGGTCACTTTGCCTGTCCCTCCGTTCCAGGATCCGCACCTGATGCCCTTGTTGAAGCAACAGGGCTCCCATGAACAGGCCCACGGGTCCGGCACCGACGATCACAACGTCAAACATTCTCTGCCCCCGGTTCAGAAGCCGCGCGTTCCTCGTGGACCAGCAGGTGGTGCCAGGGGCCGTTTGCCTCGACCCTCCAGCTCGCCGGAACGGTGGATGCCAGTTCCTCGGCGGTGTAGCTGCGTTTGATGGACACCAAGCCGTCACCCCAGATATAGGAGCCCGGGCCCAAGGGCCAGAAGCCGGCCATGAACAGCAGGTAGGAGAGGTTACTGCGTTTGAGGTCGTTGTGGAGGACGAGTCCGCGGCTGAGCGACACCGAGTCGCGCAGGACACCGGCGATTTGGCCGGCGTCGAGGTGGTGAAGGATGTGGTTGGAGATGACGAAATCGAACACCAGCCCTTCTGCGACGAGCTGGGAGCTGTGGGCTTGACGGTAAGTGACACCCTCCATCGCGGGCAGCTTCGAAGCAAAGGCAAAAGCCCTGGGATCCGGATCGACCGCGGTCACCGTGAGGCGGAAGCCATCCTTCCGGGCCCACGCAGCAAGGCTCCGGGCCACATCACCGCTGCCGCACCCGATGTCCAACAGCGACGCTGAGCCCTTGGCAGCCAACACTGGGCGGATCCTGTGGCGGTAGGTTTTGTGCCACCCCGACAGAAGACTGTTGACCACCGGAAACCTGGCATAGGTCCGGGTGAGGCGTTCGGGGTCGCAGTCAACCCTGTCCATTTCCTCAACGGATGACAGATCCCTCTTCCGAAGGGAGCCCCAAGGACTCACAGATCGGGGGAGACCAGCGTGAAGAGGCCTGTCTCCACCGTCAGGCCCGGACCGAACGCCATGGAACAGATCCGTTCCTCACGTTCGGAGGCGGCCTGGCCCATCATGTACTTCAGGACGAAGAGCACGGTGGCGCTGCTCATGTTGCCGTATTCACGCAGTGTCTCCCTGGCCGGAATCAGCTGCTCCTGGGTCAATTCCAGCTTGGACTCCACTTTGTCCAGGATGCTGCGGCCCCCCGGATGGATGGCCCAGTGGGTGATGTCCCGGTACGGGAGCCCCGCCAATTGGGGCTCCTTGGCGAGGAGCGGTTCCAACGCCCCCGTGATGTGTTCCTCGATGATGTGCGGAACGTAGGAGCCCAGCACCATTTCGAAGCCTTCGTCGCCGATATTCCAGGCCATGGCTTCCTCGCCCACAGGCGTGAGAACCGTTTCGAAGTGGTCCAGCCTGATGACCGGGTCCGGTCCTTCCGGTTCCCGTGCCGTCACGACGGCGGCCGCCGCGCCATCACCGAAGATGGCCGAACCCATGATGGTATCGGGATCGTTGGACGTGCGGACGTGAAGGGAACAGAGTTCAACGCAGATCACCAGGACCACGGCCTCGGGATCGGCGACGCAAAACTGTTTGGCGGCTTTGAGGGCAGGGAACGCGGCGTAGCAACCCATAAAACCCAGGTGGTAGCGCTGAACGGCCGGGTTCAGGCCCAAGGCCCTGACAACCTTGTAATCGGGGCCCGGGTTGAAGAAGCCCGTACAGGACACGGTGATGACGTGGGTGATGTCGTCGAGGTCGATACCGGAGGCTTGGGCAACCGCCGTCTTGCCGGCCTCCACAAACAGCTTGGTGGCTTCGGTAGCGAAAATCTCGTTGCGCACTTTGGTGCTGGGGCTGAGGACCCTGTTGGTTTCGGGGTCGAAAAACCTGGGATTCTCCGGGTGGGCGTCAAGGCTGAGCTCGGCAACGGCCGTATAGCGGGTGTCGATTGCTGCTGAGTCGAAACAGGTGGTGACCAGGCGAGTTCCCAATCGTGTCAGGCCCGGTTGGGAGGCGAAGACTTCGCGGGCCTGCTGCTGGACGAGGATTGTTGGCGGAACTGCGGTTTCAAGGGACCTCACGTATACCGGCATGCTTCATTCTTAGCGAGTAAACGGTGGAAGACAATGGCAGAATCGAACTTACTGACCGAGGTTGGTCACGGATAGCCAGGCGACGCCGACGGGGGACTGTTGGGCAGCGCCGCCCACAGATGGAGAAATGATGACTATTGCCGCGAGCACTGACACGGAGTCTCCCGAGTCGCATGTCGCAGACACCCACGATCTCATCAGGGTCCAAGGTGCGCGCGAAAACAACCTGAAGGACGTCAGCATCGAGATTCCCAAGCGCCGCCTCACGGTGTTCACGGGTGTCTCTGGCTCAGGAAAGAGCTCCCTGGTTTTCGCCACGATCGCTGCAGAGTCGCAGCGCATGATCAACGAAACGTACAGCGCTTTTGTGCAAGGGTTCATGCCGTCGCTGGCCCGCCCCGACGTGGACATGCTGGAAGGCCTGACGACGGCGATCATCGTGGACCAGGAGCGCATGGGCTCCAATCCCCGTTCAACAGTTGGCACCGCCACGGACGCCAACGCCATGCTGCGGATCCTCTTCAGCCGCCTCGGCCAGCCGCGCATCGGCTCACCCAACGCCTACTCGTTCAACGTCCCGACGGTGAAGGCCAGTGGAGCCATCACAGTAGAGCGCGGCGAGGGCAAAACGAAGACAGAGAAAGCTACCTTCAACCGCTTGGGCGGTATGTGTTCACGCTGTGAAGGCATGGGGTCCGTCAACGACTTCGATCTCACGGCACTCTATGACGACACCAAGTCGCTCAGCGAGGGCGCACTCACCATTCCCGGTTACACCATGGATGGTTGGTATGGACGGATCTTCAGCGGTTCCGGGTTCTTCAATATGGACAAGCCCATTGCCAAATTCACCAAGAAGGAACTCCACGACCTCCTGTACCGTGAGCCCACCAAAATCAAGGTAGAGGGAATCAACCTCACCTACGAAGGCGTCATCCCCAAGATCCAGAAATCGATGCTCAGCAAGGACGTGGACGCCTTGCAGCCCCACATCCGCGCATTCGTTGAGCGGGCCATCACCTTCACTACATGCCCGGAGTGCGAGGGCACCAGGTTGAGCCCCGAAGCACGGTCTTCCAAGATCAAGGGCAAGAGCATTGCCGACGTCTGCACCATGCAGATCAGCGACCTCGCCGGCTGGATCCGCGAACTTCATGAGCCCTCGGTGGCGCCCCTCCTGAAAGGACTCCAGCACCTTTTGGATTCCTTCGCGGAGATCGGCCTCGGCTATCTTTCGCTTGACCGGCCTGCCGGCACGTTGTCCGGGGGAGAGGCCCAGCGAACCAAGATGATTCGGCACTTGGGATCCTCCCTCACGGACGTGACCTACGTCTTTGATGAACCAACCATCGGACTCCACCCGCACGACATCGAGCGGATGAACCAGCTGTTGTTGCAGTTGCGGGACAAGGGCAACACCGTGCTGGTGGTGGAGCACAAGCCCGAAACAATCGCGATTGCAGACCACGTGGTTGATCTTGGTCCCGGCGCAGGAACCGGCGGGGGCTCCGTCTGTTACGAGGGAGATCTGGATGGTTTGCGGGGGAGCGACACCATCACCGGGCGTCATCTGGACGATCGTGCTTCGATCAAGGACACTGTGCGTTCAGGTTCCGGCCAGTTGGAGATCCGGGGAGCCTCAACCAACAACCTCAAAAACGTCGACATCGACATCCCCTTGGGCGTTCTCTGCGTCCTGACCGGTGTGGCCGGCTCCGGCAAAAGCTCACTGATCCATGGCTCGGTGGCGACGCGTGAGGGCGTGCTGGTGATCGACCAAGGCGCCATCCGCGGCTCGCGCAGGAGCAACCCCGCCACCTACACCGGACTCCTGGAACCCGTCCGAAAAGCCTTCGCGAAGGCAAACGGTGTGAAGCCGGCGCTGTTCAGCTCCAACTCGGAAGGTGCCTGCCCTACATGTAATGGCGCAGGCGTCATCTACACAGACCTCGGCGTCATGGCAACCGTGGAATCCACCTGTGAAGAATGCGATGGAAAGCGCTTTCAGGCCTCAGTCCTTGAATACACGCTGGGGGACCGCAATATTGCAGAAGTGCTTGCAATGTCTGTGGATGAAGCCGAAGTCTTCTTCAAAGAAGGAGAAGCCAGAACGCCGGCCGCCCACAAGATCCTGGACCGCTTGTCAGATGTTGGCCTCGGCTATCTGACACTGGGCCAGCCGCTGACCACGTTGTCCGGCGGTGAGCGCCAACGCCTGAAGCTGGCCACGCAGATGTCCGACAAGGGTGACATCTACATCCTGGACGAGCCGACCACCGGCCTGCACCTGGCCGATGTACAGAACTTGCTGGGAATGCTGGATCGCCTGGTGGAGTCGGGCAAATCCGTGATCGTGATCGAGCATCACCAAGCCGTCATGGCGCACGCTGACTGGATTATCGACCTGGGACCAGGTGCAGGACACGACGGCGGCACGATCGTTTTCGCCGGAACACCAGCCGAGCTTGTGGCGGGGAAATCGACGCTGACGGGCAAGCACTTGGCGGCTTACGTAGGCGCCTGACACAGCTCCAGGAACTGCAGCCGCTTCTACTGCCGTACTTATAACGCCGATAATCCACATTATGTAAAGTAAAGCGAAAAGGCTCCTCCTCGGGCTCCCGACGACACCGTCATTTCGGCCTGTTTCATGCCACGACACTTCGCCCCAAACTTCGCACCAGTGAAATCCAGCGCAGGACTGACGTCAGGACATGGCGCACCGTTCTTGTTACAGGAAATATCCGGCTTCGCCTCACTTGACCCTTGCCGCACTCCTGCTAGTATCGAAAAAAGCGAGGGCATGTCCTATCAAAAGAACAAAGGGTGACATACTCGGCACGTCGCAGTAGTGACGGAGCGGAGTTGAGCCGGGAACGCGGGGAACATTCAGTGGCGAATCAACTTGGTCTGAACATCGACCGTTCCTCCCCCGTGCCCCTTTACCATCAGGTGGTCCAAGGCATCGAAGCCGCAATCCACAGCGGGCTTCTGGAGCCGGGAAGCCGGTTGGATAACGAGATCGATCTCGCAGCGCAGCTCAACTTGTCCCGGCCCACCATGCGTAAAGCCATGGATGAACTGGTCCGTTCCGGTCTTCTGGTCCGCAAACGCGGTGTCGGAACTCAGGTGGTCTCCAGCCAGGTCCGCCGGCCGCTTGAGCTCTCAAGCCTGTTTGACGACCTCACCAACAACGGTAAGAAGCCCACTACGGAAGTACTGAGCTTCTCCCACATGGAGGCAGATGCGCCAACTCTGGCGACCCTCCAGCTCCCTGCCGGTTCCAAGGTCTACCACTTCACCCGCCTGCGCAAAGTGGGCGGAAAGCCATTGGCGCTGATGGAGAACTGGGTCCGCGACGACGTCGCCACCATGGATGAAGCCATGCTTGCTGCCGAGGGCCTCTATGCGATTTTGCGCAGAGGTGGTGTGAACTTCCGCCTGGCCACACAGCGCATCGGCGCAATGATCGCCAATGACTATCAGGCACCCCTTCTTGAAACCGACGTCAACTCTGCTTTGGTCACCATGGAACGTACCGCGGTAGACGACACCGGGCGGCGAGTCGAAACCGGCCACCATGTGTACCGCGCCGACTCCTACAGCTTTGAAATGACCCTCGTACAGCGCTAAACGCAAAGGACTCCCCTGCCATGACCAATTGGGTCTACCCCCTGGGCACTGCCTCCGACGGCGACTGGGATATTTCACTCGGAACCTCCGACTCCGCAACGGTGGTGGACGGCTGGGCCCATACGGGCCTGAAGGTCGCCACCCTCGCCGCGGGCGCCGCCGTCGAGCTTCCAGCCGACAGTGAGGAACGGATTGTGGTTCCCCTCAACGGATCCTTCACTGTCACGGTGGACGGCGTCGAATACTCCCTTGCGGGGCGACCCTCCGTATTCGACGGGCCCAGTGACGTCCTGTATTCAGGCATCGGGAAAGCAGTCACCATCAGTTCGTCCGACGGCGGCCGCGTCGCCGTCGCCACTGCCCCGGCACAAGCCTCCTACCCAACGCGGCTGGTGACGGCTGCCGAGACGCCGGTTGAATTGCGTGGAGCCGGCAATTGCTCACGGCAAGTCCACAATTTCGGGACACCCGCAGCCCTGGAAGCAGACCGTTTTATTGTCTGCGAGGTCATCACCCCCGCCGGCAACTGGTCCTCCTATCCCCCGCATAAGCATGACGAGGAGAAGGACGGAGAAACGCACCTCGAGGAGATCTACTATTTCGAGACCCAGGTTGCCGCCGGCTCGGGCGCTCCCTCCGATGCCGATGCCATTGGCTACCAGCGGGTATATGCCTCTGATGAGCGCCCCATCGATGTTTCGGCCGAGGTCCGCACAGGTGACGTCGTCCTGGTCCCCTATGGCTGGCACGGCCCCGCCATGGCGGCTCCGGGCTATGACATGTACTACCTCAACGTGATGGCCGGACCCGGGCCGGTCCGTGAGTGGCTCATCAGCGACGACCCCCACCACGGCTGGGTTCGGCAGAGCTGGGACGGCCAGGACATCGACCCACGGCTTCCGTTCGGGGTTTAATCCGGCCGGCGGCCTTTCGCTGCAAAAGAAGAAAGCCTCCTCCTGAATCCGTTGGATCCTGGAGGAGGCTTTTTTGTTCGTCAGAACGTGACTGTCAAAGCCACCTTGACCGGTGCTCCGGTGACCAGCGATTCCTGGGCCGCGTCTGCCACCCGGGATGCTGCCACGGCATCTTCCGGCGTGCATGGGTTCTCCCGCTCGCCCAGAATCAGCTCAACGAATGCCGCCATTTCGGAGCGGTATGCCGCCTCGAAACGCTCGGCAAAGGTCTGGTGTGGAGTCCCTGCCGGGAAGGTGACACCCGGTTCAGCCGAAACCATCGCGGTCTTAGCGTCCAGGCCCACCATGACTGAATTGTTGGAACCCTGGATTTCCAGGCGTACGTCGTGGCCAGCCCCGTTATAGCGGCTTGCCGAGACCGTACCCATGGTGCCGTCGTCGAAAGTGACAACGGCCAGTGCCGTGTCCACATCGCCCACATCACCAATGGCGGGATCACCGTTGTTGGATCCCTTGGCATACACCTCAACAATTTCCCGCCCTGTCAGCCAGCGGAGGATGTCGAAATCGTGCACCGAGCAGTCGCGGAACAGACCGCCGGATGACGCCAGGAACTCCACGGGCGGCGGCGTCATATCGCAGGTAACGGCCCGCAACGAATGGATCCACCCCAGTTCGCCGGACTGGTAGGCACGTTGCGCTTCAAGGTAGCCCGCGTCGAACCGGCGTTGATGACCCATCTGCACCACGCCGTTGTTGTCCCTGACGTAGTCCAGCACCGGAAGCGCGTCTGCGACGTTCATTGCCACCGGCTTTTCGCAAAAGACCGGAATGCCGGCGTCCACGCCCGCCCGTATGAGCTCAGGGTGTGTCCCCGTTCCAGTGGCGATGACCAGGCCGTCCACTCCGGAGCCGATGAGGTCCGCGACCGTCGGCACAAATTCAGCGCCGAGGTCCTCCGCGACCGTCCGCGCGTGGTCAGCGGCAACGTCAGTGAGGCGAAGCCGCACCTTGACGCCCTTACCACTGAGGCCCGCGTTCAAGGCAGTGATGTTGTTCGCGTGCATGACGCCTATGCGTCCCACGCCGACCAGGCCGAGGATGATGTCTTTCATGATGTTCCTTCCGGGAAAGTACTGCTACAGGATCGGGGTGGGCTGAACCAGCTTGCCGGTTTCGCCAGGGAACACGATCCCCAGCTGGCGGCGGATCTCGTCGGCGACTTCAAGTGTGCTGATGGAATCCGCGAGCATTCTTTGGCCCGCTTGCAGGCCACCTTCGGCAATGGTGCGGGCCACGGCTGCTGCCTCGTAGTGCAGGCCTTCGAAATGTCCGGCTGCTGCTTCGTCGTATCGAAGTCGGGTCCCCTCAGGGAATCTGACTTCGAACGCTCCCGGCATGTTGAAGGGGCCTTCGATCACCAGAGTGGCCTTTGTACCCACAATGGTGGCTGCCGTGGGCGTGAAATTGTGCAGGTGGGTGTTCACGGTTGCCTGGGCACCGCCGTCGAACGTCATGATGGCTGAGACTTGGGCGTTGGCCCCGCTCTCGTGGGGCTGCCCGAGTGCATGCAGCCGGAGTGGACTGCCCAACACCTGCGTGACCAGTGCCAGCGGGTATGTGCCGAGGTCAAGAAGCGGGCCCCCGGCCAGTTCGGGGTTGAAGATGCGGTGGGAGGGATCGAAGTGCTCACCATACTCAGCTACAACAGTGGTGATGGTTCCCAGCGTTCCAGCCTCCAGGAGTTGCCTGATTACATCGAATTTCGGCAGGAAAAAGGTCCACATGGCTTCAGCGGCGAATACTCCCGCCGTTTCTGCCCGTGAAGCAATGTCACGTGCCTGATGGGAGTTGAGCCCAAGCGGCTTCTCGATCAGAACATGCTTGCCGGCATCGATCGCCACCACCGCTGAAGCGTGATGCGCGGTGTGGGGAGTGCAGACATAAACGATGTCCACGTCCGAAGCGGCTGCGAGTTCCTCATAGCTGCCATAGGCGGCCGGTACGTTGAATGTCTCCGCAAAGGCTTTTGACCGGCTCAGCGAACGGGATCCGACGGCGGTTATCACCTGCCCGGTATGCGCCTGGACAGATTCCGTGAACCGTTCGGCGATCCACCCCGGCCCCATGATGCCCCAGCGAAGGGTCGGGGCATCCCGGGATTCCGGAACGCGGGACGGTGGGAGCAAAGCAGGCGTCATGAGTAGCTGACGTTTGTCGAGGCGCCGTTGCTGTGCAGTGACTGAATCATTGCCTGCGCAACGAGGGCTGCGTTGAGCCCTTCCTGTGCGCCAGCCAGTGGCGGCTTCTCTCCGTTGGAAAGTGCGGAGATCCAGGCCTGCAACTGGATCCGGTACGCGTCGGCGAAACGGGGGCGCCAGTCAGGCGGGATGACCCGCTGCTTTGTTCCGTCCTGTTCGATGCCGAGCAGGGAAATGTCCTGCAACGCCGTGGTTCCCAGCTCGGAGACCACTTCGCAGCGGGTGGTGTAGCCATACCGGGCATTGAGATACAGCTCCAGCGTGGTGAGTGTTCCGTCTGCGGTTCGAAGTGTCATGAACGACGGATCGTGCAGCCCGTCTCCTGCATTTCGGGTGCTTTTACCTGCCTGCCACGACACTTCCGTGATAGGCGAGTCCAAAAGCCAGGGAATGATGTCCAACTCATGAATGGCCGAATTGGTAATGGCGGATTCCGAGGTGGTTCCGGGTGCTGCGGCGGCATTGCGACTGATGCAATGAACCATCAGGGGCTCCCCCTGCGACCTCTCCTGCACGGTTTTCCGGAGTGCAACGTAGCCCGGGTCAAACCGCCTCATGAAGCCAAGGGAAAGAAGCGAGCTTCCCGTTGCCGCAACCATGTCGGCGTCGGCAGCCACCACTTCCAGGCTTTCCAAAAGCGTCGGTGCCAGCGGCTTCTCGCACAGCACCGGAGTCATCGCCTCGAAGCATTCCAAAACCAAACCGGCGTGCGTGGAATCGTGGGAGGCAACCACCACAGCGTCCACCACACTGGAATGGATCAGTTCTGATGGGTCCGTAGTGACGCGCGCGGAAGCCGGCGCCGCCGCAGTGGCGCGTTCGGCGTCGAGATCTGCCACAAAAGTGACTTCGGCTCCGCCGATGGTGGTGGCAAGGTTCCTGATATGGTCTGCGCCCATGATTCCGGCGCCAATGACGCCTACCCGGATCGGCATGGTGTTCCCTTCTGATGTATGACGTGAGACCCGTCTGGATGGAGTGCACAGCGACGCGGGGTGCTCCGGAACAAGCTCCGGAACACCCCGCCTCCTTTTCGCGTCAGGCGTGTTTCGGGCCGCCGGCGTTCACAGTGTCGTCGACGTCGGCTACCTCGGCCTTGACCGCTTCGACAACATCGCCATGGCCCCCCAACTGCTCCAGTTCGTGGGCGAGTTCGGCAAGCTCTGCTCCGCCGGCCATCTGAGCCGTCAGCTCGTCCAGGGTGATGTCCTTCTTGTCGTAGTAGCCAATGGACTTGCCGCGTTTGAGCAGCAGGAACCGATCACCCACTGGGAAGGCGTGGTGCGGGTTGTGGGTGATGAAGATGACGCCCAGGCCGCGATCGCGGGCCTGCAGGATGTAGCGCAGCACCACACCTGACTGCTTGACGCCCAACGCCGCCGTGGGTTCGTCCAGAATGAGGACTTTGGCGCCAAAGTACACGGCACGGGCAATCGCGACACACTGGCGTTCACCGCCGGAAAGCTGCCCAATGGGCTGCTCCACATCCCGCAGATCAATGCCCATCTCGGCCAGTTCCTTGAGCGTGATGGTCTTCATCTGTTCAACATCCATGCTCTTGAACGGTCCGAAGCCCTTGGTTAGCTCCGAGCCGAGGAAGAAGTTCCGCCAGATCGGCATCAACGGAACCACTGCAAGGTCTTGGTACACAGTGGCGATACCCGCATCCAAGGCATCACGGGGGGAACCGAACTTTCGCTCCTCCCCCATGATGTTGAGCAGGCCTTCATCGTGCTGGTGGAGGCCTGCGATGATCTTGATCAGCGTTGACTTGCCCGCGCCGTTGTCGCCCAGCACACAGGTCACACGGCCGTTGTCCACGGCCATGGTGACGTCACTCAGCGCGATGATGTTGCCGTAGTGTTTGCCCACTCCCTCAAGGGAGAGAAGGTGCACGGGTGTATGGGTCAGGGGGTCGCTTTCGTTCTTAAGCAGAGTTTCCTGGTCGATCGCTTTAGCATTCATTTCCTTGGCCCCTTACTTGAGTTCCGCGCGGCGCTTGACGATGAGGTTGACGATGGTGGCGAGCAACAGCATCAAGCCCAGGAAGAACTTGAACCAGTCAGGGTTCCACTGTGCGTACACAATTCCCTTGTTGGCCATGCCGAAGATAAACGCGCCGATAGCACCGCCCACCGCTGAACCGTAACCGCCGGTCAGAAGGCAGCCACCGATGACTGCAGCGATGATGTAGAGAAACTCATTGCCCACGCCTTCGCCGGACTGCACCGTGTCGAAAGCGAAGAGGTTGTGCATGCCCAGGATCCAACCGCAGAAGCCAACGCCCATGAACAGCCCAATTTTGGTGGCCTTGACCGGAACACCAACCGCCCGGGCGGCATTCGCATCGCCTCCAACTGCGAAGATCCAGTTCCCTACCCGGGTCCGCATGAGCACCCAGGTGGCAACCGCTACGAGGGCGATCCAGATGAACACTGTGATCTTGACGTCGATGCCCGCGATGTTCACCGACGAGGCGAAGACCCCACGTGCGGTGTCGAAACCGTCCATGTTCGAGATGGACGGTGAGGAGACGGAGCCACCGATCAACCGGGTCAAACCCAGGTTCAGGCCGGTCAGCATCAGGAACGTAGCGAGGGTCACGATAAAACTGGGGAGCTTGGTCTTCATGAGGATCCACCCGTTGATGAATCCGATGGCCAGTGACACCACCAAGGCCAGGATCACACCAACCCAGACATTAGTGCTGAAGTACCAGCTGAACATCGATGCAGTCAGGGCCGAAGAGATCACCGCGACACCTGTGGAGAGGTCAAACTCTCCACCGATCATCAGAAGTGAGACTCCAACCGCCATGATTCCGATGGTTGAGCTTCCGTACAGCACGGTGGCCAGGGCGTTGGGCTGGGTGAACGTCGGGGAGACCAAAGCAAAGAAGATAAAAAGTACGATGGCGCCGACGAGGGCACCAACTTCGGGCCGCCCGAGCATCTTTTGCAGTGGGCTGCGGCGGGCGACCCGCTCATCAAGGGCGGGAGGCGTGAGCTTTTGAGTGATGGTCATGATAATTCTCCTTGTTGCCGGGTCGGCCATAGGGCCGGCCCGGCCAACTGGCTGTTAGCGGATACCCTGTTCAGCGAACTTCAAGACGTCGGCAGCATTGGACTGGTCAACGATGGCCGGCCCGGTGAGCACTGACTGCCCGCCGCCGACCTTGAAGCCGCCGCGCTTGTTCTGCCACAGAGCATCCACGGCACCGTAGCCCTGGAGCCACGGCTGCTGGTCCACAGTGAACAGGACACTGCCATCGGCAACCTTTTGGGCGAGTTCCTTATTGAGATCGAAGCTCGCCACCTTTGCCGAACTCCCGGCCGTGCTGACTGATTTCAACAGCGTCAGGGTGATGGGGGCCCCGAGGCCGATGATGACGTCGGCATCCTTGGAGGCCTGCAGTTTTGCCGTGGCCGTAGACTCCACCGATGTCATGTCAGCTCCATTGACGTAGAGGATCTCCGTCCCTGGGACTTTTGCTTTAACACCTGCACACCGGGCTTCAAGTCCTACGTGCCCTTGCGCCTGGATCACGCATACCGGGTGCTTGTATCCGCCATCTGCCAGGCGGGTACCCACTGCCTCGCCGGCGAGCTTTTCATTTGAACCGAAGTGCGTAAACGCTCCAAGCTGCGCGGAGGCGGCCTCGCCGGCATTGAAGCTGACGATCGGAATGCCGGCGTCCGTTGCCTTCTTCAAGGCATCTTTCAGTGCATCCGGGGTGGCAAGCGTGACGGCGATGCCGTCCACCTTTTGATCCACTGCCTGCTCAATGAGTTGCGCCTGCCGGCCGGCCTCCGGATCGGAGGTGTACAGGAGCTCCACATTGTCCTTCGCTGCGGCTTCTTCGGCGCCCTTCCGTACGGTGTCCCAGAAAGTGTCACCCGCGGGTGCGTGGGCAATCAACGCAATCTTCATCCGCTCCGTGGTGGCCACCTGGCCTCCCCCACCGACGGAGCCAGCCTCGGGAGCCCTCCCGCCGCTACTCGAACAAGCACTTAGAGCCACCATCGGCACAACTGCCGCAACGAGTGCTGCTTTGCGCCACGAAAAACCAGTCACCATAATCTCCTTTGATCCCAGGCCCGGGCCGCCACCTTGCAGCCTCCGGAGCACCGTCTACGTTTGATCATCGTGACTTGGCTCACGAATGTCAATAGTTTGTCCTGACATTAGTATGTTTGTACTTTAGGGACCTGACCTCAATGCCTGACTGCCGGTCCAGCGGTTGTTCCCCGGACAACCAAAGCGGGATCGATCAACTTTCTGTGGGTTTCCACGGCGTTGCCCGTAATTCGATGCAGCAGCGCCCGCGCCACCTCCATGCCCACCAAGTCACTGCGGTTATCCACGGACGTCAGCTCCAACAAGCGCGACTTTGCCAAGGATGAATTGTCGTAACCGACCAATGAAATATCCTCCGGTACCGCCAGGCCACGGGCCTTAATGGCACCGAGGGCGCCCAGCGCCATGGTGTCGTTGGCAGCGAAAATCGCCGTAATGCCGGGATGATGGTCCAAAAGCCAGCACGCGGAGGCGTAGCCGTCCTCTTCCGAGGTACCTCCCTCCTCCCCGACAACCACCAGATCCATGCCGGCCTGCCGTGCACGCCCCTGAAAACCCGCCCTTCTGTGCGCAGCTGCGCCACCTGATCCAGAAAGGTGGCCGACACTACGGTGCCCGAGGTGCATAAGGTGGTCCGCGGCCATGGCGCCGCCCCCGTCGTCGTCGTTCGTTATCAGGCTTACCTCCGCCGGCACGCCATGACGCCACCCGGCCACGACCGTAGGAACTACGGTGCCGCCCAGCACGGCTGCCCCGGGTTCCGCCGCAATGACCAACCCATCAACGTGCATCGCAAGCAAGCCATCGGCAGCTTCCTTGATGCGGTTTTCACCCGGACGCGAGTCCGCGAGCATGACCTGGAAGCCCGGCTCCGTCAGGACGGATTCCATACCGCGCAGCAGGTCAACGAACCAGAGGTTGCGGTAGTCGTCAATGACGAGCCCGATACTTTTGGTCCGGTTGCTCGCTAGCGTGGTCGCCGCCCGACTGGGGCGGTATCCCAGCTCCGCAATGGCGTTCCGGACCGACTCGCGGCGCTTCTCACTGACCCGCTCAGGATTCTGCAGTACCAGCGAAACCAACGACGGCGAGACGCCGGCCGACTTTGCGACATCGTAAATAGTTGGTCGTCGAACCTGGGGATTGCGTGGATTCATGAGGCATGCCCCCCAAGGCCGTGGACGTCGAACAAACAATGATTGACAGGACATATAGACATAGCTACGCTCAAAGTCAGCATACAAAATTGTAGCGCTACAAAACGCCGTTGAGCCTCCTCGCCGCGGCTGAAATTTCAAAGGAGAAATCATGGCTGACAGCCTTGGTGTCGCAGTTATCGGCGCAGGTATGGCCGGTAAGGCCCACGCGGCGGCCTACCGGACAGCATCTACCCTCTACAGCCCGGTGCTGCCGCAGATCCGATTGGTTTCCATTGGTGACGTCAACGCCGAATTTGGCTCACTCGCTGCCCGCCGCTTTGGCTACGAGCGGCACGACACCTCGTGGGAGGCTATCGCCGAAGCAGACGATATTGACGTAGTCAGCGTTGTCATTGCCAACTCGCTCCACCGTGAAGTAGTTGAAGGCCTCCTGGCCGCCGGCAAGCATGTGTTGTGCGAGAAGCCCCTCAGCGATTCCTTGGAGGATGCACGCGCCATGGCTACAGCTGCGCGGGCAGCCGAAGGCCGCGGAAACCTGGCCCGAATCGGCTTCACCTTTCGCCGCACCCCGGGCATTGCCTACATCCGGGACCTCATTCAGAACGGCGTTCTTGGCAACGTCCTGCACTTCAGCGGCCGGTACTGGACCGACTACGGGTTCAGCCCCTCCGCCCCCATGAGCTGGCGCTACAAGGGCGGCCCCGGCTCCGGCGCGCTGGCCGACGTCGGAAGCCACCTGACCTACGTATCAGAATTCCTGTGCGGCGACATCACATCCATCAGCGGGGGCCGACTGACCACCGTGATCGACAAGCGGCCCTTACCGCTGAGCGCCGTCATGGGTCACGACCACGTGGCCGTCAGCGACACCTTCGAGGCCGTGGAAAACGACGACTACGCAGCCTTCAACGCAGAGTTCGCCAGCGGCGCCGGTAGCTTCGAAGTCTCCCGCGTCGCCGCGGGCCATGCCAACAGCCTCCAGTTTGAGGTGTTCTGCGCAAACGGCGCAGCAAAGTTCGACCAGCGCCGCCCCAGCGAAATCCAGCTGTTCCTCAACGACGGGTCCGGCAACGAGAATGGCTACCGCCAGGTCATCCTTGGCCCAGGCCACCCGTACATCACGGGCGGACTGGCCATGGACGCTCCGGAGGTCGGCTTCGGTCAAAACGACGCGTTCGGGTACCAGGCCCGCGCGTTCCTCGAAGAAGTGGCAGGGCTCAGCGGCGAAGAATCCCTGCCCCGCTGCGCCACGTTCGACGACGGCGTACGCAACATGGAACTCCTGGGCGCCGTCACCGAATCCGCCCTGAACAACGGAAAGAAGATCCAGCTATGAAGCTCGGCGTCTACAACGCGATTCTCCACGACCGTCCGCTGCCGGAAGCTTTGAAAGTCATTGCGGATCTGGGACTCACGGGAATTGAGATCAACACCGGCGGCTTCCTGCCCGCCGTGCATGTCCCAACTTTTGACGAGATCCTCCAGAGTGACGCAGCCCGCGATGATTACCTCGGAATTTTCGAGGGAACCGGCGTTTCCATTGCAGGGTTGAATTGCAACGGCAACCCGCTGCACCCCAAGCGGGAAATCGGTGACAAGCATGCCGAAGACATCCGCCGCTCCATCCGGTTGGCCCATCGTCTGGGACAGAACCGCGTGGTGACCATGTCAGGTCTGCCCGGTGGCGAGCCCGGAGCCACTACGGTCAATTGGGTGGTCAATGCTTGGAATTCCGCGGCACTGGACGTGCTGGACCATCAGTGGGGCGTAGCCGCGGAATTCTGGAAGGAAACCGACCGCCTTGCTGCGGACCATGGGGTGAAGGTGGCGTTGGAGCTGCACCCGCAGAACATCGTCTTCAACACCGCGGACGTCTACAAACTGATCGAGCTCACGGGCGCCACGCACGTCGGGGTTGAGCTGGACGCTTCCCACCTGTTCTGGCAGCAGATGGACCCTGTCGCTGTAGTCCGCGAACTGGGCCCGTTGGTGTTCCAGGCAGCCGCCAAGGATGTCCGCGTCAACACGGAGAATGCTGCACTGTACGGCGTACTTGACAACAGCTTCCGCCGGCTTTCCGCAGACGAGAACCGCACCAACCTCGGCGGGGACGAATGGGCCAACGAATGGCCGAAGAACTCCGCCTGGGACTTCGTGGCCCTGGGCCGGGGACACGACACCGGGTTCTGGACAGAGTTCCTCCGTGCACTGCATGAGGTGGACCCGGAGATGATGGTCAACATCGAGCATGAAGACGTCTCCCTCGGCCGGATCCAAGGATTGCAGGTGGCAGCCCAGGTCCTGCTGGACGCAGATTCGGCTCTGTCAGCATCCTTGAAGCCAGCCCAAACCTAAACAACATTGAACTGTCGGGCATGACATCCCGACTCCGAGGGGACGGCGCCAACGCGCCGTCCCCCTCTTTTTACCCACAACATCATCAGGAGGAAAGATATGCGCATTGGCATCGTCGGATACGGAGCAGGTGGGCAGTACTTCCACGCACCGTTCATTGAAGCGGCCGAAGGCATCGAGCTGGTGGGGGTTGTAGCCCGTTCGGAGGCAACCAAGTCATCGTTCGAGTCCGACTTTCCGGGGCCGCCCACCTACGCGAGCCTGAGTGGGCTCATCGCCTCCGGCGTTGATGCCGTCACCATCACCACCCCACCGCACACCCGCTATGACCTGGTGATGGAAGCCATTCGTTCGGGCGAGCCACGTGCACGCGACCCTCGATTGGACTGACCGGTTCGGGGAGCGAACGGACTGCGGCTTCTTTGTCACCATGACCCATGCCTCGGGGGCAATCTCCAGCGTGTCCGCCAGTAAGCTGAACCACTCCACCACCCGTGAACTACGCGCCTACGGCAGCGAGGGCAGCTACATCGCCTCGGGATCCGATGTTCAAGCGGAAGCCTTGATGCAGGGGCTCAGGCCGGCAACTGATCCCGGATCGTGGGGCATCGACGCACAGGAGAATTGGGGAACACTGGCCCGGAGGGGCCGGCGAGAGCTTGTCCCGTCCGCGCAGGGAAACTACGCCGGCTTCGACACAGAGTTCGCAGGGGCAATCCGTGGCGAAGGCCCCCAACCAGTTCCGGCCTCAGAAGGGATCCAGACCCTCGAAGTCCTGGACGCGGCCCGCCGCAGCGCGCTGGAGAATGGTGTGATTGCACTCTGAAGAGGCCCTGCTCCAATATTGCCAGTCAGCCGGTAACTCCGGCCTTCTCCTTGAAAAGGTGCTCAAGTTCCTCAAGGGACTTGCCCTTGGTCTCCGGAACAGTGCGCTTGACCCACACAATGGCACATAACTGCAGCGCCACGAAAATAAAGAATGTCGCGGAGACTCCCATCAGCGAGACCAACTGCGGGAAGAAGAAGCCGATCAGGAAGTTGATCATCCACAACACAAAAACGCAGATACCCATGCCGATGCCACGGACGTGCATGGGGAAGATCTCGGACATGGTCAGCCACGTCACGGTTCCAATGCATCCCTGCATGGAGGCAAGGAACGTCACCATGAACAGCAGCACCAGGTAGCCACGCAACGTACTTTCCGGCAAGGCAAGGGAAATGAGCGCAATGGCCGTCAGTGATGACGCCGTCCCGATCAACCCCGCAATGAGCATGGGTTTCCGGCGCACCCGCGTCATCAAATACATGCCCGCGATGACGGCCGCCACGGACGTCATGCCGTTGAGGACGTTGGCAATCAGGGCACCTTGGTCCCCAAATCCGGATGAGGACAAGATGGTTGTCCCGTAGTACATGATGGCATTGACGCCGCTGATCTGGTTGATGATGGCCATGCCAAGACCGACCACGAAGATCCTGCGTATCCAAGGCACGGCGAGATCCTTGAACGTGCCGAGTTTGGACTGATAGTCCTCCCTGGCCGCCTGGCGCACTTCGTCGAACTCTGCCCCGACATCCCCTGCACTCCGTGTCGCGCGCAGCACTTCCAGGACTTCGCCGAATCGACCGGCTGACGCCAGCCACCGTGGGCTCTCCGGCAGGACGAGCATGCCGAACCACAGAATCACGGCAGGAAGCGTGGCGAGTACCAGCATCCAGCGCCACACGTGCATCTCTTCCGGGAACAGGTTTCCCAGCACCGCATTGGAGGTAAAGGCCAGGAACTGGCCGGTGACGATCATGAGCTCGTTCTGCGTAACGATCCTGCCGCGCTGGGCAGCCGGCGACATCTCCGCCAGATAGACGGGAACGATGACCGAGGCACCGCCGACGGCGAGACCCAGGACTGTACGGGCAAGGACCAGGAGCTCCGTGCTTGGCGCCAGGGAGCAACCCACGGTGGCAAAGGCGAAGATCAGGGCCAGGCCCATGATCGTCTTGCGCCGTCCAAACCGGTCAGACAACCGTCCCGCGCTGATCGCGCCGAATGCTGCGCCGAAAAGCAGCGTTGAGGTGACAAGACCCTCGGTCAGCGGAGTCAGGCCGAGGTCCTTCTGCATGAACGGCAATGCACCATTGATCACGCCGGTGTCATAGCCGAACAGCAGTCCGCCGAACGTGGAGAACAGCGCTACCTTGCGGAGAAATTTCTTTGGATCAGTCGGCTTGCCGGTCTTCCCGGAAGTGGAGGGTGGGACAGCTGGCCGACCAGTTTCGGTCTCGATGGAAGAAGACTTGGTCATGGTTTCCTTTTCCCGCTACCGCCCCTTAGTTTGTCCGGGCAACATAGTCCACCATTGTCTTGAGCTGGTAGATGGAGACGTCCTCCGCATTCTCATCCTCAGCGAAGACCGACGAGACCATCACGGTGTTCGCCTTATCCAGGAATCCGATCTCCTTCAGACCGCCAAAGAACTCGTCCCAGTTCACGTCGCCGTCGCCGATCTTCAGGTGCTGGTGGACGCGGACAGCATTGCCGGGCGGGTTGGTGATGTAGCGCAGGCCGTGGGAGGCGTGGTGGTTCATGGTGTCTGAGACGTGCACCAAACGGAGCTTGTCCCCTGCTGCCCGCATAATCTCCAATGGTTTGTTTCCCATGTGGAAACTGTGCGATGCAACGTAAACCATCCCGATGTTCGGCGAGTTGACGCCCCGTATGACGCGCAGGGCTGCCAGTCCGTCTTCCACGAAGTCATCAGGGTGCGGATCTATCAGCACGTCCATGTCCTCGCGTTCAATGATCGGCAACAGCTCTTCCATGGAGCGGTAGAACGCGCGCTCGGATTCCTCGGCCTTCTCCGGACGCCCGCTGAACTCGGTGTTCATGGTCTGGACGCCGAGGTCAACCGCGATCTGGATGGCACGCTTCCAGTAGCGAACGGCTGCCTCCCGGGCATCCTCGTCCGGTCCTGACCAGCGAAGAACGGGCAGGACGGAGGCGATTTCGACACCGGCGTCCTTACACGCTGCTTTCAGCTTGGTCACCAGTTCGTCATCCGCCTTGGGGTGGTTGTAGAACGGGATGAGGTCCGCATGCGGTGTCATCTGCAGGTACTTGTAGCCAAGGTCTGCAGCCACCCGGGGGAACTCCAGCAGGCTGTGGCTGTGGTGGAACGGCGTGGGATCAAGTGCGATCTTCATGGCCCATCCCCTACTTGTAAAGATCCGGTTTGGTGTTCAACTGGACCTTTACCTTTTCGCCGGACTTCTGGGCTTCGACGCCTGCCTCGCAGCAGGCAGCGGTGGCATAACCGTCCCAGGCGGTTGGACCGCCGATCCCGCCGCGAAGGGCGGCGTCCACCCAAGCCTGCACCTCGACGTCGTACGCTGCCCCAAAACGGTCCTCGAAGCCGGGCGTGACGTTACCGCCCCACTTGCCCGCACTTTGAACATAGGGGCCGTTGTCGCCACCGATGCTGACGATCCCGTCTTCGAAGGAGGCCTGCGTGGCCACCTGGTAGCCGAACTTTGCGTTGACGTAAATTTCGACGTCGGCCAGCACACCTGACTGGGTCTCCAGCAACACATGCTGCGGGTCATGCTGGCCGTTCGGCGCGCTTCGCGTCGGCTTGCCCAAGCGGACCTGGACGGAGGTGATCTCTTCGCCGGTGAAGTAGCGGATCGCGTCGAACTCATGGACCACAGAGTCGTTGATCAGCATCTCGTTGGTGAAGCCCTCGGGCGTGCTCGGGTTGCGGTGCTGGTGGTGCAGCATCAACAGCTCCCCCAATTCGCTGTTGCGGATAATGGCACCCAATGCCGAGTACTCGGCATCGAAGCGGCGCATGAAGCCCACCTGGATGCGTTTGTGGCCCAAGGCCTGCTCAGCCTGGACAACCTTCCACGCACTTTCGGCATCCGGCGTCAGGGGCTTCTCACAGAGAATCGGGAAGTCTTTCTCCAGGGCCTTGTACAGAATTTCCTCGTGGAGGAAGCCGGGGGTCGCGATCAGGACGGCGTTCACGTCGCCGTTGTTCAGCGCCTCATCGGCGCTGGACAGCGCGACCGCGCCATTGATGCCCTCGACGGCGGCCTGCGCCCTGGCAAGGTCGACATCGACGACGGCGGCAACTTCAGCGCTGTGGATGCGGGTGCTGAGGCGCTTGATGTGGTCCGCACCCATGCGGCCCGCACCGATGACGGCAACGCGGAGAGTCTTGGTCACTGTATTTGTCCTTCGTGAAGTTCTTCTGGGTGGCTGTTGCTGGCGGTCTTACTGGACCCTGGTACGGGATCCGCAGGACAGCAGGTAATTGCGGGTTCGCTTGGCGATCGGCATGGGTACGTCGAAGGCTACCGGGTACATGTCCTGTTCCACGATGCCGAAGATCGGCCGGTTGAGCGCCTCGACGGCTTCGATGACGGCACGCAAATCGGGGAGGCCGTTCGGCGGCTCGGTCATGACACCGGCCAGGTTGGCGGCTGCCCAGGTCATGTTCTTTTCGTTGACCTCTGCGAGGACCTCAGGATTGATCTGCTTCAGATGCAGGTATCCAATGCGGTCCGGGTAGTTCTTGATGAGTTCCAGGCTGGACGCGCCGCAGTACTCCGCGTGCCCAGTGTCCAGGCAGAGGTTCAGGTACCGCGGATCCGTGGCTGCAAGAAGGGTCTCAATGTCCTGCTGGGCACCAACGTGGGAGTCGGCGTGGGAGTGGAACTGCTGGTGCAGCCCGAAGTCCTCCAAGAGGACCTTGCCCATGCGGTTGTGGCCTGCGAACAGGTCAGCCCACTGCTCGTCCGTGAGTTCGCCATTCTCCACAGCTTCGCCAGTGACGTCGTCGCGCCACATCGCGGGAATGACCACGATGTGTTCACCGCCCATGGCGGCTGTGAGTTCGGCAACCTTCCTGGCGGGCTCCCATGCTTCGTCATATTGCTTCGCGCCACGGTGGAACGCGGTGAAGACAGTTCCCGCGGTGACTTTGAGGTCGCGCTGCTTCAGTTCCTCAGCCAGCCGGGTGGGGTCATTGGGCAAGTAGCCATACGGCCCCAGTTCAATCCACTTGTAGCCGGACTCCGCTACTTCATCCAGGAATCGCTCCCATGGAGTCTGCTGGGGGTCATCTGCGAACCACACACCCCAGGAATCGGGGGCGGTACCGATGATCAGCTTGTTCTCGACATCAGTCATGACGGCGTTGTCTTCCTTTGCGGCGGTGGGAACGGATTAGTTGGAGGGGAAGTTGTACGAGGCGCCGGAGGCGTGGGTGGGTTCGGGCCAACGTGAGGTGATGACTTTGCCGCGGGTGTAGAAGGAGACGCCTTCGGGGCCGTAGATGTGCTTGTCGCCGAAGAGGGAATTCTTCCAGCCGCCGAAGGAGTGGTAGGCCACCGGGACGGGCAGGGGCACGTTGATTCCGACCATGCCCACGGTGACCGAGCGCTGGAACTTGCGGGCGTTCGCACCCGAGGAGGTGAAGATCGCGGTCCCGTTTCCGTAGGGGTTGGAGTTGATCAACGCGATGCCCTCTTCGAGGTCGGCGACGCGGACTACTACCAGGACCGGCCCGAAGATCTCCTCGGTGTAGGCGGTCATTTCCGTCCTCACGTGGTCGATCACCGTGGGGCCTACCCAGAAGCCGTCTTCGTGGCCGGGGACCACAAGGTCGCGGCCGTCAACCACCATGGCCGCGCCGGCGGTTTCGGCTTCGGTGACGATCTTGACGATCCGTTCCTTGGAGGCGGGGGTAATGACAGGACCCATTTCGGCGTCGGGTTCTGTGCCGTTCTTGACCTTCACGGCCAAGGCACGTTCTTCGACCTTCTTCACGATCAGGTCCGCAGCGTCACCCACAGCAACGGCAACAGAGATGGCCATGCAGCGCTCCCCCGCAGAGCCGAAAGCAGCAGCAGCGAGGTGGTCAGCTGCGTTGTCAAGGTCGGCATCGGGCATCACAATGGCGTGGTTCTTCGCCCCGCCCAAGGCTTGGACGCGCTTGCCGTGCTTGGTAGCGGTCTCGTGGACGTACTGGGCAATCGGGGTGGAGCCAACGAAGGAGATGCCGTCCACGTCCGGGTGGGTCAGCAGCCCGTCGACGGTTTCCTTGCCGCCGTGCAGGACCTGGAACACACCATCGGGCAGGCCCGCCTGCTTCCACAGCTTTGCCAGGAGCATCGGGGCGGATGGGTCGCGCTCGGAGGGCTTGAGGATGAAGGCGTTGCCCGTGGCGATGGCCATCGGCGCCATCCACAGCGGCACCATGACCGGGAAGTTGAACGGGGTAATACCTGCCACGACGCCCAAGGGCTCGCGGAAGGAGAAGACATCGATGCCGGTGGAGACCTGGTCCGAGTAGTCACCCTTGAGCAGTTGCGGGATTCCGCAGGCGAACTCGATGACTTCCAGGCCACGGCCGATCTCGCCCTTGGCATCCGAGAGGACCTTGCCGTGCTCGGCGGTGATCAGCTCGGCGAGATCGTCCACGTGTGCGGCGACGAGTTCGCGGAACTTGAACAACACCGCGGTGCGCTTGGCCAGGGAGATGTCACCCCACGACTCAGCGGCTTTCTTCGCCGCATCCACAGTGGTGTTCAGGTCTGCCTCGTTGGCCAGGCGAAGTTCAGCCGAAACCTGGCCGGTGGCCGGGTTGTACACGGGCTGGGTGCGGTCGCCTTCGCCGGTGGTTTCAGCGCCGTTGATGAAGTGGTGAATGGTGGTCAGTGTGGTCGTCGTCGACATGTGCGGACTTCCTTGGTATGTAGGGTCTGTGTGTCTAAGATTCAGCCGAGCAGTTTGCGCTGGCGGTTCTTATGGTCGGTGTACGTCTTGTAGGCCTGCTGGGTGGATTCGAGGTCAGAGACCTGCGAGACGGGAACGTCCCACCAGGACTCGGAGCTCGGGGCGTCCAGCAGAGGATCAGACTCGATGTGGATCACGATCGGGCCTGTTTCCGGAGCGGCTTTGGCTTCCTTGATGGCAGCGCCGAGGGCGTCGATGACGTGCTCCCCCGGTTCGATCCGGATGACTCTCGCGCCGAGGGATTCGGCGTTGGTGGCGAGGTCGATGGGAAGGTTCTCGCCGGCGTCGAAGCTGTGCTGTTCCTTGTCCAGGACCCGGTACTGCGTGCCGAAGCGCTGCGAGCCGAGGGATTCGGAGAGCGAACCGATGGAGGCGTAGCCGTGGTTCTGGATGAGGACCACGATCAGCTTGATGCGTTCGGCGACGGCGGTGACCAGTTCGGTGTGCATCATCAGGTAGGAGCCGTCCCCCACCATGACCACGACATCCCTGTCGACACCGCCAGCGGCCGCTTCAGCCAGTGCGGCGCGCTTGACGCCCAAACCGCCGGGAATTTCGTAGCCCATGCAGGAGTAGGCATATTCCACGTGATAACCGAAGGGGTCACGGACACGCCACATTTTGTGCAGATCACCCGGCAGCGAACCCGCGGCGCAGATGACAACATCCTGGTCATCCATCGCCTTGTTGGTGGCCCCAATGATCTCGTTCTGTGCCGGCAACGGCGTGTAACGGGTCTCAAACGCCTCGTCCACAATTCCGTTCCAGCGCTTCTTCTCTGCTGCGACCTTCTCTTCAAGGTCGACGCCAACGCGGTAACCGCCCAGGGCCTGGTTGAGCTTCACCAGCGCCTTGCGGGCATCAGCGACGATCGGCAGCGTGGTGCCGTGCTTGTACGCGTCGATCGCCGCGACGTTGATGTTGACGAACTTCACGTCCGGGTTCTGGAACGCCGTGCGGGACGCGGTGGTGAAGTCCTCGTAGCGCGTGCCGATCCCGATGATCAGGTCCGCTTCCGCAGCGATGGCGTTGGCCGCCGTCGTGCCCGTTGAACCGATCGCACCGAGCGAGTGCTTGTGGTCCCACGGCAGGACGCCGACGCCTGCTTGGGTGTTGGCTACCGGGATACCGGTCAGTTCAGCGAACCGGGCGAGTTCGTCGTTGGCGTATGCGTAGAGGACGCCGCCGCCGGCAATGATCAGGGGGCGCTTTGCGGCGCGAATGGCCTCGACGGCGCGGCGGATGTCCTCGTCCTCGGCCTCGGGTCGCCGGATCCGCCATTCACGTTCGGCCAGGAACTCTTCCGGGACATCCAAAGCCTCGGCCTGGACATCCTGCGGCAGCGAAATGGTCACCGCTCCGGTCTCGGCAGGGTCCGTCAGGACACGCAATCCATGGTGGAACGCGGAGAACAGCTGCTCCGGACGGGACACCCGGTCGAAGAACCTGGACAACGGTCGGAACGCATCATTGACCGTGATGTCATACGCGTACGGGAGTTCCAGCTGCTGGAGGACGGGGTCGGCTGCGCGGGTGGCAAACGTATCGCTCGGCAACAGCAGCACGGGAAGACGGTTGGTAGTGGCCAACGCTGCACCGGTCAGCAGGTTCGAGGAACCCGGACCGATGGAGGTGCTGATGGCAAACGTCTGGCGGCGGCGTGTGTGCCGGGCGTATCCAACGGCCTGATGTACCTGGGCCTGCTCATTGCGGCCCTGGTAGTACGGCATGATCGCAGGGTCCGCAGCCTGGTACTGCTTCAGCGCCTGACCCACACCGGCCACGTTTCCGTGCCCGAAGATACCGAACGTGCCCGGAATCAACCGCTCACGATACTCCATGCCATTGATGGAATCCACGGTGTATTGCTTGGAAAGGAACTCGACCACGGCCTGCGCCACGGTCATCCGACGGGTTGCTGTACCCATTGCTAGCTACTCCGATACTTTCACTGGAATACGTTCTGACAAGCCTCGATCACCTGAAGAGGTGGCCTCAGGCGTCGTATTGTTCAGCAGCGAGGCAGCCGTCGCTACGGCACCGGCCACGTCGCCGTCGGCCGGGTAAAGAAGTGTCCGCCCAACGGTGAGGCCCTGAACGCCGGGCAGTGCCAGCGCTGCCTTCCAGCTGGCGAAGATCTCGTCCTGCGTCCCGGCAGGGTCTCCACCCAGCAAGACGGTGGGAAGCGTGGTGGAAGCCATGACACGTTCCATCTCTTCCACCACGGGCAGTTTCATCCAGGTATATGCGCTGGTCGACCCCAGGCCTTCGGCGATCCCGACCGACTTGATGACGGCGTCCGCGCGGAGGTCGTTGCGCACCTTGCCATGAGAATCGCGTACCGAGAGAAAGGGCTCAACCATGGCAATGAGTTTGCGTTCGGCCAGGGAGTCAATGGCTTTGGCCGTGGCTTCGAGGGTGGCCACAGTGTCCGGGTCGCCCAGGCAGATGCGTGTCAGCATCTTTCCGCCATCCGCACCGAGCGCTTCCAGGGCGGCCGCGGTGTGACCGGTGAAGCGGTCGTCGAACTCGTTGACCAGGCCTGCCAGGCCACCGCGGTTCATGGAACCGAAGACGAGCTTGCCTTCCAAGGCACCCAACAACAGGAGGTCGTCCATGATGTCCGGCGAGGCCAGGATGCCATCAACGGCGGGGTTCGCCAAGGCAATCTGCAAACGATCCAGAAGATCCCTTCGATCAGCCATGGCCATCGGCTGCGAACCAACGGAGAGCGCGCCGCGTGCCGGGTGGTCAGCTGCCACAATAAAATTCTGCGTGCCATGCTTCAGTCCTGGATGCCTTCGCCGGGTGGCGGCCGCCCGGGCTACGGCCTCCGGGTCCTCCAACCGGACACGGCTCAAGTGCTCATACCGGCGGGGGTCATCATTGAGGCTCATCGCACTGCTCCTTCTGCGAGGGTGGACGCCGTTCGTGCTGCACCGGGCACAGGCCGGCCACGCGCTGCCAGCAACGAGATAACCTCATCCGGCGTCGGCATTGCATCGGCACAGGAAAGGCGGGAAGCGACGATCGCACCGGAGGCGTTGGCGTAGTCGAGCACCTCGGAAAGCGGCCAGCCCGACAACAAACCGTGGCAGAACGCGCCACCAAAAGAATCGCCGGCACCCAGGCCATTGAGGGTTTCCACGGGGACCGGTGCGGAAACCACGCGTTCGGTACGGGTCTTGGCCATGACGCCTTCGGGCCCGAGTTTTACGACGGCAATTTCGACGCCGGCAGCCAGCAAGCGGTCCGCCTGCTCATCGGGGGTTCCCTCGCCTACGGCAACAGCGCATTCTTTGTCGTTGCCGATTGCCACTGTTACGTGCGGGAGAACCTTCGCAACCTCTCCACGGGCTTGCTCTTCGGAAGCCCAGAACATCGGGCGGTAATCCAGGTCCAGGATGGTGAACTGGCCTTCCTTGAGTCCGGCGCGGGGGCGGGCCTCGTGCGCTTTGATGTGGGCGTTGCGGCTGGGTTCCTGGCAGAGGCCGGTGACGGTGGACCAAAAGATCCCGGCGTCCCGGATAGCGTCGAGATCGAGGTCTTCAGCCTTGATCTGCAGGTCGGGGGCGGTGGGAAAACGGCCGTAGAAGTACAGGGGGAAGTCTTCGGGCGGCTTGATCGCGCAGAAGGTCACGGCCGTGGGATACTCCTTGACCGGCGAGACGAAAGTATCGTCCACGTTGAACTTGTGCAGTTCCCGGTGGAGGTAGTTACCGAACGCGTCGTCACCGGTGCGGGTGATGATTCCCGAGCGGCGACCATGGCGTGCGGCAGCGACGGCCACGTTGGAGGGCGAACCTCCAAGGTATTTGCCGAAGGACGTGACGTCTTCCAGGTCCACCCCAATGTCGTTCGGGTAGATATCAACGCTGATGCGCCCGATCGTAAGCAGTTCGTGGGTCACGATGATCGTTGACCTTTCTCTTGTGAACTCTGAACCTTTGAGCGCTGGGCCCCAATGCCTTGCCACCCCTCAGTGAGCGGGGCCACATGACTACTCTGCACCAGAATCAATGTCCTGTCAAAGGTTTGTACTGACATATTTACAACGAAACGTAGTTACCCCGAGCTGCTCCCGGAAGCACACACTTCGCGGGCCCGGCGGCGACGCCACTGAGCCTTGCAGCGGAGCCTACTTTCGCGGAACCGTCAGTTCGCCCGTCACGTACTGGGCACGGCCAAAGCCAAAGGACCAGTCGCTTGCAGTGTTTTCGACATATCCGAGGAAAACATCCTGACCTGCCACCCCAACCTCACCCAGCCGCGCGGCAATAGCCGCGAACAGGGACTGCTTTGCTTCGCGGCCCCGCCCCTCCTGGGTGAATATTTGGATCATGACGACGTTCGAACTCCGCTCAAAACCCAACCCGGCATCCTGGGCATAAATCTGGCCTTCGGCATGCTCCGTGACGATATGGAAGTAGTCGCGCTCGGGAATGCCGTACTCAGCGAGGATCGCATCATGGATACTTCGGCTGATCCTATCCAGATCTTCCGGACTCCTGCCGGCGTTTACGTCAATTCGAACCAGCGGCATCTCGACTCCTTTTGTAGTTTGTCCTGACATACTAACAAAGAGGATTTGTCTGATGCAAGGGAAGGCAGCTTAGTGCCATGCCTCAGGTCACCGTGGAGGCATCGCCCTTGGGTCGCTCCGTCATGGCTTCATCGATCTCCCTGAGGTAGGCCACCACATCACCACAGCGGGGACAGCCTGATAGATGGTGGGCAATGCGCTGCCGCGCAGCCCTCCGCACCGCGTTTCGCACGAACTTGCCGAAGTGCCGGGAGAAGTCAACGCAGGGGTCGTCGGGCCTCCGGGCCACATGTTCCTGGAGGTAGGCCTGACGCAGGCCCTCCCTCGCCCTGATTAGCAACGACGAAACCCCGTTGGGGCTCAGTTCCATGACACGCCCCGTTGCCGCCGGCTTCAGACCCTCAACTTCGACACACCACAGTACGGCCTGCCACCGCACCGGCAAGGAACGGAACGCACGCATCAAAATCGTTGCCTCGAAGGCTTTGATGGTCGAGTTTTCGTCAAGGACCAGAACATCCATAACGCTGCTGTAGCCCAGGGTGGCAGCACGCCGGCTGCGGATATTCCTGCGGTGGGCCATCCGCCGAACGGTGGTGGTCAGGTAGGCCTGAAAAGACTCCCTCGGCCCCTTGCCCGCCAGCAAGGCCTCCAACACCGAGGCGAAGGCCTCCGCGACCACATCTTCCGCGTCACTGGAGTTGTCCGTTTCCGCACGCGCGACGTAGCCTGCCACCGCAAGATGACTCCTGTAGAGCTCACTGAACGCCGCGAGATCCCCCTGACGAACCAGATCAACCAAGTGAAACTCATGAGGATCCACGTGATGTGGTGTGGCAGCGGACCGGCTTGTTCGCCCAGACCACCCGGCGGATGTACCAACACCCGGTGCGGGGGGTTGAACTGCCGGCCCGGGGTAGCGGGTTGCTGCGACATTTCTGCCTTTCGGAAGGGGGTGTTGAGCGCACCCAAATTAGGCAGGCAATGGTCACAGAATGCAGGTTTAGAGCGGGAATAAGGGACTCAATGCAGGATTATGATCTGGACGAGCGCGATCTTCGCTTATTGCACGCACTGCAAATCCGTCCGCGCGCCCCGTGGGCTGCTCTGGCACCCATCGTCGGCGCCGATGCCGGGACACTTTCCAGGCGATGGGCTGCGCTGAAGGACGCAGGATTGGCGTGGGTCACGTCTTATCCAGGATTGGGGACAAAATACTCCGGGGCCATCGTAGAGATCGACTGTGCGCCGGCAAGCATCCTCCGGGCGACTGAAGAACTTGCCGGTGATCCGGAAGTCTTGACCATCGACCAAACGGCCGGCGGCAGGGATCTGGTAATCACTCTTTTGTGCGCGACGGAGGCCGACTTGAGCCACTTCCTGCTTGAACGGCTCTGCACAGTGGAAGGTATTCGCAGTACGCGCACCCACAGATCGATCAAACTGCTGACCGACGCAAAGCAGTGGCGGCTCCGCTCCCTGCATGGCGACGAAGCACGCTTGTTGGAACGAAACCTGCCAGAGCCCGCGTCGACCGGGCGCGGTATCACCGCCGACCACGAAAAACACCTTGCCGCTCTCCTCAAAGCGGATGGGCGCACCTCCATAGCGAAGATTTCCGGGGTGCTGGACATCAGTCCCGCGAAGGCAAGGAACGCCGTCGCCACGGTGATCGCCGATGACCGTTTGGCTTTGCGGCTGGAAGTTGCCAGGTCCTACACACCCTGGCCAGTGTGCGTCTGGTACTTCATGCGCGTACCGGCTACCAAGGTGGAAGTGGTGGCGCGGAGGCTGTCCGGCCTGGAGGAGGTCCGAATCGTGACTACCACCGGAGGCATCTACTCCATCATCATGTCCGTATGGCTGCGCCGGGTCGAGGACATGACAGTGCTGGAGCGGCAACTGGGCGAGAGACTGCCTTTTGCCGAGATCATGGACCGTTCCATAGTCCTGCGCACGCCAAAACACATGGGTCATCGACTTGACCCCAGCGGCAAGCGGATGAGATGAGCTGAACCACGAATGCCCCGCCTTTCCGGGAAAGGCGGGGCATTCAGCCCTCGGCTGCGGCGCTATTCGGTGGCCCGGTCCCCCTGTTGCGCGCCGGCGATGTTCACCAGCCACCCAATGCCGAACCTGTCGACGCACATTCCGAAGGTGTCACCCCAGGGTGCCGTTTCCAGCGGTACGGTGACGGTGCCGCCGTCAACCAGTTTGTCCCAGTAGCCCCGGAGCTCACTTTCGTCGGCCTCTTCGCCGCTCAGCGACACTGAGATGTTGTCTCCCGGGTTGAAAGGCATGCCATCGGGCGTGTCAGCCGCCATCAGCGTCAACCCGCCCGGGGTTTCCAGCATGGCGTGCATGACCTTGTCGGCTTCGGCAGGATCCTGGCTTGCCTGGTAATCGCCGAAAGTGCTGATGTTCAGTTCGCCACCGAAGACGGATTCATAAAAGGTGATGGCATCGCGGGCGTTGTCCTGGAATGAGATGTAAGGGTTAAGACGGGTTGTCATTGTTCGGTCTCCTTCTGGATGATGTTTGGTTGGTCACAGAGGTGCATTCGTCACAGTGCGGCAAGGTGACTGCGCCGGATGGCGCCTGTTCCGCAAAGTCCTCAACCGCCGTCGTACGCCTTTTGAAGGATGTTGATGTCCAGTTTCCGCATCTGCATCATGGCCTCCATGGCACGCCGCGACCCGTCGGGATCCGAGCCACCTAAAAGGGCGGACATGGCCGTGGGGACAATCTGCCACGACAAACCAAACCTGTCTTTCAGCCACCCGCACATGCTCTCTTCTCCCCCGGCGAGGAGAGCATCCCAGTAACGGTCCACCTCCTCTTGGGACCCGCAGTTCACCATCAGGGAGACGGCCTCATTGAACTTGTGGGCCGGTCCACCATTGAGGCCCAAGAAGCGTCGGCCGTCAATCTCGAATTCAACGGTCAGGGCGTGGCCATCGGGCCCGGGCATGATCTGCCCTACGGAGGATTTATCAAAAATCGATGTGTAGAACTCTGCCGCCTCGGCCGCCTGGCCATCGAACCATAGACAGGTGGAAATCTTCTGCATGAACCACTCCTCCGCGTTCGGGGGAAGCCCTGCTCCCCAGACAGACGCTAGTACTGTGAGCCGCTGCACACAACGCTCCACTCAAGCAAACGCGACTTCGCGCCGGCGTGACACCCCGGATAGTGTCAGAGGCATGCCATCACCATCACGACTATGGATACCCATAGCCATCGCGGACGTTCTGTTGATTCTCGTCTTCGCAGCCATCGGCAGGGACGCGCACGCCCGTGGAGACATAGTCTCCGGTGCCTTCGCCACGGCGTGGCCCTTCCTGACCGGAGCAGCCCTTGCTTGGCTGGCAGCGCGCGTCTGGCGCACGCCCTTGGCTTTATGGCCAACAGGGGTCCTCGTCTGGATCAGCGCAGTGCTGGTAGGAATGCTGCTCCGCGCCGTTACAGGCCAAACAGTGGTCCTGCCTTTCGTGATCGTCGCGTTAATCACCCTCGGGATCTTCCTGCTCGGCTACCGGGCCGTAGCCGCACTGTGGCTGCGCGCCTCCCGGAGGCGGCGACGCCGCGTTTGAACAGGGCCTGTCCCCTGCCGATGCACTAGGCTGAAACAGTCCGCAATGATGCTTTTCCGGAAAGGCCCCACGTGATCACCGCTTTCGTCCTGATCAAGACAGATGCCTCACGCATCCCGGAGACCGCAGAGCAAATCTCTGCCATCCAGGGCATCAGTGAGGTCTATTCAGTGACGGGTGAATGGGATCTCATAGCGGTAGCCAGGGTGACCAAGCACGAAGAGTTGGCCGACGTCATCGCCGACAAGTTATCGAAGGTGGGTTCCGTGGTGCATACCACCACCCACATTGCCTTCCGGGCCTACTCGCAGCACGATCTTGACGCGGCGTTCGCGCTCGGCTTCGAGTAAGCGGCACCCTGCCTTAAAGATCGCTCCGGCTGAGTTCCGTCCACTTCGATAGGACGCCGGCAGCCTTCCCTGAGTCCACCGACTCGGCCGCACGGGCGAATGCCGCACGCATGCGTTCAGTCAGGGTTCCCTCGGCCTCCAGGTCATAGGACACCAGGCCTGCGGCTGCGTTGAGGAGCACGGCGTCCCGCACCGGGCCCGTCTTTCCGTTGAGGATGTCGCGGACAACTCCCGCGTTGGCGGCAGCGTCACCTCCACGGAGATCGGCCACCGTAGAGGGACCGATACCAAGTTCCCCCGGAGAAAACACCTGCTCGGCGACTGTGCCATTCCTGATTTCCCAGACTGTGGATGGTCCCGTAGGCGTGAGCTCATCCAGTCCGTCATCCCCACGGAAGACCAGTCCACGGCTGCCGCGGCGGGCCAGCACGCCGGCCACCAGCGGAGCCATCCGGACATTGGCGACGCCCACAGCCGAGGCCTGCACGTGAGCCGGGTTGGTCAGCGGACCCAGGAAATTGAAGGCAGTGGGAACTGCCAATTCGCGGCGGGGCACAGCCGTATGCCGGAATGAAGGGTGGAAAACCTGGGCGAAGCAGAAGGTGATTCCTGCCTCTTCAGCGTTCCGGGCCACTTGCTCGATGGAGAGGTCCAGCCGAACACCCAAGGCCTCCAACACATCTGCCGAACCGGAAGTCGACGAAGCTGCCCTGTTTCCGTGTTTGACCACCTTGGCACCGGCGCCGGCAGCAACGAGTGCTGCCATGGTGGAGATATTCACGGTATTGAGCCGGTCTCCACCGGTTCCGACGATGTCGAGCTTCTCGCCGGTGATCCCGATCGGGTTGGCGTGCTGGACCATGGCTTGGACCAGGCCGGCCAATTCTTCCACCGTTTCGCCCTTGGCCCGGAGGGCAACAAGGAACCCGGCAATCTGCGCAGGAGTCGCTTCGCCGGACATGATCGTGTTCATGGCCCACTCTGTATTGCCCACTGCAAGGTTGTCGCCGTTGATCAGTGCTGAGATGAGCCCAGGCCAGGTATTGCTGGCTGCAGGTGCCGATGCCGGAGAAGTCACCCACTGATGCTATCGACCCTGCCACGCCGATGACCAATGTGAACGCAGCCGGGAACTTTTCCGCGCGATTTCGCGTCTTTGTAGAAAAAGTCTCCCGAATCGGTGGTTTGCATTGGGAACTCTGGACTTTTACAGACATAATGTCCTTGTGACATCTGCGACCCATGCCCCCAGTACCCCGGCGCACCCGACGCTGAACCGCCCCAACCTGGTTTCTGTTGGAACCGTTGTTTGGCTGTCCAGTGAGTTGATGTTCTTCGCCGGCCTCTTTGCCATGTACTTCACCCTGCGCTCCACATCCGGACTGATGTGGGCCGAGGAGACGGCCAAGCTCAACTTCCCGTTTGCGCTCGTCAACACGATCGTCCTTGTGGCAAGTTCGTTTACTTGCCAGATGGGCGTTTTTGCCGCCGAGCGGCTCGAACCGCGCCGTACCGGCCGCCCGCTCCAAATCACCCGCTGGGGCATGTCTGAATGGTTTGTCCTCACCTTCATCATGGGTGCCTTCTTCGTAGCCGGACAGACCACGGAATACGCCATGCTCGTCTCCGAGCACGTGTCCTTGTCCTCCAACGCCTACGGCTCCGCCTTCTACATGACAACGGGCTTCCACGGCCTGCACGTCATTGGCGGCCTGATCGCCTTCCTGTTCATCATTGGCCGCGCTTTCGCAGCCAAGAAGTTCGGACACTTTGAAGCGACGTCGGCGATCGTCACCTCGTACTACTGGCACTTTGTCGACGTTGTGTGGATCGGCCTCTTCCTGGTCATCTACGTCCTCAAGTAAGCCCGGCTTTGACTCTTTTTCTACAAGAGGCAGAATTTCAAGAAGCGGCTCGCGGAGCCGACGCAGGATCGAATAAAGGAACCACCACGTGAAGGCACTATCGCAGAAGCGACGTCACCCACTGGCAGCCATAGCGCTGCTGTTGATGGGCCTCCTCCTCACTGGTGGGCTGTACGCCGTTGCCACAACTGTCAACCAGGCCAAGGCCGACACCACCAGCTACAGCGCCAGTGACGTAGAAGAAGGCGGCAAGCTCTTTGCCGCCAACTGCGCCACCTGCCACGGCATGGGTGCGTCCGGAACCCAGGACGGCCCCTCGCTGGTCGGCGTGGGTGCTGCAGCTGTTGACTTCCAGGTTGGCACCGGACGTATGCCCATGCAGATGAGCGGACCGCAGGCCCAGCAGAAGCCCGCCCAGTTCAACGCAGAGCAGACCAAGCAGCTGTCCGCTTACGTTGCTTCCCTCGGAGCAGGTCCGGCCATTCCCGAGGAACACCTCCTCGACGGCAAGGGGGATGCCGCCAATGGTGGCGAACTCTTCCGCGTCAACTGCGCCATGTGCCACAACGCAGCCGCAGCCGGCGGTGCACTGACCCGCGGTAAGTTTGCTCCCGCACTGGCTGGCGTCAGCGCAGAGCACATCTACGAGGCCATGGTGACCGGACCGCAGAACATGCCTGTGTTCAGTGATTCCAATGTCACTCCTGAAGACAAGCGCGACATCATCACCTTCCTGAAGACCATCGAAGCCAACGGTTCACCCGGTGGCGCGGACCTGGGAGCACTTGGCCCGGTGTCTGAAGGCCTCTTCGTCTGGGTTGCCGGTTTGGGTGTCATCATCGCATTCACCATCTGGTTGACGTCCCGCACGTCCTGATCCGGACACAACAAAACTTCTGCTGCACAGTCAGCAGTTTGAAACTGAAAATAACTCGGCCCCGGCCGAGACAACGAGAGAAGGATGAGGCGAATTATGGGCAACCATAGTGACGGCAGTCCGAACCACTCGGGCACCGTAGCTACGGCTGGTCAGAATGAGGTGGAGAAGTTCCAGGATCCTGGACTCCCTCCGCATCGTTTGCGCCTGGCTGACACGGACCCGGTAGCCGCAAAGCGAGCCGAGCGTCAGGTAGCCATTCTGTTTGGCACCTCCGTCATTGGCACGCTGGTCTTCCTGGTGGCGTACTTCGCCATCGATCTGGGCGACGACACCACCATTGCGACCATCCGTAACCAAAACCTCCTTTTGGGGCTGGGCACGGCATTCGCAATGCTCGGCATCGGCACCGGTATCGTGCACTGGGCCAAGGCCCTGATGCCCGATCACGAAGTGTCTGAAGAGCGCCACGCCATCCGCACCGAAGAAGATCGCCAGGCAGCTGTCCGGATCGTCGACGACATCGTCGAAGAGACCGGCATCAAGCGCCGCCCGCTGATCCGCAACACCCTTCTTGGTGCAGTTGCACTTGCCCCGCTGCCTGCTCTCGCCATCTTTGGCGACTTGGGCCCGCGTCCTGACGATGCTCTGGCACACACCATGTGGGCTCCTGAAGGCGGCAAGCTCAAGCGCCTGACCCGCGACCCCGATGGCACTCCCATCAAGGCCTCGGACGTCACCATCGGCTCTGCCTTCCACGTCATTCCCGAAGGCCTCAATGAGCTCCACGAAGGCAAGCTGAACGAAAAGGCGAAAGCCGTCGTCCTGCTCATGCGCCTGGATCCGAACTCACTGCACCCCTCGGAAGGCCGTGAAAACTGGAGCTACAACGGAATCGTTGCTTACTCCAAGATCTGCACGCACGTAGGCTGCCCCGTTGCTCTTTACGAGCAGCAGACGCACCACCTTCTGTGCCCGTGCCACCAGTCCACGTTTGACCTCACGCAGGAATGCAAGGTCATCTTTGGACCGGCAAGCCGTCCGCTCCCCCAGCTGCCTATTGCAGTTGACGCAGAGGGCTACCTCGTCGCCACCAGCGACTTCAGAGAACCTGTAGGACCGAGTTACTGGGAGCGTGACGAGCATGAGCGCCTCATCAACAGCTGAAGCCCCCTTCGTTCCGAAGACCAAGGTTGGTAGTTTCACCAACTTCGTGGACGAGCGCGTGGGTGGCTCCGGCATCCTGCGTGAGTTCGGCCGGAAGGTCTTCCCCGACCACTGGTCGTTCATGTTCGGTGAGGTGGCGCTGTACTCCTTTGTCATCCTGCTGATGTCAGGTACCTTCCTGACCTTCTTCTTCGATCCGTCCATGGCGGAAACCCACTACCAGGGTTCGTACACTCCGCTGTACAACGTCGAAATGTCCGTCGCTTACAGCTCGTCACTGAACATCTCCTTTGACGTTCGTGGCGGTTTGTTCATGCGTCAGGTGCACCACTGGGCAGCCCTGCTCTTTGTGGCCTCCTTGGGCGTGCACATGCTGCGCGTCTTCTTCACTGGCGCTTTCCGCAAGCCCCGTGAAATGAACTGGGTAGTGGGCGGCGTGCTGCTCATCCTGGCGATGGCAGCCGGCTTCACCGGTTACTCACTCCCCGATGACCTGCTGTCCGGCAACGGCCTGCGCATCATCGATGGCGTTATCAAGTCCATCCCGGTAATCGGAACATACATCTCCTTCTTCCTCTTCGGTGGGGAATTCCCGGGAACCGCCATCATCGGCCGCCTGTATGTCCTGCACATCCTCTTGGTCCCGGCACTCATCCTGCTGATGATCGTGATCCACCTCTTCATGGTGGTTGTGCACAAGCACACCCAGTACCCGGGCCCCGGCCGCAATGACGGCAACGTCGTCGGCTACCCGCTCGGCCCGGTATACGCAGCCAAAGCCGGTGGATTCTTCTTCATCGTCTTCGGCGTCCTGGCACTCATGGCGGCCGCGTTTACGATCAACCCGATCTGGAACTATGGTCCCTACGATCCCTCGCCTGTGTCCGCCGGCACCCAACCGGACTGGTACATCGGGTTCGTCGATGGTGCCCTGCGCCTCATGCCGGGTGTCATCAATGACTTCCACTTCGAATGGGTCATCTTTGGCCGCGTACTGACGCTGAACGTTCTGTTGCCGGCCCTTGTACCCGCAGGCATTATCTTCACCGTCCTGTTCATGTACCCGTGGATCGAACGCTGGGTCACCAAGGACAACCGCGAACACCACGTTCTCGACCGTCCCCGCAACGTGCCCACCCGCACAGCGATCGGTGTTGCAGGCTTTACCTGGTACTGCGTGATGTGGGCAGCCGCCGGTTCCGACCTCATCGCAACTCACTTCCACGTGTCCCTCAACGACGTGACCTACTGGCTGCGAACACTGTTCTTCATCGGCCCGGTCATCGCCTTCATCGTGACCAAGCGCATCGCACTCGCCCTCCAGCGCAAGGACCGCGAGATTGCCCTGCACGGCCGGGAAACCGGACGTATTGTCCGTCTCCCCCACGGTGAGTTCATCGAGGTCCACGCTCCACTGGATGAATACAAGCGCTACAAACTCGTTGGATTCGAATCACCGGCTCCCCTGCCGGCCGAGCCGAACGAGCACGGTGTTGTCACCAGCAAGGAAAAGCGCCGCGCGGCACTTTCCAGATGGTTCTTCGAGGACCGTGTCGCTCCGGCAACACCCGCCGAACTCGAAGCCGCCCACGCACATGGCCACCATGAAGCCATTGAAGCAGGCGAAGACCAGAAGAGCCTGAGCCACTAACGCTTGGAACTCTCATAAGCAAGGGCCCGGTCCATTGGACCGGGCCCTTGCTTTATGTGCAGTTGTTTCTATAGGTGGAGGTGCGCCGTCCATGCGGGTGCTACGGCTGGGTGCGGTACCCCGAGGAGTAGTTGCGGGTGGGCCTCACTCCGGGGCGTTGGAGGGGCACCCAGAGCTTGTAGCGGTCAGCCCGATAGTAGGAAACTGAATAGTCCACCATGGCACGAGCCACGAAGGCGTGGCGTTGGATCTTAAGCAAAGGGGCACCGACATCGACGTTGAGAAGCCGGGCGGTGGAGGGCGACGCTGCCGTGGCCTCAATCATGTCCTCGCCCCACTCCATGACCAAACCAAAACGTTCGCTGAGGACGTTGTACAGGGATGTCGGCGGCGCTTCATCCAACAGGCCTGGGACGCGATGGGCGGGTATGAAATTCTCATCAACGCTCATGGGCTCATTGTCAGCGAGCAGCAAACGCCTGAACCGGACCAGAGGCGTGCCTTCCTCAAGCTGTAGCTCCCGTGCCAGGAACGCACTGGCTGCGATCTGCTCGAAGCTGAGTACCTTTGCGGCCGGGACCATACCTCGGCGTTGCATCTCTTCGCTGTAGGACGTCAGTTTCACTTGAAGATCCAGCTTGGGCTTCCTCACGAAAGTCCCCAGCCCTACTACACGTTCAATGACCTCCTCACCAACCAAGGCGTCAATGGCCTGGCGTACCGTCATCCGGGCCAGACTAAAGCGGTCAGAGAGATCCCGCTCCGAGGGAAGGGCTGAACCTGGAGGGCATGATTGGGCTATGAAGGCCCGCAGGATCTCCCGGAGTTGTACGTAAATCGGCGTGCCACTGGTGCGGTCGATCTCGCCTGCAATACTTGCTGCCTCAGGCACCGCGGCGGTCCAGCAATTGAGTCATGCTTCAAGGATAATTCAGTGGTGCTTCAGGTCTAGACCACTTGCGGTTCGTGTGGAGCTGTGGGGCTCAGGGAGCTACGCTTGTATGGACAATTTTCCGACGGATGATCCGTCGACTACCAAGGGAGCTGGGTTGCCGGAGCAGAAGGCCATCGTTGCCGCGGAAATCGGATTGCACGCACGCGCGGCAGCTGTGTTCGTCCGTGCTGTCACTGACACCGGCCTACCGGTCACCATACGCAAGCAGGACGGACAACCTGTTGATGCGCGCTCACTGCTGGAAGTAATGACGGAGGATTTCGGTCACGGCTGCGAAGTCCTTCTGGAAGTGGCTCCAGGGGCGCTGATCAGCGGACAGACCGTTCCCGAAGTTGAGAGTGCCTTGTCCGCTCTTTCGGCCGTCCTTGCGGCCACAGAGGCGCGCTGAGTCCCTATTCAGGTAAAAGAAATGGGCCCCACCTTCCGGTGGGGCCCATTTCGTGTTCCAAGAACCAGTTGCTAGTGCGCGTGGTCGCCGCGGCTGTATTCAAAGACCCAGCCAACCAATGCCACGAGGGCAAGGCCACCGGCGACGTAGGTCACCCAGAAGCCAATGGCGAGACCAAGGAATCCACCGGCACAAGCGAGACCCAGAACCAGCGGCCACCAGCTCCAAGGGCTGAAATGCCCTTGCTCGCCGGCGCCTTCGTGGATCTCGGCGTCGGGACGGTCCTCGGGACGAAGACCGATCCGCTTACCAGTGAAACCAAGATATGCACCGATCATGCCCGCCAGGCCACCGACAAGGAGGATGCCCAGGACACCAACCCACTCGGACCATTCAGTCAGGAATCCGTAGGCAATGGCCACGGGGACGAAGAAGAAGACTCCGGCTCCAAAGAGCCACGATTCGATTTTCACTTACTGACGTCCTTCTGGTCGGCATTACCCAAAACAGCTGCTGCAGGCGACGGGGCCTCGGCAGTGTGGACCTGTGCCAACTCAGGGTGGTGCAGGTCCAGCGCCGGGCGCTCGGAACGAATTCGCGGCAAGGAAGTGAAGTTGTGACGCGGCGGCGGGCAAGACGTTGCCCACTCCAGAGAAGCGCCGAAGCCCCACGGGTCGTCCACTTCTACCTTCTTGTTGCTGCGCCACGTGATGTAGACGTTCCAGAAGAACGGCAGGAGCGAAGCGCCGAGGACGAAGGAGGAGATGGTGGAGAACTGGTTCATCCACGTGAAGTTATCCTGCGGCATGTAGTCGGCGTAACGACGCGGCATACCCTCAACACCCAACCAGTGCTGGATCAGGAAGGTGCCGTGGAAGCCGAGGAACAGGAGCCAGAAGTGGATCTTGCCAAGGCGCTCGTTGAGCATCTTGCCGGTCCACTTTGGCCACCAGAAGTAGAACCCTGCGAACATGGCGAACACGACGGTACCGAACACCACGTAGTGGAAGTGCGCTACCACGAAGTACGAGTCGGAAACGTGGAAGTCAAGCGGCGGCGAGGCCAGGATGATGCCGGTGAGACCACCGAAGAGGAATGTCACCAGGAAGCCAATGCTCCAAAGCATGGGCGTTTCAAACGTTATGGACCCCTGCCACAAAGTACCGATCCAGTTGAAGAACTTCACGCCCGTGGGCACTGCGATCAACATGGTCATGAAGGCGAAGAACGGCAGGAGAACCGAACCGGTCACGTACATGTGGTGTGCCCACACGGTGACGGACAGCGCCGCAATGGCGATGGTTGCGTAGACAAGACCCTTGTAGCCGAAGATCGGCTTGCGGCTGAACACCGGGAAGATCTCCGAAACGATGCCGAAGAACGGCAGCGCGATGATGTACACCTCAGGGTGCCCGAAGAACCAGAACAGGTGCTGCCACAGCACTGCACCGCCGTTCTCGGGGTCGAAGATGTGGGCACCAAAGCGTCGGTCGGCGCCAAGGGCGAACAGGGCAGCTGCCAGCGGCGGGAAGGCCATCAGGACCAGAATTGCCGTGACCAGCGTGTTCCAGGTGAAGATCGGCATACGCCACATAGTCATGCCCGGTGCACGCATGCAGATGATGGTGGTGATGAAGTTGACGGCACCAAGGATGGTTCCGAACCCCGACAGGGCCAGGCCGAAGACCCACAGGTCACCGCCAACACCAGGGCTGAAGGTGGTGTTCGACAACGGCGCATAGGCGAACCAGCCGAAGGAAGCAGCTCCCTGGGGAGTGATGAAGCCGGAGACTGCGATGGTCGAGCCGAAGAGGAAGAACCAGAAAGCCAGGGCGTTCAGACGCGGGAAGGCGACATCGGGGGCGCCGATCTGCAACGGCATGATCACGTTCGCGAAGCCGGCAAACAGCGGCGTTGCGAACATCAGGAGCATCACGGTGCCGTGCATCGTGAACATCTGGTTGTACTGCTCTTTGGTCTGCAGGATCTGCATACCGGGCTCGAACAGTTCAGCGCGGATCAGCAACGCCATGACGCCGCCGAGGCAGAAGAACACGAAGGACGCGATCAGGTACATGTACCCGATGGTCTTGTGGTCGGTGGAGGTAATCCAGTTGACGACGATGCGCCCCTTGGATTTAGGAACTACGGGGGCTTCTAGGACCCCCGGTGCGGATTGAGTGTACGTAGCCACGTCGCTCCCCTTACTTGGTTTCGTTCAGGTTCGGGTTGCGGTCGTATTCCGCACCGAGGAGGCCCGTGTTGCCTTCCTGGCGAAGCTTGTCCATGTGGGCCTGGAACTCAGACTCGGAGACAACCTTGACGCGGAAGAGCATTTCGGAGTGGTATTCACCGCAGAGTTCGGCACACTTACCGTCGAAGGTGCCCTCCTTCGTGGGGGTGAACCTGATGTAGTTCGTCTTGCCGGGGATCATGTCGCGCTTCTGGAGGAAGGCGGGAACCCAGAATGAGTGGATGACGTCGCGGGAGTTCAGCTCCAGGTCCACAGACTTGCCAACCGGCAAGTACAGGGTGGGGAGCAGTTCCTTGTTGACCTCATTGCCGGTCAAGTGGGCCTGAACGCCGGCCTCGTGGAGGTCTTCATTGATGACCTCGCCCTTTTTGTAGTTGAAGTCCCAAGCCCACTGCTTGCCGCGGACGTCAACAACGACGTCGGCCGGCTGCGAGCGGTCATCGATCGCACGCTGGTCCTGGTCGGTGAAGTAGAAGAACACCAGCACCATGAACAGCGGAATGGTCAAGTAGAAGACCTCAAGCGGCAGGTTGTAGCTGAGCTGCTTGGGGAATCCCGTGGTGCCCTTGCGGCGACGGTAAGCGATGATGCACCAGACCAGGAGGCCCCACGTGATGATACCGACTGCCAAGGCGGCGATCCATGAGTTGACCCAGAGGTCCATGATCCGGTCAGTGTGGTTGGTCGTGCCGCGCTCTGTAGGCAGCCAACCCTTCTCTACCTCTGGTGAACATCCGGTCAAAACCAACGCGCCGGCTAGTGCCAAGCCAGTGATCGATGTGATCTTTATGCGTCGGCTGCCGGTTCGGTTCTGCGAACTCACAGACGGCCCTTCCTCTTGTTGCTGTCTCCCGGCAGGCCGAAGGCCCACCGGGCACACTAAAAGTTTTACTACCCGATGTAGAGCTTACCGCTATCACGCGGTTTTCGCGCACATGTCAGCGCCGTGGCCCCGAATGGTTTTAAACCCACCCGAAGTGGCGCCGACATGCGGCGATGGCTCACATCAGTGGAACGAATCGCCGCAGGCGCAAGACCCGCCGGCGTTCGGGTTGTCGATGGTGAAGCCCTGCTTCGAAATGGTGTCCTCGAAGTCGATGCTGGCACCACTGAGGTACGGAACGCTCATCTTGTCGACGACGACTTCAACGCCGTCGTAGTCGCGTACAGCATCCCCATCAAGCAGTCGCTCGTCGAAGTAGAGCTGGTAGATCAGACCGGAGCAGCCTCCAGGCTGGACTGCAACGCGCAGCCGAAGGTCGGTGCGCCCTTCCTGTTCCAGGAGGCTGCGGACCTTGCCTGCGGCGACGTCGGTCAGATTGACCTCGTGCGTGGCCAGCTCGTCGTTGGCGACGAGCTGTTCTCCGGTGCTGTTTTCGTTGGTTGCAGTGCTCATTGGCCTACCTTCTTATGAAGCTCCTGGCGGCGGCACCGAAGCGCTGCCTGCCCTTACCCAAATTACCTACGGGTTATACCTAATGCTACGTCGCGCAGACGCTTAGCTATAACTCCTGACGTAACTACAGACAGCATTTGGTTGTTCCCGGCGTGCCGCCAGGGAGTGAACTGGCACTAGCCCTTGAGGCCTTCAGCATTCAGTCTGGCCAGCATCAGGGCTTCAGCCAGCACGGCATGCCGGAAGTCGCCGATGTGCAGGGACTCATTGGCACTGTGAGCGCGGGAATCAGGGTCTTCCACTCCCGTCACAAGGATTTGCACGTCGGGATACACCTCCATGAGGTCCGCAATGAACGGAATCGAACCGCCAATTCCCATTTCCACGGGTTTCACACCCCATGATTCGCCCAGCGCCCAAAGGGCTACCTTTGCAGCTGCCGAGGATGTATCGGTGGAAAAGGCGTTGCCGCGCTCCCCCGGCGTAAACGTCACTTTGGCGCCAAACGGTGCATGTGATTCGACGTGGGCCTTCAGGGCATCCATGGCGGACCCGGGGTCCTGGCCTGGGGCCAACCGCATGCTGAACTTGGCCCGGGCGGCCGGAATCAGCGTGTTGGATGCAACATCGACGGACGGGACATCCATACCGATGATGGACAGCGCGGGCTTGGTCCACAGTCGGGAGGCGATGGTCCCGCTGCCGGCGAGCTTGACGCCGTCGAGCACTGAAGCATCCGCGCGGTAGTCCTCTTCGGCAAGGTCCACGGCCACGTCGTCACGGGCCACCAGGCCCGCAACCGCGACGTTGCCGTCGTCGTCATGCAAAGTGGCGATGAGCCGCGCAAGGAGGGTGGGGGCATCCAGGACTGGTCCGCCAAACATGCCGGAGTGGACTGCATGGTCCAGGACACGGACCTCGAAGGTCCCGTCCACGAGTCCCCGAAGGCTGGTGGTCAGGGCCGGAACGCCGACTTTCCAGTTGCTGGAATCGGCTACGACAATGACGTCGGCCCGCAGGAGCTCTTGATGTTCCTCCAGGAAAGTCCGGAACGTGGGCGAGCCGGCTTCTTCCTCACCTTCGAAGAAGAAGGTCACGCCGAGCCCGAACCCGTCACCCAGAACTTGGGTCACGGCGCGGTAAGCGGCCAGGTGCGCCATGATTCCAGCCTTATCGTCGGCCGCACCGCGGCCGTACAGGCGGCCCTCGCGTTCCTCAGCCACGAAGGGCTCGGAGTTCCAGAGGCTCCGGTCCCCCGGTGGCTGAACATCGTGGTGGGCGTACAGCAGGATGGTCGGCTTGCCGTCCTCGGCAGGACGGCGCGCGACGACGGCAGGGCCACCGGGGGTACCGTCGGCTTTGTCGCAGCGCAATATCCGGACATCGTCCATACCCGCGGCCTTGACCAAGGCAGCAACTGCGTCTGCGCTGCGGTCCAGTTCCTTGGGGTCGAAACTTGCCCACGCAATGCCCGGAATGCTGACGAGCTCCTTGAGGGATTCCAAGGTGGTGTCAAAGGAATCGTTGACTGCTCCGGACAGTTCCTCCACAGGAGTATTGCCGGCGTGCCCTTGCTTGTTCTGCGGGATCTCCGCATGTGCTGAAGTCATGGCCACACTTTACCGCCGGGATTCAGGCGTCCACAGCAGGCGCGGCCACCCGCCGTCGGCCCCGGACGGCGGTCCACGTAACCTACGCCACCTCCGCGAGGGGTATTCTGTAGGGGTGTTCGGACGCAAAAAGGAAGAGCCCAGCGCTCAATCAGTAGTAGACCAGGCCTACGCCACCGCCACGGAGCCCGGTGCCGGAAAGGGCACCCCCACTCCCAAGCGGAAAGACCAGGAAGCAGCACGCAAGCGCCCCCTGGTTCCCAATGACCGCAAAGCCTCCAAGGCCGCGGAACGGGTCGCCATCCAGGACCAGCGGCAGAAAATGCGGCAGGCGTTGGATACGGGTGACGAAAAATTCCTGCCCCTCCGTGACAAGGGTCCCCAGAAGCGCTACACGCGTGACTACGTGGACGCACGGTTCAGCTTGGGCGAATACCTCATGTTCGGCGCCTTGCTGTTCGTGGTGATTTCCCTGATCATTCCGCCCACCAGCGCCGGCATCAGCTACGTCCTCATTGGATTCTGGATCATGTTCCTGGCGGTCTTCGTGGATGTCTTCATCCTGTCCCGCAAGCTCAGGAAGCGCCTCACCGAGAAATTCGGCGAGGTGGAACGCGGGTCCGTCTGGTACGGCTGCATGCGCGCACTTCAGTTCCGAAAGCTCCGCCTGCCCAAGCCGCAGGTGAAGCGCGGACAGTACCCGGCCTAAGCGCCCCCACCCCCTCACAAACACTAAGACCCCGGACCATCGGTCCGGGGTCTTCGTTGTAGGTGCCTGATCTACAGAACGGCTGGGCCTAACGCGCCTTCTTACGGCTCTTCGCGAGCCCCTTGTTGATGCTGGAAGCCCAGAAGGGTCCCTCGTACAGGAACGCTGTGTAGCCCTGGACCAGTGTTGCGCCCGCTTCCAGGCGCTCTTGAACGTCCGAGGCAGTCTCCACTCCTCCTACCGCGATGAGCACGAGCTGGTCACCCACAGCGTCTTTGAGCCTTCGCAATACTTCAAGCGACCTCTGCTTGAGGGGTGCTCCCGACAAACCACCAGCACCCAACGACTCCACCTTGGTGGCGTCCGAAACGAGCCCCTCCCGCGAAATGGTGGTGTTGGTGGCGATGATGCCGTCCAACTTCAGGTCCAGCGCCAGCCGGGCGACATCGTCGATGTCTTCGTTGGACAGGTCAGGCGCAATCTTAACCAGCAGCGGAATATGCCGTCCGGCGGCTTCATCGGCGGCATCGCCCACTGCCCGCAACAGCGGCCGAAGGGTTTCAACGTTCTGCAGCAAACGAAGGCCGGGTGTGTTGGGAGAACTGACATTGACCACCAGGTAATCTGCCGCGGGCGCCAGGCTTCGTGCACTCACGAGGTAATCCTCGGTGGCGTCCTCGAGCTGAACCGCTTTGGTCTTGCCGATGTTGACGCCGATGACGGGCCGGACGTCCGGGTGCTTCCTCTGCAGAGCAGCCCGCGCAGACTTGAGCCGCGGCGCAACGGCTGCTGCGCCGTCGTTGTTGAATCCCATCCGGTTAACCACCGCACGGTCCTCAACCAGGCGGAACAACCGGGGCTTGTCATTGCCTGGCTGCGCCTGGCCGGTGATGGTACCCACCTCCACGTGGCCAAAGCCGAGTTCGGCCAGGGCTTCCATGCCGTGGCCTTCCTTGTCGAAGCCTGCCGCCAAGCCGAACGGTGATGGGAAAGTCAGGCCCAACGCCTCGGTCCGAAGCGAGGCGTCAGGGGCCGTCAGCCGGGCCAGGATCCGGCCGGCTCCCGAGCGGTGTGCCGCCCGGATCCCCTGGAAGCCGATCTTGTGTGCCTTTTCGGCATCCATCCAGGAGAAGGCCAGCTTGAAGAATGTGGGGTAAACACGCATGGTCCTAGTTTTCCGGTTTACGGACGACTCGCCAAACCCGTGACCGCTCATGCCGCTGGCATGAACGCATCCCGCGGCCAACAGTGACGCAGATCATGGAGGTCATTCGACCTTCTTTGCTGACCGGCCGGCGGCGGGCCGCCGCCACCTGTGTCTAAGCTAAAGCCATGGAGTGGACGGCTGACATTCTGGGTACAGACTTCCAATCCTGTGGCGTTGATGCCACAGGATCTGACGGCGTGACCCGCCACGCCACCCTGATCCGCCATCGGGCAGAGCAAAGCGGTACCGGGAATGCTCCTGGACGCTACGGCGCCGTCCTGTTTCTGCACGGATGGAGCGACTACTTCTTCAACACCGAACTAGCCAGGTTCTGGGCCGGGCAGGGCTACGATTTTTACGCCCTGGACATGCACAACCATGGCCGAAGCCTGAAAACGGACATGCCGGGCGGTTACGTGGCAAACCTGACGGACTATGACGCCGAGATCAACCAGGCACTGGGCATTATCAGGAACCACACGGCCTCGTCACCGGAAGGCAGCGTTACCTTGATGGGCCACTCGACCGGCGGGCTGGTGGCCGCATTGTGGGCGAGCCGCCACCCGGAATCCATCCAATTCCTGATTCTCGACAGCCCGTGGTTGGAAATGCACGGCAGTTCGTTGGTACGGCGGGCGGCGCAGGCCATGGTGGCTCCCATCGCCAAGTTAAGGCCGGAAACTGTTTTGAAACTGCCGGAGCGGGGTTTCTACTTCCGCAGCATCAGCAGTACTGCGGAGGGGGAATGGGCGCTGGACGAAAATTATCGTCCACCCCTGGCTTTCCCGGTCCGGGCCGGGTGGCTCAGTGCCGTATTTGCCGGGCATTCCCAAGTTGCCCGCGGGCTGAACCTCGATGTGCCTGTCCTCGTCCTGACGTCTTCGGCCAGCGCCAATGGAATGGTTTGGCAGGAGTCCATGCGCCGTTCGGATGCTGTGCTGGATGTTGGAGTTATTGCGCTCAGGGCCATGGCGCTGGGTCGAAGCGTCACTCTGGAACGCATCGACGGCGGCCTCCACGACGTCTTCCTGTCCGCACCTGCGGTGCGAAAGGACGCCTATGCGCGGCTTGCGCGGTGGATCAAGGGGTTTATGCAGAATGATGTGCCGGCAGAGCAGCAGGAGGGGGACCAATGAACACCACGGAGGCGTCTGCAACCAAGTGGCGACGCGACGTCCTGGGGCATGGCTACGAATGCATGGACCTGCCGCTCAAGCCTGACGAGGAAGGTCCTGTCCACGCCACACTCATCCGCTACGCGCCACCTGCGCCGCAAGCCACCCAGAATGGCGTCCTTGACTTCCTGTCGTCCTTCACCAAGAGAAGACGCCGGGCAGTCACGGCCGATCCAGGTGGGGCACCAAGGGTGGTGCTCTACCTGCATGGTTGGGCCGACTACTTCCTGCAAACCGAATTGGCTGAGTACCTCACGGCGTCGGGTTTTCACTTCTACGCAGTGGACCTCCGGAAATTCGGCCGCAGCCTGCTCCCTGGACAGACGCCCGGTTACATTACAGACCTTAACGCCTACGACGAGGACCTGGCAGCAGCGCTGGTGGAGATTGAACGCGACGTGGCTGCACGGACTGGGGACACCACCGCGCCAACCATCCACATGCTGGCCCATTCCCTGGGAGGTTTGATCGGGGCGCTCTGGGCCGATCGCAACCCAGGCCGGTTGGGCACCTTGGTCCTGAACTCCCCATGGCTGGAACTCCAAGGCAGCAGCCTCGTCCGCAGCATCGCCATGCACCTGGTGGAACCCTTTGCACGTACAGATCCCAAGCGCCCCTTCCGCTTTCCTGAGATGCCTGCCTACTGGGAGAGCGTCAGCAATGAAGCACATGGTGAGTGGATTCTGGATCCACTGTGGCGTCCGCGGACCTCATTCCCTATCCGCGCAGGGTGGACCAAAGCCGTCTTGGCCGGGCACGCTGCGGTGGAACGCAAGCTCACCATTGATGCGCCCGTCCTGGTCCTGTTGTCCGGGAGGACGAGGATCCAGGCTGAGTGGACAGCTGACCTGATGCGGGCCGACGCAGTCATCGACGTAGAGGAAACCTCGCGGAGGGCGCTTGGACTTGCCCGCCGCACCGCCGTCTTCAGGTACCCAGGTGCCCTTCATGATGTTTTTCTCTCACGACGCACCGTCCGTCAGCAGGCGTACCGCGATGTGGCTGTATGGCTGGCCGCCTACCCTTACTGAAGTAGCCGGGGCGTGCTACTTGCCGGCAGGCGCCGCGTCCACGGCCCCACCGTAGCGCCTGTCGCGTTTGGCATAAATCTCGACGGCGTCCCACAGCGTCCGCCTGTCGACATCCGGCCACAGCGTGTCCATGAAGACGAACTCCGCATAGGCGGACTGCCACAACAGAAAATTGGAGAGCCGCTGCTCCCCCGAACTGCGAAGAAAAAGGTCTACATCCGGGAGGTCTGGCTCATCGAGGTACTTCTGGATGGTTTTCTCGGATACCGATCCGGGTTTCAACCGCCCTTCGGCGACATCGTGGGCGATGGCAGAGACGGCGTCGGCAATCTCGGCACGGCCGCCGTAGTTAACACACATGGTCAACGTGCACGTGTCGTTGGCCTTCGTGTATTCCTCGGCCTCTTCGAGTTCCTTGATGACAGAGCCCCAAAGCCGCGGGCGCCTTCCTGCCCACCTGATGCGCACTCCCCACTCGTCAAGTTGGTTCCGCTGGCGTCGTAGCACGTCCTTGTTAAATCCCATGAGGAAGCGGATTTCTTCGGGCGATCGGCGCCAGTTCTCCGTTGAAAAGGCGTACACGCTGACGTACTTGATTCCCAGTTCGATCGCTCCTGCCATCACATCAAGCAAGGCAGGCTCACCGGCCTTGTGACCCTCGATGCGGGGAAGTCCGCGCTGGTTTGCCCAACGTCCGTTGCCGTCCATGACGATTGCCACATGCTGCGGAATGAGTTCACTGGGAATACCAGGCGGCACTGCGCCGGAGGGGTGCCCATACGGCGCTGTGACCGGCGCCGTTCTGGCCGTTGTTGTCTTGCTCTTCTTACCAAGTGCCACTGTCAGCTTCGCTCCACGTGTTTGAGTGATTTCAGCGCCCGTTCCAAATGCCATTGCAGATACGTGGCAACCAGTCCTGCGGCTTCACGCCGATGCCGGGGGTCCGATGCATCCGCCACGCCCCAATTGCCTGTCAGCAATGCACCAAGCAACACCACTGTCTCCGCCGCCGGCGCCGGTGAACCAGGAGGGCGGCAGTCGCTGCACACCATACCTCCAACCGGAGCGGCAAAGGCCGTATGGGGCCCAGGACGGCCACAACGGGCACAATCGGTGAAACTCGGTGCCCAACCGCCCGTGGCCAAAGCCCGCAGCAGATAGGAGTCCAGGATAAGTTCGGGCGGATGGTCTGAACGGCTCAAGGCAGCCAGGGCGCCCACCAGCAGGTTGTATTGGGCGGTCCCCGACTCCGTATCGGCATCCGTGAGTTTCTCGGCGGTCTCCGTCATGGCAGCCGCCACGGTGAACCTGCCATAGTCCGCAGCAATACTGCTTCCATAGGCGCCCTTGGCCACGGCCTGCGTCACGATGTCCAGCGTCCGCCCGGATACAAGCTGCAAATCCGCCACCATGAACGGCTCCAGGCGGGCCCCAAAGCGGCTGCTGGTCCTGCGCACACCCTTGGCGACGGCCCGAACCTGACCGTGATGTTTGGTCAAAAGAGTGATGATGCGATCCGCTTCGCCCAGCTTGTGGGTACGGAGCACCACGGCATCGTCCCGGTAGGACCGTGCTGCAAACGACGGATTGGCCACAACTAATCTTCGCACTATGACTGGACCGTGCGGCGACCGCCGGACCGTGTGGTGACGGTATTTCGCGTCACCACACGGCAGATACCCTAGGCCCGGGCGTCCCGCACGGCACGGTTTACAGCCGAGATCAGGGCCTTGAGGGATGATGTGGTGGTGCTGGGGTCAATGCCCACGCCCCACAGGACCCGTTCGCCGACGGCGCATTCAACGTACGCCGCAGCGCTGGCGCTGCCGCCCTCGGACAGGGCGTGCTCGCTGTAGTCAAGCACACGGACGTCAACGCCGTCGTGGTGCAGGATGTCCAACAGAGCTGCGATGGGGCCGTTGCCGTGCCCGGTCCGCCGAACCTCCACGCCATCGATCCGCAGGTTGGCGTTCATGGTCATGGCGCCGGACTCGTCGGTCTCAGTGCTTACACTGCCCAGCGCGTAGCGACCCCACTGCGCCTGCTCTTCGTCGGACGGCAGGTACTCATCCTGGAAGACCTGCCACAGCTGTGCACCGCTGACCTCGCCGCCCACAGCGTCGGTGCGACGCTGGATAACTCCGGAAAACTCAATCTGGGCCCGGCGGGGCAGGTCCAAATTGTGCTCGTTCTTCAGCAGGTAGGCAACCCCGCCCTTGCCTGATTGCGAGTTGACCCGGATCACGGCTTCATAGCTGCGGCCGAGGTCCTTTGGATCGACGGGCAGGTAAGGAACCTGCCAGGTGAAGTCGTCCACGGCGGTGCCTGCCGCAGCAGCGTCCTTCTCCAGGGCTTCGAAACCCTTCTTGATGGCGTCCTGGTGCGAACCGGAAAACGCCGTGAAAACGAGGTCGCCACCGTACGGCGAACGCTCCGGAACCGGCAACTGGTTGCAGTACTCCACCGTGCGGCGGACTTCATCGATGTCGGAGAAGTCGATCATGGGGTCCACGCCCTGGACGAACATGTTCAACCCCAGCGTTACGAGGTCCACGTTGCCGGTGCGCTCACCGTTGCCGAACAGGCAGCCTTCAATCCGATCAGCACCGGCCAGGTAACCCAACTCAGCAGCAGCCACGCCCGTACCGCGGTCGTTGTGGGGGTGCAGGGAAATGATGATGCCCTCGCGGGGGTGCAGGTTGCGGTGCATCCACTCGATGGAGTCGGCATAGACGTTCGGGGTTGCCATCTCCACAGTGGCCGGCAGGTTGATGATGACCTGGTTGTCGGCTGAAGCCTCGAAAACGTCGGCAATGGCATTGCAGACGCGGGCCGCGTACTCGAGCTCGGTTCCCGTGAAGGACTCCGGCGAGTATTCATAGGTGATGTGGGTATCTTCGAGTGTCTCTTCGTACTTCTTGCACAACCGGGCACCCTGCAACGCGATATCAAGGATTCCGTCTTCGTCCTGGTTGAAGACCACACGCCTTTGCAGCACCGAGGTGGAGTTGTACAGGTGGACGATCGCCTGTTTGGCCCCCACCAGCGACTCGTAGGTTCTCTCGATCAGGTGCTCACGTGCCTGGGTCAGGACCTGGATACTGACGTCATCGGGGATGTGGCCACCCTCAATGAGCTGGCGGACGAAGTCGAAGTCGGTCTGCGAAGCCGAAGGGAATCCGACTTCAATTTCCTTGTACCCCATCTTCACCAGCAGCTGGAACATCTTGAGCTTGCGTGCCGGGCTCATGGGGTCGATCAGGGCCTGGTTTCCATCGCGCAGGTCGACCGCGCACCAACGCGGGGCCTTGGTGATGACCTTGTCCGGCCACGTGCGGTCAGGAACCTCTACGGTGATCTGGTCCTGGAACGGCAGGTAGCGGTGAATCGGCATACCGGAGGGCTTTTGTGCATTACGCATGACGTGTGGCCTTTTCTCTAAGAACTAAATGAAAGCTTAGCCGGACACAACGGAACTCCGCGGCGAGGATGGCCCAGCTTCAGATAGCTTTCAGGCCTCGCCGCGGCAGCTAAGAAGAAGCATCGCCGTACGCACAAAATCACAGTAACACGATGCGTATGATGACAGTGCAACACCTCATGCAACGTCCACTATGCAGACGCAGCGACGGTGGCAACGCCGGCTGCTGCGTCCACACAAGGAGCCACAGTGCCACAGTCGGGGATCACTCTTTCGAACATCGATCACAGCGTCCGGCCCCAGGACGACCTCTACCAACACGTCAACGGCGCGTGGCTCAACAGCACAACCATTCCTGACGACAGGCCACTGGAAGGCACATTCACCGCTTTGCGGGACGGCGCCGAGTTGGCCGTCAAAGCGATCATCGAAGAAGCTGCAGGCAAAGGAGACTCGGCAACCGGCGTCGAGCAGCAGGTGGGTGGACTCTACGCGAGCTTCATGGATGAGGCAGCAGCAGAGGCCAAAGGCGTCGGCCCCATCCGCAGCCGGCTTGAGGAAGTCCATGCGGTGGGATCCACCCAGGAACTCGCTGCCCTGATCGGCCGCCTGTTCCGGTCCGACGTCTCCGGGCTCTTCTCCATCTACCCGGCCCCTGATGCCGGCAACCCAGAGCGCATCCTCCTTTACATCGGGCAGGGTGGCCTTGGACTACCGGACGAGTCCTACTACCGGGAGGATAAGTTTGCCGAAACCGTCACAGCCTACACCGGGTACGTTGCCAAGATGCTTGCCCTCGCCGGCATCCAGGACGCCGAAGCAGCGTCCGCGCGCATCGTCGCCCTCGAAACTGCCTTGGCTGGGCACCACTGGGACAACGTCACGCTGCGGAATCCCCAGAAGACCTACAATCTCAAGACGGCAGAAGAAGCATCGGAGCTGTTCCCCCTGCTGGACACCTGGTTCCAGGCCGCCCGTGTGGACGCAGCCAAGCGAAACGAGATCGTTGTCAGCACGCCGGACTTCTTCGCCGGCGCAGCAGGCTTGCTGGAGTCCGAGCCGTTGGAAACATGGAAGGAATGGCTGACACTGAGGGTGCTGGGTTCGGCGGCCCCGTACCTCTCGTCCGAATTCGTGAACACCAACTTCGAGTTCTACGGAACTACTCTCAGCGGCACGCCCCAGAACAAGGAACGCTGGAAGCGTGGAGTTGCCGTTGTCGAAGCTGCGCTTGGCGAAGCCGTCGGACAGATCTACGTGGAGCGGCACTTCCCCCCTGGCCACAAAGCAAGGATGGAGACGCTCGTTGCCCATCTGATCGAGGCTTACCGTGACAGCATCTCATCCCTGGCATGGATGGGAGAGGAAACCAAGAAGGAAGCGCTCAAGAAGCTGGAGGCCTTCCGCCCCAAGATCGGCTTCCCGGAAAAATGGATCGACTACTCCGCCGTGGTCATCGATCCATCGGATCTGTTGGGTAACGTGGAGCGCGCACATGATGCTGACGTCGACCGTCACCTGGATGAGATCGGCAAGCCCGTTGACCTGAACAAGTGGCTGATGACTCCGCAGACGGTCAATGCCTACTACCACCCCATGCTGAATGAGATCGTCTTCCCGGCCGCAATTCTCCAGCCGCCCTTCTTCACCGCAGATGCTGACGACGCTGTGAACTATGGCGGAATCGGTGCCGTTATTGGCCACGAGATCGGTCACGGCTTCGACGACCAAGGATCGCAGTTCGACGGAAGCGGGGCACTGCGCAACTGGTGGACTGAAGAGGACCGGACCGCGTTCGAAGCCCTCACGGCCAAATTGGTGGCACAGTACGACGCCCTCTCCCCCTACGCCGCGCCAGAGCACAAGGTCAACGGCAAACTCACCCTGGGCGAGAATATCGGGGACCTCGGCGGCCTGACCATTGCCTACAAGGCCTACCTCCTCAGCTTGGAAGGCAAGGAGCCTGAGGAGATCGACGGCTTCACTGGCCAGCAACGCTTCTTTATGTCGTGGGCAGCAGGCTGGCGCCAGGTGATCCGCCGTGAAGAGGCGATCCGACGGCTGGCCACCGATCCGCACTCCCCCAACGAGTTCCGCACCAACGCCATCGCCCGCAACCTCGATGCGTTCCATGAAGCATTTGGTGTCAGCGCAGCAGATGGCATGTGGTTGGAATCCGGAGACCGCGTCAGCATCTGGTAATACCGGAAAGATGAGGCCGGGTCAGCTCGTGAAGAACCGGCCCGGCCTCAGCTATGCCTGGCTGCCTCGCAGCCCGCTACCGGTCTCTGTACGGACTATTGGTCGATGTACAAAGGGTTCACTTGTTGGCAGACGGCATCGCTGGCGGTCTGGTTGACGACGTCCGGTGGCACGGAGGTTGCTCCGTATGCAGTACCGGTACCAAAGTCCGTCCCAACATAGAGTTGAACGCCCGCCACGCCGGGAGCCTCCTGCACTTGGGCCGCCGGAATACCGTAGAGCGCAGCTACGTCTGCAGCGACGTCGGCGAAGCCGGCCCCGTAGTAAATCACTGTCTGGTCAACAGGATCCGCCACATAGGAAACCGCTTGGGTAAAGCCACCGCCTGTCAGGACAGACATGATCTCCTGGGCCCGCGCGGCTACTCCGCTGCCATTGGCGACTGCCACCGGCTGGATCGCTTTGTCGTAGGCGGGGACCACGGGAGTCGACGCTGTGGGCTGGGGCGCAGACGTTTCGGTGGCAGCGGGCGATGACGTGGCCCCGGGTGTGGTCAGGTCAAGGTCAGCACGTAAAGCTGAAAAGAGCTGCGATGACTGCGGTTCCACAAGCTCCAGCCTGTTCGGATCAACTGCTGCTGCCTGGGTCGGGACAGCCACGAACGCAACCTTGGAAACATCAATGTCCTTCAATCGCCCGCCGATGGTCAACAGCGACGGAACGGATGCCAGGCCCTCATCGACGGTGAGGTTCTGGGTGACGACGTCGGCAATCTGCAGGAGCCTCTGCGGGTTCCCCAGTGTTCCTTCGTCTTTGAGCTTCCTGGTCAAGGATGAGAGGAAAGCCTGCTGTCCCTTGATACGGCCGAGGTCGCCTCCATCGCCGAAAGCATGGCGGGTCCGCAGGAAGGCCAGGGCTTGTTCGCCTTCAACCATGGAATCACCCTTGGGGAGGCGAAGACGGGAGTCCGGGTCAAAGACGGGATCGCTGACACAGACGTTCACGCCGCCGACAGCGTGGGACAACTCCTTGACGGCGTTGAAGTCCGCCATCATGAAGTGGTCGATTTCCAAGCCGGTCAATTTGTTGACGGTGTCAACAGCGCAACCAATACCCGCCTCAGCCATGGCCTCGTTGATCATCACACCGCTGCGGGCGGGGAACGTCTGGTTGTTGGTCCGATCGGTGCATTGAGGCACGTCAACCAGCAGGTCACGCGGGAAGCTCATGACGCTGACACGCTTGTTGTCTGCTGAGATATCCAGAAGCATCATGACGTCCGAATGACCGTAGCCAGTAGAGTCTTCCGTGCTTCCGTACTCCGAGTTCTTCCCGTCACGGGTGTCAGAACCAAGAATGAGGATTTGCAGGCGGTCTGATTTGTCATTTGCCAGGGTTTCACCGCTGTCGCGGGTCTCTCCTGCACTCAACGGAGCCTTGGTGATGTTGCTCTGCAGCCGGATGAACCAAAAGGCAGCGAAGGCCACGCCTGCAACCAGTGCCACGGAGACCACGCCAGTAACAATCTTCAACCACAAGGGAAGTCCCTTGCGTGCCTTCATATGGCGGGGAGTGCCTTCGGCATCCTCACCGTGGCGGGCCGCAACGGGGTCAGCGGTGCCGGTGCCCTGCGGGCGGGCGTCACGACGTCGCACTATTCGGTTTACCTTTCCTCAAACACGTGGATTCCCGCCATCATAGTTGCCGAGTCTGGGAAGTTCCTTATCGCGCCTCTACGATGCCTGGACGTGTCTTGCCCGCTAGAATCCGAGTTTGACCAGTTGCTTGGGATCCCGCTGCCAGTCCTTGGCCACCTTGACATGCAGATCCAGATAGATTCGGGTGCCCAGAAGGGTCTCGATGCCCTTCCGTGCGTTGGTACCGACCTCCCGCAGCCGGCTTCCACCCTTGCCTATGATGATGGCCTTCTGTGAGGGTCGCTCGACATAAAGGTTGACCCGAACGTCCAGGAGCGGGTTGTCCTCGGTTCGACCTTCACGGGGAACGATTTCTTCCACTACCACGGCCAGCGAGTGGGGAAGTTCGTCGCGGACACCTTCCAAGGCAGCCTCCCGAATAAGTTCCGCAATCATGACAGCCTCGGGCTCGTCGGTCAGTTCACCGTCGGGGTACAGCGGGGGCGATGAGGGCATGTGGCTGATCAATACGTCCGCGACAGTGGAGACCTGGAATCCGTCGGCCGCTGAAACTGGGACGATGTCGGCCCAACCTTGTTCGCCGAGGACGTCGCGTCCCAAGGCAGCGACAGCGAGCAATTGCTCGGTCAGGGCTTGGCGGTCCACAAGGTCGGTTTTGGTCACGAGGGCGACGATCGGCTTCCTGCCCACGGCCGCCAGCTGAGCTGCGATGTACTTGTCGCCGGGGCCGATCTTCTCGTTCGCCGGCAGGCAGAATCCAATGGCGTCCACTTCGGCCAGGGTGTCGGCCACAAGATCATTGAGCCGCTTACCCAGCAGCGTGCGCGGCCTGTGCAGACCGGGGGTGTCCACCAGGATCAGCTGCGCATCCTCGCGGTGGACAATCCCACGGATGGTGTGCCGCGTGGTCTGCGGCTTGGCCGAGGTGATGGCCACCTTCTGGCCGACCAAGGCGTTGGTCAGTGTCGATTTGCCTGCATTGGGCCGGCCAACCAGCACAGAGAAGCCTGCGTGGAAGCCACCGAAGTCATTATCGGCATCGAATTTCTTATTTTGCTTGCTCACGTGGAACTCCCTGTTGCGTTGAGTCGGCGTCATCGAGTAGGTCTTCAAAGTCAGTGTCTTCCTTTGGCATGGCTGCCGCAATGATGTGGCTGACCCTGTTTCGGCGACCCTCAAGCCTATCCGCCCTGAGTGATATTCCATCCACATCAACTGAACTGCCGACAATCGGGACCTGCCCCAGTGCTTTGGCGAGGAGGCCGCCTACGGTGTCCACCTCGTCGTCGTCGAGGTCAATGTCGAACAGTTCACCGAGGTCATCGATGCTCATGCGGGCGCTGACCCGGAACGTACCGTCGCCGAGGTCCACTGCTTCTTCTGCGGCGGCATCGTATTCATCCACGATTTCGCCCACGATTTCCTCGATGAGGTCCTCAAGGGTCACCAGTCCGGCGGTACCGCCGTACTCATCGATCACGATCGCCACGTGGGTGGATTCCTGTTGCAGTTCCCTGAGAAGGTCACTCACGAGCTTGGACTCAGGAACGTAGCGGACGTCCCGGGCGAGGGAGTCGACATCGTGTGCCTGCAGGCCGGGTTCGCCTCGATGCATGGCCGCGGCGACGTCCTTCAAATAGAGGATTCCGCGGATCTGGTCGGTATTCTCACCGATGACCGGAATCCTGGAATAGCCCGACCGCAGGAAGAGGCCCATGGCTGTCTCGAGGTCCGATCCAGTACCGATGCTGACAATGTCCGTGCGGGGGACCATGACCGAACGCACCAACGTGTCGCCGAAGTCGAAGACCGAATGGATGAGTTCAGCCTCGTTGTCCTCGATCATGTCCGATTCGGCGGCGCGGTCCACGAATTCGCGGAACTCTTCTTCGCTGACGAACGCGTCGTCACCGCTGGGGGCGCCGGGAGCCACTGCCTGGCCCAGGGCCACGAGCCACCCGGGAATGGGGCCGAGAACCCAGCAGAGGAAGCGGATCAGCGGAGCTGTGAAGCGTACAACGGGGCCGGAGTGTGCCCTCCCCAGCTGCCTCGGCGACACCCCCACCAGCACGAATCCAATGACGGCCATGATGCCGGTAGCAGCAAGCCCGGCAAGCCAGACGTTGTCGAGCAAACTGTGCAGCACTACCGCCACAGCTACTGCAGCGGCCATCTCGAACCACACACGCCAGAAACGCAGGGCGCGCATGTGGGCAATGGGAGCTTTGAGGATCCCACTCAGGGCCTTGCCCTTGCTGCGGACAATGGATTGTTCGGCCTCATGCCGGGGCAGGAAATTGAACGCGGCCTCAGCAGCCGTCAATAAGGCGACAAAGCTGAGGAAAACCAATGCCATGCCGACCAGGATGATCCAGGTCACTGCATGGTCTCCATGGGGGCATCCTTGCCCAGGAATTCAGACAGCAGTTCGCGCTGCAAACCGAACATTTCTTCTTTTTCCTCGGGTTCTGCGTGGTCGAATCCCAGAAGGTGGAGGATGCCGTGGGTTGTCAGGAGGAGCATCTCGTCCTGGGTGGGGTGACCGGCGTTGCGGGCCTGGACTTCGGCTACCTGGGGACAGATGGCGATGTCGCCCAGCATTCCCTGCGGCGTGGGCTTATCCGGAGTGCCTGGAGTGAGCTCGTCCATGGGAACAGACAGGACATCAGTGGCCCCGGGCTCATCCATCAGTTCAATGTGGAGCTTCTCCATGGCGGGTTCGTCCACCAGGAGAATGGAAAGCTCCGCCTGCGGATGGATGTAGAGCCGTTCGAAGATGAAGCGGGACAACGTCACCAGCTGTGCTTCGTCCACCGTCACGCCGGACTCGTTGTTGACTTCAATGCTCATTGACGTTCTCCACGTTTGTAATGTGTGCCTGACGCGTCTTTGCGGTGCGCGTCATCCCAGGTGCTGTAAGCGGATACGATGTCGGCCACCAGGCGATGCCGAACTACGTCGGCCGCCTCGAGAATGGAGAAATTGACGTCGTCTATGCCCGTCAGGATCTCCCGGACGATCCGAAGGCCTGACGTTGCGCCCAGCGGAAGGTCGATCTGCGTGACGTCTCCGGTGACCACCATTTTTGAACCGAAGCCGAGACGGGTCAGGAACATCTTCATCTGTTCCGGGGTGGTGTTCTGCGCCTCATCAAGAATGATGAAGGCGTCATTGAGCGTACGTCCGCGCATATAGGCCAATGGTGCCACCTCAATGGTGCCTGCAGCCATCAGCCGTGGGATGGATTCCGGATCCATCATGTCGTGGAGTGCGTCATACAGCGGGCGAAGGTACGGATCGATCTTGTCGCTCAATGTACCGGGCAGGAATCCCAGCCGCTCCCCCGCCTCCACAGCGGGCCGCGTCAGGATAATCCTGCTGACTTCCTTCATCTGGAGTGCCTGCACAGCCTTGGCCATGGCCAGGTATGTCTTGCCCGTGCCAGCTGGTCCGATACCGAAAATCACCGTGTTTGCATCGATGGCATCCACATAGTTCTTCTGGTTCAGTGTCTTTGGGCGGATGGTCTTGCCGCGGCTGGAAAGGATGTTGTGGGTCAGCACATCAGCCGGGTTCTGCACCGACTGGGCCCTCAACAGCGACACCAACTGCTGAAGGATGTCAGGGCTGACCACAGTCCCCTTGGCCACCAGCCCGCGGACTTCCTCCAGGAGGCGCATGACGCGGGGAATGACAGTGGAGGGCCCGGTCATGGAGAGCTCGTTGCCGCGGACATGGAAGCTCACATCCTGGAACTGTTCCTCGATGTACCTCAGGGCTTCGTCATGGCTGCCCAGCGAGTGAACCATCTGGTCGGAATTGTCAAAGGTGACAACTTCCGTGCGCGTGCCCGGTAAAGTGTGCGGGAACTCGTTGGGCGGCTGGTTGCCGTTTCCGGTCCTGAGCCGCCCGTTCAAAGATTCACTCATAGTGCTGGCCCTCAGGCCTTTTCTCCTCCGGTTGGTCTGCAATAACGCCATCGATTCGACATTCGCGGCTGGCTCTCACTGCCCGCGTTGATGCCGGAATGTCTCCAATCCTACGCCAGCCCGGCCCGTGATGAACCTCCCCCGGCAGCCTCATTCGGCACCCCGGGGCTGCTACGGACGTTTTGTCTCAACTCGGCATCAAGCCGGTATCAATCATGTTTCAGTTGGCGCCCGCCCCCGGAAACCCGGCCGACCGCCGTCAGCGATGTGCCAAGCTGGCATAGCGGGTGAAAAACACAACCCCGCACCCAGCCGACAAATGGCTGCCAAACCGTGCAGGGCAGGACAGGAAACCCATCAAGAAAACAGCCAGCAACGTTCATGGCGCGAACAAGCGGACCAAGTCCGCTGTTGCCGTGCCTGCGATGCTCGCTGTCCTCCTCCTGACCGGTTGCATCGCCAACGGCGGCGGCACCCAGGCCACCTCCACCCCGCCGCCGCTGACCGTCCAGGAAGCCCCGGCCAGCAACGCCCCGCTGGAGACCACCCAGGCCTCCACCAAGATCCCGGTCTACTGGATTGGGCGGAGCAAGGAAGAGGTCTACCTCTACCGCGAGTTCAGGGACATCTCCGGCGACGGAAATCCTGTGACCACCGCTCTGAAGATCATGATGGCGGAAAAGCCGTTGGATCATGACTTCTTCACGCCTTGGCAGGAACCCGCCAGCCTGGCCACGTCCATTTCGGGCAAAAATGTCATCACTGTCGATATTTCCCGTGATGCTTTCAACTCGAACCTGGACGCCGGCATGGCGCAACGGGCGGTACAGCAACTCGTCTACACAGCCACAGCCGCAGCCTCGTCCTCAGGACTCATCAATTCAGGCCAGCAGATCCAAGTGGTCATCCTGGTTGATGGCCACAAGGACTACATGGCGTTCGGGCAAGTGCAGCTGGGTGAGCCGATGACGCGCGACGCCTCCTTGGTTGCCCCGCTCTGGATCATCGATCCGCAGGAAGACACCACCCTGCCCACCGGTCTGGTCAAGTTCAACGGTCGGAGCACGGACAGCTCAAAGCCCATTGCCTGGCAGGTCCTGCAGGACGACGGCAAGGGCGACAAGACCAGCCTTCTCACGGGCCAAACGCAAGCCACCGGCGAACCCGGACAGTATGGCCTGTTCACGTTTGGCGCCACGTTGAAAGCCGGTCAGTACGAGGTACGTGTCTCCCAAGTGGACAACGCCGGAAACACCATCGCGACGAGCACCGATACCCGGCTGTTCAGGGTCGGATAGCTGTTCAGGGTCGGCTAATTCCCCGGGGCCGGTGAGGCCCAGGGCCGCTGACTGCCCGGCTACCAGCGCCCCAGGATGTCGCTCGCAAGAACGACGGCGGCCGGCCCCGCCGTCGACGACCGCAAGACATGGTGCCCCAACAGTGCCGTCACAGCACCGGCATCACTGAGTCGCGTTACTTCGCGCGGCGAGATCCCGCCTTCGGGGCCCACAATCAACAGAACCTCGCGCGGAGCGGTGGCATTGGTTGCCGCAAATTCTTCAAGGACGGTCCGCAGGGGATTCTTCGCGTCTTCATGCAGGATGATGGCAAGGTCAGCTTGGGATACGGCTTTCGCCAGGGACCCGGTGTCCACCATGGTCCGAACCTGGGGAATCCATGCCCGCCGGGCCTGCTTGGCGGCGGCGGTGACCACGGACTCCCACTTCGCATGGGCTTTCGAGGCGCGATCGCCCTTCCATCGAACAATCGAACGCTCTGACTGCCACGGAAGCACAGCATCAATTCCAAGTTCCGTGGCCGTTTCGATGGCAAGTTCGTCGCGGTCCCCCTTGGCCAGGGCCTGGACCAGCACCAGCCGGACGTCCGGCTGCTCTTCCAAGACCACGTCGGACGCCGTGACCGTAAGGCCGGTGGGGCCGGCCCCGGCGACCGTGCCGGTCAACCGCATGCCGGCACCATCGGCTATGTCAACGGGCTCTCCCACTCCAAGTCGCTTGACCGTAACCGCGTGCCGGGCCTCCGGACCTTCCAGCACGAACGTACTGCCAGGGCTGACGTCGCCAAGGCTGCCGGCCGGGGTGAAGAAAACGGGGTTGCTCACCGCTACAGGTTACCGAGCTTGTCCCGAAGCTTGGCGAACATTCCGCCGCTGGCCACGAGCTTTCCTTCGGTGAACTGCTCCCCGCGAAGCTTGGCGAGCTGCTGCAGCAATTCTTCCTGCGCAAGATCCAACTTACTCGGCGTTTCAACGTGGAGGTGTACCTTGAGGTCGCCACGGCCATAGCCACGCAGGTGCGTGACGCCCAGGCCCCGCAGGGTAACGATCTCGCCTGACTGGGTTCCGGCCTTCACATCAATGTCCTGTGCGCCGTCGAAAGTATCCAACTGCAGCTCCGTACCCAGCGCCGCGGCCGTCATGGGCACGCTGAGGGTGGCGTGGAGGTCGTCGCCTTCGCGGATGAACATGGAATCGTTGTTGACGCGGATTTCCACGTAGAGGTCGCCCGACGGGCCGCCTGCGGGTCCTGCTTCGCCTTGCCCGGACAACTGGATGCGCGTACCGGTGGCGACGCCGGCAGGAACCTTGATGGTCAGGGAACGGCGGCTGCGGATGCGGCCTTGGCCGTTGCACTCATTGCAGGGGTCCTTGATGACCGTGCCGAAGCCCTCGCAGGAACCGCAGGGGGCAGCGGTCATGACCTGGCCGAGAATGGACCGGACAGCGCGCTGGACCTGGCCGCTGCCGCCACAGATGTCACAACGTTCCGGGTGGGTTCCCGGACGGCAGCAGCTGCCGTCACAGGTGGGGCAGGTCACTGCAGTGTCCACTTCGAGCTTTTTGTTGACGCCGAAAACGGCGTCCTTCAAGTCAATGCGGACGCTGATGAGTGCGTCCTGGCCGCGTCGGACACGGGAGGCAGGCCCGCCGTGACCGCCGCCACCACCAAAGAAGGTGTCGAAGATGTCCTGGAACGCGAAGCCCTGGCCGGAATATCCGCCGCCAAACCCGTTGTCCGTTCCATTCTCATTTCCGGTGGCATCGTAGACGCGGCGCTTCTGGGGATCGGACAGCACCTCATAAGCATGGGTCACGGCCTTAAACTGCTCCGCGACATCCTCACCTGGGTTTACGTCCGGGTGGAGTTTCCGCGCCAACTTGCGGTACGCCTTTTTGATCTCTTCCCCGGTGGCTTCCGGCGAGACTCCCAAAACGTCATAGTGGCTGCTCAAAGTCGGTATCTCTTCCTTGTTGTACTGCGGATGTTTCTTCGTGACGGCGTTCAGCCGCCGAGAATGCGTGAAAGGTAACGGGCCACGGCCCGGACTGCGGCCATGGTGGTCGGATAATCCATGCGGGTCGGGCCCAGGATCCCCACCTTTGCGCCGGAGCCGTATCCAGTGGCAACCACGGAAGCCTCGGCCAATCCGTCATAGGGATTCTCCCGGCCGATACTCACGGTGACGCCGCGGGGGTCGTCCCCCATGTCTGACAACAACCGAAGCATGACAACTTGTTCCTCAAGGGCTTCCAGCACCGGACCAATGCTCAACGGGAAGTCCACGTTGGACCTGGCGAGGTTGGCCGTACCGGCCATCAGGATGCGTTCTTCGCGGCTGTTGTCGCTCAAGGACTGCAGGCCGTTGGCCAACGTTTGGGCCAGTCCCCGAAGCTCGGGCGGACACAGGGCAATCACCGACGGAAGCACCTGCGGCAACAGAGCCAGTTGCGTCCCCGCGATGCTGCCCAGGAAGCGGGATCTCAACCGCATCAAAGCGTCGTCGCCCACGTCCGAACCGGCGTCGATGACCTTCTGGCTGACGCTGCCGGTATCGGCAATCAGCACCACCAACACCTGTTGTGGGGCCAACAGGACGAACTCAACATGCCGTACCAAGGCGCGGTTGGAGTGCGGGTACTGCACGACGGCGACCTGGTTGGTCAGTTGGGACAGGAGCCTGACGGTGCGCTCCAGGATGTCGTCTACATCATCGGGGCCTTCAAGCAGCGAGTGGATGGCCCTCCGCTCGGCGGCCGAAAGGGGCTTGACCTGGGAGATGCGATCAACGAACAGGCGGTAGCCCTTGTCGGTGGGGATGCGACCGGCACTGGTGTGGGGCGCTGCAATGAGGCCTTCTTCTTCCAGAACGGCCATGTCATTTCGGATGGTGGCGCTTGAAACACCAAGATGGTGCCGTTCAACAAGGGCCTTCGATCCGACAGGTTCCCGTGAATGCACGTAATCTTCAACGATGGCACGCAGCACTTCCAACTTGCGTGGCTCACTCATTGCTCCACCTCCTGACGACTGCCGTGGTCTCTGGGACCGGGTCCACTTAGCACTCAACATGCCCAAGTGCTAACCAGTCTAGTATGAGCCACCCCGTTGCTAGCATTGAACTTTCCCGTCCCAACCCAGCGCAAATCAACACTGCACCATTCAACCCAGCACAAAAGGTAGGAACTCCTTGGCTTTCGACACGTGGGGTCCGCAGGATCTGTCAGCTCCTGCCAAACGGCAACTGCCGGAGGTTGCCGTCCAACGCGGGATGGTCCTCGAAGACGTCCAATCAGGCTGGGTGGGCGAAGTCACCCGTGTCGAGAAAACCGGCGGCATGCACATTGTGTCCCTTGAGGACAGGCGGGGGAAGACAAAGTCGTTCCAACTCGGATTTGGCTTCCTGCTCGAGGGGCAGCCCATCCGCTTGATGCCCCCGGTCCCCCGCCAAACGACGCCGCCCGTTCAGGCCGGGCGCACCGCCTCGGGTTCCGTGAAGGTTCAAGGACAACGCGCACAGGTGGCCAAAGCCAGCCGCATTTGGGTGGAGGGAAAACACGACGCCGAACTCGTCGAGAAAGTGTGGGGCGACGATCTCCGCGTCGAGGGCATTGTGGTGGAGCCCCTGCACGGAGTCGATGACCTCAAGTCGGCTATCTCCGCCTTTGACCCCGGACCCGGCCGACGCCTCGGCATCCTGGTGGACCACCTTGTGGCCGGCTCCAAGGAGTCCCGCATCGCAGCTGACGCCATGACTGTGCCTGGAGCCGCGGGAAACGTCCTGATTGTCGGCCACCCCTACATCGATGTATGGCAGGCCATCAGGCCCAAAGTCCTGGGAATAGAGGCCTGGCCGTCCGTACCCCGCGGCACCGACTGGAAGACCGGGATTCTGACCGCCTTCGGGTGGCCCCACGAGACCGCTGAAGATATAGGACTGGGCTGGCAGCGGCTTCTTGGAGCGGTTCGCAGCTACGCCGACCTCGAGGCCTCGCTGCTGGGCCGCGTGGAAGAAGTCATCGATTTCCTCACAGTTCCCTGACCTTTGCCCTCAAAGCAGCAGCAACTGACGTGTCATCGCGGCGTTTGTCCCGGGAAGCCTGCTGGGGCCGGTATTCTGGGACAGCAACACCGCACCATCTTTACAGCAAAGGGAACACACCGTGGCAGAGAACGCTCCTGAAGAACCGGGCAGCGCCGCAGGCCAGCCCCAGTACCATGGCGCGCCTGCAAATGCGCTGCCACTGACCGCCAGCGAGGACAGGCAATGGGCCACCCTGGCACACTTTGGCGGCATTTTGGGATGCCTCCCATCACTCCTGATCTACCTGATTTTCCGTGACCGCGGACCTTTTACGGCACAGGAATCCAAGGAAGCGTTGAACTTCACCCTGCCTCCCACCATCGCCGCGGTTCTGGCCAACATCCTGGTGCTGCTGCCGGTAGTGGGTAACATCTTCGCCGTGATCGCCACGGGCATCTGGGTAGCCCTGACATGCTTCTCAGTCTCGGCTGGGATCCGCGTCAACCACGGCCAGCCGCACCGCTATAAGCTCAACCTGCGCTGGATCAAGTAGCCCTCCCCCTTTCAAGGGGGGCTGGGAGTTAGTCGGGGAGAATCCTCCGGACTACGGCGTCAGCCAGCAGCCGACCCTTCAGCGTCAGGATCAACCGGCCTTTGAAGGCCTGCGCAGGATCAACCAGCCCGTCGGCGATGAGCCCTGCCATTGCATGGCGGCCAACCGCGTCCAAGGCATCAACTTCAAGTCCTGTACCCAGCCGCGCCTCCAGCATGATGCGCTCGACTTCGCGGGTTTCGGCGTCCAAGGTCTCCCTGCCTGCCGCCGGTGAGCTTCCCGCCCCCAAACGGCCTGCGTAAGCGGTGGGGTGCTTGACGTTCCACCACCGGACACCTCCTACGTGGGAGTGCGCACCGGGTCCGACGCCCCACCAGTCGTCGCCGCGCCAGTAGGCCAGATTGTGCCGGCACGCTTGATCGGGCGTCCGGGACCAGTTGCTGACCTCATACCAGTTCAAACCAGCTGCGGAGACCAGCGAATCAGCCAATTCGTATTTGGCCGCATGATCGTCGTCGTCAATTCCGGGCACTTCGCCGCGGCGGATCTGGGCCGCGAGCTTGGTGCCGTCTTCCACGATCAATGCGTACGCGCTGATGTGGTCAGGCTGATAGGAAAGAGCCGTCTCCAAGGACAACCGCCAGTCGTCCATGGACTCACCCGGCGTACCGTAGATGAGGTCCAGGCTCACTGCGAGTCCGGCTTCGCGGGCCCACTGGACCACGAGCGGCACACGGCTGGGGGTATGCGTGCGGTCAAGGACCTTCAGCACGTGAGGTACAGCTGACTGCATGCCGAACGAGACCCTGGTGAAGCCGGCATCGGCCAGCACTTTCAGCGACTCAGGGGTCACGGAATCGGGATTGGCTTCGGTGGTTACTTCGGCTCCGGGCTCAAGTCCCCAATGATCGACGGCCGCCCGGAGGATGTGCGCCAGATCTTCCGCAGGGAGGAGCGTGGGGGTACCGCCGCCAAAGAAAACAGTGCTCATGCGCCGCTGTGGCAGCCCGGAGGCCTCCAGTGCAACAGCTGCAAAGTCGAGTTCACTCACCGCCGTTGAAGCGTAGGCATCCTGAGAGGCTCCACCACCGAGTTCGGTGGCCGTGTAGGTGTTGAAGTCACAGTAGCCGCAGCGAACGGCACAAAACGGGATATGGACGTAGAGCCCGAAGTTACGGTGCTCCACGCCGTCCAGCACCTGCGGGGGAAGTACTCCGTCCGCAGGTGCCGGATCGCCCAAAGGCAGGACGCTGGGCATTTACTTCTTGGCCTTGTCCTTGGACTCGTCGGTGGTCAGGGCTGCGATGAATGCTTCCTGGGGAACCTCCACGCGACCCACCATCTTCATGCGCTTCTTGCCTTCCTTCTGCTTTTCCAGCAGTTTGCGCTTACGGGTGATGTCACCGCCGTAGCACTTGGCAAGAACGTCCTTGCGGATGGCCCGGATGCTCTCGCGGGCAATGATGCGCGATCCGATGGCTGCCTGGATGGGCACCTCAAACTGCTGCCTAGGGATGAGCTCACGGAGCTTGCCGGTCATCATCACACCGTAGGCGTAGGCCTTGTCACGGTGGGTGATGGCACTGAAGGCATCCACTTGTTCACCCTGCAGCAGGATGTCCACTTTGACGAGGTCTGCAACCTGTTCGCCGTCGGCCTTCCAGTCCAGCGACGCGTAGCCTCGGGTTTTGGACTTCAGGAGGTCGAAGAAGTCGAACACGATCTCAGCCAGCGGAATCCAGTAGCGGAGTTCCACACGGTCCTCGGAGAGGTAATCCATGCCGCGCATTTGGCCTCGGCGGCTCTGGCAGAGTTCCATGATGGATCCAACAAACTCATTGGGAGCCAGGATGGTGGCGGAAACCATCGGCTCGCGAACCTCGGAGATCTTGCCCGTGGGGTACTCGCTGGGGTTGGTGACGTGGATGACCTTCTTGTCCTCCAGTGTCACCTCGTATTCCACGTTGGGAGCCGTGGAGATGAGGTCCAGGTTGTACTCACGTTCGAGGCGCTCACGGGTAATTTCCAGGTGGAGCAAACCGAGGAACCCGACGCGGAAACCGAAGCCCAGTGCTGCGGACGTCTCGGGCTCGTAAACCAGTGCGGCGTCGTTAAGCATCAGCTTTTCGAGGGCGTCGCGGAGGACAGGGTAGTCCGTTCCGTCCAGCGGGTAGAGACCGGAGAAGACCATCGGCTTGGCGTCGGCGTAGCCGCTGAGCGACTCCGAGGCAGGCTTGGCCAGGTTGGTAACAGTATCGCCAACCTTCGACTGACGGACGTCCTTCACGCCGGTAATCAGGTAGCCCACCTCGCCGACGCCCAGGCCCTTGGATGGCGTCGGCTCCGGGGAGCTGACACCAATCTCCAGGAGCTCGTGCGTTGCCCGGGTGGACATCATCTGAATGCGTTCGCGCGGGTGGAGCATGCCGTCCACCACGCGGACGTAGGTAACTACGCCGCGGTACGTGTCATAGACGGAGTCGAAAATCATGGCGCGGGCCGGCGCATTGGGGTCGCCAACGGGTGCAGGAAGGTCACGGACAATTTTGTCCAGCAGGGCCTCAACACCCACGCCCGTTTTACCGGAGACCTTGAGAACGTCCTCGGGGTCGCCGCCAATGAGGTTGGCAAGCTCCGCAGCGTACTTCTCAGGCTGGGCAGCCGGAAGATCGATCTTGTTCAGTACAGGAATGATGGTGAGGTTGTTCTCCATTGCCAGATACAGATTGGCAAGGGTCTGGGCCTCGATGCCCTGGGCTGCATCCACCAGCAGCACTGCGCCTTCACAAGCGGCGAGCGAGCGGGAAACCTCATAGGTGAAGTCGACGTGGCCGGGAGTATCGATCATGTTCAGTGCGTAGCTGTTGCCATCAAGTTCCCATGGCATGCGAACTGCCTGGGACTTGATGGTGATGCCGCGCTCACGTTCGATATCCATGCGGTCCAGATACTGGGCCTTCATGTCGCGTTGCTTAACGACGCCGGTGTACTGCAGCATGCGGTCGGCCAGGGTGGACTTACCGTGGTCAATGTGGGCAATGATGCAGAAGTTCCGGATGATGGCCGGATCTGTTGCGGCGGGCACCGGTGCGGTGCGGGCCATGGGAGACACGCAGGATCCTTACTGTCGACACTCACACGGCAATTTCCGGAACTGGGCATAGGCCAGCCGGAACACGCCGCGCATCTGATCCTCTAGTCTCCCATGAACCTGCGCTTCGCCGTACATTGCCTGCTCAGGCATCAGCTCCGCGCAGCTGTAGCGTTGTCCCATGGCTTTCGACTTGCGCCCTTTGGGCAAACTCATCTTGCGATCCTTCAAAGCCCTCGGTGGCAGCAGCACCAAAGCAGCCACCCCGGCAGGTGCCCGCAGGACACAGACCCGGCAGTCCGACGTCGTACGTCAGCCAGGCGCCTACCCCGGCGACTTCCTTGGTTCAATCAAGGTCAACTACTCCCCCAAGCCCGATGGTCAGCCGGATCCCGGCGAGATTGTCTGGAGCTGGGTCCCCTACGAAGAGGACCACACACAAGGTAAAGACCGGCCCGTACTCTTGGTGGGTCGGGATGGCGAGTGGCTTTTGGGTCTCATGTTGACGTCCAAAGATCACAACAACGGCGCTCGGGCGGACGATTACGTTGACATAGGAACCGGCTCCTGGGATCGGCAAGGCAGGCCCAGCGAAATTAACGTTGGGCGCATTATCCGGCTGGATCCTGCTGCGGTCCGGCGCGAAGGTGCCGTCCTGGGAAAGTCGCAATTCCGGGAGGTAGCCCGGGCCCTCCAAGCACGGCATTAGCCGGACCAATCGCCCGGTTCTGTATGAGCCCCGACTTTCTGCTATCCTTTATAGCTGTGTGTCCGTGCAGGTCGACGGCCACTCATGGTTGGCTGCCATAGGCATCCCCACGCCGCTCAGTCGATGGCCAACCTGAAAACCCTCTAGACCATTTCCGCATTAAAAAGAGAGTTCATACGTGGCTAATATCAAGTCCCAGAAGAAGCGCATCCTCACCAACGAGAAGGCTCGCCTGCGTAACAACGCAGTCAAGTCCGAGCTGAAGACGGCCATCCGCGCCGTCACCACCGCCGTTGAGTCTGCTGACAAGGATGCTGCTGGAACTGCACTTGTTGCTGCCAGCCGTAAGCTGGACAAGGCTGTCAGCAAGGGCGTTATTCACAAGAACAACGCTGCAAACCGCAAGTCGGCGATCTCCAAAAAGGTCAACGCACTCTAAGGTTTTTCCAGTTCGACTGAGCTGATCAAAAGGCCGGCACCCAATGGGTGCCGGCCTTTGGGTTTAAGCGCCAGCGATGCCGCCGCATGCCGGCTTCAGCGTCGACTGGCTGACATGGCAATCACAGTCACCGCGTGCTCCACGGCGTAAACAGGGTCCCGCGACTCGCCCTTCACCTGCGCGTCCGCTTCGGCGATGACCTGGATGGAACGGATCAGGCCCTCGGGAGTCCAGCGCCGGACATCCCGCTGCGCCTGCTCAACAAGCCACGGCTGCATTCCCAGATTCCTGGCAATGGTGGCCGAAGAACCGTTGGCCCCCGCAACTTTGGCCAACGTCCGCAGCTTGGCCGCGAGTGCAGCAACCAGGGGAACCGGGTCCACCCCGGTGGCCAGTGCGTGCCTCAGGGTGGACAGTGCCACCGGCCCATTACCAGCCATCGCAGCATCCGCCACCTTGAACGCCGTAGCTTCGACCCGGCCGCCGTAGTAGCGTTCAACGGTCTCCGCCGTCACAGCGGCAGTGGCGTCGGCAATCAGCTGGTTGCACGCTGCTGCAAGCTCGGAAAGGTTCGCGCCCACCGCGTTCACCAATGCCTGGACGGCTTCGCCCTCAATGCGGCGCCCTCCCGCCCTGAATTCGGAAACGACGAACGCGGTCTTGTCAGAGTCCTTCTTCAACGGTTGGCAATCAATGACGGGCCAGCCGGCGGACTTCACGGCATCGAGCAGCTTCTTGCCACGAACTCCCCCGGTATGACGCAGGACAAGGACGACGTCTTGGTCCGGATGCTGGAGGTAGGCCAAGCCGTCGGCCAGGAAAGCGTCATTCATGGCTTCAAGGCCCTCGACCTCGATGAGCTTGCCCTCACCGAAGAGGGACGGCGTGACGGTCATCGCCAGGGATCCGGCCTCGTAGGAGCCCGCGTTAAGCCTGCTCAGCTCGACGTCCGGGGTGGTGCTTCGCACCTGGGTCCGGATGCCGTCCATCGCCCGGATACCGAGATATTCTTCCGGTCCCATGATCAGGACGACGGCGGCCGGTGCCGCATCCCGCCAACTGACAGTGTTCGCCGCGACGCTCTTGGCCCGGGTGTTTTGGGCAGCAGCCACTGGTGGTTCCTTCCGGACGTTTCGTTGCAGGGTTCAAGTCTGCCATGTTTGGGCGACACTCAGCGATCGAGAAGCACCATCACAGCACAGTGCAGCCTCATGGCGTGTCGCTTCACGTCTGCAAGGTGCAGCGCCATCCAGACGGCCAGCAGGGTCACCATGGATGAGAGCACCATGGCCACTACTCCCACCGCCCCCTCGGCCCACGGCAAAGCAGCTCCTGGTAAGCCGGCAAAAAACCTTGCCACTCCCGCCACCAATCCAGCGCAGATCCCCGCAACGGCGATGGGCACCACCGCGAGCCAGGGCAGAGCTGTGGCCAGAGGCACGGCGATCGTCCCAAAAATAGTCACCGGAGCCACCAAAGGACCTGCCACAACATTGGCAATCAGCGCGAACGATGAGAACTGCGGCTGAAGTGCCACGATCACCGGGCCACACAGCAGCTGCGCAGACAACGGCACGGCAACCCCGGCAGCCAACCACCGTGGCACCCGGGCAGGGATCCATGACGCAATGCGCGCCGCAAGCAGCACAATTCCAAGCGTCGCCAGAACCGAGAGGAGAAATCCCACGCTGGCCGCCATGGCCGGGTCCAACAGCAGCAGGATGGTTGTGGCGAGGCAAAGGAAGGACAAGGACCGTCCGCGCAGCCCACCCGTCAAAGCAGCCAGCCCCACTGTCCCCATGACTGCGGCCCGTAAGACGCTTGGATCCGGCCCCACCATGATGACGAACGCCAACAGGCCGCACGCAGCAAAAGCCCCAGCTGCCGGGCGCGCCCACCGGAAGCACCGTGCCAACAAAATGAAGCCACCCAGAATGAGGCTGCAATTGGCGCCCGAGACGGCCGTCAGGTGTGTCATTCCCGTGGTCTTCATGGCCGTTTCCAGGCTTTCCGGCAGGGCGCTGGTGTCGCCTGTCACCATCCCGGGAAGCAAGCCTGCCGCGTCCGGAGGCAGCCAGTCACCAGCGGAGACAAACCGTTTCCGCACGTCGGCCGCTGTTTGTCGGATATCGAACCCCGAGCCGGTAACGACGGGGGCGGAGGACGCGTTGAGAAGCGCCGCTTCTGGTTGCCCCTCCCGCACCTGCTTCAGCGTCCCGGTTGTTCTGACGCTCTGCCCCGCCCGCACATTCTGCCAGTCAGCACCGCCCGTCACAAGGATGTCGGCCGTTCCATGCACCACGCTTCCCTTGGCCGTGAGATCGATCAGACTCGCATCAACCATCCATCTGCCGCCACTTGAATGCCCCGGCGCCGGCGACAGGGTTGGGCTGCCCGTAATGAGTAGGTGGACGACGACCCCCTCATCGGCGGCCATCGCCGGGGCCAGTGGTCCCTTCTCACGGTTGCCCGCGATGACAGCACAATGAACCGCAACAGCGGCCCCCAGGACACATGCGAGGGCGAGGGTCGCGAACAGTGTTCCGGGCCGTACTCCGGAAGGCCTTTGGCGATGCCCCGCAACCAGGAACACCCCTCCCAACAAGCCCAGCGCGACCGCCAACACAGCGGACCAGACCCCATCAACGAATCCACCTGCAAGCGCTGCAGACCACGCCACCACCACCACAGGCACGAGCCTCAGGTCCAGGCGTTTTCCTGCTTCCGGACCTCCGGGCGACTCAGCCACCCTGCACCGTCACAAGATCGTTGAGGGACTCCATGAGCTTTGGTCCAATCCCGTCAATGGCATCCAGTTCGTCCACCGACGCAAACGGTCCGTGCTCTTTCCGCCAGTCCAGAATTCGCTGGGCGGTCACCGGCCCCACCCGGGGCAACGTCCCCAACTCCTCCAAGGTGGCAGTGTTGATGTTGACCTTCGCAGCCCCGCCGCTGGAACTGCCTGTGCCAGTACTGCCGGCAGGCGCAGACGGGGAGGCTTGCGGGGCCTCCCCCGCTACTGGAACGACGACCTTGGCTCCATCGTTGAGCACTTCAGCGAGGTTCAGCCCGCCGAGTTCGGCGTTTGGCGCTGCACCCCCGGCAGCCTCAATGGCTTGGAAGACGCGGCTACCCCGCGGCAGGGTTACGACGCCGGGCGTCTGTACGGCCCCAGCCACGTGAACAAGCAGGCTCCCGTCAGCCTCCGACCCCATTGGTTGCGGCGATTCTGACGAATCCGGAACAATGGGACCAACAGATGTGGAAGGATCCAACGGTTCTGATGTTGGCTGACCCAGGGAAAACTGCCATAGATGCCATGCGATGAGGCTCGCCCCTACTATGGCCAGGAGTACCGCTACGCGCCAAGGAGCACGCCATCGAAGACGGGGTCTTCGAACCAGCTCTCCTGGCTCTTCCTCGTCGCTCACTGGATCAGAAGAATGGTTGTCCGGTAACTCCAGCAGCGGAGAAGTCCGGGCGTCTCCGGCCAATCTCGCGATAAAGCGCTGCCGTGCTGCCTGCGCTGCGGCGTCTGGGGACGTATCCCGGTTCCGGCGTGGCATACAACGAGCCTATTGCCGGCAATCCGATGTCAGCCGGGGCCAAAGGGGCTATGTGGATAAACCGCCGGATGATCAGTCCGTCGGCGTGCTGCTCTCCCCCACAATGACCGCCAGAACCCCCAGGCCTGCATGAGCCGCCAGAACGGCAGGCAGGGCACTGATTTGGGGTGGCGGGCAGTCGGGGCATTTTCCGTTCAGCCGGGCGGCCAGCGCTTCGGCCTCCATCTGGTTGCCGAAGTGGTGAACCGCCAGACGCTGCTGTCCGGCCGGGCGGGAAGCGACATCCGCCGCGACAATCTCTTCCAGCCGGGCGACGGCTCGCACAGCGGACCGAACCTTTTCCAGCGGAACGATCTTGCCGCCGTCGACCGCCAAAATGGGCTTGATGGCGAGGACTGTACCCAACAAGGACGCTGCGGCACCGATTCGACCTCCACGGCGCAACTGTTCAAGGCTGGGCACGTAGAAGTAGACCTTGGTGCGCTCCATGCGCCGCTCAGCGAAGCCACGGACTTCTGCAGCCTCCTGCCCATCGGCAGCGGCAACCACCGCACTTTGGACCCCCATGCCCTGCGCCATGCCGACCGTGCGGGAATCCACCACCTCTACGGGAATGCTCACACGGGCTGCAGCCAGCCGGGCGGCATCGGCGGTGCCGGAAAGTTCGGATGAAATGTGGATGGACACCACGGATTCGAAACCGCGCCGTTGGGCTGCGAGGTAGGCCTGTTCAAACTGCCCGGGTGATGGCCGTGACGTTTTGACCGAGGCGCCTGAGGCGAGAGCCAGCGACAACGTGAGGGTGATGTCGTCTTCGCCTTCGCCGTAAATTTCGCTTCCCACCATGACGGGCATAGGAACTACGGCAAGCCGTCCGTCGGCGGTAAAGGCCGAGACCCAGTCCGTGGGGAGCGCAGCCGCCGAATCAGTGACGACGGCTGTCTTGACGACGGCGGCCAGCGGCACGTCAGCTGCTGGAACCGGCGCGCTGGGCTGCCTAAGGCGCGCAACTCTTTCTTTGAGCCATATCCATGCGGGTGGTTCTCGCTCAGGCACGCAACCTCCAAAGATGATGGCCGGCCGCCGGCGCAGTGCCGGCGGCCGCACTCTCCCTGCTAGGCGGGGACGATGTTCACCAGTTTAGGTGCCCGGACGATCACGGTGCGGATGCCGCGGCCGTCCATGGCGCGTTGGACGTTTTCCGAGGCCAATGCAAGCTCACGCAACTCGTCCTCAGTGATGTTCGGCGAAACTTCCAAGCGATCGCGAACCTTGCCCTGGACCTGAACCACAGCGGTGACGGTGTCCTGAACCAGCAGTGCGTCGTCGTGCTTCGGCCAGCCTGCATTCGCTACGGAAGCAGGGTGGCCCAGCGTGTTCCACAGGTCCTCGGCTGTGTACGGAGCAAACAGGCTCAGGATCACTGCAACGGCTTCCACCGCTTCACGAACGGCTGGATCTGCTGCACCTGCACCCGAGTCGATGGTCTTGCGGGTAGCGTTGACCAGCTCCATCAGACGGGCCACCACAACGTTGAACTTGTTGTTGTCCAACAGTTCAGCGGCGTCGGCGATGGTCTTGTGCGTGACCGTCCGCAGGGCGCGATCACCGGTTGCGGGATCTACACCCGGCTCGCTGCTGACGTCCTGGCCAAGCCGCCAGGCCCTGGCCAGGAACTTTGCAGAACCCGACGGCGAAACGTCCGCCCAGTCGACGTCGTCTTCCGGCGGGGAGGCAAAGACCATGGTGAGGCGCACGGCATCGACGCCGAACTTGTCCAGCTGCTCTCCGAGGTCCACACCGTTGCCCAAGGACTTGCTCATGGCCTTGCCGCCGTTGAGCACCTGGCCCTGGTTGAGCAGCGCCGAGAAGGGTTCGTTGGCTTCGATCAGTCCAATGTCCTTGATGACCTTGGTGAAGAAGCGGGCATAGAGCAGGTGCAGGATGGCGTGCTCAACGCCACCTACGTACTGTCCGACCGGCATCCAGTTGTTGATCTTTTCAGGATCGAACGGGCCCTCGGTGTAGTCCGGCGACACGAAGCGCAGGAAGTACCAGGACGAGTCCACGAACGTGTCCATGGTGTCGGTATCGCGCTGTGCGGCACGTCCACAGTTGGGGCACTCAACGTTGACCCACTCGACGGCGGCAGCCAACGGGGAGGTCCCCTTCGGCGACAGCGCCTCACCCCGCAGGTTGTCGGGCAACCTGACCGGCAGCTGGTCATCGGGGACGGGCACTTCTCCACATTCACCGCAGTGGATGATGGGGATGGGGGTGCCCCAGAAACGCTGGCGGCTCAGCAGCCAGTCACGCAAACGGAAGTTGACGAATTTCTCGCCGGTTCCCAGCTTCTCGAGGATCTCGATCGCGGCAGGAATGCCCTCGGACTTGGACAAGCCGTCCAGATCGCCGGAGTTCTTCAGTGTGCCTTCACCGGCAGTGGCCACGCCGGTCTCTGCGGGGTCTTCGGCGCCTGTTTCCAACACTGCCCGGACGGGCAGGTTGAAGGCCTTGGCGAAGTCGAGGTCACGCTGGTCATGCGCAGGCACGGCCATGATGGCACCCGTGCCGTAATCGGCCAGCACGTAATCAGCGGCCCATACCGGGAGCTTCTCGCCGTTGAGCGGGTTGATGGCGTAACGGCCGGTGAAGACGCCGGTCTTCTCGCGTTCGGTGGACTGGCGCTCAATCTCAGAGAGCGCCTTCACCTTCTCGCGGTACGCCATGAGTTCGTCGTGCTGTTCCGGAGTCACCAGGTCCAGTGCCAGGTGCGCATCTGCTGCAACAACGAAGAACGTTGCACCATAGAGAGTGTCAGGACGGGTAGTGAACACGGTGACTTCGCGCTCGGCACGCTCTTCCGTGGCTTCGATGACGAATCGCACGTGCGCGCCCTCAGAGCGGCCGATCCAGTTGCGTTGCATGGCCAAAACACGCTCGGGCCAGTGGCCTTGCAGCTGGTCCATGTCCTCCAGCAAGCGGTCTGCGTAGTCGGTGATCTTGAAGTACCACTGATTCAGCGACTTCTTGGTGACAGCTGTGCCGCAGCGTTCGCAGGCGCCGTTGACAACCTGTTCGTTCGCCAGGACGGTGAGGTCCTTGGGGCACCAGTTGACCGGCGAATCCTTGCGGTAGGCCAGGCCACGCTCGTAGAAGCGCTTGAACAGCCACTGGGTCCACCGGTAATACTCGGGATCAGAGGTGTGAATGCGCCGGGACCAGTCGGCGGAGATGGCGTATCGCTTGAACGACGCCGCCTGGGTGTCGATGTTCGCGTAGGTCCACTCGCTGGGGTGCGCGTTGCGCTTGATCGCAGCGTTCTCAGCGGGGAGGCCGAAGGAGTCCCAACCGATGGGGTGCAGGACGTCGAAGCCCTTCTGGCGCAGGTAGCGCGCCACCACGTCGCCCATCGCGAATGCTTCGGCGTGGCCCATGTGAAGGTCGCCGGAAGGGTAGGGGAACATGTCCAGCACGTAGCGGCGTTCCCGCGAGCCCTCGTCGGCAGGCGTGAAGACTTTGAGGTCTTCCCAGACTTGCGGCCACTTGGCTTCCATCGCAGCGAAGCTGTAGACGCCCTCTTCAGGCGCTTCAGCTGCGGCTGTCTGTGCTGTTCCGGTCTCTGTCTCCGGCTGAACGCTCACTGCTGCCCTCTTCTGTTCTTCGATGGCGGTTTTGCCTCCTGCTGCGGTCCCGGATAGCCCCGGACACACAAAAGCCCCTCAACAATGGAGGGGCGGCCGCACGGCTAATCAAAGCCGGGCGGCTAGCTAAGCAGAAGGATCGCACGCATAGATCTACAATAGCGCACGATTATCCATCCACTCACCGACAAATCATGGTTGGAGGCGCAGCGCTTGGCTTGCAGAAGACCGGCTCAATGACGCCGTGCTGTTATGGGGGCCCGGGAGCGGCTTCGGGCGTCCGCGTAGCGGGCGGGGCCCCCATAACAGCTAAGGCGTCATGTCGCTGGTCTTACTTAACGTCTTCGTCGACCCAATCCATGGATTTGGTGACAGCCTTCTTCCAGAGCCGCAGCTGACGCTCCTGCTCTTCTGCCGGCAGTTGCGGCTCCCAGCGCTTGTCTTCGTTCCAGTTGGCGCTGAGCTCACCCAGGTCCTTCCAGAATCCGACGGCGAGCCCCGCCGCATAGGCAGCACCGAGGGCGGTGGTTTCCACCACCTTCGGACGGACCACCGGTACGCCCAGGATGTCTGCCTGGAACTGCATGAGTGCCTCATTGGCGACCATTCCGCCGTCGACCTTCAGCTCGGTGAGCGGAACACCCGAGTCCGCGTTGACGGCGTCCAGCACCTCGCGGGTCTGGAAGGCGGTTGCTTCCAGCGCGGCGCGGGCAATGTGGCCCTTGTTGGCGAAACGGGTCAGGCCGACGATGGCGCCACGGGCGTCCGCGCGCCAGTACGGTGCGAACAGTCCGGAGAAGGCGGGGACGATGTAGACGCCACCGTTGTCCTTGACACCCGCAGCCAGCTCCTCAACTTCCGGAGCGGAACTGATCATGCCCAGGTTGTCGCGGAGCCACTGGATCAAAGAACCAGTGACCGCGATGGAACCTTCCAAGGCGTAGTGCGGCTTGGCGTCGCCCAGCTTGTATCCCAGCGTAGTGAGGAGGCCGTTCTTGGAGTGAACAATCTCCTCGCCGGTGTTGAAGATCAGGAAGCAGCCTGTGCCGTAGGTGTTTTTCGCTTCGCCGGCCTGGAAAGCTGCCTGGCCGAAGGTAGCCGCCTGCTGATCGCCCAGGATGCCCGCTACCGGAGTTTCGCGAAGGAGCTGCGAGGTGTGGACCTGGCCGTAGACCTCGGAGGAGGACTTTATGGCAGGCATCATGGAGGCCGGAACGCCAAAGACGTCCAGGATTTCCTGGTCCCATTGGAGCGTCTCCAGGTCCATGAAAAGGGTGCGGGATGCGTTGGTGACATCGGTGACATGGACGCCGCCGTCCACACCGCCGGTGAGGTTCCACAGAACCCAGGCGTCGGTGTTGCCGAACAGGAGGTCCCCGGCTTCCGCACGTTCGCGGGCGCCGTCGACGTTGTCCAGGATCCACTTGATCTTGGTGCCGGAGAAGTAGGTAGCCAGGGGCAGGCCCACCTTCTGCTTGAATCGTTCGAGCCCGCCGTCCTGGGCCAACTGGTCCACGATTGGCTGGGTGCGGGTGTCCTGCCACACGATGGCATTGTAGACAGCTTCACCGGTGTTCTTGTCCCAAACGACAGCGGTTTCACGCTGGTTGGTGATTCCGACGGCGGCGATGTCGTGCCGTGTCAGGTTCGCCTTGGATAGGGCCGAGGCGATAACTTCCCGGGTGTTGTTCCAGATTTCGGCGGGGTTGTGCTCAACCCAGCCAGCCTGCGGGAAGATCTGCTCGTGTTCCATCTGGCCGGTGGAGACGATGTTGCCGGAGTGGTCGAACACAATGGCGCGGGAGCTGGTGGTGCCCTGATCAATGGCGATGACGTATTGATTCATGGTGACGTCCTTGTCTTAGTGGTGGTCGTTGCTTGGTTACTCAGTGGTGATCTCAGTGGTGATTGAGGGTGCGTGCGGTTGAGTACGGGCAGGATCAGCCGGCGATCGCAGGCATGATGTCGGGAACCCACAGGGCTACGACGCCCGCAAGTGCGCCGCCAACCAGCGGTCCGACAATGGGGATCCAGGAGTAGGCCCAATCGCTGCTGCCCTTGCCCTTGATGGGAAGGAGGGCGTGTGCGATGCGGGGGCCGAGGTCACGTGCAGGGTTGATGGCGTAGCCGGTGGGGCCACCGAGGGAAACGCCGATACCAACAACGAGCAGTGCCACAGCCAGCGGGCCGAGTCCTGAGGGGGTGCCGCCGAAGGTCAGGATGACGAAGACCAGGACGAACGTGCCGATGATTTCGGTGACGAGGTTCCACGGGGTGGAACGGATGGCCGGACCGGTGGAGAAAGTACCCAGCTTGTTGGCTGCCAGGGGTTCTTCATCGAAGTGCTGCTTGTACGCGAGCCAGCAGACAACCGCGCCAAGGAAGGCGCCCAGCAGTTCAGCGCCGAAGTACGTCAGCGTGGATGCGAAATCCACGGGAACGCCGGGGGCGTATTCTGCTTTCTGATTGACCAGAAGGCCCAACGTCACGGCCGGGTTCAGGTGCGCACCGGACTTTGCAGCCACGAAAACGCCCGCGAAGACCGCAATGCCCCAGCCCCACGTCACCATCAAGAATCCAGCGTTGTTGCCCTTGGTGCCTTTGAGCGCAACGTTTGCCACGACGCCACAACCCAACAGGGTCAGCATCATGGTTCCGAATACTTCGGAAAGGAAAACAATTCCAAGAGACATCTTTGACTCCTCATTTTTCTGTTATCAGCCCCCTCGCGGGTGAAGAGGCCGTTTGGGACGGTTCCGCTCTCCGGAACCGTCCCGGTGTGGTGGTCCCTGTCGGGCCCACCTACCCCATTCCGCCCCAACCGCACGTTGGGACGGTCAAGCTGTTTCCGCTGCTTGGGCTCAGGCTACGAGACTGTGCACGTCAACCTTGTGGAACCGCTGCAGCACTTCCTGGGCGTGGCGGATTTCTGCTTCGCGGGCAGCAGCATCCCAACCGAGCGGTTCGGCCAAGGCGGCGGCAATCTCGTTCAGCAGCTCGCCGGTGACCAAGCCACGGAATGCCAGGGACGTCCTGCGGATGAGGACATCCACCAGGTGCCCGATCTGCTCATGCTCGGCCATGAATTCCAACTCACGGACGCTGAGTTCACGCGTTGACCGCAATGGCTGGTCATGCCCCGCGTTGAGGTACGCGATCACGGCGTCAGCCCGCGTACCGTACCGGGTCAGCAGCCCGGCAACCCGGTCAGCGTCCAGGCCCGGACCCATGTGCTTCTTGATCCATTCCTGTTCGCCCTGTTCCGTGGCAGGGAAGCCGGCACCGCCGCCGATGGCGAGTTTCGCCGTCGAGACTTTGCGTTCCATGCCGAGTTCGCGCAGGACGTCGTTGGTCATGTGCTCGGCCAGGGCACGGAACGTTGTCCATTTGCCGCCTACCAGGCTGAGTACGACGGCGGCCTTACCGCCTGGCGTGGCTACCGCATCATCGCCGGTGCGGACGCTGCGCTCGATCCGGTAGTCCCTGGAGACGAAGCCAGGCTGGGTTTCGTCGTGGCGGGGCAACGGACGGACGCCGGCAAAGCTGTAGACGATCTGGTCCCGCTCCACCTTGATGGTGGGGAATACGTGCCCTACCAAGTCGAAGAAGTAGTCGATCTCTTCTTCCGTGCACACGGCGTCTTCGGACATGTCCGCGTCGACGTCGGTGGTGCCCACCAGGACGCGGTCACCCATCGGGTAGATGAGGACGATGCGGCCATCGGTGTGTTCGAAGAATATTTCCCTGCCGTTGCAGGCGGCAAGGAGTTCCGGGTGGTCAAGGACGATGTGGGAGCCCTTGGTTCCGCCCATGAACTTGCTGACGGCCCCCATGGCCTGGTTGGTGAGATCCACCCAGGCGCCTGTGGTGTTGACGATGACGTCTGCCTGGAATTCGAATTCCTTGCCGGTCAGTTCATCGCGGAGGAGAACTCCGTCTGCGCCCATGGAAACGAGTGAGACGTAGTTGCTGGCGCGGGCGCTTCCACCGGGGAGTCCGCCGCCCAGGCCTGCCTTCTCGCCGTCCTGGAGGACATCAAGGGTCAGGCGTTCGGGGTTGTGGACCGAGGCATCAAAGTAGGTTGCCGCGTACTTGATCCCTGAGTGCAGCTTGGGAAGCTCAGCCAGTGCCCGGGTCCTTCCACGGAACTGGTGGCGGGGCACGCTTCCTCCGTCACGGGAGAAGAAGTCATACATGCTCAGGCCAACCTTGATGAGGAAGGCGCCGCGTTCCTTGGGCTTGCCCTGCTTGTGCGTGAGGAAACGCATGGGTGCGGAGAGGATTCCGGAAAAGGTACTGAAGATGGGGATGGTGGTCTGCAGCGGCTTGACGTAGTGCGGTGCAATGCGCAGGAGCCGGTTGCGCTCCACCACGGATTCCTGGACAAGGCGGAACTCGCCGTTTTCGAGGTAGCGGATGCCGCCGTGGATCATGTGCGAGGAGGCACCGCTGGCACCTTGGCAGTAGTCGCCGCGTTCAACAAGCGCCACATCCACACCTTGCAGGGCCAGGTCGCGGAACGTTCCTACGCCGTTAATGCCGCCGCCGATGATAAGTACCTTGGCCGAGGGCCGCTCCTGCAGTGCAACGACGGAGTCGCGCTGTGTGTGCTGTGAGGTACCGGAAATCCTGTTGTGTCCCAAAACTGCTCCCTTGGGCTTGGTTCGTGCGCCGCGCCACTCGCTGCTGCACCGTTCACCACTAATCTTGCGAAGGTGGAAAATGGAGTCAAGCTATTTGCACAAACGTGCAGGAAGGAAATGAGATGGCACGATCACGTCACTCGGATGCGCTCCGGGCTGCACAGATGTATTACCTCCAGGACCTGACCATGGACGCAATCGCCCGTGAGCTCAGAACATCCCGATCCACAGTGTCCCGGCTGCTGTCCTCGGCACGCGAAACCGGCCTGGTGCAGGTCCAGATCAGGAGCCCTTTCGATACCGGCCCCGAGCTGGAAAGCCAGATCCGGAACCAATATGGGGTGGACGTCCACGTGGTTCCCGTGTTGGACACGCTCAACGAGGCGGAGACCCTGGACCGCGTAGCCATGCAGGCTGCCCGCACCATTGGGCCATTGGTCGATTCGAATGCCATCATCGGAGTTGCCTGGGGCGCCACCCTCAGCGCCGTCAGTCGTCACCTCACGCGCAAGGTCACCCATGACAGCATCGTGGTCCAGCTGAACGGCGCCGGGAACATGCAAACCACCGGCATCACGTACGCCAGCGACATCATGCGCCGCTTCGGCAGCGCCTACGGTGCAAGGGTTGAACAGTTCCCTGTTCCGGCATTCTTTGATCATGCATCCACCAAGACGGCCATGTGGAATGAGCGCAGCGTTCAACGCATTCTTGATCTGCAGGCACGCATGAGCATCGCCATCTTCGGCGTGGGCTCGGTGGATTCGGACTATCCCAGCCACGTCTATGCCGGCGGTTACCTCGATGAACACGACCTCACCGTCCTGGCCGCCGATGACGTGGTGGGCGACGTCGCCACAGTCTTTTTCCGGAGTGACGGGTCCTCGGACGGCATCACCCTTAATGCAAGGTCCACGGGACCAAGCCATGAACAGTTGAGGCAGGTTCGGCGCCGTATTTGCGTGGTGTCAGGCGCATCCAAAATCAATGGGCTTCAGGGGGCCCTGGCCGCCGGATTGGCCACGGACCTCATTTTGGACGAAGCTTCAGCCCGGCGGCTTGTCAGTTTCAATGGCAAGTCCTGAAGCATTCGTGCAAGGAATGGGTAGAGTCTTTGCTATGAGATCCCCTGCCCGGCAGACATTGAACAATGGCGTACAGATGGATCGCCTGGGCTTCGGGCTCTACAAAGTTCCACCCAAGGACGCTGAAGCCCTCGTGTCCACGGCGTTGGGTGAGGGCTACCGTCGATTTGATACAGCCGCGATGTATGGCAACGAACTGGGTCTTGGCCGCGCCTTGGGCGGCGCTGTAGGAGATGCCGCCGAAGCCAACAGGGCCAGCGGCGGATCGGGCGAGTCAGTCAATGCCTTGGCCCGCGAGGACCTGTTTGTGACCACGAAGGTCTGGAACGATGACCATGGATACGATGCCACGCTCCGCGCCTTCGACACCTCCATGGCCAACCTCGGCCTGGATTACGTGGATCTTTACCTCATTCACTGGCCCTGTCCCGGACGAGGACTGTTGGTGGACACGTGGAGAGCCATGGAGACCTTGTACAGGGAAGGCAAAATCCGGGCTATTGGTGTTTCCAACTTCCAGCCCGGCCACCTTGAGGAGCTGATGCAGAAAGCGGAAGTAGTTCCGGCCGTCAACCAAATCGAACTGCACCCCTGGTTGCAGCAGACCAGGCTGCGCACCTTGCACGAACAACTTGGTATTCGCACTGAGGCGTGGAGCCCCCTGGGCAGGGGGCAGGTCCTGGCAGATCCAGCCATCGTCTCGCTGGCGGAAAAGTACGGCAGGACTCCTGCGCAGGTCATTCTCCGCTGGCATCTACAGCTGGGGAACCTGGTCATCCCGAAAGCAAGCTCTGCGGGCCGGATCAAAGAGAACTTCGCCGTCTTAGATTTCGATCTTGACGCCACGGATATGGACGGCATAGCCGGGCTTGAACGCCACCATCGAACCGGGTCGCACCCGGACAACGTGAACTAGGAATTGCTGCATGGAAAAAGTGGACACTGCGAACTCCCCCGAAGGAACGCAGGCCCCCGGTAGGTTCTTCAGCGAAGCCCTCGCAGGGCGGACTGCAGCTTCGGACATTGATATTGACGGCAGCAACGTGGCGTATTGGACGTACGAACCGGTCACCGTCACCCCCAAGACCCGAACCATCCTGGTGATCCATGGATTCCGGGGAGACCACCACGGGTTGCTTCGGGTGGCCGACCAACTTCCGGAAATGCGGATCATCATGCCGGACCTGCCGGCCTTCGGGAGCTCAGAGCCGTTCGTCGATGGTGAACACAGCGTTGAACACTACGGAAAGTTCATCTCCGGCTTCATGTCAGCCCTGGACCTTGGGCCCAGAACTGTACTGTTGGGCCATTCCTTCGGATCAATCGTTGCGAGCCACTTTGCCGCCGCGAATCCGGGAGCCGTCTACCCGCTGATCCTGATCAACCCGATCGCAGCACCGGCGTTGGAAGGTCCCAAGGGGATCATGACCAAGCTGGCCGTGCTCTACTACCAAGCCTCAGCAAAGCTCCCGCGCGCCCTGGGGTTGGCTGTGCTTCGCAACCGTGCAATTGTCCGGATCATGAGCATCACCATGGCCAAAACCAAGGACAAGGAACTGCGCCGGTTCATCCACGGCCAGCACGACGCCTACTTCAGTGCCTTCGCCGACAGGAAAAGCCTGCTCGAGTCATTCAAAGCCTCCGTCTCAGGCAACGTGGCCGAGGTGGCCGAGCAGCTCACTCTCCCCGTGCTGCTGGTCGCCGGCGAGAAAGATGAGATCGCCACCTTGCCCAACCAGCACAAACTCATGAAGCGGCTCCCTGACGCCAAGCTGGAAGTGATTCCCGGCGTCGGACATCTGATCCACTACGAAACGCCGGAGACGGCGGCCGCAGCCATTCGCAGCTTCCTGGAGGAACATCCCGCGTGAAAATTGTCATCGACGCCCGCTTTACCAGAACGGACCACCACGATGGCATCAGCCGCTATGGTTCAAGCCTCATAGCGGCTGCATCCAAGATCGCGGATGTCACCATGCTGATCAGCGACAAGCGCCAACTGGCGCTGCTGCCGGATGTTCCCTACGTCATGGTGAACAGTCCGTTGTCGCCGCTGGAACTGTTCGTGGCCCGCAAGGTCAACCCCCTGAATGCCGATGTTGTGGTGTGTCCCATGCAAACCATGGGGACCTTTGGGCGGCGGTACGGACTGGTGCTCACCCTCCATGACCTCATCTACTACGAACACCCGACTCCCCCGGGCTTCCTCCCGCCACCTGTTCGTGTGCTCTGGAGGCTTTACCACAAGGCGTTCTGGCCCCAGCGGCTCCTGCTGAACCGGGCGGACATTGTTGCCACGATCAGCCGCACCACGGAGGCCCTCATGGCCAAGTACGCGCTCACCAAACGGCCGGTGCGGATTGTGGGAAATGCCCCCCAACCCGGGCAAATACCCCGGGATCCCGCAACCGGCGCGGACAAGACGCTGCTTTATATGGGTTCGTTCATGCCCTACAAGAACGTAGAAACCATGATCCGCGGGATGGCCGGCTTACCCGACTACACCCTGCATCTTCTCAGCCGGATCACACCCCAGCGAAAGTCCGAACTCGAGGCTTTGGTCCCCCAGGGCGCCAAGGTGGAGTTCCACAACGGTGTCACCGACGCTGAGTACGACGAGCTATTGGTGAGGGCAACTGCGCTGATCAGCCTTTCCCGTGCTGAGGGATACGGATTGCCGCTGGTGGAGGCCATGGCCCTGGGCACGCCGGTGATCGCCAGCGACATCCCCATCTTCCGCGAAGTGGGCGGCGACGCTGTCAGCTACGTCAACCCGGAGTCGCCCTCGGATTTCGCAGATGCTGTGACCGGCCTGGGCGACGACGAGCTGTGGCAGCAGCGCTCCCGGAGGTCCGTAGAGCGGGCGTCGGAGTTCAACTGGGACGAATCGGCGCGGCAATTGCTTGCCGCAGCCGAGGAAGTTGTTGCCCTTCGGAAGCGCCGGTCCTAGTCTCCTGCTCTAGAGGACGTCAACCCCATCCAGGCGAAGCTGTACCGGTCCTGAACTGCGCTTGGCGGCGCTGGCCGCTTTCACTGCCCTGAGGGCGCGGGTGGCCTCAGCAGCCTCGCCATAGGGAATGAAATACAGGGTCCGGACCTCGCTATCTGCCTCGTTCCCAGGGCGGGGCGTGGCCCCTGAGTACAGCTGCACAGGGGCAGGACCGGCCTTGCGGAGTTTGGTGCCCGAGGCAGACGTGGCAGCGGCTTCAAAAGCATCCGCGAAATGACCGACGTCGGCCCTTGTCCCGGTCACCGAAGCCACCCTGACAGCCGGGGGCAACTGAAGCTCCTTCCGCAGAGCCAGTTCACGGGACGCATATCCTGACGCATCCCACCGCAGCAGTGCCCCTGTCGCCGCGGTATCGTCCGCGGTAATGACCACGAGCCCACCTTGGCTGGCCGGCTTCACGAGGGAGGCAGCATTGAACCATCGGCGAACAGTATCCTCCCCCGCCCGCAGGTTCTCCCGCCGGAGCAGCGAGTTGCCATCCAGCAGCAGGGCTGCAGCATAGCCGTTGTGCGCTACCGGCTCGGCTCCCACAGTGGCCACGACCAGGGCAGGTGAGTCCGGCACGCTTGCCTTGATGTGCTCGCCGGAGGACGTCACCACGGCTTTGCCCGGGAAAGCCCGCCCCAGTTCCTCGGCTGTCCGCATGACACCCGCAGCTCCCCTGCGCAGCCGGGTTCCGCTGCAATGCGTGCAACGCCACAGGGGAGCCGGCGTGGAGCACCAACGGCATGCAGGTGTGGCAGTGCCACTGGATACCGCCAACGGGCCTTGGCAGGCGTTGCAGCGAGCCAGTTCCCGGCAGGTCTCACAGACCAGGGAGGGAGCATATCCGGCCCGTGCAACCTGGACCAGGACGGGGCCACGCTCCAGTCCATCCTTGGCCGCACGCCAGGCCGCACCGGGCAAGCGGGCGATCCGCGCCAGAGGATCCCGTTCCTGCTCAAAACTGTCAGCGGTGTTCAGGACACGCGGAACCGTGGATCGGGCAACAGTTCGCGGCGCTTCCATCGCTACCGCCCACTGCATCTCAACGAGGCGCTGGAGTTCTGTACTGCGGCTGTGGGAGGCCATGAGGCACGCCGCATTCTCCTGCTCAGCGCGGAGCAGCAGAACCTCCCGGGTGTGCGCGTACGGAGCCCGTTGTTCGATGTGGAGGTCGTCACCGTCATCCCAGCACACCACCAGGCCCAGATCCCGGACGGGTGCATAGGCCGCCGAGCGGGTGCCGATGGCCACCCCGGCGGAGCCGCTGAGCAGGCGCAAGAAGCTTCTATAGCGGGGTGTTTGGCCGTCATCTGCGGTCAGCCGCGCAATGTCAGTGGAGGGCAGGACCTTGGCCAGCGCATCCTCGAGTTGTTCAAGGTCGCGGTAGTCGGGCACCACCACCACTGCGCCGCGGCCGGAGGACCTGACCGTGGCAACTGCTGAGGCGACCAGGGCGGGCCAGCCGCTGGGACCGAATCCCTGAAGGGCCGTGAGAACAGCCTTGGGAGAACCGCCGCCGGCAAGATGCTGTAGATACGCTGCCCCGTTGGAGTACACACCCCAGGCCTGGGCGTCCGTCAACGGTTTGAGCTCTTTGACGCCGGAGTCCAGTTCTCCTGCCAGCAGTTCCTTCTCCACCTTGGCAACCCTTGGCGGGACGGCGGTCCTGAGGACGTCGCTCAACGTTCCTGCGTATCTGGCTGCGACGGTGCCGGCCAATTCCGTGACCGCCGGGGTCAGAACAGCAACCGGTGACACCACTTTGTGCAGGGTGCTCAGCGGCGCCGCAGCATCGGAGCCTGCACGCCGTTCAATGATGTAGCCGTTGAGTTCCTGGCCATTGAACTTGACCTTCACCCGGACCCCAGGCGCAGCAACCTCTGCGAGCTCGGCCGGAACACTGTAGTCGAAGGGCCGGTCCAAGTGGGGCAGGGAGGACTCAAGCAGCACGCGCGCCACGGGATTTTCAGCCGCAAGCGGCGGCCCATGGACTGGCGGACGATCCGGAAAACCCTGCAGCAGCGAGGGTTGAAGCAACGACGGCTGGGCCTCGTGTCCTGCCATGCACTTCACCTCCAACTCTCAGCGGAAAACATCCATGGGTCCTTAACCCGGAATGCCCGCAGCGGGATTGACCCGCTGCGGGCATCTCTCTGGCACCAGCCAATCATGGGCCACTGACATTACAGTGGTCACCTACAAGACAGGTCAGGCGTTGAAGTATTCCTTCAGGTCCGCCACCCGATCCAGCCGTTCCCACGTGAAGTCCGGCTCGTCCCGGCCGAAGTGGCCATGGGCTGCCGTCTTGGCGTAGATGGGCCGTTTGAGGTCCAGTGCATCGATGATGGCCCGCGGACGCAGGTCAAAGAGTTCGTCGATGGCCTCGCTGATGCGGGCCGGGTCTACAGTCTCCGTGCCGAAGGTCTCAACGTAGGTTCCCACAGGACGGGCCTGGCCAATGGCGTAGGCAATTTGGATTTCGGCGCGCTTGGCGAGTCCGGCAGCCACCACGTTCTTGGCAACCCACCGCATGGCGTAGGCAGCAGAACGGTCAACCTTGGACGGATCCTTGCCGGAGAACGCGCCGCCGCCGTGTCGTGAGAACCCACCGTAGGTGTCCACGATGATCTTGCGTCCGGTGAGGCCTGCATCGCCTACCGGGCCGCCGATGACAAAGGCACCGGCAGGGTTCAGGATGTTCGCCGTGCGCGAGAGGTCCAGGCTTGACGCCGCGAGGACGGGGTCGATGACGTAGCTGGCGAGATCGGCCCGAAGCTGCTCGAGGCTTGCTTCCTCGGCGTGCTGGCTGGAGATCACTACGGTTTCAACGGAAACCGGGCGGTCGCCGTCGTACCCTACGGTGACCTGGGTCTTGCCGTCCGGGCGGAGGTAAGCCAATTCGCCGTTCTTGCGGACTTCAGTGAGCCGTTCGGACAAGCGGTGGGCAAGCCAGATGGGCGTGGGCATGTAGGAGGCTGTTTCATCACTGGCGTAGCCGAACATGATGCCTTGGTCGCCTGCGCCCTGGAGATCGTAGTCGTCCTCCTGGCGGCCTTCGCGGGCCTCAAGGGAGTTGAACACTCCGCCGGCGATGTCGTTGGACTGCTGGCCGATGGACACCGAGACACCACAACGGGCGCCGTCGAAGCCGTTGGCGGAAGAGTCATATCCAATGCCGAGGATGGTCTCACGGACAATCTGCGGGATCTCTACGTAAGCGTCGGTAGTGACCTCACCAGCCACGTGCACCAGGCCGGTAGTGGCCATGGTTTCAACGGCCACGCGGGACTCAGGATCAGCGGCCAGCAGCGCGTCAAGGATGGCGTCGCTGATTTGGTCGCAAATCTTGTCCGGGTGCCCTTCGGTGACCGACTCGGAAGTGAAGAGCCGGAGCTTGGACGGGGTGCCATGGTGTTCATGGTGCAGCGGTAAAGTCACTCGACCACCTTACTGGGTTGCGGGACGGCGGCATCTGCCGTGTGTCCCTGTGCTAAGAATTCGGGTGTGGGCTCAGTTACAACGCCGGGAAGACCCGTGTGAGCTCAGCGCCCACCCGATCAACCACTGCAGCGGCGACATCGGCTTTGGAACCGGCGGCCGACTGCGGTTCGGCTCCGTGACCGGAGAGGATCACCACTGAATTGTCGTCCTGGCCGAACACGCGCCCAATGCCCACCTGGTTAACGACCAGGAGGTCGCAGCCCTTGCGCTTGAGCTTGGCCGTTGCGTGTTCCAGGACGTCACCCTGGGCGTCGCCTGTTTCGGCCGCGAAACCGACAATCAATTGCCGGCCACCCTCGGCGTTGCGGCGCTCCACGAGCTCGTGCAGGATGTCAGGGTTGCGGACCAACCGCACGACGGGCGCATCCTCGCCGTCGACCTTTTTGATCTTGGTGTCCGAGACCTCGGCCGGACGGAAATCCGCCACTGCGGCGGCCATGATGACGACGTCGGAATCCACTGCCGCTTTCAGCGCGGCCTCGCGCAGTTCCAACGCCGACTCAACACGGACAAGCTCGACGCCGGCAGGCGGCTCGACGTCCATATGTGCGGCAAGGAACCGTACGGTTGCCCCGTCGGCCAAAGCTGCGGCGGCCAGGGCAGCACCCTGCTTGCCGGACGAGCGGTTGCCCAGGAAGCGGACCGGGTCCAGTGCTTCCCTGGTGCCACCGGCTGAGATCGTGACGATCCGGCCTGCCAGCGGCTGCTCCGCGGCGGTCGAAGCCTTGGCGCCGTCCGCCACCTCAGCCAAAGCCATGGCGGCCGTGAAGATCGCCTCCGGCTCCGGCAGGCGGCCAGGACCCGAGTCCGATCCGGTGAGGCGACCGGAGGCCGGCTCGAGCACTGTCACACCGCGGCCGCGCAGCGTCTCTACGTTCGCCTGGGTTGCGGCGTGCTGCCACATCTCAGTGTGCATGGCCGGAGCGAAGAGTACTGGCCCGTGGGCCATGAGCAGAGTATTGGTGAGGAGATCGCCGGCTTGTCCTGTTGCAGCCTTGGCAAGGAGGTCCGCTGTGGCGGGCGCAACCACGATCAGGTCGGCTTCATGGCCCAACCGCACGTGATTGACCTTCTCGACGTCGTCGAAGACGCTGTTGCTCACGGGGTTGCCCGAAAGGGCCTCCCACGTAGCGACGCCAACAAACCGCGTGGCGGCTTCCGTGGGGATGACCGTGACCTTATGGCCGGCTTCAGTAAAAAGCCGGAGGAGCGATGCAACCTTGTAGGCTGCAATCCCTCCCCCGACTCCGAGGACTATGCGCACGTGACCTCCGTCAACAGGCAGTCTGTACTTATTCTGCGGGCTCGATCGGCGTGGAAACCAAAAGGCCTTCGTTGATCTCGCGCAGTGCGATCGACAGCGACTTCTCGTTCAGCTTGGTGTCAACCAGCGGGCCAACGTACTCAAACAGGCCCTCGTGGAGCTGGGCGTAGTAGGCGTTGATCTGGCGGGCGCGCTTAGCGCCGAAGATGACCAGGCCGTACTTGGAATCAGCAGCCTCAAGCAGCGAATCGATCGGCGGGTTGATGATGCCTTCAAGGTTCGTGGACACGAATTCTCCAAATTTTAGCGGGCCAACAAATGCAAGCGCTTAGCGCTGGTGCGGGGTAAGCCCCATGAGTGAAACAAGCTCGTCCGCTGCCCGGCGAACGTCGTCATTGATGACGGTGTGGTCAAACTCCGGTTCAGCAGCAAGTTCCAGTTTAGCGGTTTCCAGCCTGCGCTGCTGTTCCTCGGGAGTTTCCGTGCCGCGGCCCACCAGGCGGCGGACCATTTCGTCCCACGTGGGCGGGGCCAGGAACACAAAATTCGCGTCCGGAACAGCCTCCTTAACCTGGCGTGCGCCCTGGAGGTCAATCTCCAGGAGGACAGACTTCCCTTCGGCGATGGCAGCGTTGACAGTGCTGCGAAGCGTCCCGTAGCGGTTCTGTCCATGCACCACGGCCCACTCCAGCAATTCACCATCCGCCACCAGGGAGTCAAACTCCTCTGCGGACTTGAAGAAGTAGTGAACGCCATCCTGCTCACCCGGACGCGCGGCCCGGGTGGTTGCCGAGACTGAGAGCCAGACCTCTGGATAGTTGTCCCTGATGTAGGTGGATACGGTTCCCTTGCCAACGGCAGTGGGGCCTGCAAGGACAGTCAGTCCGGGTTTCTTGCTCACGGATTCCTTCGGGGAGATGCGTCAAACGCTTTGCTGGGTGTCCATAAAATCTACCAGCGCCCGGGCCTGGTGAATTCCCAGGCCCCTGATGCGCCGGGATCCGGCGATGCCTATCTCCGCCATGATCCCGGCCGCCCTGACCGGGCCAATGCCCGGCAGGGCCTCCAGGAGTTCCACCACGCGCATGCGCGCAATCGCCTCATCCGTTGTCCCGGACGAGATCAGCTCCGCAATACTCACCTCGCCGCGCTTGAGCCGTTCCTTGGCGGCGGCACGGACTGCCCTCGCCTTGGCGGCCTTCTCCAGCGCATCGGAACGCTCTTGTGGTGTCAGCTCTTTAAGGCCCACTGCCAAACCCCTGTCAGATCGCGATTGTGATCCAGATCACGCGGACTGATCCTGAACCTACCGGCAGGGGCGCTGTTGCGCAATGAGGCCAGGCAACTTACTCCGGCCGAAGCCCGGCCAGCGTCTCTTCGGTTGCGGCACGAAGGGCCGCCACCGAGGGACCTGCGGCCAGGATGCCCCGGCTGGAGGTAGCAAGGACCGAGGGATAGGCAGCACCGAACGTCGCACGAAGGTCAGCAGGGGTAGCACCCTGGGCGCCGAGTCCCGGCGCAAGGATGGCACCGCGGACTGGTCCAAGATCGATGTCCAGGTCCTCAAGCGCCGAACCGATCGTGGCGCCCACAACCAACCCCACGGAACCAAGAGTGCCCTCGTACCGCTGGTTCTCGGCTGCAGCGGCGGCCACAATCCTGCGGGCCACCGAATCGCTTCCGCCAACATGCTGGACCGACTTCCCTTCAGGGTTCGATGTCAGTGCAAGCACGAACACTCCCCTGCCGTACCGGTCAGCCAGGTCCAGCGCCGGACGCAGTGATTCAAAGCCGAGGTACGGGCTGAGGGTCACTGAGTCAGCGGCCAAGGACGAACCATCACGCAACCATGCGTCGGCATACGCCGCCATGGTGGAACCGATGTCACCACGCTTGGCGTCTGCAATGCTGAGCACGCCCGCTTCCGAGGAAGCGGCAAGAGTGCGCTCAAGGATGGCCATGCCGGCGGAGCCGTGGCGCTCGTAGAGCGCCACCTGCGGCTTGACCGCGGCAGCGAGGGAAGCAACCGCCTCCACCACTGTCAGGGAGAAGCGTTCCAGTCCGGCGGCGTCGTCGTTCAATCCCCATTCAGCCAACAGTTGCGGGTGGGGATCGATCCCGACGCAGAGCGGACCGCGCGCGGCCATGGCCGCAGCCAGCCGGGAGCCAAAGGACTCCCGGGCCGGCTGCTGCTCTTGCTGTGGTGCAGCAGACTCAGGCATTGGCTGCTTCCACTGCAGCGGCCAGGTTGGCCGCGTGCTCCTGCAGGCTGGTCACGGACCACTCGTACGTGCGCAGTGCCTCGATGGCCTGCACCGCTGCGTTGAATTCCGCGACGGTGGTGATACAGGGGATGCCGATGGACGTGGCGGCGGCACGGAGTTCGTAGCCGTCGCTTCGTGCTTCGCCACCGGACGGCGTGTTGAACACCATGTCGATTTCACCGGCGATCACGAGGTCCGCGATGGTGCCTTCACCTTCGGCGCTGCTGCCCTCGGCCACCTTGCGCACCGGCGTCGCCTGGATGCCGTTGCGGCGCAGGACGTCGGCCGTTCCACCCGTGGAAACGATCTCGAAACCGAGGTCCGAGAGGCGCTTGACGCCCATGATCACCGAACGCTTGTCACGGTTGGCCACCGAAACGAAGATCTTGCCTTCGGTGGGCAGCGCGTTGTTCGCGGCAGCCTGGCTCTTGGCGAAAGCGGTGTCGAAGTGCTTGTCGATACCCATGACTTCACCCGTGGAGCGCATTTCCGGGCCCAGCAGGGAGTCAACTACCTTGCCTTCAGGAGTGCGGAACCGGCTGAACGGAAGCACGGCTTCCTTGACGGCCACCGGCGCGTCCAGGGGCAGCGTTGAACCATCGCCGGTTTCCGGCAGCATCTTGTAGGCGGCGCGGAGCTGGTTGATGGTGACACCGGTACCGATGAGGGCTGCGGCCTTGGCCATCTGCACGCCCGTTGCCTTGGAGACAAACGGAACCGTGCGGGAGGCGCGCGGGTTGGCTTCAAGGACGTACAGGACGTCCGAGGCCAGCGCGAACTGGATGTTGATGAGGCCACGAACGCCCACACCCTCCGCGATGGCACGGGTGGCGGTGCGAACACGCTCGATCACGTTGTTGCCCAGGGTGATCGGTGGCAGGACACACGCGGAGTCACCGGAATGGATGCCAGCCTCTTCGATGTGTTCCATGATGCCGCCAAGGTACATGTCAGTGCCGTCAAAGAGTGCGTCGACGTCGATTTCGACCGCATCCTCAAGGAAGCGGTCGATCAGCACCGGGTGGTCCGGGGTGATCTCCGTGGCGTTGGCGATGTAGCGGGAGAGGTTGGCTTCGTCATAGACGATTTCCATGCCGCGTCCGCCCAGGACGTACGAGGGACGGACCAGGACCGGGTAGCCGATTTCGTCGGCGATCTTCTTGGCGTCCTCGAAGGAGACTGCGGTGCCGTTCTTCGGGGAGGTCAGTCCGGCTTCGTCCAGTACGCGGGCGAACGCACCACGGTGCTCGGCGAGGTCGATCGCTTCCGGGGACGTACCCAGGATGGGCACACCGGCGTCGGCGAGCTGCTGTGCCAGCTTGAGCGGAGTCTGTCCACCGAGCTGCACGAACACGCCCATAACGCCGCCGGTGCGTTCCTCGGCCGCGATGACCTCAAGGACGTCCTCGAGGGTCAACGGCTCAAAGTAGAGGCGCGTGGAAACGTCATAGTCCGTGGACACAGTCTCGGGGTTGCAGTTGACCATCACGGTCTCGTAGCCGGCCTTGCGCAGGGCCATGGAAGCGTGCACGCAGGAGTAGTCGAACTCGATGCCCTGGCCGATGCGGTTGGGCCCGGAGCCGAGGATGATGACGGACGGCTTGGCGTGCAGGCCGACCTCGTCCTCTTCGTCGTAGGAAGAGTAGTGGTAAGGGGTGTAGGCGGCGAACTCCGCGGCGCAGGTATCCACCGTCTTGTAGACCGGGCGGATACCCAAAGCATGACGGACTCCGCGGACCACGGCCTCGTTGTTGTGCGTCAGGGCACCGATTTGCTCGTCGGAGAACCCGTGGCGCTTGGCATTGCGCAGCATTTCCTCCGTGAGCACGCCGGCCTTGCGGATCTCTTGTGCAGTCTCATTGAGCAGCTGCAGCTGGTCAAGGAACCAGGGGTCGATCTTGGTTGCTTCGAAGACGTCCTCGACGCTGGCGCCGCCCAGGAGCGCGCGCTGCACCTGGTGCAGGCGGTCCGTGGTGGGACGCTTGGCCTTCTCGATCAGCTCAGCCACCTCGTACTCCGGCACGGAGCTGAAGTCCAGCTGCGAGCCCTTCTGTTCCAGGGAGCGGAGGGCCTTCTGCAGTGCCTCGGTGAAGTTGCGGCCCATGGCCATGGCCTCGCCGACGGACTTCATGGTGGTGGTCAGCGTGTTGTCGGCGGCCGGGAACTTCTCGAAAGCGAAGCGCGGGACCTTGACCACTACGTAGTCCAGGGTCGGCTCGAAGGAGGCCGGGGTCTTCTGGGTGATGTCGTTGGGGATCTCATCCAGTGTGTAACCGAGGGAAAGCTTGGTGGCGATCTTAGCGATGGCGAAGCCGGTGGCCTTGGACGCCAGCGCGGACGAACGCGAGACGCGCGGGTTCATCTCGATGACCACGACGCGGCCCGTAGCGGGGTCGATGGCGAACTGGATGTTGCAGCCACCGGTGTCCACGCCAACCTCGCGGATGACGGCGATGGAAACGTCGCGCAGCTTCTGGTACTCGCGGTCCGTGAGGGTCAGTGCCGGGGCAACAGTGATGGAGTCACCGGTGTGGACGCCTACGGGATCGAAGTTCTCGATGGAGCACACAACAACGACGTTGTCGTTCTTGTCGCGCATCATCTCCAGCTCGTATTCCTTCCAACCAAGGATGCTTTCTTCAAGCAATACCTCGGTGGTGGGGCTGTACTGGAGGCCCTGGCCCACGATCCGGCGGAGGTCGTCCTCGTTGTAGGCCAGGCCTGAACCCAGGCCACCCATGGTGAAGGAAGGACGGACCACCATGGGGTAGCCGAGGTCCTCCGCAGCAGCGAAGGCCTCGTCCATGGTGTGGATGATGTGGCTGCGGGCGGACTCTGCGCCACAACGCTCCACCACACCCTTGAACTTCTCACGGTCTTCGCCGAGCTCAATGGCGGCAATGTTCGCACCGATGAGTTCCACGTTGTACTTCTCCAGGACACCGTTCTTGTCCAACGCAATGGCGGTGTTCAGGGCAGTCTGGCCACCAAGGGTAGGCAGGATGGCGTCCGGACGCTCCTTGGCGATGATCTTCTCCACCACCTCAGGCGTGATGGGTTCCACGTACGTGGCATCAGCGAACTCGGGGTCCGTCATGATGGTGGCCGGGTTGGAGTTCACCAGGATGACGCGGAGGCCTTCCTCCTTGAGGACCCGCAAGGCCTGGGTACCGGAGTAGTCGAACTCGGCTGCCTGGCCAATGACGATGGGCCCTGAACCGATGACGAGGACACTCTTGAGATCTGTACGCTTGGGCATTACTTCTTGTCCTCAGTCTTGGAGTCGGTGGACGTGGCGGCCTCAGCCTTGGACTTGGTGTCGGCCATGAGGTCGATGAAACGGTCAAAGAGGTAGGCGGCATCGTGCGGGCCCGCTGCAGCCTCGGGGTGGTACTGGACCGAGAACGCGGGGATGTCCAGGCACGCGAGTCCTTCAACGACGTCGTCGTTCAAGGACACGTGGCTGACTTCTACCCGTCCGTAACGCTCTTCGGGAGCAATCGTGGCGCCGTTCATGGGAGCGTCCACGGCAAAGCCGTGGTTCTGCGAGGTGATTTCCACCTTGCCGGTGCGGCGGTCCATGACCGGCTGGTTGATGCCACGGTGGCCGTAGCGGAGCTTGTAGGTGCCAAAGCCCAAGGCGCGGCCCAGGATCTGGTTGCCGAAGCAGATACCGAAGTACGGCAGCTTCTCATCCAGCACCGAACGCAGCAGGGAAACCTGGTGCTCGGCGGTGGCGGGGTCACCCGGACCGTTGGACATGAAGAAGCCGTCAGGGTTGACTGCGTTGACGTCCTCCAGCGTGGAGGTGGCCGGCAGTACGTGGACGCGGACACCGCGCTCGGCGAAACGCACCGGGGTCATGGCTTTGATGCCAAGGTCCACAGCGGCGATGGAGAACCGGGGCTCGCCTTCCCAGCCGTGATCCTTGGGTTCCACCACGTAGGCCTCGTCGATGGAGACTTCCTCCGCCAAGGCGGCGCCTTCCATGGGTGCGCTGGCCAGGACGGCGTTCAGGAGTTCCTTATCGGTGGCTTGTGCAGCCTCGCCGGAGAAGATGCCTGCGCGCATGGTTTTGTGCTCGCGGAGGTGGCGGGTGATGGCACGGGTGTCTACGCCCTGGATGCCAACGATGCCCTGTTCCACCAGTTCGTCATCGAGGCTTCGCTCCGAGCGCCAGTTGGAGGGACGGCGTGCGGCGTCGCGAACGACGTAGCCTGCCACCCAGATTCGGCGGGACTCAGCGTCTTCGCTGTTGACGCCGGTGTTACCGATGTGCGGCGCAGTCTGGACTACCAGCTGGCGCGCGTAGGAGGGGTCGGTGATGGTCTCCTGGTAACCGGTCATGCCGGTGGCGAACACCGCTTCACCGAGCGCAGTTCCCTGGGCGCCATAGCTGCGGCCGCGGAACATGCGGCCGTCTTCGAGCACCAGCACTGCTGCTGAGGGGGTGGGTGTGGTGGCTGCTTTACTATCCGTCACTTTATTACTTTCCACTATCGGCATCTGCCTGAGGGGCTGCGGAGATCAATTCCTGAAGGGCTTCGAGGAGGAGCTGCTTATCGGCTGCGTGCCTGGACCGGAATCCGGTATCCAGTTCCCGGCCACCGAGACTCCAGCTGATGACCAGGAGCCCGTCTTTTTCGACGAACTTCCCTGCCATGCCGCTGGACGCACGGGTGTCGGCCAGTGCCGAGCGGGGGATGAAGACCGGGGCGGCACCGGAGCGGTCGAACAGCACGCCTTCGGCGTGGATGCTCAGTTCCGCGTTGGTCCGGATACCAAGGCCCTGAACCGCTATGCGGTCCAGCCAGTCGCCCGCCGTCGTGGTGGCGACGTACTGGCCATCTGCGACCACTGTGGCCGGCGTCAGCTGCTCCGGCACCGCGGGAAGGCGTTCGACGTCGGCCTGTCGCCTCAGCCTGTTACGCCACCCCAGCCAGATCATCGCCAGGACGACGACGATCAACGGCACCGTGATGAGCACGGTCAGTGTCTGGTTATCCATTAATTGCTGCTGACTTCCGGGTACCGGTACGGCGTGTTGAGCTGGCCGTCGAGGACCGTGGGATGGCCTTTGAAGAAGGTTGCCACCACGGATCCGGGCAGCTCCTTGCCCTTGAACGGTGAATTGCGGCCCATGGTTGCCATTTTATGGGGGTCAACGGTCCATCGCGCAGCCGGGTCCACCAGGATGACGTTGGCAGGCTCGCCGACCTCCAGCGGACGGCCCTGGTCAGCGACACGGCCGATGACCGCCGGAGTGAAGGAAGTTACCCTGGCGAAGTCGGCCCAGGACATCAGGCCAGTCTCGATCATGGTCTCCTGGACCACCGACAATGCCGTCTCCAGTCCAGTCATGCCCATTGCGGCCTGCGCCCACTCACATTCCTTGTGTTCACTGGGATGCGGGGCGTGGTCGGTGCCCACGACGTCGATGGTGCCGTCTGCCAGGCCTTCGCGCAAAGCTTGCACGTCAGCATCGGTACGCAACGGCGGATTGACCTTGTAGACGGGGTCATAGCTGCGGACCAGTTCATCGGTGAGGAGCAGGTGGTGCGGCGTGACCTCGGCCGTGACGTTGATTCCCCGAGCCTTGGCCCAGCGCACGATTTCCACGGATCCCGCGGTGGAGACGTGGCAGACGTGGAGGCGGGACCCAACATGCTGGGCCAGCAGGACGTCGCGGGCGATGATGCTCTCTTCTGCAACGGCCGGCCAACCGGTCAGTCCGAGGACTGCTGAGACGGTGCCTTCGTTCATTTGTGCCCCGGCGGTAAGGCGCGGTTCCTGCGCGTGCTGGGCCACCACGCCGTCGAACGCTTTCACGTACTCCAGGGCGCGGCGCATCAGAACGGGATCGTGGACGCAGATACCGTCGTCGGAGAACATGCGGACTTGGGCCCGGGAATCGGCCATGGCCCCAAGCTCGGCGAGCTGTTCGCCCGCCAGACCAACAGTGACCGCTCCCACGGGACGCACGTCCACCCAGCCCGACGCGCGGCCCAGGCTGTGGACCTGTTCCACGACACCCGCAGTGTCAGCCACCGGGTTGCTGTTGGCCATCGCGTGCACGGCGGTGAAGCCGCCCAGGGCCGCGGCACGGGTACCGGTTTCCACCGTTTCGGCGTCTTCGCGGCCGGGTTCGCGCAAGTGGGTGTGCACGTCAACCATGCCGGGCAAGGCGATGAGGCCAGCGGCGTCAATCACCGTGGCGCCGTCAGCGGCAAGGTCCTTGTCGCGCGCTTCGATCATGCCATCGCGGATCAGCAGGTCTTCAGCTTCGCCGCCGAGGATGGCGGCCCCACGAATCAGGTAGGTGTTCTCGGCCATCAGTTGGTCTCCTTGCTGGGCTGGCTTAAGGTGTGGGCCGCTTCGCGGGAGTCTCCGGAGAGCAGCAGGTAGAGGGCGGCCATGCGGACCGAAACACCGTTGCGTACCTGGGCAAGCACGGTGGAACGCGGAGAATCCGCGGCGGCGGAGGATATTTCCAAGCCCCGGTTCATGGGACCGGGGTGCATGATGATGGTGTCCTTCATGCCGAGGTCATCAAGCGCACGGAGCCTGGCGTCGTCGAAACCCCAGCGACGCGAGTACTCCCGGGTTGAGGGGAAGAACGACGCGTTCATTCGCTCACCCTGGACGCGCAGCATCATCATGGCGTCAATGCCGGCTTCCAGCGTCTCGTCCAGGTTGTAACTGACTTTGCAAGGCCAGTGCTCGACGCCGATGGGCAGCAGCGTGGGTGGCGCCACCAGCGTGACTTCGGCACCGAGGGTCTTCAACAACCAGACGTTGGACCGGGCCACGCGGGAGTGCAGGACATCGCCGGCGATCGCTACCCGCATGCCTTTAAGGTCAGCACCGGTGGATTCGCTGCCGTTGACCTTGGACCAGTGCCGGCGCATGGTGAACGCATCCAGGAGCGCCTGCGTGGGATGCTCGTGGGTGCCGTCACCAGCGTTGATGACGGCAGCGTCGATCCAGTCTGTCGCAGCAAGCCGGTGCGGGGCGCCGGACGCCCAGTGGCGGATGACCACGGCATCCGCACCCATGGCGGCCAGGGTCTGCGCCGTGTCCTTGAGGGACTCCCCCTTGGACACCGAGGATCCCTTGGCGGCGAAGTTGATGACGTCGGCGGAGAGTCTCTTCGCGGCGGCCTCGAAGGAGATGCGGGTGCGGGTGGAGTCTTCGAAGAAGAGGTTCACCACTGTCCGGCCGCGCAACGCCGGCAACTTCTTCACTTCACGCTCGCCAACGGCGGACATCTCTTCTGCCGTGTCGAGGATTCGGATGGCGTCGAAGGCACTCAGGTTTTCGGTGGAGAGGAGGTGCTTCACTTGCCGGCCTCGATAACTACCTCGTTGACGGGCACACCGTCCACGGAGTCGATCTCCTCGAGGTGGACACGGACCTTTTCAGAAGAGGAAGTGGGCAGGTTCTTGCCCACGTGGTCCGCGCGGATGGGAAGCTCCCGGTGGCCCCGGTCCACCAGAACGGCCAAGCGGACAATCCGGGGACGGCCGAGGTCCACCAACGCGTCCAGTGCAGCACGGATGGTACGGCCCGAGTACAGGACGTCGTCGATCAGGACAACCACTTTGTTATCGATCCCGGACAAAGGCAGGCGGGTATGGCGGGGAGGCCGGGTGGGCTGGTGGGAAAGATCGTCACGGAACATGGTGACATCCAACTGGCCGACAATCGTTTCGGCGTTGACCGAGGGGTCCGCAGCTGCAATCTTTTCGGCGAGCCGTACGGCCAAGGGATAGCCGCGGCTGGGAATGCCCAACAGGACCAGGTCCTGGGAGCCTTTGTTGGCTTCGAGGATCTCGTGGGCGATACGAGTGAGCGCACGGTCAATGTCCGCCTGGTTGAGGACAACCCGCGACGGCACGTGCGCTGAAGTGACTTCAGTCATCGCTCGTCTCCCCTTTCCCCGCCTCACGGGACGGAATTAAAAAAGGAATATTTGCTTTTCAAAGCTACCACAGCGGCTCTTTGAGACCTCACCGTCAGACCAACCCAGGCGTGAGTTTAAGCTCACACTGCATGCCGTGGAATAGGCTCTTGCCCATGACCATGAACCACCACGGCCAACCCGGCGGGCAACCCTATCCGCGACCGTACCTGGAACCTGGCGCCAACCCCACGTGGATCGGACGGGTGCAGCCAGGAAACTACCAACCGGCGCCAGGGAATCCAGCCTCGCTCCCCCGGCAAAACTGGGCCACACCACAGGCACCGCGCAGCCGCCGGTCGTTGGGCACGCTGCCCTTGGTCATTGTTGGCGGGGTTCTTGCCCTTGCCAGCTTGATGCTGGTGCTGCCGTTCCTGCTGGGCAACACCGGCGTGACAGGCTTCGTGATCGGCTTCATTGCTTCGTTGATTCCTTTGTCCGTGGTGCTGCTGACGGTACGCCTCATAGATCGCTGGGAGCCGGAACCAAAAAGGCTTCTATGGTTCGCCTTCACGTGGGGTGCGGCAGTGTCGATTGCCGGGACGCTGCTCATCCAACCCCTCTTTGCCTTGGCCGCACCCACCAGCAGCGAAGAAGCTTTCACGTACTTCATGGCAACAGTCCAAGCACCCATCGTCGAGGAATTCACCAAGTCCCTCGGGTTGTTGGTCCTGATCCTGGCTGCACGGAAGTACTTTGACGGACCCGTGGACGGAGTGGTGTTCGCCTTCACCATTGCCGCCGGCTTCGCCTTCACGGAGAACATCCTCTACTTTGGACGCGAAATTGCGTCCTCCACCGATCCCGGGACGGACTTGGTCCGTATCTTCATCCTCCGCGGCGTCATGTCACCCTTCGCCCACGCCGTGTTCACCGGCACCACCGGCCTCATTATGGGTTTTGCTGCGCGGAGGTGGCACAGCGGCTATGCCGTCCTGGGATTCTTTATCGGTCTACTGCCCGCAATGTTCCTCCACAACCGCTGGAACAGCATGGGCCAGAACTTCCTGGTGGAGTACTTCGTGGTCCAGGTCCCCATCTTCCTGGGGGCAGCAGTGGGCATCATCCTGCTCCGGATCGCTGAAGGAAAACTCACGCGGCAGCGCCTGCTGGAGTATGCCCGGGCAGGGTGGTTCACTCCGGCCGAGGTGGAGATGCTTGCCACCTCACGCGGCAGGCGGCAGGCGGTGCGCTGGGCATCCACGCGCGGCCGTGGAACCCAGATGAAGTCCTTCATCAAGGGAGCCACGGCGTTGGCCTTCACCAGGCAACGGATACTCAGCGGGCGGGACGTCCATGTTCACCAGCAGGACGAATTGGAGCATCTCCGCAGTATCCCCGGCCTGCGGGCAGCAGTTCTCCAATAAAGGCAAAAAAGGACCCGCTCCCACAGTTTCCTGTGGAGCGGGTCCTTTGAATTCAGACCGGGCGTGTACCTAAGCCAGAAGGGATGGCTTCAGCTTCTGGAGCCGGCCGAGGAGTCCATTGATGAACGACGGGGACTCGTCAGTGGACATCGTCTTGGCCAGGGCCACGGCTTCGCTGACAGCTACACCATCCGGAACCTCGTCATTGTAGAGAAGTTCCCACGCACCGATCCGCAGAATGATACGGTCCACGGACGGCATCCGCTCCAGCGTCCAGCCCTGGGCGTAAGTCTCCAGGAACTCATCGATGGTTGCCTGCGTGGAGACAACACCCTCAACGATTTCCACCGTGTAGGGGTTGATGACCAAGTCAGTCTTCTCCCTGCGCGCCGTCATGGCGTCGAAAGCCGAGACAGAGCGTTGCTCTGCCTCGAAAAGTACTTCAAGAGCCCTGCTACGGGCTTTACCGCGTGCGCTCACTAGTCGTTGACCCGACCCAGGTAGCTGCCATCCCGGGTGTCGACCTTGACCTTGGTGCCCTGCTCGACGAACAGCGGAACCTGGATCTCGTAGCCGGTTTCGACAGTCGCCGGCTTGGTGCCTGCCGAGGAGCGGTCACCCTGGAGGCCCGGCTCCGTGTAGGTGATTTCGAGGACGACGCTCGGGGGCAGTTCAATGTACAGCGGGGTGCCCTCATGGATGGCAATGTTGACCATCTGGTTTTCGAGCATGAAGTTCGTGGCGTCGCCAACCGTTGCACCGGTGACGGTGATCTGGTCGTAGTCCTGGGTGTCCATGAAAACGAAGTCTTCGCCATCCTGGTACAGGTACTGGTAGTCACGGCGGTCAACGGTAGCGGTTTCGATCTTCAGACCGGCGTTGAAGGTCTTGTCGACCACCTTGCCGGACATGACGTTGCGCATCTTGGTGCGGACAAAGGCGCCACCCTTGCCAGGCTTGACGTGCTGGAACTCGATAATGTTCCAGAGCTGGCCCTCGAGCTTCAGTACGGTCCCGTTCTTGATGTCGTTTGTGGTTGCCACTCGTATCCTCTGGTTATCGCACTGGTTCTAGCTGCCAGCTATCTATGCCAAGCAGGCGTACCAATCGGCCCGCCAGCGCGTATTTATCAAAAATCCAAGAACCATTCTACCGGCAAATACGCCGAGGGCTTGCGGGGCGTGTTCCCGCGTGCGTCAGGAAGCCAGTTCCAGCACATTCCGGGCCCTCTGGAGGGCGACGGCGGAGGAGTAGATCAGCGCCGCATCAGCAGCCATGGCGACGCGAAGGTCCAGGGCTTTGGCGAACTCCTCGGATGCAGCCAAGGCGTTCCCGCTGACGAAGTATGCCCGCCCCAGGTACTGGTGGACGATCGCTTCCTTCGGGCTGCCTTGGACGTCCTGCAGGAGGTGGCGGAACAACTGTATGGCGCGGTCCAGCCTGTTGGTGGCACGGTGGACTTCCGCTTCGAAAATCCTGAGTCGGAACGACTCCGGATCCTTGTAGCGCGCTTCGGCCAACAGTTCAGCTGCCTCGTTGGGCTGATTTTCCAACAGCAATGCCATGATGCGGTCAGCGGGATCATCGGAGGCGGCAAGTGCCGTCTCCATGACTTCTTCGTTGACAATCACGGGCAGGAGGGTATCGGGATTCGTTCGAACGCCCGGGAAGCCGGCTGTTGGCCAGTCGCTGATGCCTTCCCGCACGGCGACACTCATGATGCGATCTCCTGGTAGGCCGCAAACAGGAGGGAGGTATCGGGAACGTCCAGGATGCCAGGCTTGGCGACGCCGTCAAGGACCACGAAGCGGAGAAGGTCGCCTCGAGACTTCTTGTCCCGGCGCATGCCATCCAGCAAACCCTGCCAGCGGTCACGCCGATAGGTGATGGGAAGTCCCAGGCTTTCGAGAATGGTGCGGTGACGGTCTGCATCGGCATCCGACAACCGCCCCACGCTGCGCGACAACTCGGCAGCGAACATCATGCCCACCGAGACAGCAGCACCGTGGCGCCAGGAGTATCGCTCCACCAGTTCAATGGCGTGACCCAGCGTGTGGCCATAGTTCAGGATTTCGCGGAGGCCGGATTCCTTGAGGTCCTGTGAAACGACATCTGCCTTGACCGTGATGGCCCGCTCGATGAGTTCGCGGACAACCTCCGAGGCCGGATCCATCACGGCGTCCGTGTTCTTCTCGATCAGGTCCAGGATGGCGGGATCAGCAATGAACCCACACTTGATGACTTCGGCCATGCCGGAGATCAGCTCGTTTTTGGGCAGCGTCTGAAGAGTGTCGAGGTCTGCCAGGACGGCAGCCGGCGGATGGAAAGATCCCACAAGGTTCTTGCCCTCGGCGGTGTTGATGCCGGTCTTTCCACCCACTGAAGCATCCACCATGCCCAGCAGGCTGGTCGGCATGTGGATGACTTTGACACCACGAAGCCAGGTGGCTGCCACGAAGCCCGCCAGGTCCGTCACAGCGCCGCCGCCGACCGCCACAATGGCATCAGAACGGGTGAAGTCGTTTTGGCCCAGTACCTGCCAGCAGAAAGCGGCAACCTGGATGTGCTTGCCTTCTTCTGCATCAGGGATTTCGGCAGTCAGTGCGGTGAATCCCGCTGTTTCCAGCTCGTCGCGGACCGTGTCCCCCGTCAGGCGGAGGGCCCGAGGGTGGATGACCAGGACACGCCGGACGCGCTCCCCCAGCTTTTCGGGAAGGGTCTCCAAGAGACCGCGTCCCACTACGACGTCGTAGTTTTCATTGGCGGACTGGCCAGTCACCTTGATGACAGTTGCTTCGTTGCTCACTTTTCAACTTCCTCTTTCAAGGCTGCAAACTGGCGCAGCCGCTCCTCCAACCGGAGGCCGATATCCACCACGGATCCTGAACGGACGTCCATGACGATGTCCGCGAGACGCTCATAGACAGGACGCCTCGTAGCGAACAATGCTTCCCACCGGGCCATCGCATCACCTTTCAGCAATGGCCTGCCCGTGTTGCGCGCGATCCGGTCGGCCACGGTCCCAGCGTCACACTCAAGATAGACCACCGTGCACTCCCCCAACAGTTGCTGGGTTCCGGAGTCCAGGACCGCTCCCCCGCCAAGGGAAATAATGGCGGGCTGAACCTTGGCGTTCTCAATGGATTTCGCCACTGCCCGGGCTTCAATTTCACGGAAGGCGTGCTCTCCGCGCCCCGCGAAAATATCCGCGATACTGCCGTGGGCAGACACCACCACGGCGTCAGTGTCCACGAACAGGAGCCCCAACTGCTGGGCCAACTGCTGGCCAATGGCCGACTTGCCAACAGCCATCGGGCCCACCAGCACAACGGGACGGCCGGTACAGCCGTCCAGGATCTGGCGAACCACTACCGGCCGACCGAGTCCAGGGTGGCCGGGATGCTGTCGAGGTAGCTCTGCAGGTTGCGCTGGGTTTCGGACACCGAGTCGCCGCCGAATTTCTCGGCGACGGCCTCGGCCAGGACCAGTGCAACCATTGCTTCGGCGACAACACCGGCCGCGGGCACCGCACAGACGTCGGAACGCTGGTGATGGGCCTTGGCGGGTTCGCCCGTGCTGACATCGATGGTGCGCAGGGCACGGGGAACGGTAGCGATCGGCTTCATGGCCGCACGCACGCGCAAAACTTCGCCGATGCTCATGCCGCCCTCTATGCCGCCGGCGCGGTTGGTCTGCCGAACAATTTTTCCGTCAGTGTCCTTCAGGATCTCGTCGTGGGCAGCGGAACCACGGCGCGAAGCAGTAAGGAAACCGTCACCGACCTCCACTCCCTTGATGGCCTGGATGCCCATCAGCGCAGCAGCCAGCCGGGAGTCAAGGCGGCGGTCCCAGTGCACGTAGCTGCCCAGTCCCGGCGGAAGCCCGTACGCCAGGACCTCAACAACACCGCCAAGGGTTTCGCCTTCCTTGTGGGCAGCGTCCACTTCGGCGACCATGGCGTCGGAGGTCTGACGGTCAAAGCAGCGCAGGGGGTCGGCGTCGAGGGCCAGGACATCCCGGGGCAGCGGCAGGGGGCGGCCCTCGGGAACAGTCACGCTGGCAATGGAAACCGTGTGGCTCACCAATTCCACGCCCAGCTGCTTAAGGAACTGCGCGGCAACGGTGCCAAGGGCCACGCGGGTGGCCGTTTCCCGGGCACTGGCGCGTTCAAGCACAGGACGGGCTTCGTCGAAGCCGTATTTCTGCATGCCCGTGAAATCTGCGTGGCCCGGACGCGGCCGGGTCAGGGGTGCGTTGCGGGCTTGGTCGGCAAGGATTTCGGGATCTACGGGGTCAGCAGACATGATCTGCTCCCATTTGGGCCACTCGGTGTTGCCCACCTGGATGGCTACGGGGCCGCCCTGCGTCAGGCCATGACGGACGCCACCCATGATGGTGACCTCGTCTTGCTCGAACTTCATGCGGGCACCACGTCCATAGCCCAGGCGGCGACGCGCCAAGGCATCACGGATCTGCGCGCTGGTGAGTTCAACACCGGCGGGCACGCCTTCAACAATTCCGATCAGGGCCGGACCATGGGATTCACCGGCAGTCAACCAACGCAACATATAACCAATCCTGCCATGTAAGGCTTCTAGAACACTCGCCGGGGAAGCCCGACTGAGTCGCACATCACATCTATGACGGCTGCATTCACGTCACAGCCGCTGAAGCGCCTGATCTGCTCGGCCGCCTGGTACATCAGCATCTCGAGGCCCGGCACTACGGCACCTCCATGACCATGCCACACCTCAGCGAGGCGGCTGGGCCAGGGATCGTAGGCAACGTCCAGCAGGACACCGGCCCCCGTTCCCGGCAGGGCCGCCAACTCATCCGCCAAGGAATCAGCGGCACGCGGCGGGAAAGTGGAGATCACCAGGTCGGTGCCTGCCACAGCGGTGGCTGCTTGAGTCAACGGCCTGACACTGACGGAAATTCCGACGGCGGCTGCAGCGGCTTCCGCCTCACCGGCACGTCCTGCGTCACGGACGAAGACATCCACGTGACTCCCACCAAGTTCCTTGACAGCTGCAACGGCGGCAGCGGAGGTACCGCCGCCACCCAGGATGGCCGCATGGGGCGTGGAGGCAACCCCTGCATACCGGACCGCCTCGACGATTCCGGCGACATCGGTGTTGTACCCCACGCGGCGCACAACCCCACCGTCGTGTTCAAAGACCACAGTGTTGATGACTCCCAACTGGGCGCCCGCACCGCGGACCTCGTCAACCTCCTTGACCATGGCAGACTTCAACGGCATGGTCACTGAGAGCCCGCACCAGGAGTCATCACCGCGGAGTGACCCCATGAAGGCTGGAAGGCCGTCCACGGCGACGTCGATTGCGGAGTATTCAATGTCGACGCCCAGTTTGGCGTAGGCCGCGGTGTGCAGGGCCGGTGACTTCGAATGCGAGATCGGATGCCCCAGGACCGCGGCACGACGACTCACACACACCGTCCCGGGTTGGCCTGGCACCACGCGTTGTACAGCTCAACGTAGGTGTTGTGCTCAGCCAGCGTCTTGGAGAACTTGGTTTCTTTGCTGTCCAAATTGATGGTGACCCAGTACATGTAGTCGTTCTGGGTGGGTTTGGCCGCAGCATCAATGGCAGTCTTGCCCGGTGACCCAATGGGTCCGGCCGGCAACCCAACATTGGCGTACGTGTTGTACGTATTGGACTTATCGGCCTTCTCTTCCTCCGTGAGATGGAAGGATTTCTTGCCGAGTCCGTAGGTCACCGTGGCATCGGACTGGATCAGGCCGCTGGTTTCGACATTGTTTGGCTTGAGCCTGTTGTAGATGGCGCCGGCCACGTTGCCATAGTCGGCCTGACCGCCTTCAGCCTGCACAATGCTGGCGATGGTCACGGTGTCATACTGCTTGCCCGGTTCCGTGATTCCCTGGGACTTGAGCTCATCCAGCGTGGTGGTGGCCAGCTTTTGGATGATGTCCTTGGCCGGAGTGCCGAGCGGGAAGCGGTACTCCCCCGGGGCCAGGAAGCCTTCCAGGTTCTTGGCCTTGGACGGAATGCCGAACTGTGCCGGGGCCTGGTTGAGCGCGTTGAGTTCCTGCATGGAGATGCCCGAGCCCTTGGAAATGGCTTCCAGCGACTCATTGATGCGAAGGCCGGCGCTGAGGGCGAAATACATCACCTTGGACGAGTCCTTGTTGACCAGGACATCCACGGCGTCGGAATTCTTCATCTCGGTCCGGAAGGTGAACTCGCCCGGGGACAATTCACCGCCGTCGTTGAGGAATTCCTTGACGAACGCATCGGCGTCGGCTACCACTTTGTTCTCGACGAGTGCTACGGCCACAGCTTTCGGTCCGGAGCCTTCGGGCACGGTGATATTGACCGAGCCGGTACCTGGGCCCGGATAGTCCGTGACCTTGTCCATGCCCAGCAAGGGCTTGAGGAATTGGGCCCCGATGGCGATGGCGGCAACGAAGACACCCAGCGTGATCAGCAGGGCAAGGACGCGACGACGGCGGCGGGCCTTCTTGACCGCCGCCTTGGCCGAAGCCGTCTGCTCGACAGGCGCGATGAGGTCGTGATGGTGCTCTTCGTGGTGAAGATCATCCGCGTGGTGCTCATCGTGGTGAAGATCATCCGCGTGGTGCTCGTCATGGTGAAGATCATCCGCATGGTGCTCGTCAAAGTGATCGGTGTGCGGCCCATGTCCGGCAACGTCGTGCGTGTGGTCAGGATCCACATACCCGGAGTGGTGATGTCCTTCCACCTCGTGGGGCTCGGCACCGTCCAGGTGATTCCCGCCATGATCCGGTTCAGCTGGGTGCGGCTCCCCCGGAGTCTCGACGGACGGCGATTCGTCATCGGACGCCGGGGTGGGCTCGTCGGCAGGAATCGGCGCTAAAGACACAGGTTGCTCAGTGGGAACGGGAGGAGCAGCAGGTTTTGACGCGGGACCGGGTGGAGCTGCCGGTGCAGGTGGCTCAACCGGCGCGGGCTGTACTGCGGGAACAGGGCGGGGCAGTTCAGGTTCACGGTCGGTGGACGCAGCGGCTTCCCCGGGGGTCGCTTCGGGAACGGGTACGACGTTGTGGTTCTGCGTGGCGAGGAATCGTTCCCGCGCCCGCAGCTCTTTGCGGGTCAGCGGCATACCGCCGCCGGCGGTACCGCTGGAGGGGTCGTTGTTGACCGGGCTCACAGTTGCAGTCCCCTCGTAGAAGAATCGGGTTCACTGCCGGAGGCAGCCTGCAGCGTTGGGGCACTGCTGGGCTTATCGGATTGCGCCGGTGCCTGCACTCGGCGGCCAACGTCCGTTCCTCTGGCTTTTTGCATGTCAATTGCGTGCTGCAGTATTCCAGCAGCGGCAACCTGATCAACCACTTTACGGTGGTTCCTGCTGCTCATGCCAGCTTGGTGCAGGTTCCGGTGTGCCGTGACGGTCGAAAGCCGCTCGTCAACAAGGCTCACGGGGATGTCCAAACCGGCCCGCTTCAGCTCGTTGGCGATGAGCCCGGCGTACGCGGTGGCCATGTCTGCAGAGGCACGTTCCTCGCCCTTCATGGTGCGGGGAAGGCCCACAAAGACCTGCACCGCAGGCAGTTCAGCGGCGTGTTTGACCACCGCGCGGACGTCGGAGTTCTTCTTGGCGTCCCGTGCAAGGGTCTTGAAGGGTGTGGCCAGAATTCCGTCGGGATCGCAGATGGCCACGCCCACACGGACAGTGCCGACGTCTACCCCCAGCTTGATGCCACGGGGGTAGACGTCACCGTTAGTACTTGCAGCCACCGTCAGCGCTTGGCTATCGCATCCACCACCGCTGTGAGGGCCTCAGAGACCTTCCCAGCGTCGGCGCCGCCGCCTTGGGCGACGTCGTCCTTGCCGCCACCGCCACCGCCAAGGATGCCGGCAGCCAGGCGAACCAGCGCACCGGCCTTCACGCCGGCCTCGCGGGCGGCCTCATTGGTGGCGATGAGGATCACCGGGCGGTCATTGCTGACGCCTGCAACAGCCACCGTGGCAGCGTCCGAGCCGAGGCGGCTGCGGAGGTCCAAAGCGAGGTTCCGGAGATCGTCGGCACCGCCGACCTGACCGGCGTCGTGGGCTACTACGCGCACGCCCGCAGCGTCCTTTGCAGTGCCCACCAGGTTTGCGGCAGCCGCGGCCAGCTGCTCCTTACGAAGGCGGTCGAGTTCCTTCTCCGTTGCCTTCAGCTTGCTCAGCGTGCTGGAAATGCGATCGGCGAGTTGCCCGGAGGGAACCTTCAGGAGTTCTGTGAGCTCAGTCACCAAGGCCCGCTCGGCGGCCAGATGACGGAATGCGTCCAGGCCAACGAAGGCTTCCACACGGCGGTTTCCGGAACCAACGGACTGCTCTCCCAGCAGCGAAAGGCTGCCGATGAGGGACGTGTTGGACACGTGGGTGCCACCACACAGCTCGCGGGACCAGGCGCCGTCGATCTCCACGACGCGCACTTCGCTGCCATAGTTTTCGCCGAACAGTGCCATGGCGCCCAGCGCCTTGGCTTCAGCGAGCCCCATTACCTTGGTGTCTACCCGGAAATTGTTCCGGATGGCAATGTTGGAGACCTCTTCGATTTCGGACCGCGTCGCAGTGCTCAGGCCCTCGCCCCAGGCGAAGTCGAAACGCAGGTACCCGGCTTTGTTGTACGAACCGCGCTGGGTAGCTTCAGGGCCCAGGATTTGATGCAGGGCGGCGTGCACAATGTGCGTGCCGGTGTGGGCCTGCTCGGCGGCATGGCGACGTTCACGGTCGACGGCGGCGCGCACCAGCGCATCGGAGGCAATCTCGCCTTCGCGGACAATCGCCTTGTGCACACTCAGGCCCTTGATGGGCCGCTGAACGTCCAGGACCTCCACCACGAAGCCATCGCCGGTGATGAGGCCCGTGTCAGCGGACTGGCCACCGGCTTCGGCGTAGAACGGAGTCTCGTTGAGGACCAGCTCAATCTCGTCGCCAGTGGAGGCATGCCCTACAGCACGGCCACCGCTGACGATGCCGCGGACCGAGGATTCACCCTCAAGTTCGTCATAGCCCGTGAAGACGGTCTCACCTTCGCCCAGGAGATCCTGGTAGGCGCTGAGGTCCGCGTGGCCACCCTTCTTACCCTTGGCATCAGCTTGTGCACGCTGGCGCTGCTCGAGCATGAGCGAGCGGAAACCTGCTTCGTCCACCTTGAGGCCGGCCTCTTCTGCCATTTCCAGCGTCAGGTCGATCGGGAAGCCATAGGTGTCGTGCAGGGCAAAGGCGTCGGCGCCGGAGAGCGGAACACCGGCAGCCTTCGATTCCGCCACGGCATCCTCGAGGCGGGCCGTACCCGAAGCAATGGTGCGCAGGAATGCCTTTTCTTCGGCGTAGGCAATGCGGCTGATCCGGGCGAAGTCCGTCTCCACCACGGGGTAGACGCCCTTCATGGCGTCTCGGGAGGCGGGAAGAAGGTCCGGCAGGCAGGCCTTCTCGACGCCGAGCAGCCGCATGGCGCGGACTGCGCGTCGAATGAGGCGGCGCAGCACATACCCACGGCCTTCGTTGGACGGCGAAACGCCATCAGCAATCAACATCAGGGCTGAACGAATGTGGTCGCCCACAACGCGCATCCGGACGTCATCCGTGTGGTGCGGGTCCTCCGGCGACTCGGCCGAGGTGTACTCACGGCCGGACAGTTCAGCAGCTTTGTCGATGACCGGGCGGACCTGATCGGTTTCATACATGTTCTCGACACCCTGGAGGATCATTGCGAGACGCTCCATGCCCAAGCCGGTGTCGATGTTCTTCTGCGGGAGCTCTCCCGCGATGTCGAAGTCCACCTTGGAACGGACATTCTCGATCTGGTACTGCATGAACACGAGGTTCCAGATCTCGATGTACCGGGTCTCATCGGCCAGCGGGCCGCCTTCGATGCCATAAGCAGGACCGCGGTCGTAGTAGATCTCCGAGCAGGGGCCGGCAGGGCCCGGCTGGCCGGTGGACCAGTAGTTGTCGGCTTTGCCCATGCGCTGGATGCGTTCAGCGGGGATTCCGGTGTTTTTGAGCCAGAGTTCCTTGGCTTCGTCGTCTTCTTCGTAGACGGTCACCCAGAGGCGCTCGGCGGGAAGTCCGTAGCCGCCGTCGTCAACGCTTGTGGTGAGCAGCTCGAAAGCGAACTTGATGGCGTCTTCCTTGAAGTAGTCGCCAAAGGAGAAGTTGCCGCACATCTGGAAGAACGTCCCGTGGCGGGCTGTCTTGCCCACTTCCTCGATGTCTCCGGTGCGGATGCATTTCTGGACGCTCGTGGCACGGCTGTACGGGGGTTCTTCGCGCGCAGTCAGGTACGGAATGAACGGCACCATTCCGGCGACGGTGAAGAGAAGGGACGGGTCGCTGGAAACGAGCGACGCGGAGGGAACGGCGGTGTGGCCCTTGCTGACAAAAAAGTCCACCCAGCGTTTGGTGATCTCCTGCGACTTCATTAGCTGATTACTTACCCTTCTCAATCCACTGCACGTTATGTGCGCGGTACCGGCTGGTGCCGTTCCGCAGTTTTCCATTCTGCCCTGTTGCGGGCGCGGGAGCGAACCGCTCCGCTAGCGGCGGCCGGCTCCGGCATCGTCAATCCCCAACGCCGCCCGAAGGTCCTCTTCCCGCTGGTGCATACCCGTCCGGACCGCATCGGCGAAATCGAACAAGCCGTCAGCCATCCGGCCAACGGCACGGTTCAAGCCCTCAGGACCGATGTTCGCCTGGGCCTCAGTGATCTTCCGGAAGGCAATGACGCCGATGGCGACGCCGATGCCCATCCACACAATTCTTTTCATGAGGTTCTGGTCTTCCTATAGTTTTGCGGCTGCCTGCTTCAGTAGCTCATTGGGTCAGCGGCTGCGGCGTCCGGAGGAAGGGCCGCGCCGTCCGGCGAAAGCCGAGCGAACGCCGTAGCTGAACGCTGCCACCTTGATCAAGGGAGAACCCACCGTGGCCGCCACCAGCGAGGACAGAGCGGAGATGTTGGCCGAGGCGTCGGAGACGTTGGAGGCGATCCCATCAACCTTCTTCAGCTGCTGGTTGGTGGTGGAAACCGTAGCGGTCACTTCATCCATCAAGGGCGTGGCGCCGTCGCTGATGGACCGGATGGAGGTCCGGACCTCGTCAAAAACGCCACCCAGCTTCAAGATTGGCACAGCCAACAACAACACGAGGAGTGCGAAGACTCCTGCTGCGATGAGGCCGGCGATGTCGCCACCAGACATAGAACTCTTCTCCTAGGGTTGTTGCATTGCCCTGCACCAGCCGCTGAACGGCATCGGACAAGGCCTCCCCAGTACCTTACCCACTTTGGACCGGTACCTTACATACAAAGAAGCCCGCGGCATGTGCCACGGGCTTCTTTGTATGCGCTGCGTGAATTTAGCGAGCGTAGAATTCGACGACGAGCTGCTCTTCGCAGATCACGGGGACCTCAGAGCGCTTGGGGCGGCGAACCAGGCGTGCCTGCAGGGCGTCGATCTTGACGTCCAGGTACGGCGGTACGTTGTTCAGAACGTGTGCGCCTGCAGCAGCCACCTGGAACGGGGGCATGACCTCGGAGCGGCTGTGAACGTGGATGAGCTGGCCTTCGCCAACGCGGAAGGACGGGCGGTCCACGCGGATGCCGTCAACCATGATGTGGCGGTGCACAACCAGCTGGCGGGCCTGTGCGATGGTGCGGGCGAAGCCTGCACGGAGCACGAGGGCGTCCAGACGCATTTCGAGCAGCTCAACCAGGTTTTCACCGGTCAGGCCCTTGGTGCGGCGTGCTTCTTCGAAGGCACGGGTCATCTGGGCTTCGCGGATGCCGTACTGGGCGCGCAGACGCTGCTTTTCGCGCAGACGTACGGCGTAGTCGGAGTCCTGCTTCTTGCGGGCACGGCCATGCTCACCGGGGCCGTACGGGCGGCGCTCCATGTACTTGGCGGCCTTGGGGGTCAGAGCGATGCCGAGTGCACGCGAAAGGCGTGCGGTACGGCGAGCACGAGTGTTGTTAGCCACTTGTGTCCTTCCAATTACTGCGGTGTGTCAGTGTTACTGGCCTCCATCAGGGAGAGCATCGGCCAACCGCTGCCTCTTGCTACTAGCCCGGGCGCACAGCACTGACGAAGGAATCTTCAGTGGGATTGAGCGTCAGGCCATGCCAGACAAGGATCAATCCTACCATGCACAACGTGGTTGACGCCCTGCGGACCTTCAAGAAGGAAGAGGTGTCATTGCCTACTCCCCGCGCACTATCTTGCGGAGCCTTTCCAGCCTGGCCGCGATATCCCGTTCGGCTCCGTTATTGGTGGGCTGGTAGTAGTCCTTCCCCACCAAATCGTCGGGCGGGTACTGCTGGGTTGCCACACCGTGCGGTTCGTCGTGGGCGTACTTGTAGCTCTTGCCATGCCCCAATTGCTTTGCTCCGGGGTAATGCGCATCCCGCAAATGCATGGGGATACCGCCGCCAAACCCTGCCCGGACATCAGCCACCGCTTTGTTCAAGCCCATATAGGCGGCATTGGATTTAGGCGCGGTAGCCAAATGGACCACAGCTTCGGCGAGGACGATCCGCCCCTCCGGCATGCCGATCAACTGCACCGCCTGGGCCGCCGCCACAGCCGTTTGCAGAGCTGTGGGATCGGCCATTCCAATGTCTTCAGCGGCGGAAATCACGATGCGCCGTGCCACGAACCGTGGATCTTCGCCCGCTTCAAGCATGCGGGCCAGGTAATGCAGCGCGGCATCGACATCCGAGCCACGGATGGATTTGATGAAAGCACTGGCGACGTCGTAATGCTGGTCCCCGGCGCGGTCGTAGCGAACCGCAGCGGCGTCCAAGGCACGCTCGGTATGGCGCAGTTCCACCAGCACCGGAGCGTCAGGGGCGCCGTCATTGGCGAGTCCCGGCTCGCCGTCGTTGATTGCTTCAGCGTCGTTGGTTGCTTCAGCATCGCCGGACTCTTCAGCGTCGCCATCCTCCTCCGGCACAGCATCGGTACCGGCCGGTGCAGATGGCCCGACGGCGGTGCTGTCACCGAAGGCAACCCCGGCAGCGGCTTCAAGCGCGGTCAACGCCCTGCGGGCATCGCCGCCGGAGAGGCGGACCAAGTGGTCCATCGCCTCCGGGCTGAGCTCCACGCGTCCGGCAAGGCCGCGGGCATCGGCGACGGCGCGTTGCAGCAGTCCCGCGATGTCGTCATCGGTGAGCGGCTTCAGCGTCAGCAGCAGCGACCTCGACAACAGGGGCGACACCACCGAGAATGATGGGTTTTCCGTGGTGGCGGCGACCAGCACCACCCAGCGGTTCTCAACACCCGGCAGCAGGGCGTCCTGCTGGGCCTTGTTAAAGCGATGGATCTCGTCCAGGAAGAGGACGGTGGTTTTCTTATAGAGATCGCGGGCCGTCAAGGCCTCATCCATGACGCGGCGGACATCTTTGACGCCTGCGGTAATCGCAGACAATTCCACGAACTTCCGCCCGGGTCCCCGCGCGATCACATGCGCCAGCGTGGTTTTGCCCGTTCCCGGAGGCCCCCAGAGGATCACAGAGCTCGGTCCAGCAGGACCGGCTGCTTCAGCCCCGGCCGCCAACTGCCGGAGTGGCGAACCGTGGCCCAGCAGGTGCTGCTGCCCCACGACGTCGTCCAAGGTGCGGGGGCGCATCCGCACAGCCAGTGGACTGCGCTGGGACGCCATCCAGCGTGCGTCGGAAGGCCCCCGGAGGGAATGCGGCGTGGCCGGCAGTTCCTCCGACTCGTCGTCGTTGTCTGCACCGGCACCAAAGAGATCTTCCACATGGATAGGCTACTCATAGTTCCAGCAAAGGAGGCATCCACCATGGACCGCCGAGCATCAGCCCCGCGTCAGCAGGCCATCCGGACCGCCTTGGTGTCCGCAGACCGGTTGCAGGGTTGGGTGGAACGGTTCGCGGCCGGCCACGGTCCCGTGGTGGAAGACCTCGACGACGCCGGCCTCCTCCTTCGCGCGGCCGACGGAGCCACCGCGCTGCTGAGGGCGCCATGGCCGTCGGACGGACGCCCAGGCCGAGGGGGCAGCGAAGTTCACCGCCTCGCCTCGTTGGCCGCCCAGGAACGGGGATTGGGCCTACTGCTGGTCCGGCGCGGCGGTTATGCTGTCGCCTCGGCCAGCGGGACCACCATCCTCGCCTCGAAGAGCGGCAACCGCTTCATCGATGCCAGGTCCACGGCGGAACATGCGGCCAGGATCTTCACGGGGCACCGGATGGAGTACATCGTTCCCGGCGGAGACAGGGCCTTGGTGGATCAGGTCCTTGCCCAGCCCGCCCTCAAGGCGTTCACCGGCCGCGCACGGCTGGCGTTCCTGGACATTCAGGAGATCAAATCCGCTGCCCTGCAGAAAGCGGCAGCAGATGCCTGCTCGATCCGGATCACGGTAACTGATCCGGAGCCTGCAGGTTAGCAGCCGCCGAGGGCACGTTTCAGGGGAGCCTGCCGGTACACATAGCTGCCGTAGTCCCTGAATCCCGCCTGCGTGTACAGCGACTGTGCCCCGTCATTGGCGGCCGTGACCAGAAGCCAGATCCCCTTGAGGTCCCGCCCGGCGCCGGCATGCAGCAACGCGGCCAGCACCTGGCCGGCGTATCCGCGCCGGCGGTGCCCGGCAGACGTCGCCATGCTGTAGATACCGCCCCAGCCATCAACCAGGGCGAGGCGTCCGACGGCGGCGGGGACGCCGTCGTCGTCCCTCACCATGGCGTACAGCGCCGGACAGGCGGTGAGGATCCTGTGGGCGACTGATAATTCGGCCTCACCACCGCGGCCATCGACGGACCACCAGAGACGGAGCCATTCCTCAGAAGGCAGTTCGAGCATCTCCACCTTCGGCGGCCTCGGCGGCACGTCGTCCAGCCCGCGGAGCATGATCTTCGTTTCGGCCTGCCGGGTGAAGCGCCGGCTGTCCAGGACATCATTGAGGGCGGCACTGCGGGAGTCATCGAATACTTGGAAAATCAACGGCAGGCGGCGGCGCCTGTACCACTCCGAGGCGGCCTTGACGGATCGCTCAAGGTCAGCGGCAGACTCAAGGCCAGTGGCCCCTGCATGACCGTCTGCACTGCCTGCACTGTCTCCCGGGGCGGCCGGCCACACCGAATTGGCCCGCTGCGTCACACCGTTCGAAGCACGGAGCACCCACTTCCCTGCGCTTTCGCCAACAAGGTCTTCACGCTCAAGGGCCGGCCAGGCCTTGTCCATGAGCGTTTCCAGGAAAGCTTGCTCCAGCATCCAGCAGCACCTTTCGTTGAGGGAGTCGTGGGGAGAAACGCCAAAGGCCCTCCACCGGAGTGGAGAGCCTTTGGTGACCGTCTAGACGGTGGTGGTTTCCGGCTTGGCTGCAGGTTTGGCTTCGGGCTTGAAGTCGACGCCTGCCTCCTTGCGCTGCTGCGGGGTGATCGGTGCAGGAGCTGCGGTCAGCGGGTCATAGCCGTTGCCCGACTTCGGGAACGCAATGACGTCGCGGATGGACTCCACGCCGGCGAGCAAGGCCACAACGCGGTCCCAGCCGAGGGCCATTCCACCGTGCGGAGGGGCGCCGTACTTGAAGCCTTCCAGCAGGAAGCCGAACTTGGTTTCGGCGTCTTCCTTGTCCAGCCCCATGAGCTGGAATACCCGTTCCTGCACTTCGCGCTGGTGGATACGGATGGAACCGCCACCGATCTCGTTGCCGTTGCAGACGATGTCATAGGCGTATGACAGTGCGGATTCCGGGTCTTGATCGAAGGTGTCCAGGAACTCCGGCTTGGGCGAGGTGAATGCGTGGTGCACTGCCGTCCACTGGCCTCCACCCACAGCTACGTCACCGGACGCGACGGCCGCGGCCGCGGGCTCGAACATGGGAGCGTCCACGATCCAGACAAACGCCCAGTCGTTGGGGTCGATCAGGCCGGTGCGGTGACCGATTTCAACGCGGGCAGCACCGAGCAGGGCGCGGGCCGCTGACTTCTCACCGGCGGCGAAGAAGATGCAGTCGCCCGGCTTGGCACCCACAGCGTCGGCCAGTCCGGCACGCTCTTCTTCCGTAAGGTTCTTGGCCACGGGACCGGCGAGCTCGCCGTCCTCCTTGAAGAGCACGTAGGCAAGGCCCTTGTGTCCGCGCTGCTTGGCGAATTCCTGCCAGCCGTCCAGCGTACGGCGAGGCTGCGAAGCTCCGCCGGGCATGACCACTGCGCCGACGTACGGTGCCTTGAACACACCGAAGTTGGTGTCCTTGAAGAAGTCCGTAAGCTCTGTCAGCTCTACGCCGAAGCGCAGGTCCGGCTTGTCCGAGCCGTACTTGGCCATGGCATCCAGGTACGTCATGCGGCGGATCGGTGTGGGGATCTCGACGTCGATGAGCTGCCACAGTGCCTTGACGATTGCCTCGCCAAGCTCAATGACATCGTCCTGGTCCACGAAACTGGCTTCGATGTCCAGCTGGGTGAACTCCGGCTGGCGGTCCGCGCGGAAGTCCTCGTCACGGTAGCAACGGGCAATCTGGTAGTACTTCTCAAAGCCTCCCACCTGGAGCAGCTGCTTGAAAAGTTGCGGCGACTGCGGCAGGGCATACCAGGAACCCGGCGCCAGGCGTGCCGGGACAACGAAGTCGCGGGCGCCTTCCGGCGTCGAACGCGTCAGCGTGGGCGTCTCGATTTCGACGTAGCCGCGCTGGTGCAGCAGTTCGCGGGCTACACGGTTGGCTTCCGAACGCAGGCGCATGTTGCGGGCCGGGCCGGGCCGGCGAAGGTCAAGGTAACGGTGCTTGAGGCGTGCTTCCTCGCCAACTTCAACGTGTTCGTCGATCTGGAACGGAAGCGGCTCGGAGGTGTTGAGGATGACCACCTTGTCAGCGATCACCTCGATGTCACCGGTCGCCAGGGCCGGGTTTTCGTTGCCTTCGGGACGCTTGTTGACGGTACCCGTCACCTGCAGAACGTACTCGTTCCGCAGGCCATGGAAGACCTCTTCCTCACGGACTACCACCTGGGCGACACCGGACGCGTCACGCAGGTCAACGAATGCAACGCCACCGTGATCACGGCGGCGGCCCACCCAGCCGGCCAGGGTAACGGTTTGTCCAATGTGCTCGGAGCGAAGTGATCCGAGGTCATGTGTGCGCAGCACAGCATTCCTTTCAGCATGAAATTTATAGGGACCGCTGCAAGGCGGTCCCGTCCGAGTTTACCCGCCCCGGACGCGGCTCCCGCCCAACGGCGGAACAAGCGATGCCTGTATCAGGCGGTGGTGACGCGGACGTACAAGTCCTCTTCCGACGGCGTCCATTCTGCGGGGTCCGCGTCAACCTGCTCGCCGGTGCGGATGTCCTTGACTTGGTGCTTGCCGTCGTCGTCGGTGAACCACACGAACGGGATACCGCGCCGGTCGGCGAACTTGATCTGCTTGCCGAATTTCTCGGCCTTCGCAGCAACTTCGGTTGCGATGCCCCTCCCCCGCAGTTGTGCAGCGATATCCTGCGCAGCGGACCAGCTGTCGTCCGTGTTCAAGGCAACCAGGACCGCGGTGGGGACCGAGCGCGAGGCCGTCGCCAGTTCCTGGCTAAGGATGCGCGACACGAGCCGCGTCACACCGATGGAAAGACCGACGCCGGGGAACTTGCGGTTGCCCTTGCTGGCCAGGGCATCATAGCGGCCACCGGAGCAAATGGAACCGAGTTGCTCGTGACCCACCAACACGGTTTCGACGACAGTTCCGGTGTAGTAATCCAAGCCGCGGGCGATGCTCAAATCGGCGACCACCTTGCCCGGAGCACGCTGAACGGCCGCCTGGATGACCTGCTCCAACTCGTTAAGCCCTTCCTCCAGGAGCTCATCGGTGACACCCAAGGCGCGCACCTGTTGGACGAAGGAGGTGTCTTCAGTGCGGATACTTGCCAGTTTTAGGGCCAGTCCGGCTTGCTCGTCCGTGGCACCGAGCTCGCTCTTCAACAGCTCAGTAACCTTCTCAGCGCCGATCTTTTCCAGTTTGTCGATGCTGCGCAGGACTCCAGCAGTGTCCGTCAGGCCAATGCCGCGATAGAAACCCTCGGCCAGCTTCCGGTTGTTGATCCGGAGCCGGAAATCCGGAATCGGCAAGGCGCTCAGTGCCTCGGCAATGACCAGGGCAATCTCGACGTCGTAGCGGAACGGAAGCTCGCCGTCGCCCACCACATCGATATCCGCCTGGGTGAACTCACGGGCGCGGCCTTCCTGCGGCCTCTCGCCACGCCATACTTTCTGGATTTGGTAGCGGCGGAAGGGGAACGCCAGGTATCCGGCGTTCTCCACCACGTAGCGGGCGAAGGGAACAGTCAGGTCGAAGTGCAGTGCCAAGGCGTTGGGATCCGCTTTGTCTGACTTCGCCGCCTCACCCTCGTCATCCTGGAGACGGCTCAGCCCGTAAACCTCTTTGTCGATCTCGCCTTTGCGGAGCAGCTGCCCCACCGTTTCCACCGCCCTGGTCTCGATGGACGAAAACCCGTGCAACTCGAACGTCTTGCGGAGCGTATCCAGCACGTGGAGCTCCACCAACCGCTCCTGGGGAAGCCACTCGGGGAATCCGGACAGGGAGGCGGTACGTGCCATGGTGGAAATGTCTCCTCGAAGAAAGCTGACGCTGGTACACGACCCGCAGCTTTAAAACACCTGTACGGCGTTTACAGAGCGGGCGTCCAGCCGGTCATGCATAAACTATGTGCGGCAGCCAGTTTATGCTTTCGGCGCGTGCACATCTAATGCAGCATGCCCGGGTTCCTGTCGGCGGCCCCGGAAAGTGCACACAATCAGGAGGACTCTTGGCAACAAGGTCGCGGGATGACCGCGAAGCGAAACGGCGCATCAGGCAGATGGAAGCCAAGCGTGCCCTGCGGCAGGAACAGGGCAAGCGGCGCAAACGCGACAACACCATCGCCATCGGCGCGGGTACAGCGGCAGTGATCCTCGCCGTCGTACTTCAACTGACTGCCTTCAGCTCCAACCCCACCGAGGCTGAGTTCGCTGCTGCGGAAGCCGGTCTTAGTTCTCCGTCTGCTTCTGCATCCCCGTCTGCGCCGGCATCGAACAGTCCCGACGTTCCCAGCCCTGATACCGCAGCGGGTAAAACCTTCACCGGCGAGCTGGCGCTGAACAGCGGCTCGATCGGCATCGAACTGAACGGCACTGCGGCACCCCAGGCCGCCGCAGTCCTCAAGTCGCTGAGCGAGTCCAGCTACTACAACGGGAAGTTCTGCCACCGCCTGACCACCTCGGAAACCTTCGGGCTGCTTCAGTGTGGCGCCCCGTCCGAAGACGGCGCGGACGACCCCAACTACCGATGGGGGCCGCTGGAAAACACGCCCGCAGACAACAAGTACCCGGCAGGGACAATTGCCGTGGCCCGCAGCGGGAACAACGCCTACGGCAACGGGCACCAGTTCTTCATCGTCTATAAGGACACCACCATTCCTGCTGACACGGCCGGCGGGTACACCGTGGTGGGCAAGGTAACCAGCGGGTTGGACGTGGTCACCAACATCGCCGCCGCAGGCCTCAAAACCGGCGAAAGCACCAGTGACGGCGCCCCTGTGGCACCTGTCACGATAGACTCGTTTTCTCTGAAGTAACCAGCTCCAGGCCCCGGCCCGGGGTGCATTACCTGAGCAGTCCCTCCAAGCGAAAGACTTTTAGCGGTGACAGACAGTCAGAAATCCGACGAAACAGCAGTAGTGGCCAACGAAGAAGAAGCAGTCGAGGCGACCAGCCCCGACCCTGCGGAAACCTCCGTCGCGCCGGCAGCTGCACAAGAACCAGCGCCTGTTGATGAGGCGGCCGCCGGGACCGAGGCAGCAGCCGGGGACAAACCGTCACCTGCAGCGACGCCCGAGGCCGAAGCAGCCGCCAGTGAGCCGGCCGCACCGCGACCTGCCCCGTCAGCAGCCCCGACACCTGCAGCGCTTGCGGCCCGCCCCAAAGCTCCCGCCGCCGTCGTTCCCGCTGCCCCGGCCGTGTCTGCCGCGTCGCTTGCCGAGGCAGCCAAGTGGGGCCGCGCCGAAGGTGATGGCCACGTGTTCCTGACCCTTGATGGTGAGGAGATCGCCGTCGGCCAGTACCCGGGTGTCAGTCCCGACGAAGCCCTGGGCTACTTCGCCCGGAAGTTCGACGACATTATTGCCCAGGTTGTCCTGTTGGAACACCGTGTGGAATCCAAGGCTCCGGCCACGGACATGCAAAAGACTGTCACTCATCTGCGCGAACAGCTTGCAGAGCGCACTATGGTGGGCGATATCCGGTCGGCGGAAGCACGTCTGGATGCCCTTTCCACCCAGATCGTGGAGCTGGAAAAATCAGAGAAGGCAGCACACGAAGCCGTGCGTGCCGGCGAACTCGCTGCCCGCGAAGCAATCGTGTCCGAAGCCGAGTCCATTGCCGGGCAGGATCCTGCCCAGATTCAGTGGAAGACCTCCAGCGCCCGCATGAACGAGTTGTTTGAGACTTGGAAATCGGCGCAGAAGAGCGGCGTACGTTTGGGTCGGAGCAACGAGGACGCATTGTGGAAGCGGTTCCGCTCGGCCCGCACGGTCTTTGACCGTCACCGCCGCGCCTACTTCTCGCAACTTGACAGCAACAATTCAGCGGCAAAGTCTGCCAAGGAAGCGCTGATCGCCGAGGCCGAAGCCCTCTCCTCTTCCACTGATTGGGGATTCGCCGCCGGTGAATACCGCAGGCTGATGGACCAGTGGAAAGCCACCCCCCGGGCGAGCCGCAAGGATGACGACGCACTGTGGGGCCGGTTCCGTGCCGCACAGGACGTCTTCTTCAGCAACCGCCAGGCAGCCAACGACCAGATCGACCAGGAGTACACCGCCAACCTGGTGGTCAAGGAGCAGCTCGTAGTCGAAGCGCAGGCCCTGCTTCCCATCAAGGACCTCAACGCAGCCAAGAAGGCCCTCCAGTCCATCAGGGACCGCTGGGAAGATGCCGGCAAGGTTCCCCGTGGGGACATGGGACGCATCGAGGCCGGCCTCCGCAAGGTTGAAGACGCCGTCAAGGAAGCCGAAGAAGAGAAGTGGCGCCGGAGCAACCCGGAGACCAAGGCACGCACCAACAGCGCCCTCTCGCAACTCGAAGCTGCCATCGCCGGTCTTAAGGATGACCTTGAGAAGGCTGAAAAGGCAGGCGACCAGCGCCGGATCAAGACTGCCCGCGAGGCTTTGGAGGCCCGCCAGGCGTGGCTGGACCAGATTCAGCGATCTGCAAGCGATCTCGCCTAGCACTCTTTTCTGAGCGGTACCGCAGGCTCCGTTCCGGTTATCCACATAACCGGAACGGAGCCTGTACTGCTTCGGCGGCTCCGAGGAATGATCAGTGGATGGACCCCGCTGTCGCCGCCCCGCACTTATCGGAGCCGGCCATCCCAGAGCTGTACTCCCCCCACCGGATCTTCACGTGGAACGAACTCCAGAGCATGGCCTTCGACGGCATCCTGCTGCCCCTGTACGGGAAGAGTTATGCCTCGCCGGGCACTGCAATTACCCATCGCCTCCGGGCCCGCGCAGCAGCCCTCACAGTTCCGGAACGGATCCGGACCAAAGTAGTTGCCGGCCGCCTCACGGCCGCGTGGATCTACGGCTGCGCAAACCCCCCGGAGCGCCTGTCGCTCCTGGTTGATGCGAAGCACCGCATTTCAAGTCTGCGCGGAAGCACCGCCTGCAGCCTCCATGAGGTGCGGCTGGGCCAGATGGACGTAGTGAGTCTGGGCGGGATGCTGGTGAGCAGCCCGCTCCGCACCGCAGCGGACATCGCCTTGCACGTGGAAAGTGACCGCGCTTTGCCTGCCCTGAGGCGCCTCCTGGCCAAGGAGGACCTGGGAATCCGGTTGAGACTCCTCACGCTGGCCGTGGAGGCAGCGCCGCGCGTTCCCCACAAGCGGCGTGCGCTGGCCACCCTTGCACACCTTGCTGCCGGCTAGCTGCGCCGCCTGTTACCCGTGGTGCGGTAGACATCAAAGACGCCATCAATGCGGCGTACGGCATTCAGGACGTGGTGCAAGTACTTGGGGTCGCCCATTTCGAAAGCGAACTTTGAGATGGCAACCCTGTCGCTCGAGGTGTGGACGGAGGCAGCGAGGATGTTCACGTGGTTCTCGGACAGAATCCGCGTCACGTCGGACAGCAGGGACTTGCGGTCCAACGCCTCCACTTGGATTTCCACCAGGAAGACGCTCGACTGCGTGGGAGCCCATTCCACTTCCACGATTCTGTCCGGCTGGTCCCGGAGCCCCGAAACGTTGGTGCAATCGGTCCTGTGGACGGAGACGCCCGAGCCGCGCGTGACGAATCCCAGGATGGGGTCCGGCGGAACGGGTGTGCAACAACGGGCCAGTTTGACCCAGACGTCTCCCACACCGCGGACGATGACTCCGGAGTCCGAGAATTTGGACTTGGCAACCTGCGTCGGAATGCTGACTTCCTCGAGGTCTTCATCCGGAGTCTCGTGGCCTCCCAGGTGCTCGACCAGCTTTTCCATCACGGATTGGGCGGAGGTATGTCCATCCCCGACGCCTGCGTAGAGCCCGGAGATATCAACGTAGTGGAAGTCCTCGGCCACCGCAGACAAGGCATCGTGCGTCATCAGGCGCTGCAACGGCAGGTTCTGCTTCCGCATGGCCCGCGTCAGCATGTCCTTGCCGCGATCGATTGCCTCTTCGCGGCGTTCCTTGGTGAACCACTGGCGGATCTTGTTCCGTGCGCGTGCCGACTTGACGAAGTGTTGCCAGTCCTGGCTGGGACCGGCTCCCTCGGCCTTGGACGTGAAGATCTCCACCCAGTCGCCATGGTTCAGCTCGCTGTTGAGCGGTACCAGCTTGCCGTTGACGCGCGCACCGATAGTCCTGTGGCCCACCTCAGTGTGGACGGCGTAGGCAAAATCGACCGGAGTCGATCCCGCAGGCAGAGCCATGACCTCACCCTTGGGGGTGAAGACGAAAACTTCGCGTGCATTAATCTCATAACGCAGGGAGTCCAGGAACTCGCCGGGGTCCGACGTTTCCTGCTGCCAGTCCACCAAGGATCTCAACCAGCCCATGTCCCCGTCGCGCGGGCTTCCGGGGCCCTGCGCCGTGCGGTTTGGCTGGTCCTTGTACTTCCAGTGCGCTGCCACACCGTACTCGGCCCGGCGATGCATCTCATGGGTTCTGATTTGGATCTCCACGGGCTTGCCGCCCGGGCCGATCACCGTGGTGTGCAGCGACTGGTACATGTTGAACTTGGGCATGGCGATGTAGTCCTTGAACCGCCCCGGAAGGGGGTTCCATCGCGAATGCAGGGTACCCAAGGCTGCGTAACAGTCCCGGACCGAGTCCACCAGGACGCGCACGCCCATGAGGTCGTTGATGTCGTCGAAGTCCTTATCCCGGACGATCATCTTCTGGTAGATCGAGTAGTAGTGCTTGGGACGCCCAGTGATGGTCGCCTTGATCCTGGCCGTGCGCAGATCATCTGCTATCTGGTTGCGGATGACACTGAGGCTCTTCTCGCGCTCCGGCGTACGGTCCCCCACCATGCGCACGATTTCCTCGTACACCTTGGGGTACAAGGCAGCGAAGGACAGGTCTTCGAGCTCCCACTTGATGGTGTTCATGCCCAGGCGGTGAGCCAGCGGGGCAAAGATCTCCAGCGTTTCACGAGCCTTGCGGGAAGAAGACTCAGCGGAGACAAAGCGCCACGTACGGGCGTTGTGCAGGCGGTCGGCCAACTTGATCATCAGGACCCGAATGTCCTTGGCCATGGCCACAACCATCTTGCGGACGGTCTCTGATTGCGCGGCTTCGCCAAAGCTGACCTTGTCCAGCTTGGTCACGCCATCCACCAGCATGGCAACCTCGGGACCAAAATCCCTCGTCAGGTCAGCCAGTGTGTAGGGGGTGTCCTCCACGGTGTCGTGAAGCAACGCGGCCGCCAGAGTGGTGCCCGTCATGCCGAGTTCAGCCAGGATGGTGGCCACTGCCACCGGATGGGTGATGTAGGGATCACCACTCTTGCGCTTCTGGCCCTGGTGGCTTCGCTCTGCAATGGTGAAGGCCCGCTGGATCAGGTCAAAGTCTTCTTTGGGGTTGTTGGCCCGTACTGTCCGCAGCAGAGGTTCGAGGATCGGAGAGTAAGGAGCCACACCACGGCCGGTCAGACGGGCCAAACGGGAACGTGTACGCTCCCGACGCCCCGGGAAGGTTGGACGCGCGCCAGGGGTATCCACCGGAACAGCTCCCGCAGTCCGTCCAGCCATGCTTGTCGCTGGAACCGCCACAGCATTGTGGCCGTCTTCCCCGCCCGCCGGTGGTGCCGACGTCGCACGTTCTTCCACAGAAGTACCCCTCACAACCGAATAATTCTCTAAGTCTATTCCCGTAGGTGAATGCTTCTGCAAATGGGCAGCACATGACGCACAGGACGGGCAAGTCAAAGAGCCGGTCTCCGCATAAGTGCGGGGGCCGGCTCTTTGGTCAAACAGAGGCGTTGCGACGGGCCTAGACGGTGACGTCGGCCCGGCGGTGGGCTACCTTCTTGGCCTGCTTTACGAGTTCCGGTTCACCTTGGCGCAGCCAGGCGTACAGGGGCGCGGCGATGAAGATGGTGGCTGCCGTACCGATGAGGATACCGACGAACAACGCCAGTGAGAGGTCCCGCAGCGTGCCCGCCCCCAGCAGACCGGCGCCGATGAAGAGGATAGCTGCCACCGGGAGCACGGCCACCATCATGGTGTTGATGGAGCGGACCAGTGTTTGGTTGACGGCCAGGTTGACCTCTTCGCCGAACGTACGGCGGGTGGAAGTGGAAATATCGGCCGTGTTCTCGCGGATCTTGTCGAAGACCACCACGGTGTCGTAGAGCGAGTAGCTCAGGACCGTCAGGAAGCCGATGATGGCCGACGGCGTCACCTCGAAGTCGCTCAAGGCGTAGACACCCGCTGTGGTGAACATCGTGACAAGCATGCCCACGAGGGCCGACAACGACATTTTCCAGGTTCTGAAGTACAGCGCCATCAGGACGGCCGCCAAACCAACGAAGACCACCAGGCCGATGAGCGCCTGCCTGGTGACATCCTGCCCCCAGGTGGGACCCACGAAGTTGGACGTCACTTCATTCTCGGTGACGCCATAGGCGCTGGTAAGGCCATCCTTGATGCGGTTGGTCTCGTCATCAGTGAGTTGGTCCGTTTGGATCCGCATGGTGTTGCCCGCGACGTTTGCCACGCGCGGGATGGCGCCGGGTACGACGTCGTGCACAGCTTTTTCGCCAAGGGCGGCGTCCGTGGTGCTCACGTTGGAGACGGTGAACTCCGAGCCTCCCCGGAATTCGATGCCAAGGTTGAAACCACCCTTGGCCACCGGAATGAGGATGGACAGGGCCACCGCGACGGCAGCAATGATGAACCAGATCTTCTTCGAATTGACGAAGTTGTACGAGCGCTTGCCCGTGTACAGCTCATGGCCGAAGGTTGCGAAGCTCGTAGTCATTACTTCTCCTCCTTGGTTGCCTTGGAGGAACCAGTCAACTGGCCCTTCTCGGCAAGGCGCCGTTCGGCGATGGTCATGCGGCGTTCGGCTTCTGCCACAGCACCGGTGTTCCGCGCACGAACAGCGGTGGGCTTCTCATCGGGTGTACGGAGCCGTCCCGCGCCACGGTACAGGGGAACTGCGCCAAGACGGTCCGGGGAAAGGCCCGAGAATCGGTGACCTTCCCCGAAGAACTTGGTGCGCGCCAGGACCTGCAGCATGGGGTGGGTAAACATGAACACCACCAAGAGGTCGGCAAGGGCTGTAAGACCCAAAGTGAAGGCGAAGCCGCGCACGTTGCCGACAGCCACGAAGTAGAGCACCAAGGCAGCAAGGAGGTTGACTGCCTTGGAGGCAAGGACAGTCCGCTTGGCCCGCTTCCAGCCGTTTTCGACGGCGGATACCAGTCCGCGGCCTTCGCGCAGTTCATCGCGGATGCGCTCGAAGTAGACGATGAAAGAGTCAGCGGTCTGGCCGATGGCCACGATCAAACCAGCCACGCCGGCGAGGGATAGCCGATAGTTCTCGGTCCAGCCGAGGATCGCGATGGCCAGATAGGTCAAGACGCCGGCCACCACCAAGGAGGCGATGGTAACAAGGCCAAGGGCCCTGTATTGGAAGAGGGAATAGACCACCACCAGCAGCAAGCCGATCATGCCGGCCAACAACCCGAGTCGGAGCTGGTCGCCACCCAGGGTGGCCGAAATCTGCTCCTGTGACTGGATCTCGAAGCTGATGGGCAGGGCACCGTAGCGGAGCTGGTCGGACAGCGCTTTGGCGGTAGCCTGCGTGAAGTCTCCCGTGATCTGCGGGCGTCCGTCGGTGATTACTGCCAGGGATCGCGGCGCGGAAATGACTTTGTCGTCCAGGACAATGGCGAACTGGGACTTTGGATCTTCAGTTCCTTGCGCCTGGGCCGCCACATAGTACTGGTTGAGCCGCTCGGTGACGGCCTTGAACTTCTCGGTGGCATCCCCGTTGAAGACGATGTTCACACCCCAGGAGTTGGTGACCGAACCCTGTGCACCCTGCACCTGGGAGAAAGTGGAATCGCTGATGTCCTGGCCCCGGACTTCTACCGGTCCAAGGATGTACTTGAGGGCCGGCGTCTTGGCCGTGGCAGCTTCGCAGGTCACAAGGGGCTTGGCCGGATCGGAGCGTTCACGCCTTTCAGTCGAAGGATTGACGCAGTCAAGTGCTTCAAATTCCTTCTGGACTTCGGGGGTGATCCAGTTGACATCACTCGCGTTGGCCGGTTCCGCCGTCGGCTTGTTCAGCTGGTCATCCGGTGTGCGCGATTCCACCGGGACGGCCGCGGGATCGCCATAGGTAATGACAGGCCGGAAGTTCATGTCGGCCGAAGCCTGGATCAAGTCGCGGGTTTCCTTGGAAGGTGTACCCGGGAGGCTGACCACCACATTGCGGCCGGACTGGGTGCTGATCTCTGCTTCAGCAACGCCCGAGCCATCAACTCGCTGGCGGATGATGGCAACTGCCTGGTTGAGCTGCTCTTCGTTGATCTCGCTGGATCCATCAACCCTGGGCGCCAGGATCATCTGGGTACCGCCCTCGAGGTCCAAGGCAAGCTTGGGTGCCCAGCTGGCATTACCAGTCAAAACTCCGCCACCCAGGACAGCGGTGAGTACAACGAATATTGCTCCAAGCCAGGTCAGCACCCTGCGGGCTGAATTTTTGGGGCCGGTCCGTGCCATTATCGATCTTCCTGTTATCGCCGGACAGCCGCCGGCCAACGCTTGTGAGCGTCTGCCGGCGGCTCTCAGCTGCCGTAGAAGTTGCCTTGCGCGGGGGTGCCGCGCCTGACGATCCTAGTTGTCCTTCTTGTCCTCTTTGTTGAGGCGCGCAATGGTTTCTTCGGGCGTCTCAACTGCGGCAGGAGCTTCAGCATCTGCGGTAGTCAGGGAAGAAGCGTCGTCCGGGACAACCGGGGCTTCCTCAGCGGGCGCTTCGACTACCTTGGTGACGGCCTGGCGGTGAACCGTGGCCTGGTTACCCGGGGAAAGTTCGATCACAACTTTGTTCTCAGCTTCGTCGATGGAGACGATGCGGCCAAAGAGACCGAAACTGGTCATGACGTCGACGCCCGGAGCGAACTTGGACTGCATTTCAGCCTGCTGCTGCTGGGTCTTCTTGTTGCGGCGGAACATCATGAAGACAAAGAGTCCAAGCATGACGAACAGCAATATGGTCATTGGATCCACAGGGAAGTTCCGTTCTGTACTTACGTTTTGGTTCACGGCAACGTCCCTGGCAGATCCGCGAGGCGGCTGCATGGATCAAGGACTCGAACGTGCCGAGCGTCATACCAGTCTAGAGGGAAAAGCTGAACACGGCGTGTTAACCGATGGTATCTACGCTTTCGGCGTGGTTTTCATCCTCGCCGAAGAGGGCCAGGGCTTCCTGGCCGAAGACTCCGGCCGGTACGGCGTAACCGAGGTGTGTCCACGCTGAAGCCATGGCGATACGACCACGCGGCGTGCGTCCCAGCAGTCCTTCACGCACCAAAAACGGCTCGGCCACGGTCTCCACCGTTTCCGGTTCCTCTCCCACGGCAATCGCCAGGGTGGACAATCCCACAGGACCGCCGTTGAACTTGGTGATGAGCGCTTCCAGCACGGAACGGTCCAGCCGGTCCAGTCCCCGCGCGTCCACTTCATACATGTCCAAAGCTGCTGAAGCGGACCGGGCGTCAATCTGGTCGATGCCGTGAACCAGGGCCCAGTCACGGACCCGGCGAAGGAGACGGTTGGCAATTCGTGGCGTACCACGCGACCGACCGGCGATTTCAGTAAACCCGGCCGAGTTCACCTTCAAATCCAGCAGGCCTGCGGATCGACGAAGGACAAGCTCCAGTTCAGCAACCGAGTAAAACTCGAGGTGACCTGTGAAGCCGAAGCGGTCACGCAACGGACCCGGCAGGAGGCCGGCACGGGTGGTGGCCCCCACCAGCGTAAACGGGGGCAACTCCAGGGGAATGGCCGTAGCGCCTGCTCCCTTGCCCACCACAATGTCCACCCGGAAGTCTTCCATGGCCATGTAGAGCATTTCCTCTGCCGGCCTGGACATCCGGTGGATTTCATCCAGGAACAGGACCTCCCCTTCGGACAGGGAGGAGAGGATGGCGGCGAGGTCTCCGGCGTGCTGGATGGCAGGACCACTGCTGATACGCAATGGCGCGTTCATTTCTGCCGCGATGATCATGGCCAGAGTTGTCTTGCCCAGGCCCGGTGGGCCGGACATCAAGACGTGGTCGGCACTGCGTCCACGCATCTTTGAGGCCTCGAGGACCAGGGCCAGTTGCTTACGGACGCGGTGCTGGCCAACGAAATCATGAAGGTTCTTAGGGCGGAGTGCAGCCTCAATGACCCGCTCTTCCGGCTCCTCTCCCCCGTTGACGAGTGACTGCTCAGCCACGGCTGCCTACGCGGTTGCCTGCGCGTGCGCCGTCCTGGCCCAGCCACCGCAGCGTAGCGCGGAGGATCTGGGCCACGTTGCCGGCTTCCACCAGTTCCGGAGAGTCGGCCATGGCTTTGTCGATGCTGCCCGTAGCGTCCTTTTCAGACCACCCCAGGCTGGTCATCGCAGCGACTACCTGGGGCTTCCACTCGGCGTTGGTGGCGGCCTTGGCAACAGTGGCTGCGGAGCCAGTGCCATGTGGAACCAGTTTGCCCGCGAGTTCCAGGACGATCCGGCCGGCCACCTTGGGGCCAATTCCGGGGACCTTCGTGAAAGTCTTGCCATCACCGGTGTGCGCCGCCACACGGATTGCTTCAGGCTCGTGGACGGCCAGGACGGCCAGTGCCAGCCTCCGCCCCACTCCGCTGACGCTGAGCAGGACGTCAAAGACTTCACGTTCGTCGTCATCCGCGAAGCCAAACAACGTGAGTGAATCTTCGCGGACGATCATGGACGTGAAGAGCTTGGCTTCGGTTCCGACTTTGAGGTGGCTCAGGGTTTGGGGGGTGGCGAAGACGCTCATACCTGCCCCGTTGAGGTCAATGACGGCGGTGGACAAACCCACATGGGCTACGGTTCCACGGAGAAAACTGATCAAGACCCTGCTCCTGAATGATTACGGCCCAAGCGGACTATCCGAACATATCTACGAATACCCTAGCAAGGACGGTGGGGAATCACCGTGCGCGGCGCGCTTTGGCTTCGGCGTCGGCCCAGGCCTTCTGTGCCGGAGTCAGCGAACCGGCACCGGAGGATCCACCCGATGCGCCCATTCCGTTGCCTGCCCGCCATGCGTGGGTCAGCGCCAGGGCCAGTGCGTCAGCGGCATCGGCCGGCTTGGGTGGAGCGTCCAGGCGCAGGATCTTGGTCACGAGCTTGGTGACGGCATCTTTGTTGGCCGTGCCACTGCCGGTCACTGCGGCTTTGACCTCAGAGGGCGTGTGCAGGGCCACTGGAATGCCACGGCGGGCGGCCGCAGCGATCACCACGCCGGAGGCCTGGGCGACACCCATCACCGTGCTGACGTTCAGCTGGGAGAAAACGCGTTCGACGGCGACGACATCAGGCTCGTGCCGGTCCAGCCATTCATCGATCGCTTCAGCGATCACCAGCAGGCGCTTGTCCAAGGTCTGGTCGGCAGAGGTTCCTACCACTCCGACAGCCACCATGGTGGCCCTGCGGTTCCGCTCGATGTCCACTACGCCGATGCCGCAACGGGTAAGGCCCGGATCGACTCCCAATACGCGAAGAGTCAAGTCCGGGCCTTCCTGGTTGATATCAAAATAGGATGCTGCCCCGCCTAGTCGGCGTCGAGGGCAGCCTGCACTTCCTCGCTGAAGTCCGCGTTGCTGTAGACGTTCTGGACATCGTCCAGGTCCTCCAGCGCATCGACGAGCTTCATGAACTTCCTGGCACCATCAACATCGAGGTCCACCTGCATGGAAGGAACAAATTCGGCTTCATCGGTTTCGTAGTCGATGCCGGCGTCCTTGAGGGCGTCGCGGATGGCCTGGAGGTCAGAGGGCTCGGAATGAATTTCCCAGTTCTCACCGCTGTCCTTCACTTCCTCAGCTCCAGCTTCCAGGACAGCCATCAGGATGTCGTCTTCGCTGAGGCCGTTCTTCGGCAGGACCACAACACCCTTCCGGGCAAAAAGGTAGCTGACCGAACCGGGGTCGGCGATGGTGCCGCCGTTGCGCGAAATGGCGAGGCGGACTTCCGAAGCGGCCCGGTTCTTGTTGTCGGTCAGACATTCAATCAGCAGGGCAGAACCCTGCGGACCGCGTGCTTCGTACATGATTTCCGTGTAGTCGACTACCTCACCAGTGAGGCCGGCACCACGCTTGATGGCACGGTCGATGTTGTCGTTGGGTACCGAAGTCTTCTTGGCCTTGGTGACGGCGAGTTCCAAGCCGGGGTTGCCGGCGAGGTCCGGACCTCCCATTCGGGCAGCAACTTCAATGTTCTTGATCAGTTTTGCGAACGACTTTGCACGCCTGCCATCAATGATGGCTTTTTTGTGCTTGGTGGTCGCCCATTTGGAGTGGCCTGACATGCTTTACGCTTCTCCTCTGATCATTCGAATAAAGAGTTCATGCACGCGCTTCTCCCCAGTCACTTCCGGATGGAAGGAGGTGGCCAGCAGGTGGCCGGAGCGCACTGCAACAATTCTAGCCACTCCGTGCAAAGCAGCTGTGTGGCTGGCGTGGTCAGGATCAACCTGCGCCAGGATTTCAACGTCCGGACCTACACGTTCCACCCAGGGACCACGAATGAAGACAGCGTGGACAGGATCCACGCCGGACTCGCCGGCACTGAAGTCCAGGCCCTTGAAATCGAGATCCGTCTCAAACGATTCACGCTGGCGCCCAAAAGCGTTCCGGCGCACAGTGATGTCCAGGCCGCCGAACGTCTGCTGGGGATTTCCGTTAAGGTCCTTGGCAGGATCGGCGATCTCATCGGCCAGCAGGATCATTCCAGCGCAGGATCCGTAGACGGGAAGGCCGTCGGCAATGCGCTTTTGAATCGGATCGCGCAGTTCGAAAATCCGAGACAATTTGTCGATCGTGGTGGATTCGCCGCCGGGGATGATCAGGCCGTCAACATCGTCCAGCTCGGACGGCCGGCGGATGCCCACGCCGGTGGCTCCAGCGGCCTCCACAGCGTGGATATGCTCGCGGAAGTCGCCCTGGAGTGCCAGAACGCCGATCCTGAGTCCTGAACCCACGCGCGATGAAGCGTCGGAAAGGGGGTTGGTCATTGATCCATCATAGTGCGCTGCGCCTGCCGCGGCGTCTTCTGCGACCACGGGGGACTCCCATCAGTCCGGGCTCCATGCCCTGACTGGGATATATTACAGAGCATGCTTTCCTTCAGCGTCCCCCTCGGCAAGCTGGTCCGCACACTGTCCCGGCTTCGGGGTGGAGGATCAGCTTTTCCCGGCTTGGTGGTTGAGAAAATCGACCCCGGCTTCATGCAGCGAACGCTGGCCTCACTCCCCCACGGCGTGGCCGTGGTCAGCGGCACCAACGGCAAGACCACCACCACAAAGATGGTGGTGGAACTCCTCGAAAGCCAAGGCCTGAAGGTCTTCACCAACCGCTCCGGCAGCAACTTCACCCGTGGCGTGGCCGCTTCTCTCCTCGGCGAAGTTGACTGGCGCGGACGGCTCGATGCCGACATCGCCATCCTGGAACTCGACGAAGCGCATGCCGTGCACTTCGTCAATAAAGTGGAGCCCCGGTTCAGCCTCCTCCTCAATGTCCTGCGCGACCAACTAGACCGCTTTGGCGAAATCGACAAGACTGCCCGTTTGTTGGAGCACATCGCCTCCAGGACCACGGATACCGTGGTCCTGAACCGTGAAGATCCCCGGGTGGCCCGGATCGCAAAGATCCTTCACGATGTTGATGCACTTCACCACCCCGCCGTTCGGTACTTCGGCCTCGACGAATCCCTGCGCAGCACTTTCCCGAACGACGACGAAATGCGAACCTCGGGCTCCGGGCCCTCGCCGTCCGGAACTCCGGTGGCTGCTGCGGAAGGTGAGCCAGTAGATCTGCCCGCTGCCGACGTCGTACTCCGCCGGGTAGGCGCGCAGGACGCCGAGTTCGAGTTCGACGGCGAAACCGTCAGTACCGCGATGAAGCTGCGTGGGGTCTACAACATCTTCAACGCAGCTGCCGCCTTGTCGCTGGCACGCGCGGTCCTCGGTACCGGCCCCGTGGACACCCCCAAACTGGTCAAGGCCCTGGGCGAAGTAGCTCCCGCGTTTGGTCGCGGCGAAAGCCTCACCGTGGATGGTCAACCCCTGGAACTTGTCCTGGTGAAGAACCCCAGTGGATTCCGGCTCGGGCTCAAGTCCTTCCCGGCAGGGGGGTACGCCACCATGATTGCCATCAATGACAATTACGCGGACGGCAGGGACATGTCCTGGCTCTGGGACGTGGAGTTCGAGTCATTGCGCGAGGATGGCGTGGAAGTCCTCACCGGCGTCCGCGCCTACGACATGGCGCTGCGGCTGCAGTACGACGAAGTGCCCTTCGGCGCGGTGGAACCGGACATTACCGCCGCACTGCGCACCTTCATCAACGGCTCCCGCGGCAAACCCAAACGAATTTTCTGCACGTACACCTCCATGCTCGCGATCCGTCGCGAACTCGCCAAAATCACCATAGTTGAGGTGGTCTCATGACCTCGGAAGCACAGCCCGAATCGCCACAGCCCGGCAAAGGGACCCTCCGCGTCCTCCAGCTCTACCCCCGCGAGATGAACATTTACGGGGACTGGGGCAACGCCCTGGTCCTCCAGCAGCGCATCAAGTGGCACGGCTACACACCGGAGTTGCTGGAGTACAACGTGGGCGACGATTTTCCCGAGGACATCGACATCGTGGTCGGTGGAGGCGGGCAGGACAGCGGCCAACTGGTCATCCAGGACGACCTCCAGGCCCGCGCGGAGCACCTCCGGGAACTCGCTGATGGCGGGGCCCCCATGCTGGTGATCTGCGGTCTCTACCAGCTTTTCGGCAAGTTCTTCAAAACCAGCGCTGGACCCATCATTCCCGGGATCGGCATCCTTGACGTTGAAACGCACGGCACGGATGAGCGGCTCATTGGAAACGTGATCATGAAGTCCACCGAGTTCGGGGACATCCTGGGCTACGAGAACCACAGTGGGCAGACCACCTTGGGTGCCGGCGTCGAACCTCTTGGGACCGTCACCAAAGGTGCCGGCAACAACAGCAAGGACGGGCACGAAGGCGCGCGCTACAACAACGTGGTGGCCAGTTACCTGCATGGCTCATTGCTGCCAAAGAACCCCGCGATTGCCGATTTCCTCATCCGAACGGCGGCCGAGCGCAAGTACGGCACCTTCGTACCGGGGAAGCCCGACGACGACTACGCCCGCCTCGCGCGCGAACACGCCGCCCGCCGCCCGCGATAGGCGCTATTTCTCCTTGGTGACCAGCAGTTCGTGCGCGCCTGCCGCCGCTGCGCCCATCGACTCAACCACTTCTTTGGTGCGCTGGTACGTGGCAGCGTCGGCTGCCGGCGATGCGCAGACTCCCTGTGGAGCGTCGCTGGCCACTGAGCACCATCGGTAGGGGTCCCGGACAATCACCGACGGCGCCCAGGCAAGGTCCGAAGCCCTCCAGGCACCCGCGGCATTCTGGCTGAACTGGGCCCTCACCAGCAGCCCTTCGTTATTGAGCACGTACCACGGCGACAACTCCGTGACACCGTTGCCCAGCCCGTACACAATCCACGTGCCCTTGTAATTTTCGATCGGCAGCACGGAGTGGGTGTGATGCCCGTAGATCATGGTGAACTGGCCGCTGTCCACCAACGCGTGCGCAACATCCTGCTGCTGGGCGTTTGCTTCGCTGGCATATTCGTCGCCTGCGTGCATCACTCCCAGGACGATGTCTGCTCCCAACGCCCTGGCTTGCGTTGCCTTGGCGATCATGGCTGCGGGATCAAGCTCGTCCACCAGCCACGGGTACTCGGGGATCTGGCCGTTGTGGCCATAGGTACCGATGATGACTGCCACCTTGGCAGCCTCCGTTTGGAGCATCAAAATTTCCTTGGACTCCGCTTCGGTCCGGTAGGAGCCTGTGTGCTTAAGACCGGCAGCGTCCAGGGCATCGAGCGTCCGCAGAAGCCCGTCAGTCCCGCGGTCAATGGTGTGGTTGCTCGCCGTGGTGCACGCCTGGTAACCAACGTCCTTGGAGGCGGTGATGATCTGCGGCGGAACGTTGAAGGATGGATAGGCCGAGAAGGGGCCTTCGGGCGTCGCCACCGGTGTTTCCTGATGACAGATGGCGAGGTCGCTGTTGCGGATATAGCGTCGCTGTCCTTCAAGGAGGGGGACGAACGTGTACCCGGGAAGGCCGGCAGCTGCGGCGTCGGCCCTTGCCTGTTGCCATAGCTGGGTGTGGACCAGCATGTCACCGGTGACGGTGATGGAGGTGCAACGAAGCTCGGGGCAGGCCGGGCCCTTGCCGGGAGTAGGGTTGGGCGCCGGAGTGCGGGTGGGCGTTGGGGTCTCCGAAGCGGGAGCAGAGGCGGCGGTGCTGCGGTTCTGGTCATCAGTTTCGGCGATGACGCCACAGGCGCCCAGCGACAATGCAGCCAACGCCGTGATCGTCACGAGCGTGGCCCGTGAACGACGGATCCGTCCTGCCGCAGATGTGATGTTCCCCATGGTTTTCATCCTACGGCGGAAGGGCTGCACGCCAGGGCGTGCCGCCCTTGAGGACACGATTCTTACGTGAAAGAGTCACTTCATGACCAATCCCCTCTTGAACCCCAGCCCCCTGCCCTATGGACTTCCGGCGTTCACCAGCCTCATTCCCGGGCACTATGCCGAAGCTGTCGATAGTGGATTGGCCGGGCACCTGCAGGAAATCCAAGCCATCACGGACAACCCCGAACCGGCAACGTTCCAGAATACGGCCGTGGCCATGGAACGCTCCGGCCGACTCCTGGACAGGGCGGCTGCAGCGTTCTTCACTGTGGTTTCGGCCGATGCCTCTGATGAAATCAAAGCACTGGAGACTGAGTTGTCGCCCAAGTTCTCGGCGCACCAGGACGCCGTGTACATGAACCGCGCCCTGTATGAACGCTTCGCCGCAATCGACGTCTCCGATCTCGATCCGGAATCCTCGCGGCTGGTGGAGGAATACCTGAAGGAGTTCCGGCAGTCCGGTATCCAGCTTGATGCCGCTGGACAACAACGCCTGCGGGATGTCAACGCAGAACTCTCGCGGTTGGGAACCGAATTCGGCCAGCGGGTCAAGGACGGCATGAAGTCCGCTGCGCTCCTGCTCGAGGACGCCGGAGACCTGGCCGGGCTGCCTGCAGAAGACGTCACGGGGGCCAGCGAGGCGGCAAAAGCGGCCGGACACGAGGGCAAGTACCTGCTGACGCTCATCCAGCCCAGCAACCAGCCCGCTATAGCGTCGCTGGAGAACCGGACCATCCGGCGTCGTTTGTATGATGCGTCCCTGGCACGCGGCATCAGCGGTGGGACCATGGATGTGCGGGACCTCGTGTCAGCTACTGTCCGGTTGCGGACGGAGAAGGCCCGCCTCCTGGGTTTCGAAAACTATGCCGGGCTTGTGGTGGACCAGCAGACCGCACCAAACTTCGGCGATGTGGAGGCCATGCTTGGCCGGCTGGCCCCTGCCGCCGTCCGGAACGCCCGGTCCGAGGCCGAGGCCTTGGCCGCTTCGGCAGGGCATGACCTGGAGCCGTGGGACTGGGCGTACTACTCTGCCCGGGTCCGCATGGAGAAGTTCGAGGTGGACGAGCAAGCGCTGCGCCCCTACTTCAGCTTGGACAATGTCCTCTCAGACGGCGTCTTCCATGCTGCCACCCAGTTGTACGGCATCACTTTCCACGAGCGGCCCGACCTTAGTGGCTACCACCCGGACGTGCGCATCTGGGAAGTGCGCGACGAGGACGGCAAAGGAATCGGACTGTTCCTGGGCGACTACTACACCCGTGCTTCAAAGCGTGGTGGCGCGTGGATGAATTCACTGGTGGAACAGTCCAGCCTGCTGGGAACAAAGCCGGTGGTGATCAACAACCTCAACATCACCAAACCTGCTCCCGGCGAGCCCACGCTGTTGACCCTCGACGAGGTCCGCACTGTATTCCATGAGTTTGGACATGCACTGCACGGGCTGTTTTCCGATGTCACCTACCCTCGTTTCTCCGGCACATCCGTTCCCCGGGACTTTGTGGAGTATCCGTCGCAGGTCAACGAAATGTGGATCATGTGGCCCGAAGTCCTGGCCAACTACGCCCGTCATTACTCCACGGGGGAACCACTTCCCCAGGCCACCGTGGACAAACTCAATGACTCGCTGCTGTGGGGCGAAGGATTCGCCACCACCGAGTACCTCGCAGCTGCCCTGTTGGACCTTGCCTGGCATGTGCTGGCTGAAGCGGACGTTCCAGAGGACGTCATCGCGTTCGAAGCCAAGGCCCTTGCCGGCGCCGGCATTGCCCACCCGCTGATTCCACCGCGGTACCGGACAGGCTACTTCCAGCACATCTTTGCCGGCGCGGGCTACGCAGCCGGCTACTACTCCTACATTTGGAGCGAAGTACTGGATGCGGACACCGTGGAATGGTTCAAGGAGAACGGCGGCCTGACCCGTTCCAACGGAGAGCGATTCCGCTCCGAGCTGCTCTCACGCGGCAACAGCCGCGATCCCTTGGAATCCTTCCGCTCCTTCAGGGGCAGGGATGCCACGCTGGAACCCCTCCTCAAGCGCCGAGGACTGGATTAAAAACGACGGCGGCCGGTCACCTCGGAAGGTGACCGGCCGCCGTCGTGCGGTTAACTCTTACCAGCCGCGCTCTGCGAGGCGGTGGGGCTGCGGGATGTCGTCCACGTTGATGCCCACCATGGCTTCACCCAGGCCGCGGGAGACCTTGGCGATCACATCGGGGTCGTCGTGGAACGTGGTGGCCTTCACAACGGCGGCGGCGCGCTCTGCCGGGTTGCCGGACTTGAAGATACCCGAACCAACAAAGACGCCGTCGGCGCCGAGCTGCATCATCATCGCAGCATCAGCCGGGGTCGCGATGCCACCAGCGGTGAACAGCACAACGGGAAGCTTACCGGTCGCGGCAACTTCCTTGACCAGCTCGTACGGGGCCTGCAGTTCCTTGGCCGCAACGTACAGTTCGTCCTCGGGGAGGGCGGCGAGCTTGGCGATCTCGGAGCGGATCTTGCGCATGTGGCCGGTGGCGTTGGAAACATCGCCGGTGCCGGCCTCGCCCTTGGAACGGATCATCGCCGCGCCCTCATTGATACGGCGCAGCGCCTCACCAAGGTTGGTGGCACCACAAACAAAGGGAACGGTGAAGTTCCACTTGTCGATGTGGTTGATGTAGTCGGCCGGGGTCAGGACCTCGGACTCGTCAATGTAGTCAACACCGAGGGACTGCAGGACCTGGGCCTCGACGAAGTGGCCGATACGGGCCTTGGCCATGACCGGGATGGACACGGCAGCGATGATCGCATCGATCATGTCCGGATCCGACATGCGGGACACACCGCCTTGGGCGCGGATATCGGCAGGGACGCGCTCAAGCGCCATGACAGCCACGGCACCGGCATCCTCAGCGATGCGGGCCTGCTCGACGTTAACGACGTCCATGATGACGCCGCCCTTGAGCATCTCAGCCATGCCCCGCTTAACGCGGCTGCTGCCCGTGACGCTGTTCGCGGACGAACCGGCTTCGTTGCTTACATCTGGTGTAGACACAAAAACCCCTATGGGTAGATAAACGACCTTTTGCCGGAGGCGCGCGCAGCCACACGACCGCAATCAGCACACACCGGGTTTTCAGGTCAAGGTGACCAAGTACTAGTAATAGTAGTCGCACGTTCCGTGGTGGGAGTACATTCATTACCGCTTTGACGGGCAACAAAGGCCCCTGTGGTAGGACAGGTGCACAACCTGCACGGGACGAGTCTGGTCGTATGCCAGTTCCCTGCGGACAGGCCACTTGTTAGCCGCTAGCCCGCAGCAGCTCCGTCGGCCTCGGCCATGGCCTGCCGGTGCACAGTGGACATCCGCTGGATGATGGTGACCACGCTGGCCAGTGCCAGCAGGATCAAGGTCCCGAACAGCACCACGGGCGGAAGCCCCAATCCGGTCAGGCCGGTGATGAGCAGCACCGACGCCAAACGCTCGGCGCGCTCGGCGATGCCCACGCTGGCCTGGTATCCCAGGGACTCCGCCTTTGCCCTGGCATAGGAGACAACCATGCCAAGGACAAGGCAGACGACGGCGGCAGTTCCGATCGCGGGATCCTCACCTTGGGTGAAGAACCAGATGGTAATACCGGCAAAGATCGCGCCATCAGCCAAACGGTCCAGGGTGGAATCCAGGAAATTACCCCAGCCGCCACTCCTGCCTTGGAGCCGTGCCATGATGCCATCAACGACGTCGGAGAAGGCGAAAAATGCCACCACCACAGAACCCCACCACAGGTGGCCGAGCGGATAAAGCACCAAGCCGCCCAGGATCACGCCTGCCGTACCTGCCATGGTCACCGCGTCAGGGGAAACGCCGATCTTGAGGAGCCAACGGGCAAGTGGTGTGAAAAGTGATGTGAAAAAGCCGCGCGCGTGCCTATTCAGCATTCGACTCCCCCGGCCAGGCTTCGGCCACGAGCTTGCGGACTTCGTCCAATGTCTGCGTGATGGCCTTGGTCTGGGCGATGATCGGGAAGAAGTTGCCATCCCCGCCCCAGCGCGGGACTACGTGCTGGTGAAGGTGTGCGGCGATTCCTGCGCCGCCGGTAACGCCTTGGTTCATACCCAGGTTGAAGCCGCTGGGGTTCGATACCTTCCTCAAGACCCGCATGGCGGTCTGGGTGAGTTCGGCGAATTCGGCAGTCTCTTCCACCGTGATGTCCGTGTAATCGGGCACGTGGCGGTAGGGACAAATCAACAGGTGCCCGGGGTTGTACGGGAAAAGGTTGAGGACCACATAGCAGGTCCTCCCCCGGTACACGATCAGGGATTCCTCGTCCGAGCGTGCTGGTCCTACACAGAACGGGCAGTCGTCCTTGTTCTTGAATTGATCCTGCCCGCCCTTGATGTAGGCCATGCGGTGCGGAGTCCACAGGCGCTGAAATGCATCCGGCACGCCCGCCAGTCCGAAGTCATCGGTTACGTCGGCGTCGCCCGGAATCCCAGTTGCCGCGCCTGTGTTCTCCTGCACCGTCTCTGTGTCCGTTCCGTCAGCTCTCGCGGTTCTTGACGGCGTCCACAATCCTGCGGACCGCCTCGGCCACGGGCACGCCGTTGTCCTGGCTGCCGTCACGGAAGCGGAAGGAGACTGCGCCCGCCTCGGCATCCTCACCTCCGGCAATCAGGACGAAGGGAATCTTGTCCTTGCTGGCCGTGCGGATCTTCTTGGGGAAGCGGTCCGAGGAGATGTCCACTTCGGCCCGGATGCCGGCTGCCTTGAGCTGGCCCACGACGTCGAACATGTAGTCGTTGAATGTCTCGGCCACCGGGATGCCCACCACCTGGACTGGAGCGAGCCAGGCCGGGAAAGCACCGGCGTAGTGCTCGGTGAGGACGCCCATGAAGCGTTCCACGGATCCGAACAGAGCGCGGTGGATCATGACCGGGCGCTGGCGGGTTCCGTCCGCAGCCTGGTACTCGAGCTCGAAACGTTCGGGCAGGTTGAAGTCCAGCTGGATGGTGGACATCTGCCAGGTCCTGCCGAGGGCATCTTTCGCCTGGACGGAAATCTTGGGGCCGTAGAAGGCAGCTCCACCCGGATCCGGCACCAGTTCCAAACCGGAGGCAGCGGCAACCTCGGACAACGTGCGGGTGGCTTCCTCCCAGGCAGCGTCGTCACCAACGAACTTTTCTTCGTTCTTGGTGGAGAGCTCCAAATAGAAGTCATCCAGGCCGTAGTCCTTGAGCAGACCCAGGACAAAGTTCAGCGTCGTGGTGAGCTCGTCCTTCATCTGCTCGCGGGTGCAGTAGATGTGGGCGTCGTCCTGTGTCATGCCACGGACGCGCGTCAGGCCGTGAACAACGCCGGACTTTTCGTAGCGGTACACCGATCCGAATTCGAACAGGCGAAGCGGAAGTTCGCGGTAGGACCGGCCGCGGGAACGGAAGATCAGGTTGTGCATGGGGCAATTCATCGGCTTCAGGTAGTAGTCCTGGGCCGGCTTGCGCACGGTGCCGTCTTCGTTGAATTCAGCGTCCACCTGCATGGCCGGGAACATGCCGTCCTTGTACCAGTCAAGGTGTCCGGAAACCTCGTAAAGGTGCCCCTTGGTGATGTGGGGTGTGTAGACGAACTCGTAACCGGCATCGACGTGGCGCTGGCGGGAGTAGTCCTCCATGGCCTTGCGGATGATGCCGCCCTTGGGGTGGAACACCGGAAGACCGGATCCCAGCTCGTCCGGGAAGGAGAAGAGGTCCAGTTCCACGCCAAGCTTGCGGTGGTCGCGTCGTTCGGCTTCGGCAATCCGCTCCTGGTAGGCCTTGAGGGCTTCCTTGGTGGGCCAGGCGGTTCCGTAGATGCGCTGGAGTTGCTGGTTGTTCTGGTTGCCCAGCCAGTAGGCAGCAGAAGAACGCGTCAGTGCGAAGGCGTTGGAGATGATTTTGGTGTTCTGCAGGTGGGGGCCGCGGCAAAGGTCGCACCAGATGCTCTCGCCACTCTTGCGGTCCACATTGTCGTAGATGGTGATGTCGCCGGCGCCGACCTCAACGTTGACGCCTTCAGCAGCGTCGGACGCGTCGTTCTTCTTGCCCAACAGCTCCAGTTTGTAGGGCTCGTTGGCCATCGCTTGGCGGGCTTCTTCTTCAGTGACCACACGGCGGACGAACTTCTGGTTCTGGTTGATGATCTTCTGCATCATCTTTTCCAGGGTCCGCAGGTCCTCCGGCGTGAACGGCTCAGCGACGTCGAAGTCGAAGTAGAAGCCGTCAGTGATGTACGGGCCGATGCCGAGCTTGGCGTCGGGGCGCAACTGCTGCACTGCCTGTGCCATGACGTGGGCGGTGGAGTGGCGGAGGACGTTGAGTCCATCAGGGGAATCGATGGTGACGCCTTCGACGTCTGCGCCCTCGGTGAGGATCTGGTCAAGGTCCTTCAAAACCCCATTGACACGGGCTACAACGACGTCGCGGCGCTCGAAGAAGAGTTCCGCGCCGGTAGTCCCTTCCGTCACCTTGGTCTCTTCGCCATCGACGATGAGGGTGATCTGTTGGGCATCTGACACGGGTGTCTCCTATTCATGGTTAAGGCTTCATAGCTTGTGGCGTACGGGGACCACAGCCAGCCACCGTCAATCGTATCTGCTTCCGCGGGGGCGGCCAAAGCAGCGCGCCGACGCCTGAAGCAGCCGTCCATCAGCTTCCCAAACCAGTGATGGCAAGGTTCCTGGAGATGCCATGAAGGGCACCTCGATGGGTGTATTCATCCGGTAAATCGCCCCCGGCAGGCAGGAACCCGGTAAAGGGCAGCGTTTCAGGCCGGCTCAGGTCCCAGGCTTTGGTGGCGCTGAGGCTGATGCCTTTGGGACCTGTCCGCCTGGTGGTTCCACGGATCAGCAGCAACCGGGTCCCAAACAGCAAGGGTCCAGATTCTTCCTGGGCTTCATGGAAGAAGACTGAATCCACACAACCGGTGCCGTCATCGATGCTGATGAAGACCACGCGCCTGCCGCCACGCATGGGCGGGGTCTGGGTTGCGATCCGTACCCCTGCCACCAGCACTTCAGTACCGTTGCGAAGACCGAGGAGCTTATCTGCAGTAGTGACACCCAGCTTGTCCAACAAAGGCCGGTGGCTGTCCATGAGGTGCCCGCTGACATCGACGGCCATCAGATCCAGCTCTGCCCTGACATTGTCCACCATGGAGGGTTCGGGAAGTTCAGGAGCCAGGTTCCTCAGCTCAACATCTCCCAAGGCAAAGGACAACTGCCCCTCAATGACATCGGTGGTTTTTTTGGTGGGACTGCTCTGGAGTGCCTGGAGGTGTTGCACAAGGTCTGCCCGGTTGGCTTTTCCACCGGAGCCTTGATGGAGGGCATCAAATGCGCCAAGTTGGGCAAGCCTCTTGATGTTGGGCTTGCTCACCCTCGCACGGGCCCGCAGGTCTGCCAGGGAATCGTAGGGCTGGCCTGCGACGATCCTTTTCAGCTCAGCACCTGAGAGCCCATATATTCCGGTAAGGCTCAGGCGGATCCCAAGTTTGCCTTGATGGGGACCGTCCTGGATTTTTTCCACCCGGTATTCGGCATGGCTGCGGTTGATGTCCAAGGGCAGGATGGGGATGCCCAGCCTGCGTGCTTCGGCTACCAGGAGTCGCTTGGGATACATTCCGGGATCGTGTTCCCACAGCCCTGCCAGGAAGGCTTCGGGATGATGGGTCTTAAGCCAAGCCGATTGGTAGGTGGGCACAGCAAAGGCAGCACCGTGTGCTTTGCAAAAGCCAAAACTGCCGAAGGCCTTCAGGGTTCCCCAGACCTTGTCCACCACCTCGGGCGCGTAATTCTTGATGGCTTCCCGGCGGAAGTAGCTCTCCACCCCCGGCTCATGTACTTGATCTCCCAAAGCCCTGCGGAATTCATCTGCCCTTGCCAGTCCGCATCCGGTCATGACATCAAACGTCTTCAGGATCTGCTCATGGAACACGGTGACCCCATGGGTTTCCTGCAAAACCGGCTTCAGGTCCGCATGAGGATAAATCTCCGGAGCGAACCCGTGCCTATGCTCAAGGAAGGGCCGCACCATATCTGATTTCATGGGCCCGGGCCTGAAGAGGGAGATGTCGATGATGAGGTCGTTGAATTCTCTGGGCGCCATCTTTCCAATGAGCTCCCGCTGTCCCGGGGACTCAATCTGGAAACAACCCAGTGTGTGGGTGCTGCGGATCAGCTCATAGGTGGGTTCGTCGTCGAAGGGAACAGCATTGAGATCGATCCTGCCATCGGCGGCGATATAGTCCGGACCTGTTCCCCCAGGTTCCACCGGATGCCGTCCGGCGGCCACTACTTCAGCTTTGGATGGATGAAGGCGTATGACTTCCCGGACAGCAAAAGCCATGGCACTTTGCATGCGCACGCCCAGGACATCGAGCTTGAGCATCCCCATGGGATCCATGTCGTGTTTGTCGAACTGGCTCATGGGCAATCCCAATCCGCTGGGCTGCACAGGGGTGCGGTCCAGGAGGGTCGCATCTCCCAAAATCACTCCACACGGGTGCATGGAGATATGCCGGGGTAAGCGGTCCAGCCTTTCGGTAAGGTCCACCAGGAGATCCAGTTGCTGGTTTTCTTCCAGGCCTCCTTGCTCCACCCGGCCTGCAAAAGAGCGCAGTTCCGGCTTCTCAACCAGCGCTTCACGGAATTTGCGTGCTGAAAACCTCCACAATTGTTTGGCGATTTCACCGATTTCGCCATCTTCCATTCCCAGCGCCAGGCCTGCGTCACGGACAGCCCCCCTTGCCCTGTATCCGTTCTGCATGCTCATGAGGGTGACCCGCTCGGCTCCGAAGCGGTCAAAAATCTTCCGATAGACGTTGTGCCTTTCTGCGCTTTCAACATCCAAGTCAATGTCGGGCAGGGTTGAGCGGCGGCCTGACAGGAATCGTTCAAAAATGAGGTCGTGGCGGATCGGGTCCACCTGGCTGATATCGATCAAGTAATTCACCAGGCTGGACGCACCGGATCCTCTCGCGGCTACCCTGACGCCCATATCAAGGATCATCCTGGATACCTCGGCAACGGTGAGGAAGTAGGGGGCAAAACCCAGCCGGGCGATGATGCCGAGTTCATGCTCCAACCGCGAGCGCAGCTGCTTTTCTGCTTCTCCTGAGATGCGCGGGAACCTTCTGGTGATGCCGGACTGGCAGCGCTGGGTGAGTTCCACCATGGGGTCGCCGTCGATGCCGATGATGGTGGCTTCGGGAACCACGGGTTTCTTCCACCCCATGTCCAGGTTGGGGTGGATGCGGCATTTGTCGGCGAGCGCTTCGGTGTTGGCGAGCAGTTTGTGCAGGTCCGCTTTTCCTTGTCCTGCCGCGGCCATGATTTCTTTGCCGAGTTGGTGCATGTGTTGTGCGTTTTTCAGCCAGCCTTGGCCTGTTGGTTGGAGCATGGGCGCTGCTGAGAGTTCGGGGAGGGATTTGAGGGTGCGGGCTGAGTCCAGGACGTCCGCGGTGGCGGCACCGTCCTGGGCACAGTAGCGTACGGCGTTGCTGAGGACGGCTGGGATGTTGTATTCGAGTGCGAGTTTGAGCATGCGTACGGCGTGTGCGGTGCTGAGTGGTTCTCCAGGGGCGCTGAGGTGGGTGACTACTTCGGTGACGATGGTGCCCGGTGGCATGGCGTCGATCCATTGTTTGAAGAGCGTTCTTGGCCGCAGGTATCTTCGGCCTCCCATGGCCTGTCCAACATCTGAGTCCGGTCCGATCATGACTGTCAGCACGGGTTTAAGGGTGTGGGGGTCCAGTGTCCTTGAGGCCAGCTCGCCCCGGGTGACTGCGGCGGGGATCACTCCCCCGGCTTTGCCTGAGGTGCGTGCGTGGGCGTCGGAGATGAGGCGGCAGAGCGCCCGGTAGCCGGCGCCGTTGTTGTTGCCGTGGGCGAGGACGACGACGCGGCCCGCAACCTGGGTGCGGTGGTCGCCGTCGTCGTCGAAGACAGCCAGGTCCACCCCGACGATGGGATCGAGGCCGGCGTCCATGCAGGCTTTGAGGTGTTTGATGGTGCCGTACAGGCCGTCGCGGTCTGTGCAGGCGAGCGCTGTGGCGCCGTCTGCTGCGGCTGCTTGGGCGAGTTCGTCGGGCCAGGAGACGCCGTAGTGCGCGCTGAAGGCGGTGGAGACGTGCAGGTGGGTGAAGCTCAAGGGTTCACGCTGCTTCGTCAGGCTCTACGGCCTGTACCGGCGCAGCGTCGTGGATGCGCAGGAGCCGCCATCGTCCGCTGCTGACATGGCGGACAAGGTCAAGGGTGATGGTGTCCGCAGCCGGGGCATCTGCCTCTACGGGTTGGAGTTGGACGCGCCATATTTCGTGGTCCACCAGACCTGCTCCGGTTCCTATGGCGGCGCGGGTTTCTTCCAGCCACCATTGGCGCCGCTCGTACCACCGGACGGGGTCATTGGAGACTGAATAGTGCGCGCCTTTCCAGTGGACGGTGCGTGGCTGGCCTGTTTCCGTGCAGCCGACCTCCACGGACTCGCTGAACAGCCCCATATCCTCACCTCGTTTGCGCCGGATTTTGTATTCGAATGTATGTTCGAATAAATCCAGTTTACGCCGGGGTCGGGACAAAACCTACTTCGAAGTTCCAGCCTTCTCCCTGGACCGCACTACCCGCTTTCCCGCCTGCTTCAACAGGGCATCACGCCAGGGCTGCATTCCCTGGGCGAGGGCTATGCTGCCCATCACTGAGGATGCCAGGCGAAGTTGCTGGGTTCTCAGTATCCGCCTCCTGCCATAGGTGTCGAGGGCTGCCTTCAATGGCATTTCGTTGAGTAGCTTGCCCAGGGTTACGGCATCGATCAATGCTTCGCAGGCGCCCCGGCCCAAATTGGGTGTCATGGCGTGGGCGGCATCCCCGAGCAACACCACATTGCCCCGCGCATAACGACCCAGGGGCGGCGTGGTCCAAATCCGTTGGGCCAGGGAGTTGTCCGGCACCGCCAAGGAAAGGACCTTTCCCACCGCAGGCGAGTAGTGGGCATACCGGCTCCGCGTCAGTTCAAGAGCCTGGGCAACGTCTACTTTCTCCGGGCCGAGGTCCGAACGGAAGGAGGCGTACCAGTTGGTTCCGCTGCCGGCAGGCGCCAAACCAAAAATCTCCCCGCGCCCCCAGTACTCGCCAATGTCATCTGCGGACGGAGCTGCTGGAATGACTCCACGGACTGCGAGGAACGGCGTGGGCTTGGCGGCGCTGCGCGATCCCCAGGAAGCCTGCCGGACCATACTGTTGACCCCATCCGCCCCGACAGTCAGCCATGCGTCACCGGGGAGTCGGTCCACGCGCCCGGTTAGCCGGCGGACGCCTTCGGGGACGGCAGAGTCCAGAAGCTTCAACAATTCCGGCCGCGACACCCCAAGGAGCCCATCCCCTTCCATGGAAAGCATGGGCTCACCTGAGGGGCTGCGGAGCGCTCCTGTCGTGATGATGGCTCCCCTGCTCCGGGCAGCTCCCAGGATCCCCAGCCCGGACAAGGCCTCCTGGGCCTCCCTCCACATGGCCAGTGTTGTTCCTACCGTGGGCAGTTCCGGACGTTGCTCGTACACCGTGACATCGAACTTGCCGGGGTCCAGCCGTGCTGCGAGCGCCAGTCCGGCAATTCCGCCGCCGATGATGTCCACTTTTTCCATGGCCACACTGTACTACTACATTTGTAGTGGCGATAGGGTTTGGGGCTAGACTTTCGCCATGCCGGACCGCCGAACAGAACTTGCCGACGCTGCCCTTGCCGTCGTGGCGGCGAAAGGCCTCAAGGGACTTACCCATCGGGCCGTCGATGCCCAAGCCGGCGTGGCCGTAGGAACCACCTCGAACTACTTCCGCAACCGCGCCGCACTGGTCAGTGCCGCCGTCGACCGCGTCGAAGAGCGGGATACGCTCCTGCTCCAGCAGGGCGGATGGGAGACGCCGACGTCGGTGGCGGCCTTGGCAGAACAACTCACCGGCGCCCTCATGGGACTGGCGCTGGAAAATGCAGACCTCACCCGGGCGAGGTTCGCTTTTGCCCTGGACCAGCCGGAGGTCGTAGCGGCCGGTCACGAGCGGATGCTCGCCGGACTGGCCCACATCCTGGGCTTCCTGAACGTGCCGGACGCCAGAACGCGGGCCGAGTCGGTAGCCGACTACGGCGATGGCCTTGCCATGCACCTTCTGACCGCACGTAAAGGCCAGGACATCGACAGGGCATCGGTGGCGCGGAACATCCGGCGCCTGTTGGAAGGATGAAAGTCAAGGGGTGGACGGCAGCGGGTCCACAGAGCAGGATTGTGGCATGAGTACCAATGACGCACTCCTGAAGCAGGTCAACATCACGGCATCGGACGACAACCTGGTGGCAAGGTTTGAAATCGATGGGAACATACCAGGCTCCGGCGCTTACGTCGTGGGCCTTGTTGCTGCCAGTGAGGATTACTCCTCACAGCGCAGGCTCGGCATCGAATTCATGAACGGAGAGGCCATCTCCTTCTACTCCTTCAACCACTCCCTGAGCGCCGAGGAAAACTACGACATCAAAGGCGTAGAGCATTCCGGCAACGTCATCACCGGAAACTTCCCCATGTCGGCCATCCACGGGCTCAGCAAAGGCCATGTGATGACGGGCTTCAGCGAAGCTGACGGCCGCGACTTCCAGTCCGGGGTCCCGGTAACAGAAGCACTCTGAGGTCAGAAGAGGCCCTCCACCGGCTCAATGAGCTCCGGTGAATTGTTGCGGACGTTCCCCACGGCACTGCCCACAGGATCCAACGTCCACCCGGAGGCGGTGTCGTGCGCCTTGGAACGGACCATCTCCACCAGTCCCGCAGCGTCCTTCTCCCGCGGATCCAACCAGGCTTCCATGGTCTCCGGGTCCATGGGCAGCGGAACGCGGTCGTGCAGGGCAGTGAGCTCGTCAAACACCGAAGCACTGCGACGCGTCCGGGCAGACTCAGCAGTGGGGGTGTCCGCCGTCAGGATGGACATGGACAGCAGCCAGCGCCCGGGATCGTCATCCGCTGCCGACTGGTCCCGCCACCACTCATACAAGCCGGCAAAAACCAGGGCCTGGCCATCTCCCGGGTGTACGTAATAGGGCTGCTTGTTCTTCCCCTCGCCCTTTTTCCACTCGTAGTAGCCATCGGCCGGAACTGCGCAACGCCGGGCAACAGCAGCCTTCTTGAAGGAAGGCTTCTCCAAGAGGGTCTCGCTGCGGGCATTGATCAACCGGACGCCCCCCTTGGGATCCTTGGCCCACGATGGCACCAGGCCCCACTTGGCAACATGGAGCTGCCGCTTCAGATTGTCATCGACAAGCCGCTCCAGCACGATCGGAACAGCATCGGTGGGTGCCACATTCCACGACTTTTCGAGGGCGATCTCGTTCTCCAGCTCGGCGTCGAAGTCGGCAAGCAGGTCCCCCACCGCACGGGCCATTACATAACGTCCACACATGCCAACAGTCTGCCGCCTCCTCCCACATCGCGCCAGCGCACACTTGTGACGTAACCCGGCTTCCAGCCCACACGGGAATTATCAGGGGGCAGGTTACCGTTGATAACAACGAATCATCCGTGCAAACCACTACTGAGGAGAGCTCTGTGGACTTCACTCCCGACTCCGGCACCATCACCATGTTCTCGACCACCTGGTGCGGTTACTGCAACCGCCTGAAGAAGCAGCTGGACGCCAAGGGCATCGGCTACACAGAGATCAACATCGAAGAAGTGGATGGCACTGCCGAACTCGTCGAGCAGCTCAACGGAGGCAACCGCACCGTCCCCACCGTCCTCTTCCCCGACGGAACCGCGGCAACCAACCCCTCCGCTGCCGAGGTTGAGAAGCGCCTGGTCGCCGCATAACCGCCGGCTCCACGCGTAACCCCTCCAGGGCCCGCACGGAACAATCCACACGCTGTCTGCCACCTGTGATAGACAGATTGGGAATCCGTAGCGGGCCCTGCTGCATTTAAGGGCCCGCTCTCCGCGAGTCCGAAAGGAACATTCCCATGGTCCACGCAGTCAAAGGTGTCGTCGTCCGCTCCAAAGGCGCACCCGCAACCCTGGAAACCATCCTGGTTCCCGAGCCCGGTCCCGGCGAAGCCCTGGTGGACATCCTCACCAGCGGCGTCTGCCACACCGACCTCCACTACAAACTCGGTGGCATCAGCGATGACTTCCCGTTCCTGCTCGGCCACGAAGCCACCGGCGTGGTCAGCGCAGTAGGCCCCGACGTCACCGACGTAGCCCCCGGCGATCGCGTGGTCCTCAACTGGCGTGCAGTCTGCGGCAACTGCCGCGCCTGCAACCGCGGCCAGGCCCAGTACTGCTTCAACACCCACAACGCCACCCAGAAAATGACCCTCGAAGACGGCACGGAACTCTCACCCGCCTTGGGCATCGGCGCGTTCATAGAAAAAACCCTGGTCGCTGCCGGCCAGTGCACCAAGGTAGACCCCGACGCCGATGCCGCCGCAGTCGGGCTCCTCGGCTGCGGCGTCATGGCAGGTCTGGGCGCGGCGCTGAACACCGGCGGCGTCAAGCGCGGCGACTCCGTAGCCGTCATCGGCTGCGGCGGAGTGGGCGTAGCAGCCATCGCAGGTGCCGCGCTCGCAGGCGCCACCACCATCATTGCCGTCGACATCGACGCCAAGAAGCTCGAGCGCGCCAAGGACCTTGGCGCAACCCACACCGTGGACTCCTCCAAGGGGGACCCCGTCGAAGAAATCCGCGCCCTGACAGGCGGCTTCGGCGCCGACGTGGTGATTGACGCCGTCGGACGTCCCGAAACCTACAAGCAGGCCTTCTACGCCCGCGACCTCGCAGGAACAGTAGTCCTGGTAGGCGTCCCCACACCGGAGATGACCCTGGAACTGCCGCTTCTGGACGTGTTCGGCCGCGGCGGATCACTCAAATCATCCTGGTACGGCGACTGCCTTCCCTCCAGGGACTTCCCCATGCTGGTGGACCTCTACAAGCAGGGCAAGCTGGACCTCGATGCCTTCGTCACCGAACGCATCACCATCGACCAAGTGGAAGAAGCATTCGACAAAATGCACCACGGCGCCGTCCTCCGATCGGTGGTTGAACTATGAGCACCCTCACCATTGACCACGTGGTCACGTCAGGCACGTTCTCGCTCGACGGCGGCACCTGGGACGTCGACAACAATGTCTGGATTGTCGGGGACGACTCCGAATGCCTCGTCATCGACCCCGCCCACAACCCTGACGCCATCCTGCAGGCAGTCAACGGCCGCACCGTCAAAGCCATCCTGCTGACCCACGGCCACGACGACCACATCCGCTCGGCAGGTGAATTTGCGGAACTCGCCAAAGCACCCATCCACCTGCACCAGGACGACTGGATGCTGTGGCGGGCAGTGTTCCCGGACGTTGACCCCGATGCCGCAATTGCCGACGGCGACCAGTTCACCGTTGCAGAAGCCACGCTGAAAGCCATCCACACGCCGGGGCACTCACCGGGATCCGTCTCCTTCCACTTGCCCAGCGAAGGGACGCTCTTCAGCGGAGACACCCTCTTCCAGGGCGGCCCCGGGGCGACGGGACGCTCCTACAGCGACTTCCCCACCATCATCGAGTCCATCCGGACCAAACTGCTCAGCTTGCCGGAAGAGACAGTGGTCCGCACCGGGCACGGAGACTCCACCACCATCGGAGCGGAAAAACCGCACCTGGACGAATGGATCGCCCGCGGGCACTGACGCAGGCCAGGCAACCTCCGGGGTCTGGAAGGCCGGGGCTCCCGTCCCTAGCCCACCAGACTCCGGAAGTCGCCGTCGACGACGTCCGCGTACCCGCGGTAGGCCTCGATGACGGCGTCCTCCACGGTCTGGACATCCAGGTGCGGCAGCAGGTCATTGGCGGCACCGGCCGTTGCAGGATCCCAGTCAAGGCCCAACGCTGCGTAGCTGGCCGTCAGGACCTCACGAATGGGCTTTGAGTTTTCCACCACAATCACGGAGCTGAAGAGCCACGCACCGGAGACTACCCGCTGCGCGGTGCCAATCAGTTTGATGCTGTGGGCCGGAAAGTCAGGGTCCTCGCCGTGGACGCTGAATTCACCAGGGCAGTACTCCCCAGGGATCTCGCCGACGGCGGCGTGGACACCAACGCTGCGAAGCGCGCCGGCCAGCAACTCACCGAACTCCGAAAACCGGGCCTTCGCACGCACGATCGCATCCGGATGCGGCTCAATGTGGTCAATAACCAACGTCCCCTGGTGATACGCAGCAGCGCGTCCGCCGGCCTTCCGGATCAGGGGCTCGAACCCCAACTCCCTGCAGGCTTCCTCAGCCGCGGGAAAGCCAGGGAGGTTCGCATCCCGCTGTCCGAACGCAACAGTTGGCTGCGGACGGTACAGGCGAAGCGAGGGGCCCAGCTGCCCATGGCGGGCTCGTTGCAACAGCTCCAAGGCAAAGTCCAGGTCTTGTGCAGCACCCATGGATTCCAGCTGGCGGTAGGCCGTGAGCTGCGCCGTGGCTGCTTCGGCCCGCATCAGCTCTTCCTCAACGTCAGGATCTGTTCGGCCCTGCCGAACGGCCCGTTGATGTCATGGAGCACTGTGGAAGTCAGGCCAATGCCGTCGGCTCCGAACGAGACTTTGTTGTCCAGGCCCAGCCACTCACCGGACGGCGCCCGGTACATGTGGATCTGGAGGTCAACGTTGGGAAAGATGTAGCTGTCTTCGCCGGGAGGTACCCTGGCTGCGATCCCATTGGCGGTGTCCACCAGACCCATCAACCGTGCGAGATCCGAGCTGTCGTCATGATCGGTCAGGGGATGCGAGGTGCGGATCCACACTTTGCCTGATCCAGGCCGGTGGCCCTCCGCCAAGCGCATTTCCAGGGAACGGATATAGCCTCCAGGCCACACACTTGCACCTTCCCACGGCTTGCATTCGTCGGGAGCCGGCATGGGCTCGTCCTCAATTGCTGCTACAGCGCTGGTATCGCTGGTCACCATGCGCCAGGCAGCGGCACGGATGGCTACACGGCCTCCAGCGGAGAGCTCGGCCTGGATGAGCTCGATGGTCCGGCCCGGCCTCAGCGTTGAGGTGGTGACCTGGAACTCGCCGCCGGGAATCAGCCCCAGGATTTCATAGCTGATCCTTGCCATGCGGACATCGTCCCGGGGCTCATGCCTGGCAAGGGCGTCGGCCATGATGCCGGACGCCGGGGCCATGTGCTGCTCATGCGGATTCCACGCACCTTGGGCATGGATGGTGGACCTGTAACGGCCCTGGCCCAACGATTCGTAGTAGAAATCGCCATCCGCCAGTTCCGGTAATGCAGTAGTCAACCCGAGCCTTTCGCCGATCCAGCAGTAGAACTCAGACCACTGTATCCGCAGATTTGGCCGCAGAACGACGCTTGCGAACCACCACTACCCAGACGATGACGACGGCCAAGGCCACAACCCCCAGCCCGGCCCCAACGGGCGACGCTGCCGCAACCGCAAGCCAGGCCTCCAAGGCTGCCAGCCCGATGGTGGCGTACAGCAACGCCCACATGAGCGAACCGGCAATAGCTGCGGGCAGGTATCTGCGAAGCGGCATGCGGGCAGCACCTGCTGCAAGGTTGATGGCCGTCTGCAGACCAATGGTCAGGAAGGAAAGTACGACGGCGTACGGCCCCCACCGCTGGATGAGGACTTGCGCACGGGCTGCTTTGGGACGCTCCAGGGATCGACCGAAGCGGGTGTGGGCGAACCCGGCCACGGCACCGCGTCCGATCCAGTATGTGACGTTGACGCGGATCATGACAATGGCAAAGAGCGCCGCGAGGGCGACGCCGAAGGGCAAGCTCATGATCTGATCCACTCGACTTAGGCTACCCTAAGCAGCGGCGCATTAAGGATTCGGTCCGACGGACCGGGCACGGTAAACCCTAGGATGAGTCCATGGATCTCCGCGATGCCGCCCAAGAGCTGTACGCCGTGCCGCCCAGAGACTTCACCACTGAACGAACCGCCATGGCCCGCAAAGCCAAGGATGGCGGGGAAAAGGACCTGGCCAAGGAGATCGCCGGCCTGCCCAAACCCGCCGCCGGCGCCTGGGCCATCAACATGCTGTCCGTTCACAAGCCTGAGGTGATTGACGGCGTCGTGCGTTTTGGCGTTGCCCTCAGAACCGCTCAGGAGGCGGGAGACGCAGACGCGTTTCGTGAGCTCGGACAGCAGCGGCAGGGGAACCTGACCTCGGCCGTGCATGCAGCCAAGGACCTTGCCGGCGAGCTGGGAACACCCCTCAGTGCAGCTGCTGCCGCCGACGTGGAACAAACGCTCAGGGCAGCCATGGCCGACGCCGGGGCGGCTGCCGCCATCGGCACTGGCCGGCTGGTACGGGGGCTCAGTGGCAGCGGTTTCGAGGCAGTGGACCTCACAGGTGCGGTTGCTGCGGCAATCCCTGGGGACCTTGTTGTCCCCGAACACGAGGTCGCCGCAAAGCCGGCGCCAAAGAAGGAACCCGCGCCCCACACCAAAGAGGCGACCCCTCCCAAAGAAGCGGCACCGAAGAAGAATCGACCAGACGAAGAGGCCACGTCGTTGGCGGATCGCCGGGCCGCCAAGCAACGGGCAGCGTTGAAGGAAGCGCAAAAAGAGTTCGACGCCGCGGATCAAGAAGCCGCGGAGGCCGAAGCGACGGCATCCTCAGCGTGGGACGTCGTCAACGAACTCTCAGCCCGCCGAACACGCCTCAAATCCGACATTGAGGACGCTAAAAAGCGCTTGTCGTCCCTGGAAGCGGAATTGATTGGCTTGACCAGGGACGCTGAAGCGGCGGAATCCCTGAAGAAACGTTCAGTCAGGGACGCTACACAAAAACGACGCGCTGCCGACCAGGCCCAGAGGCGCGTAGACCGGCTGGGCTAGGTCTCTTTCTTGCCGACGGACTCTTTCAGGTGACGGGTTGCGGGCCCTTCCAAGTACTTGCCCTCAGGTGTGAACCGGGAGCCATGCAACGGACAATCCCAGGACTTCTCGGCGTCGTTCCAGCTCAGGAGACCGCCCAGATGCGTGCACAAGGCAGAGACTCTGCAGACCTTCCCCGCCACAGTGGACACGGCGGCCGGATCACCCTTGTACAGTCCGACGACGCCCGTCCCCTCCGGTGGGCGGGTTTCGTCGGTGATCTCGGGGTTTCTCCTGACCTTGGCTTTGTCCTCGATCATCCGGCGGGCAACGTCCGCATTGTGCCGGACACCCTCAACCGCGCCTTTCGGTGAGGTGACGCGATGATGGATGACGGTGGCCCAATCGGACTGGCCTCCCAGGATGTCCGAGGTGATGGACAGTGCTGCCGCCACCCCGTTACTCATCCCCCATTTGTTATAGCCCGTGCCGAAGAAGATCCGTCCGTGTCCGCGGGGAAGTTTGCCAAAGAAAGGCATCAGGTTGGTGGCCCGGTAGTCCTGGGCAGACCAGGTGTGGGTGACTTCAGCGCCAGGGTAGTGCCGCGTTGACCATCCGAGCAGGTCATCCAGGTGCGATTGCGGCGATGCGGCCCGGCCACCCGCATGTCCGTGGCCGCCCACCAGGAGCAATTCGCCCTCGGGAGTGGGTTGAGTGCGCTGGGACCGGGTGGGTGAATCGATGGAAAGATACATCCCTTTCGGAATATCTCCAGGTACCTTCAAGGCAGCCGCGTAGGACCGGTTGGGCTCAAGCTTGGCAAAGTACAGGCCGCGATCCAGGATCGGGGTCCCCGTAGCCAGCACCACGGTGTCCGCTGTGAAGGTGCCCTTGGGCGTGGAGACTTCCAAGGGCTGCTCCGAACCTACCTTCTGGACCTGCATGTCCTCGACGATCATGCCGCCATGCCCGCGGAGGTCCCTGGCGAGGTTTTCCAGCACGTCCATGGGGTTGATCTGCACCTGGTTTTCGAGCTCCAGCGCCTCCACCACGGGGAACGGCAGGCCGGCATCACGGCTGAAGTGCACGTCCAAACCTGCGTCGCGTGAAACCGCAGCCTCTTTGCGGAGCCGCTGGCCGCCGTCGTCCGTGGTTGCGAACGTCACCGCGGTTCGGCGCTGGAACGGAGTGCCCTGCTGCTCCATGTACTGCGTCAGCCAGGCTTGGCCGGACTTGTTGGCCTCCACATAGGCCTGCACCACTTTCAGGGGGTACTGGCCACGCAGGGCGGACAGTACACCGCCTTGCAAGAGGCTCAGTTTCCCTGTGGTGTTGCCGGTGGTCACGGCACCCAGCGTTCTGGCCTCGAAAACCACCACGCGCTGGCCCGACCGGGACAACAGCAAGGCCGTCACCATTCCAGTGAGCCCTGCGCCTACCACTATGGTGTCGAAGTGCTTTTCCTCAGGGATGTGGTCGGAGGTGAAGCGCATCTCCCGGTCCAACCAGAGCGATTTCATCGATCAGCCTGCCTCTCACCTCAATGGCATGTGGTGAGGGAAACGCTAGGCGGGTCGCTGGTGCTTATCAAGGGGTGGCGGTGCCTGCCGCCAGGGCCGCGGCGTGCCGTAGCTCCGGATCCGGGTCTGCGGCCCACCGTCCCAGTACGCGTTCAGCGCGTTCCTTCGCCTGCCCCTCCAGGCGTGCCATCAAGGGACGCACCACATCCTTCGCGAGGGGATCCACCAGTTCGCGGGTCCCGGCCTGCCTGATGAAACCTTCAATGCGGGTCAGGTCGGTGTTGACCAGGATGCCGACTTTGGTTTGCAGCAGGACCACTGCTGCAAGGCGCCGTTCAAAGACCGGCTCCGCGTAGAGCTCCGAACCTAAGGCAGTGACGTCGTCATGGTCCAGGTTCTTGTACCGCTTGAGCGTATCCCTCACCGTTCCCCGCACGGCGCCCACGGATGCGCCATACACCTTCAGTGCCCCGCCCAGACGCTCACTGGCCTCTGCAGCTTTCTCCCAGGTGGATTCCATCTGCAGGGTGTGGTCCATGAATTCACCGGCTTCGCTCACCCGTCTATTTTGTCAGTGCCTCCGCTTAGCGTGGTCACACCAGCAACCGACAGGAGCACCATGCCGTCCCAAGAGCTCGCCACCGAAGCATCATTTCCGGGTGTCCCGGCTGCTTCGTCCATGCCCGACTGGTATCCCACCTTGCTTCACACCGTGGCACAAGAGGTCCGCGTTGGCAGGACCCGGGCGATGGCAGCGGCCAACAGTGAGTTGTTGAATTCGTACTGGAGCATTGGCCGACAGCTCGCCGAACGCGAATCCGAGCAAGGATGGGGCGCCAAGGTAGTGACCCGCTTGTCTGCCGACATCCGGACCCGGTTCCCGGAAGCGAAGGGCTTCTCCCCCAGAAACCTGAGGTACATGAAGAGCTTCGCCCAGGCCTGGCCCGATTTCCCAATGTTGCAAGCACCGCTTGCAACATTGCCCTGGTACCACCAGATCGCACTCCTGGAAAAGCTCGACGACGCCGCCACGCGACTCTGGTACGCAGCGGCGGCTGCCCAGCACGGCTGGTCCCGCAACGTGTTGACCCACCAGATCTCGACGCGCTTGCACGAACGCTCGGGGCAGGCCATCACCAACTTTGCCTCCACGATGATCCCAGCCGATTCGGACCTGGCGCAGCAGGCGACCAAGGATCCCTACGTCTTCGACTTTCTGTCCATGAGTGATCGGCACACCGAACGGGACTTGGAGCTGCAGTTGGTGAAACACGTGGAGAAATTCCTGTTGGAGCTGGGCCAGGGGTTCGCCTTTGTCGGCGAGCAGGTCCGATTGGAGATTGCCGGCGACGAGTTCTTCGCAGACCTGCTGTTCTACCACTTGAAGTTGCGCTGCTACATGGTGATTGAACTCAAGGCCGTGAAGTTCGAACCCGGGTTCCTGGGGCAGCTGGGCATGTACATGGCGGCAGTGGACGACCTCATGGCGCACCCCGAGGACAAGCCAACTATCGGACTGCTGCTGTGCAAGGAGAAGAACAGCGTGGTGGCCGAGTACGCACTGCGTGGATTCAACGCTCCTGTGGGCATTGCGGAGTGGAAGACATCCCTCCCGGACTCACTCCCCGACGAGTTGGTGGCGAGCCTGCCGAGCATCGAAATTCTGGAGGCAGAGCTGGCGAGTGAAGCTGCGCGGTTGCAGGGTTAGGTTCCCGCGTGGTGCGGCCTAGACGTTGTCCTTGAACCAGGCCAGGGTGTCGTTCCACGCAGCGGTTGCCTGCGCTTCGACGTATCGGTCGCCGGTGTCGTTGTGGAAGGCGTGATCCACGCCGGGGTACACCTTGAGTTGGTGCTTGACCGTTGAGGCGTTCAAGGCTTCCTGAAGTTGGGGCATAGCGCCGGTGATGCGGGCGTCATTCTCGGCGTAGACACCAAAGACCGCCGGTTTGATGGTGGGAACCTTGGCCAGGTCCGGTGCTGGACCGTAGAACGCGGAGGTGGCTTTGAGACTTTGGATCTCGGTGCTCGCCTGCCAGGTGATGCCTCCGCCGAAGCAGAAGCCGACCATGGCGATCCGGCCCTTCTCCACGAAGTCCTGGCCGTTGAGGTACTCGAACGCGGCTTTGAAGTCGCCCACATGCCTTTGCGCACCAGCCTGCGTCAGTGCACCCGGGACGGCATCCGGGTCCATATTCGCTGTGCCGCCCTCCCTGCTCAGTAAGTCCAGCGCCAACGCCGCGTAGCCTTCCTTGGCGAAGCGCCGGGCGACGTCGTGGATGTGCGGTGTGAGCCCACGGTTTTCGTGGCAGATCAGGACGCCGGGTCCCTTTTGACTGCCCTCGGGCCGGGCCAGGTAAGCGCTGATTTCCGTCCCGTTGGAGTCAAACTTCACGGTTGCTGTCATCAATCCTGCCGCACCCTCAGGGACAGAGAGTGGGCTCTTGGCGTTGGGAACGGCCATTGTAGCGGTCCCTGCAGATCCTGGCTCAGACGCCGACGACGTCGCGGGCGAAGGCGTTGGCATCGGATCGGTTGTCGCGGGAACCTCTTCCGGAGTGCAGCCCACCAGGGTCATGGCAGCCGCAGCCGCCGTCATGCTTCCCATGATGAATGCCACCCGCCGGGTGAAGGTCTTGTGCGACATGTCCCCCGAGCGGTAGTCATCGTAGAACTCTTCGATCAAGTACTTTTCGAACTTCTCCAGCTGCGCCATGGCGAACCTTCCGACGATGTCGCGTATCCTCCCCTGATGTAAAGACGCAGACAAGGGCGGGAGGGTTCAGACCGAGTCCGCCGGCACCTCCCCCGGGCAACCGACCTAATAATGTCAGTGCCCCCTGCGAGAGTTGGGGCATGAAGCAGATCCGGGAAGGGCAAGCGAAGTCGGCGGCGTTGTCTGCTGCGCCGTTTCTTGCTGTTTCCGGGGATGTGGGCCGGACTGGCACCATCAGTGGTGACCTGATCGGTCAGTTGCGGGTGTTGGAGGAAATGAAGTCGGCTATTTCCGGGTTGCAGGCGCAGATTGCTGTGGCGTTTGATCTGGCGCAGCGGGCTGAGCAGGCCGAGGCCGGGATGCCGGCGGCGGAGCGTGGCAAGGGTGTCGGGGCGCAGGTGGCGTTGGCGCGGCGGGAATCACCCAACCGTGGCTCGAGGTTGTTGGGCCTGGCCAAAGCCCTGGTGACGGAGATGCCGCGGACCCTGGCGGCGTTGAACAAAGGCCTGCTCAACGAATGGCGGGCGACGCTGTTGGTGAAGGAAACAGCGTGTTTGTCCGTGGAGGACCGGGCCGCGGTGGACGCCGAACTCGCCCCTGATACCGGGACGTTCGACGGTGTTGGTGACCGGGCCCTGGTCGCCGCCGTGAAAGCGGCCGCGTACCGCCGTGATCCACGGTCAGTTGCCCAGAGGGCCAGCCATGCCGCGACGGAACGGACCGTGAGTCTGAGACCGGCACCGGACACCATGACCTACCTGACCGCGCTGCTCCCGGTCGCCCAGGGCGTGGCAGCCTATGCCGCGTTGACCCGGGCCGCTGATGCCGCCCGTTCCAGTGGTGATCCCCGTGGCCGTGGCCAGGTCATGGCCGACACCCTGACCGAACGCATCACCGGCACCCCGGGCGGGGTCGCCGGGGTTGAACTCCAGCTCGTCATGACCGACCGGACCCTGTTCCAAAGCGACTCCGAACCCGCCCGGCTCCACGGCTACGGCATCGTCCCGGCGGAGTGGGCCAGAACCCTCATCGGTCCGGGAGAACAGACGCAAGGACGCAGGCAGGGGCCAACGGGACAGCGACCGTTACCCCAGCGTGCCCCTTCAGCCAGCCAGGAAGTCCCGGCAAGCCGCGGGTCCTCGCCAGCACGGACAACACCGACGGGCAGTCAGTCGGGCCATGGGCCGGTGCCGGAGGAAGATCACGACTTCGCGGTCTGGGTCCGGCGGCTTTACACCGCACCCGGGAGCGGGGAACTTTTGGCGATGGGCTCCAAGGCCCGGCTCTTCCCGCACCGACATCGGCGGTTCATCCAAGCCCGCGACCATACCTGCAGGACGCCTTACTGCGACGCGCCCATCCGGCACATCGACCACATCGTGCCCTGGCACTTAGGCGGCACCACCACCCTGGACAACGCCGCAGGACTCTGCGAAGCGTGCAACCACACCAAAGAAAACCCCGGCTGGACCGCCACCCCCCTGCCCGCAGAAACCCTCCCCGCAGACACCCACACCCTGCACATCAGCACACCCACCGGACACAGCTACCAATCCAAAGCCCCGCCACTCCCCGGACACCGACCCTCCAGAACGTGAACCAGACAAAAGAAAGGCGGACAGCGATTGCTCGCTGCCCGCCCTGAATTGAACGACTGCTTAGAACTCCCAGTCCTCATCCTCCGTGTTGACAGCCTTGCCAATCACGTAGGAGGAGCCCGAGCCGGAGAAGAAGTCGTGGTTCTCGTCGGCGTTCGGGGACAGGGCCGACAGGATGGCCGGGTTCACGTCGGTGACGGAAGCCGGGAACATGGCCTCGTAGCCGAGGTTCATGAGGGCCTTGTTGGCGTTGTAGTGCAGGAACTTCTTAACGTCTTCGGCCAGGCCGACACCGTCGTAGAGGTCATGTGTGTACTGGACTTCGTTTTCGTACAGCTCGAAGAGCAGTTCGAACGTGTAGTCCATGATTTCCTGCTTGCGGGCGTCGGAAACCTTCTCCAGGCCCTTCTGGAACTTGTAGCCGATGTAGTAACCGTGCACGGCCTCGTCACGGATGATGAGGCGGATGAGGTCGGCCGTGTTCGTGAGCTTGGCGCGCGAGGACCAGTACATGGGCAGGTAGAAGCCCGAGTAGAACAGGAAGCTCTCCAGCAGCGTGGAGGCAACCTTGCGCTTCAGGGGATCGTCGCCCTGGTAGTAGTCCATGACGATCTGCGCCTTCTTCTGCAGGTTCTCGTTCTCGAGGGACCAGCGGAAGGCATCGTCAATCTCCTTGGTGGAGCACAAAGTGGAGAAGATGGACGAGTAGGACTTGGCGTGCACCGACTCCATGAAAGCGATGTTGGTGTACACGGCTTCTTCGTGCGGGGTGATCGCATCAGGGATCAGCGAAACGGCGCCGACGGTGCCCTGGATCGTGTCCAGGAGAGTGAGGCCGGTGAAAACGCGCATGGTGAGCTGCTGCTCATCCGGCGTCAGCGTGTGCCACGACTGGACGTCGTTGGACAACGGCACCTTCTCCGGGAGCCAGAAGTTGTTGACCAGCCGGTTCCAGACTTCCACGTCCTTGTCGTCCTGGATCTTGTTCCAGTTGATGGCCTCGACGTGTGTCAGCAGCTTGACCTTTTCGGTCATTTCATCCCCTTAAAGCGATGGTTTTTCTTGAGATAAGCCTACGACGGCGGGTGGGAACCCGCCGTCGTGCTCTTTAGTTTTGAGTGCAGCCGGGGCCGCAATTAATCGACCGATAAAGGTTGATTACAGCATGCAGCTGACGCAGCCTTCCACCTCAGTGCCCTCCAGCGCGAGCTGGCGGAGACGGATGTAGTAGAGGGTCTTGATGCCCTTGCGCCATGCGTAGATCTGCGCCTTGTTGATGTCGCGCGTGGTGGCGGTGTCCTTGAAGAACAGCGTCAGGGACAGGCCCTGGTCCACGTGCTGCGTGGCAGCGGCGTAGGTGTCGATGATCTTCTCGTAGCCGATTTCGTAGGCATCCTGGTAGTACTCCAGGTTGTCGTTGGTCAGGTACGGAGCCGGGTAGTAGACGCGGCCGATCTTGCCTTCCTTGCGGATTTCGATCTTGGCGGCCACCGGGTGGATGGAGGACGTGGAGTTGTTGATGTAGCTGATGGAACCGGTAGGCGGCACGGCCTGGAGGTTCTGGTTGTAGATACCGTGCTCCATGACCGAAGCCTTCAGCTCGCGCCAGTCATCCTGGGTGGGGATGTGGTGGCCGGCGAAGAGCTCAGAGACCCGTTCCGTTGCCGGAACCCATTCCTGCTCGGTGTACTTGTCGAAGAACTCACCGGATGCGTAAGTGGACTTCTCGAAGCCGCCGAACGTCTGGCCGGTCTCGATGGCAAGGCGGTTGGAGGCGCGCAGAGCGTGGAACAGCACCGTGTAGAAGTAGATGTTGGTGAAGTCCAGGCCCTCTTCGGAACCGTAGTGGACGTGCTCGCGGGCAAGGTAACCGTGGAGGTTCATCTGACCGAGGCCGATGGCGTGGCTCTGGGCGTTGCCCTGTGCGATGGACGGCACCGAGTTGATGTAGGACATGTCGGACACAGCGCTGAGGGCGCGGATGGACGTCTCAATGGAGCGGCCAAAGTCCGGCGAATCCATGGTCTTGGCAATGTTCATGGAACCGAGGTTGCAGGAAATGTCCTTGCCCACGGTCTCGTAGCTGAGGTCTTCGGCGTAGATGGACGGCGAGGAAACCTGCAGGATCTCCGAGCACAGGTTGCTCATGGTGATCTTGCCGTCAATCGGGTTGGCCCGGTTAACGGTGTCTTCGAACATGATGTACGGGTAGCCGGACTCGAACTGGATCTCCGCGAGGGTCTGGAAGAACTCGCGGGCACTGATCTTGGTCTTCTTGATCCGGGAATCGTCAACCATCTCGTAGTACTTCTCGGTCACCGAAATATCGGAGAACGGGACACCGTAGACCTTCTCGACGTCGTACGGGGAGAAGAGGTACATGTCCTCGTTCTTCTTGGCGAGTTCGAACGTGATGTCGGGAACCACAACACCCAAGGAAAGCGTCTTGATACGGATCTTCTCGTCAGCGTTCTCGCGCTTGGTGTCCAGGAAGCGGTGGATGTCCGGGTGGTGGGCGTGCAGGTACACGGCCCCTGCACCCTGGCGGGCACCGAGCTGGTTGGCGTAGGAGAAGCTGTCTTCGAGGAGCTTCATCACGGGGATGACGCCGGAGGACTGGTTTTCAATCTGCTTGATCGGGGCACCGTGCTCGCGGATGTTGGTGAGCGAAAGAGCCACACCGCCGCCACGCTTGGAGAGCTGAAGGGCAGAGTTGATGGCGCGGGCGATCGACTCCATGTTGTCTTCGATGCGGAGCAGGAAGCAGGAGACGAGCTCGCCGCGCTGCGCCTTGCCGGCGTTGAGGAACGTGGGGGTAGCCGGCTGGAAGCGGCCGTCGATGATTTCGTCGACGAGGCGGTTGGCCAGGTCTTCGTCGCCACGTGCCAGGTGCAGGGCAACCATGCAGACGCGGTCTTCGTAGCGCTCCAGGAAACGCTTGCCGTCGAAAGTCTTCAGCGTGTAGGACGTGTAGAACTTGAAGGCGCCGAGGAAGGTCTCGAAGCGGAACTTCTTCTTGTACGCGCGGTTGAAGAGGTCGCGGATGAAGTTCATCGTGTACTGGTCGAGGGTCTCGCGCTCGTAGTACTGGTTCTTCACCAGGTAGTCGAGCTTCTCTTCCAGGTCATGGAAGAACACCGTGTTGTTGTTCACGTGCTGCAGGAAGTACTGGTGCGCAGCTTCACGGTCGGCTTCGAACTGGATCTCGCCGTTGGGGCCATACAGGTTCAGCATGGCGTTGAGCTCGTGATAACCCAAGCCCTTGAAAGCCTCAGGCAGCGGCTTCTTGACCGTGTCCACAGCGCCCCCGGTTACTTCTGTTTCTGCGACAGTTGTGTCCAAAACTTTTCCAGCCCTTCGTTGACCCGTTGAACGTCTTCCGGCGTCCCCATGAGTTCAAATTTGTAAAGATGCGGCACCTTGCACTTAACGGAAATGATGTCCCCCGCTGCGCAGTAGTTGTCCGCGAAATTGGTGTTCCCCGCTCCGATAACACCGCGGATCAGTTCCCTGTTCCCGTGATCGTTGAGAAATCTGATGACCTGCTTCGGCACCGAGCCTTCGCCGTTTGTTCCGCCGTAAGTGGGCAGTACAAGGACGAAGGGTTCGAGGGCCCGCAGCGGAGCATCCTGGGCATACAGCGGAATGCGTGCTGCATCCGTACCCAGTTTCTGGACGAATCGTTTGGTGTTCTCGGAGGTCGAGGAAAAGTAGATGAGGTGACTCCTCGTGGTCACAGCTTCCGCAGCATCGCGTACGGGTGCCGCTGCCAGCGGTGCCATGGGAGTCACCTCGACTACATAGGAATTCTTAGTGTGCTGTGGTGGCGAAGTTTGAATGAAACTTAGGCCACGGAGGAAACGGCCTGGGCCAGTTCCTCGATCTTGTCCGGGCGGAAACCAGACCAGTGGTCCTGCTCGGTGACGACAACCGGAGCCTGCATGTAACCCAGTGCCTTGAGGCGCTCGAGGGCCTCGGCATCCTGGGAGATGTCGACACTCTGGTAGGCAATGCCCTTCTTGTCGAGTGCCCGGTAGGTTGCGTTGCACTGAACACAGGCCGGCTTCGTGTAAACCGTTACGGTCATGATCCCTGTCCCCTTAGTTGAAGTCTGTCGCTCTTCGTATCTGGCGGGCTCAACCGGAACTAGCTACTGAATCCGATACCGGCCCGCGGGCTGCCGTGACAGCCAACACGCTCTGATTTTGTCTTGTGCTGGTTTCCCGCTCAATCCGTAAATCGATACTACATGTAGTGCAAGCGTCGAACTGGAACCCCAAGATGATGTATTACAAGTATGTCATTCAATCCACTGCTCGTCCACAGGCGAGGGCCCTCAAAATGTCCGTGATTCCGCCAAATTGATAGATGTCATCCACACCCTGTGGACTACTTAGCCACATTTAATCTCCAGCGTGTCGCCGGGATACGGCGTGTCGTGACACTTTGAAAATGTGGCGTGGCGAACAGCTAAAATCTGCTGATGGTCAATCTCCTCCACCTCCGGACGCTCATGGAAGTCACCCGTTTGGGTTCCTTTGCTGCCGCCGCCGCCCAGCTTGGCTACACAGCCTCGGCAGTCTCCCAACAGATGGCGGCGCTGGAACGCGATACCGGCGTCGAGCTTTTCCAACGGTCGGCGCGGAGCGTTGTTCCCACGGAGGCTGCCGTGACCATGACCCGGCACGCATCGAAGGTACTGACCGACGTCGAGGCCCTCATGGCTGCGGCTTCACGAACCAACGACTCCCCCGCGCAGGAACTGAGGCTTGGCATCTTCCCCAGCCTTGCCACCTACGTGTTGCCGGAGATCCTCCGGAACGATCGGTGGAACGGGCTGGGCATTGAGCTCCGCGTCTCCGTGGCGGAACCCGCCCAAACCATCCAGGGCCTGCGCAGCGGCGGCGAATTGGATGTGGCGCTGGTCTATCAGGTGGGGCAGTCCGGACTGGCCTGGCCGCATTCCCTGGAACGGCAGTGGATCGGGGACGACGACTTCAGGGTGGTGCTGCCGGCGTCCTGGAAAATCCGGGAGGATGCCGAGATAGAAGCCGCCCATCTGTCCGACATGCCGTGGATCGTCCACCACCCCGGCACCAGCGACGCCCTGGTGATTGAACGCCTGTTTGCCAGCTGCAACCTCCACCCGCGGGTGGTGGCCTACAGCGACGATTTCCACGCCAGCTTGGAGATGACCGCCGCCGGCCTGGGTGCCTCGCTGGTACCCGAACTGGCGCTCCGGAACCGGCCATCCGGCGTCGTGGTCCTTGACGTCCCGGACATTCGCTTGGCGCGTAACGTCTTCGCCCTGCTCATCAACGAAAAGCGGACCGCTCAAGTGCAGTTGTTCACACAACTGCTGGCCGACACCCTCCGGGAAACCTCCGGCAGGAGCGGACTTCACCCCCTGAAAACCGCGCCTGTCAAGGGTCCGCAACGGCGCAGGTGAAATATCCCCAAGTGCTGGAACCCGCCGGTTGATGGGGTTAGATTGATCACATGGGCAAGGTAGCGAGCAAACATTTTGGGGAGATCGAGCTCAATCACGGGCGTGAACATTGCTTCGTCGCGAGACACGAACTCGCCGGCAACCAGTTGGAGCTGGACCTCAATGTCACCGCGCACGACCACTTCGATGAGGCCGCAATGCGCAAGGTGGACTACAGGTTGCGCTTCCTGCCCGAACTGGTGGACCAGGTCAGGGAAATGATTGCCGACGAGCTCGACCAGGACGGCACCAATCCGCAACAGTTCCTGCACTTCCATAGCTCACAGCTCAAGGACGAGCAGCTGGAATCGGTCTTCGGCGTCCGGGACAAGGGCCAACTGACCAATGATGTGTTCCTGAAAGCTCTCAAGCTCGGCCACGTGGCCATCTACCCCGGTCAGCCGGAGCGGTATTTTGTCCTGGACTTCACCCTCGGATCCCATTTCACGGACGAGCTCCTGGTAGTCGCAGCCGACGAAGACGGCGTGGTGGATGACGAAATCCTTTGGGAGTAGCAAGCAACGCTTAACGCGAACGACGGCGGCCGGTCACCTTTTGCGGTGATCGGCCGCCGTCGTTGTTGTCCGCTATGGGTCCAAGGATTCGTGAACTTTGTTCGCCAAAAGGGTCACCATGGTTTGTCAACGCGCGGGCCGTCATCAGGACTGCGCAGGTATTCTCCGCGTTCCTGCCCCTCCGAGCGTTCCCGTTGGGCTTGTTGCGCGCTTTCCTCCAGCCGTTTGAGTTGTTCCTGTGGAGGCGAGGACGGGGATTCGCCGGAAGGCTGCTGCGCCTTGCCGCTTTGCGGCTTTCCCTCGGCGATTTTGTTCGTGAGCCGTTCCTCCGCCGCGTCAAGGGCTGCGCCCTCCCCTGCAGCGTTGGCGGGACCAACAGCATGGCAATGCGGCGGAGATCCTTCCGCGGCAGCAAGTCCTTCCGCAAAAAGCCGGGTCGCAGCGTCACCGCCCCCGGCCGCATCCCCCAATTTCTCGATGCTCAGGACAAGGTTGACCCGGACTTTGCACTCGTCTTCACCGGGACCGAGCCGCAACGCTGTCTCGAAGTCTTCCCGTGCGGCAGCGAAGTCACCCGCCAGCACCCGGGCGTCCCCGGAGGCGAACGGCGCCTTATGCGGCTCCACGAAGTTGACTACATGGAGCCAGGAGGCAGCCCGGGCCACGTCACTTCCCTGACCGGCAGCGTAGGACTCCGCGGCTGCACCACCCAGGAGGCCCACGCTCAGGAGTTTCGCGGCAACTGCGAGCGCCAGCAGGGCCGGTGGCGCGGACCACAGCGCAAGGTGGAGTCGCGGTCGTCGTGCGTTGTGGGTCATGGGGTGCGCTCCTTCGGTGCTGCAGGCCGGAGGTTCAGGAGTGCGGTGAGGTGGCGCAGTGGTTCGTGCAGTGCCAGCAGGAAGGCGGCCAGGGCGAGCAGCCAGTAGAGCTCAATGCGTCCGGGGGTGTCCGCGTCGCTGATGGTGAGGGCACCTGGCTGGGTTTTGCCGAGCATGTCCGATGGCGGCTCTGTCCCGGTCCGGTGTGCGTAGGGGAGGCGGAGTTGCTCGGCGATAGCGCGGAGTTGGTTCTCGTCAATGCGCGAAACGGCTTCCTGTGGGGTGTCGGAGCTGCGGTCCTTGAGGTAGCCGGCGTCCGCATCCGGGGTTTCCTTCATGCGTCCGCCCTGAGGGGTGCCGTATCCAAGGACCGCTCCCCCGGCTACGTTGGCGGCGTCCATGGCCGGCGGCTGCTCTGCGCTGGTGTTTTCGCCATCGCCGGCGTAGAAGACCAGTGCAGGCCGGCCAGGGTGTTGCTCCTTGGTTGCCGCAAGCCGCTCTTTGAGCAGCTGTGCTGCGCCGGTGACGATGCTTCCCTTGGCGTATCGGGGGTTCTGGGGTTGGAGTGTGGTCATGGCAGTCTGCAGCGCGGTGGCGTCTCGGGTGAGGGGCATGCGGACGGTGGCCTTGTTGTCGAACGTGATCAGGGAGAATTTGGCACCGGCGAGCTCCTTGGCTATCGCCATCACGTCGCGTTTGGCCCCCGACAGCCGGGTAGCGGAGCCGTTGTAGTCTTCGGCTGCCATGCTGGTGCTGGTGTCCACCACGAAGAAGACATCCATCTCCGCGGCGGCGGTGTTGGCCTGTCCACCGGGCCAGCCTGGCCTTAGCATGGCGAGGAGCAGAAGCACGACGGCGACGCCCCGCAACGCAGCTGGCCTCGCTTTCCGTGTCAAGGCCAGCACTGTGAATACCAGCACGGCGGCGAGGGCCAGGACCAGCAGGGGCCAAGGAATGACCGGGGCGAAGGTCATGGTTCCAGCCTCCAGCCGAGTACCAGCATGCCCGTTCCGGCAACCAGGGCGATCCCGAGCGGCCAGGCAGGAGCATCGGCTACCACTGCCTGGGGAGCTGCACGGTAGCTTGTGGCTTCTGTTTCCTGCACTTTCCCCACGATGCCCGGCACGGCCTCCGCGCTGTCTACGGTGAAATAGGCGCCCTCGGTACGCTCAGTGGCGGCCCTGAGTTGGGCGCCGGGTTCATCGGGTTGGTTGCCGTAGTCCATGTCGCTGGGGTTCAGTGCATAGACTTTTACTTTTTTGTCGGCGGCCAGTGCTGCCGCTTCCTCCAGGCTGAAGATCGGCTCGCCGGAGAGGAAGTTGTCAGTGGCCAGCACCACGGACCGCGAGCGCTGGGCCCCATCGGTGCCTGTGTCATCGGGAAAGCTCTGCACGCAGGATGCCAGGCCGTCGCCGATCAGTGAGGAGCCTGCGCCGTTCCACGTGCCGTCGAAGAAGGATCCTGCCCCGCTGTCCAGGGCTTCCTTGGCTTCGGCGAGCTGTTCGGCGGCATAGTCGTAGTCATCCGTGAGGGGAAAGAGTTGCACGCTGCTGCTGTCGAAGATGACCATGCCGATCCTTTCGCCGTCGAACTCCTTGGCGAGTTCCTGGAACACGGTGGCTATGGCGGCATCGGTGCTGGTCATGGATCCGGACACGTCCAGGCACAGCACGATGTCCCTGTTCCGGATTTCCGGCTGCTCCGTGGTGCGCAGGATGGGCCTGGCGGCGGCTGTAGCGGTGGCGGCGAGGAACACGGCGCCCAGCACCACCGCCACCATCAGCCGCAGGCGGTACCTGCGTAGTGCGTGCTGGTACTCCGGCAGGTCGGTCAGGCGGTCGCCGTGCGCGACGGGCCGGGTCTGTGGGGGACGACGACGGCGGTACAGCCAGGCGCTGATGGCCACCGCTGCTGCGGCAAGGGGAAGGATCCACCCGTAGCTCAGTTCCATCCGATCACCACCTGTCGCGCAGCCTCTGCTGAGTGCCCCACGGGGTGGAGTGGCACGCGGGCGAATTCGTTGGGGTAGATGCCCGCGATTCCTGCAGCAAGTTCCTCGAATCCTTGGCGGCGGAGATCTTCCAGCGTCATGGACGTGACGGGCAGCCCCGTGGCTGCCCCGGCGAACTCCCGCACGAGGAAGCTGAGTCTTTGGTGGGCGTCGCGCACTGGTATCCGTCCGGCGTCGGCGTCTTCTGCTGTGGCGTTGATGGCCGTCAGGCACGCGGAGCGCAGGGATTCCAGGTCCTGCTGTGGCGGTCCTTGTCCGGCCGGCGGTCTCCGGCGCGGGGGCCGGAAGATCCAGGCGTACCAGGCACCCACCACCAGGACTATCAGCAGGCCGGCCCAGAACCATTGCGGCTGGTACTGCAGCGGCGCGTAGAAGCCGGGATCATCCTGCACGGTGGCCACCCCGAGCGGTACCCCTGGCAGTTGTCGCACCCGAACGGTGCTTCTCAAGGAGTGCAAAGACGGCAGGCAGGACGTCCGCGCTGCCTGAGGTTTGTTCCTCGGCGATGCCCAGTCGGCGGAAGAGGGAGCTGCGGTGTTCTCCGCGTTCGGCCATGGCAGCTTCATAGGCCGCCCGGACCTTGCCGTCGGCGGCCAGCGGGATGGGAATTCCCTGCCCCGTGCCCAGATCCTTACTGTTCGTGGCACCTTTGTCTGCCACCGGTGTGAGGTTCGCGTCCCGGACGGTGAGCCACAGGACTTCGTGCCTGGCTCGAAGCCTGCGCATCAGGCCCTCAGTACGGGAATCGGGCATGAACTCGTCCGCGACGGCTATAACAAGCAGGCGCCCCTTCAGGTATCTCAGGACGTAGTCCAGTTGCTCCGCGAGGGAACTGGCCGGTCCGTCCACGGCGACGCCCGCATCGACCTCCTGCAGCAAGCGTTCCAGGTGCTCCTCGCCGCTGCGGGGCGGGACATACCGGGTTGTGGTCTCGTTCCCGTGCAGGAGGCCGACGTCGTCACCATGGCGGCACGCAAGATACCCCAGCACTCCGGCTGCCTGCACAGCAATGTCCTTCTTGGGTTCACCAGACAAAGCCTGGGCAGCCATGGTCCGTCCGGTGTCCACGAGCAACAGCACCGAGTGCCGGCGAACTGCCACATACCGCTTGACCAGGGGCGATCCGTGCCGTGCGGTGGCTTTCCAGTCAATATCCCTGACTTCATCTCCAGGAACGTAGGCCCGCAGCTCATCAAAGTCCAGGCTGCGGCCTTTGAAAACGGAGCCGTATTCGCCGTCGAGCAGGGTCAGGGTCCTCCGGTGGGCGAAGATGAACATCTTCGACTTAACCCGGCGAAGCAGGCTGGGCACGCGCAGTCCCCGCTACGGTGTCTGGACAGACGCCACGACGGCATCAATGACGGTTTCCACCGGGACACCTTCAACCACAGCATCGAACCCGAGAATGATGCGGTGCCGCAGGATCCGGTGTGCAAGGCTCTTCACGTCCTCGGGAATCACGTGGTCACGGCCGTTCAGCAAGGCCAGGGCCCTGGCTGCCTGGCTGAAGGCAATGCTGGCCCTGGGGCTGGCACCGAACTCCACCAGGTCGGCGAGCCTGGGCTCCAGATATTGGGAAGCATTGCGGGTGACGTAGGCAAGGCCCACGATGTACCTGACGATGGCGGGGTCGATGTAGACCCTTCGCACGAGTTCTTGGACCTGGACCACGGCGTCCAGTGAGGCAGCAGCCGGCGGCTTCTGGTCGGCGTTGAACACCCCGGCGTCAATCCGGCGGATGACTTCGGCTTCCTCGGCCGGGCTCGGGTAGTCCAGAACGTCCTTGAGCATGAAGCGGTCCATTTGGGCTTCGGGGAGCCGGTACGTCCCTTCCTGCTCAATCGGGTTCTGTGTGGCCAGCACCAGGAACGGCTGCGGCAAAGGGTAGGACTCGCCACCGATGGACGTCTGCCGCTCCTGCATGGCCTCCAGCATGGCACTCTGGGTCTTCGCGCTGGATCTGTTGATCTCATCCAGCAGCACAATGTTGGCATGGACCGGGCCCAACTGAGTGACGAATGTTCCCTTGGCTGCGTCGAAAATCTGCGTGCCTGCGATGTCGCTGGGCAACAGGTCCGGAGTGCACTGGATCCGGCGGAACTCCGCGCTGACCGATTCCGCGATCGCCTGGGCCGCCGTGGTCTTGGCAAGGCCCGGCACACTTTCAAGCAGCACGTGGCCGCCCGTCAACAACCCGATGACCAACGTCTCGCGAAGCCTGGCCTGGCCCACCACTTTGTTCTCAAAACTCCGGATGATGCTGCCCACGAGTTGTTGGGCACGGGCCATGTCCGGTGCGTCGATTCCGGCCGTGGCTGTGGTCTGCTGCACTCGTGGTCCCCTCGCTGGCGTCTGGCGTCTCCCGGCAGGCAGCCGGCTAAAAAGCCGGGCATCAGTGCTTACGCCTGCATGGGCCACTCTATCCAAGTCTGACCTGTTCAGGGCAGCAATGGGGACCCCTCCCCATGCAGCCCTCCGAGGTCTATCCTTTTGCCATGCATCAGCTACCAGCCGCCTATCAGAAGTACCTCGCCGCCCAGGACCAGCACGTCATCGACGCCGTTCGGCCCGTCCTCCTGCAATCAGCCGCCGACGAACGCCACGGGGTCCGGATCACCTTTAACCGGGGACCCACCGGACATCAGGCCCACTTGGATGAGTCCATACCGTACGGCGAGATCATCGAGGACATCGACTGAACGCCGGCCACCCCCTTCCCATCTCCAGCTAGCCCTTCATAGCTCCAGACAGGGCAAAGGAGTTCCCCATGCCCCGGGAAACCAGCGCGTAGAGCAGGAGCACCGGGACCGAGTACAGGATGGAAAAAGCAGCCAACTGGCCGTAAGCGATCGCTCCGTGCTGGCCGAAGAAACTGAAGATGGACACTGCCGCCGGTTGCTTGCCCGGCGACAACAACAGGATGAAGGGAACAAAGAAGTTTCCCCACGCCTGGATGAAGACGAAGATGAACACCACACCGAGCCCCGGCCTCATCAGCGGCAGGACAATGGTGCGCAACGCGGTCATGGCCGACGCCCCGTCCATCCAGGCCGCCTCCTCCAGTTCCAAAGGAACCGAGTCCATGAAGTTCTTGGTCATCCAGATCGCCATGGGCAAAGTAGTGGTCGCCATGAAGAAAATGGTCGCCGCCATGGAGTCCAACAGTTGCAGCTGGACGAACAACCCATACACGGGCACCATAATGGCCGTCACCGGCAGCGAGGTGCCGAACAGCACCGTGTACATGAACGGCTTGTTGAACCGGGACTGATACCTGGACAACGGATACGCCGCCAGCACGGCAGCAAGGAGGTTCACTGCAGCCGTACCGGCGGACAACCACAAGCTGTTTGCCAACGGCAGAAACAGCAGCTCAGGAGTCAGCACCGCACTGAAGTTGAGGGTCGACGGCGCCGATGGCACCTTGGTCTGGTATACGGCCTGGGGGTCGACGGCGGCCAGCAGCAACCACAATAATGGCGCCACAAAGCAGACACCGATCGCGGCCAAGGCGATATCCGCACCCAACCTGGCCCTGGAACGGGAGGCGCCACCCGTCGTCGTGACTTGTGCTTTCCCCCGCGCTCGCAGTTCCTTGGTGGTCATGGGCGACGCTCCCTCAGGAGCCGAACGTAGACGGCACCGAACACCATGCCCAACAAGATCAGGACCGACGCCACCGCTGTTCCATAGCCGATGTCGCCAAACTTGAACGCCTCCTGGTATGCCAGCACCGGCAAGGTAGTGCTGGCGTTGGCAGGTCCGCCCGCCGTCATCACCCAGATGAGGGTGAAAACGGCCAATGTCTGGAGCGTAATCAACATCAGGTTGGTGGTGATACTGCTCCGGATCAAAGGCAGGGTAATAAAGGTGAGCCTCTGCCACCCCCGGGCGCCGTCCATGAGCGCGGCCTCGGAAATATCCCGGGGCACGTCCGCCAAAGCCGCCCGGTACACCAGCATGGAGAAAGCGGTGCCGCGCCAGGTGTTCGCCAGGATGATCGCCACAAGGGGGAACGAATACAGCCAGTCCACGCCATGGATACCGACGATGCCCGCCAGTTGGTTCAGCGTTCCGTCCCGGTTGAAGTATGCATACGCGGCAAACGCGGCCACAATTTCCGGAAGCACCCAGGCCGCAACCACAGCTGTACCCACCAATGACGAGACTACTTTCCGTGAACGCGTCATCAGCAGTGCGATCAGCAGGCCCAGCACGTTTTGCCCCAACACCGCCGACGCCGCGACAAAGACAACGGTCAGCCAGGCCGACAGCGGAAACGAGTCATCGCTGAACATCCGGGCGTAGTTGTCGGCGCCCACCCACTGCGGGTCCTGCGCAGCTTTGCCCGTCAACGACGCGTTGGTGAAAGACGCGTAAAACGACCACGCCACCGGGGCCACCAGGAAAAGCAGGAGCAGCAGAATCGACGGAACTACCGGCAGGAGCCGCAGGACGCGGCGGATGGTCATTTCTCCAGGACCTTGTCCTCACCCACAAGCTTCCGGACGGTGGCATCGTATTCTGCTGCGGCGTCCTCGGGGCTTTGCTTGCCGGTTATGACTGACTCCGTGGCCACCTGGACGGCGGTGGAAATCTTGGGATAGTCAGCTGTGGCGGGCCGGTAATGCGTCACGGCCACCAGGTCTGAGACATCCTTGACGAACGGGTTGGCTGCTAAATAATCGGCTTCCGCGGCGACATCGGTCCTGACGGCAATCTGCGAATTGTTGATGTCGTAGGCCAACGCGTTCTTCTTGTTCAGTGCAGTGGTGAGGAACTGGAAGGCAAGGTCGGGGTTCTTGCTCTTGGCACCCACCGCCAGCGTCCAACCACCGGACATGCTGACACCTCCGGGCTCCTGGCCGTTCCTGGTGGGGAACATAGCGACGCCCATGTCCTGCTCATATCCTGCCCACTCGTATGCCCCACCCTTTTGCCAGAACGACGGCGTGTAGGAACCTTCCACGGTGGCCGCCAGTTTCCCTTGCGGGAACCACTCGCCAAAGACCTTCTTCCAGACGTTGGCATCCAAGGCCTCGGCGGGGCTCACTGCGAGTTTTTCGTCGTAGAGGGTCTTCAAGAACGCCAGGGAGTCAGTAAATCCTTGGGAACCGACCACCCACTTCTTAGCGTTCTCGTCATACAACGTACTGTCTGTCCCGTAGAGGAGTTCATAGAAGCCCTGCATGACTGTGCCCTCGCCGGTCCCCTTGCCTGCGTACATGTTGAAGGCGATCACGTTGGGATCGGATGCCTTCACGGCACGGGCCGTGGTCAGGATGTCATCCCAGGTCTTTGGCTGCCAGGGCAATGAAATGCCCGCCTTTTGCAGGACTGCCTTGTTGTACCAAATAGCTCTGGTGTCCGTACCGAGCGGCACCGCATAAATACTGCCGTCATCTGCCCGGCCGGCCGCTTTGGCTGCTTCGTTGAACAGGGACCAGTCGTCCCACTTCTCAAGGTAACCATCGAGCTTAAGGAGGTACCCGGCGTCGACGTCCGAGCGGACCTTGAAGGTGTCCTCGTAGAAGACATCCGGCGCAGTGTCCGTGGAACGCTGCGCCAGGGCAAGCTTGGTTCCGTAATCGTCATCGTTGGCCTGAATGGGCTGAAGCTCAACGGAAATCCCTGAGTTGGCTGCCTCGAACTCCTTCTTGGCGTCCTGCATGACGGCGTCGAGGGCGGTAAAGGCATCCGTTTTCTGATAAACGATCTTCAGCGTCTTATTCCCGGCCGCGTCAAGGCTAGGCGAACAGGAGCTGGCTGCCACAAGGACGGCGGCGGCTGAAGCGAGGGCGGCAAACTTCCCCGCCACGCGCTTCATACTACCTAACTTCATTGGGCGGCCCATGGTGCTCCAATCCGTCAAACGTCGTGCTGAATCAGCCTTCCAGAAGGAGCCGCTGGGCCCGCGGTGCCAGCATGTGCTCCAGGACGAGACACGCGGCACCGATTGCGCCGACGTCCTCGCCCACTCCGGTTCCTACAACTTCGAGGTCATGGATCATGCGGGCAGCGTTGTTCCTGTCCAGCAGTTCGGGAACCCGCTCCAGGAAGTAGGGTGACATCCGGCCCCAGAAGGGACCACCGAAAACCACGCGCTCCACATCCAAGGTATTGGTCACTACGGACACGGCACGGGCCACGAGGGTAGCCGACTTGTCCAGGATGGCAATCGCTTTTTGGTTCCCGGCGTCAGCTTGGTCGCACAGCTCGGCAAAACGCTCTTGGACCTCGGGACCGTCTGCCCCCTCACGGTGACCGTCCAGGACACCGGCTGCCTCGGCCTCAGCCACCAGGACCTGAGGGATGCAGGAGGACTTAACGCATCCGTGCAGTCCGCAATCACATAACGGACCGGAAGGATCAACCACAATGTGGCCGATTTCGCCGGCGTTGCCGGAGGTTCCACGCACTACTTCATCATTGAGCACGATTCCGCAACCGATGCCGGTACCCATGTACATGAAAACAAAGCTGCCGGCGCCGCTCGCGCCACCTGCCCAGGTCTCGGCAACAGCTGCGCTGGTGACGTCCTTGTCAACGAGGGTCTCCAGCCCGGTGGCTTCGCTCAAAGCCTCGCGGATGCGCACCCGGTTCCACCTGGTCAGCAGGGGCGGCTCCACCACGGAGCCTTCATCCAGGTCAATGGGTCCGGGGACGGCAACGCCAAGACCGGCGATCTTGGATGCATCCACTCCCGACTCTTCGACCAGGACCTGGATTTGCGCGGCGATGCTGGTGATCACGTCGGCGGGGTCCCCGCCCGGGGTGGACATCCGGGAATGCCTGACGACGTCGCCCAAGAGGTCAAGAACCACAAAGGTGATAACGGCCGGGTCCAGATGGACACCAACGGCATACATCCCAGCCGGGTTCAACCGCAGGATGGTCCGCGGCTTGCCCGGCCCCGATCCTTCCTTGCCGGCCTCGACGATCAGCTTTTGATCCAGCAGGCGCCGGGAAATATTGGAAATGGTTTGGGGGGAAAGTCCAACAATCTGTGCCAGCTCCACGCGGCTGAGCCCCTGCGCTGACCGCCGGATCGCCTCCAGAATGACGGTCAGATTGAAGTCCCCCATACGGGGTAGATTCGTTCCGCGCCTCGGTGTCGGCTGCCGGATCTCAGTCACTGATGCCCCTCGTCATTCGGAAAAACTTCGTCGAATTTAGTCTCTGTCTGCATCGTACGATACCCACAGCCCCACAGGTACGAGCACACGCTGGCGACGAAGTCAGGGGTTGGTAACGATGCCACTGAATTGTATGCGACAGCTTCCTGGACCGTGCCTTGATGACGGTGAATTCAGGATTTGAGGCTGCGTGTCACCGTGAACTTAGGGTTGCGGCCTTCCTCCGATGTCGGCCCTATGAGCCGTTCCAGCGCACCCCGGTACTGCAAGTGACTGTTGTAGACGGTCCACAACTCCCCACCTGGCGCCAGCATTCGTCCTGCGGCTTGGAACATCTTCAGCGCAGCGCCTGCATGGACGCTGGCCCCTACATGAAACGGCGGGTTCAGCAGGATGAGGTCCGCACTGCCAGGTGCAAGCGTGGACATCGCGTCATCATGAAGGATGGCCACCCGGTCCCCCACCCCATTGGCCTCCGCAGTACCCCGGGCCGAGGCAACAGCAGCCGCTGATTGGTCCGTTGCCACCACGCTCGCCTGCTCATGGCGCCGTGCATACATGGTGGCCAGGATCCCCGTGCCACATCCCAGGTCCACCACCCGCCGGGCAGGCGGCATCCGGTCCAGGAAGGTCAGCAAGAAGCGCGTCCCAATATCCAGACGGGCCCCGGAGAAGACGGCGCCATGTGCGCAGACCGTGATTCCCAATTCCTGCAACGGTTCAACAACGGGGAACGGCGGCGCGTCCCGAACCGGTTGGGGATCCCTGGCAATGAGCACCCTGGACTTCCGGCGGGCAAGTTGTGGTTGGACAGAGGAGAAGTACTTCTCCAGGACTGAATTCATCCCGGTGGACATATGCTTGATGCGGCCGCCTGCCAACACCACCGTATCCGGCGCTGCGAAACGGGCAACGGCGTCGGCGATTTCCTCCAACTCAGCAAGCGACTTCGGCAATTGAACAAGTACCAGCCCTGCATTGCTGAGCAGATCCGGGCCTAGACCATGCTGTGTGAAACGGCCCTCAAGTCCTGCTGTTGCTGCGTTGCGCTCCAACGCGAGCCGTCCCGTGAAAAGATCCTGGTGAACACGGACGTGCCCGACGCCGAGTCCCGCCAGTGCACCCAGCGTCAGGGCACCGTAGCGGTCGCCAATAACGACAACTCCGGTGTGTTGGCCCACCATTTTTGCCGCTGTTTCCAGCAGAATCCGGTCAGTGGCGTCGTAGGCCTGCAAATTCTCCGCTTCGACGTCCGGAAGCCTGCTCAAGGAGCCAAAGAGGGATTCCAGTTCCAATGCCGTCACGATGGAGGTTCTCACTTTCGTTGCGATTTTGACTCGACTTTGTCATTGCTTGGGAGGAACCTGAGAGTGCAGCACGTAAACACCTGGTCGTCCCGTCAGTTTGGTAAAACCCATCACAGAGGCGGCCGGCACACGTCGCGGTGACCAAGGAGCCAGGCACCGGGACCATCCGTCATCCGGCTCCCCCTCCCCTGCGAGAAGCCATGAGTGTCAATGTTGTCACGAACCTTGAAGTAAAGTCCCATAACTCTCCCGACGAGACGCGCCGTCCGGATAAGACCGTCCTGGACCTCGTCACCGTAGGCGAATACACAATCGGCCGTATGACCTTTGAGCCCGGTTGGACGTGGGCTGACTGCATCAAACCTGTAGTGGGCACCGACTCCTGCCAGTTGAGCCATGTTGGATTCTGCGTTTCCGGAAAGCTGGACGTTGAAACCGACGACGGCGGCCAGATCAGTATCGCTGCCGGCGACTCCTACACGATCCCGCCGGGCCATAACGCCCACGTGGTAGGCGACGAACCGTTCCAAGGTGTCGAGTTCGTCAGCGGCGCCGAGTTCGCACGTCCCCCTGGATAATTTGAGCGGCTATCAGGACATGCAAAAAGACCCCGCTCGGATGAGCGGGGTCTTTTTCCGAAGTGGAGCTGAGGGGACTCGAACCCCTGACCCCCTGCATGCCATGCAGGTGCGCTACCAGCTGCGCCACAGCCCCGGATTTGCTGGTTTTCCGAAGAAGTTTTTCTCTTCCCGTCGAAGCAACTCGTCAATACTAACCACAATCCATCGAGAAGCGAAATCGGTCAACCGTGAACTGCGTCACCCCGAGCCGCTCCTATCAGGTATACCCGCGCGTCTAATCCAGTGAACCCGGCAGCCGAGGCGCGCTGGACGAATCCGCCGCGCCTCCCCCCAAACCGGCTGCCTGGGAGCGTGCCGTCATCCAGCACCGCCCCTGATGAAGTCTAAGATCGATACTTCCAGAAACCAAACCGTCCAGTCGGTTTATTTGAGCGACCCGACTTTGCCCGGTGATAGCGTTATGGGGTTCCAGAGGCGCCACAGCCAGCATCCCGTGACAGAACAACCGGCCCCACCACATCGCTCGAAAGGTCAGCCACTACCAATGCAGCAACGTGCGCAGGACACCCGACTGGCAGTCATTGAAGGCGCAGCCCGTGTCTTCGCGGAGATTGGGTACGGAAACGCCAGCCTGGCTGACATCACCAAGCGCGCGGGCGTGACCAAAGGCGCACTTTACTTTCACTTCACGTCCAAGCGTGAGCTTGCCCTGGCTGTCATCGACGAGCAACACGCCCTGGTCCAGTCGGCGGGTTCGGAGATCGCTGCTTCCAACAACACTGCGCTGCAGAAAATCATCGGCCTCTGCAGGATGTTCGGGCAGCAACTATTGGATGAACCGATAGTCCAGGGCGGGATACGGCTCACATTCGAAGCCTCCGCGTTCCAAGCTGACGTTTCCGGCCCTTACCAGGACTGGATCAACACCGTCCACCAGTTATTGGCTCAAGCCCGGACGGAGGGGGATGTCCGCGCCGATCTGGATGCCGCAGCCTTCGCCCGCTACTTGGTGGCATCATTCACCGGGGTCCAGATGGTCTCCGAAGTCCTCACTGCGCGGGAGGATGTCATGGCCAGGATCGAACAAATGTGGGAATTCATGCTGCCGGCCCTGACATCAGGCGCAAGCCACCAGACACAAAGTCCGCCACTCGGTGATGACCCAACCGCTTGAGCCCGGGAACAGCAGCCGAATCAATAAACTCCTGGTACAGCAAAGGGTCCTGCTCTCACTGACGAAAGCAGGACCCTAGGTGGTGGAGCTGAGGGGACTCGAACCCCTGACCCCCTGCATGCCATGCAGGTGCGCTACCAGCTGCGCCACAGCCCCATATTCTTGCTGCTTCACGTCCAGCATTTCAGCCATCCGCGCCGAAGCAACTCAAATATCTTAGAACAGCATTTCCGAAAATTCCAAATCGGGCATATTCGGTTGCCAGTACTGCCTAGCGCTCTGAGTCCTCCGCGGAAACAGCCTTGGCGGAGGCATCGTCACCGAGCTCCAGATCCACCACAGGGCAGTCCTTCCACAGGCGCTCCAGTGCATAGAACACGCGATCTTCGGCGTGCTGGACGTGGATCACGATGTCCGCATAGTCCAGCAAAACCCAGCGGCCTTCGGAGCGGCCTTCACGACGCACGGGCCGAAGATCCTGCTTGAGCAGTTCTTCCTCAATGCCATCGACGATTGCGTTGACCTGGCGCTCAGTGGGAGCAGACGCAATCAGGAAGATGTCAGTGAGCGCCAACCGCTCGCTGACATCAAGTGCAACGATGTCTTCGGCGAGCTTATCGGCCGCTGCACGCGCGGCGTGACGGGCGAGAGTGATGGATTGTTCATGTGCAGACACGGGGACTCCTTGTTGTGGCCTGTGGCCTTGTTGTGGCGTTTGCCGAGATAAAGCGGAACTAGCCGCTGGTGATCATGATGATGCCGACGATGAGCGCAACCAGGCCCAAAGCCAAAACACCGTACTGCAGCAGCCTGTTGCGCTGAGCGCGTGCCAGTCCTGCAGTATTGACGTCCAACGGATCAAGTCCGTAAGCCGTACTGGCAGAAACGGGCGGGCGCTGCGTCTCTTCGCTGCGCTCCACTGGTGGAACAGGCTTCTTCCTGGCGGACCTGGCTACAGCTTCCGCACGGGCAAGAACTCCTGCGCGGCCCCGGGAACCTGGCTTCTTGACCTGCGACGGGTCATCCAGAGTTGGACCTGCCGAGGTGATCAACGGCACGAATGTGGTGCTGGGACGCTTCATGACCGGACGCTCAACACCAGGAACCTTGACGAACTCCAGCGGAGTCACCATGGCCAGGTTGTTGGCCGTGGAAGGACCAGACGTGGCCGCCGGAGACTTTGCCTGCTCTACCTTGCTCTGCTCAGCCTTGTTCTGCTCGGCAAGCTTCTGCTTGGCTGCAGCGCGCTTGTTCAACACCGCCGCACGTTCGGCCAAGGCAATCTGCTCCGCCAACACCGTTGGATCAACAGCCAACGGGTCCTGCTCGGCAATGTGTTCCAGCTTGGACGTCTGGTTTTGAACCTGCGCCGCGATCAACTCACGGACAGCAAGCGCCTGCTCAACGGACATTCCGGACTCCGTGGCAGCATCCGGAGCTTTGTCCATGGGCGTGGACTTGCCTGCGGGAGTTTCGTCATCCGCTGGTGTGCCCTTGTCCTTGGGGATGCCGTTGCCGGCCCCGGCTTTGGCAACCTCGGGCTTTGCTATGCCGGACTTGGCAACTCCAGGCTTTGCATCCGCGGACTTCGGAGCGTCGGCATTTCCGACGCCATCCGACGGAGCACCTGGCTTTGCCGCTTCCTGCGTGGAACCCGGCACTGGAACGATAGGGTTCATTGACGTGGCAACTTCGGCCTGGAGCTGCTGAAGTCGAAGCTGGCGCCGCGTGGGAGGCCCACCTCCGGAGAGCTGTTCTTCCTTGTCCGCAAGCTCCTTGATGGTCCTAAGAGCTGCACGGTCACGCGCCCGGACCTGCGAGGAACGCTCCTGCGCTGCGGTTCCTACGGCATCCACCGGACCATCAGCGGCACGGCGGTTACGGGCGGCGGGACGGTCAGACCCAGCCGGACGGTCAGCACCAGCAGCGGCACTTGTGGCGGGGGCCTCGGGATCCACGCCGGCTTTTGCCGGCACCTTTGGCTCCGCGGCAGGTTTCGGCTGCGCCTTCGGTTCCGCGGTGGCGTCCGGTTGCGCCTTCGGCTCCGCAGGGGCGTCTGCCTGCGCGGTGGTGTCCGGCTGCGCAGTGGTGTCCGGCTGCGCAGTGGCGTCCGACTGCTCTTCCCGGGCGCGGCGAAGCTCACGCCTGCTGCGGATGGGTCGCTGTTCCTGGCTGCTCATTCAAAACTCATTCAGTACGTGCTTGGTCGTCTGATCCGGACAGTACGGGCGTCAGCTCCCCTGCCACGGGCTGGGGCGCGTAAAGACCATATTTGGCGATATATTGCACCACTCCGTCCGGCACCAAGTACCAGACGGGGTTGCCTGCGCCCACGCGGATCCGGCAATCCGTGGAGGAGATCGCCATAGCGGGGACTTCGAGCAAGCTGACGTCGTCAGTCCGTCCGAGGTCGTTCAGTTCATGTCCGGGCCGGGTCACGCCGACGAAGTGCGCCAACGACCACAACTCGTCCACATCTTTCCAGGACAGGATCTGGGCCAGGGCATCCGCACCGGTGATGAAGAACAGGTCCGCGTCAGGACGCTGGGCCCGCAAATCGCGCAGGGTGTCTATGGTGAACGTGGGGCCGGGACGGTCAACGTCCACCCGGCTCACTGTGAACCGCGGGTTGGATGCTGTGGCAATGACTGTCATCAGGTACCGGTGCTCCGGCTCGCTGACAAGTTTGTGCGACTTCTGCCACGGTTGCCCCGTTGGCACGAAAACCACTTCGTCGAGTCCGAACTTGGCTGCTACTTCACTGGCAGCCACAAGGTGGCCGTGATGGATTGGATCGAATGTTCCACCCATCACGCCCAGCCGAAGCCTGCGCCCCGACTCCCCACGTGGTGTTGCGGCAATAATGTTAGTGGCCCTGCCCGTGGGTGTGCTTGTTCGGGTGCTGGCGGTGCGGGTCTGCGTGCTCTTCAACAGCCTCGTGGCGGTTGCCCAGGTTGGTGTAGGAGAGGGTGACGAACAGGAGGACCAGCATGAGGGCAAACATCACGATGCCGAAGACCCACGGCTCTGCCCACAGGGGTGCGAGTTCCTCGTGGCCGCCGCCTTCAGTTTGGGCGGCAATGGACGTGGCGATCTGCTGAAACAGCATCTTCTCCCCTAGTTTGGTTCTCAAATGTTTTGCACGGCGGGGCATCCCGACGTTCCGGACTTCTGTTCTATGTTACAGCGTTGCTAGCTGCGGACTTGGCCTTCGCCCTGGACGATCCACTTGGTGGTGGTCAGCTCCGTGAGCCCCATGGGACCGCGGGCGTGCAACTTTTGCGTCGAAATACCCACCTCGGCGCCGAGGCCCAGTTCGCCGCCGTCGGTAAACCGTGTGGAGGCATTGACGATCACGGCAGCGGAATCAATCTCTGCGATGAACTTCTCGGCGTTGGCCAGGTTGTTGGTGAGGATCGCTTCAGTGTGTCCCGTGGTCCACGTGCGGATGTGGTTGACGGCCTCATCCAGGCTGTCCACCATGGCCACGGCGAGGTCAAGGTCCATGTATTCAGTGGCCCAATCGTCGTCGTCAGCGGGAACGGTTTCAATCTCCGGGCCCAGGGCAGCGGCGATCCTCTCGTCCACATGAAGCGTCACCCCTTGTGCCCGCAATGCCTTGGCAACAGCAGGAAGTGCCGTTGCGCCCGAGTGCACCAGCAGGGTCTCCACGGTGTTGCAAACGCTGGGACGCTGCGTTTTGGCATTGAGGAGAATTTCCACGGCCATTTCTTCGTTCGCCGACTCGTCGATGAAGATATGGACGTTGCCTTCACCGGTTTCAATAACGGGCACGGCAGAGTTGGTGACCACTGTCTGGATGAGGTCCCGCCCGCCCCGCGGAATAAGGACGTCCACGCGTCCGCGGGCACGCATCAGCACGTTGGCACCTTCGCGGCCGTACTGGTCCACGGTCTGGACGGCATCGGCCGGCAGGCCCACCGAGTCCAGTGCTTCCCGAAGGATTCGTACTAAAGCCTCATTGGTATTCGCAGCAGCTGACCCGCCACGAAGAATCACGGCGTTGCCGCTCTTCAGGGCCAAGCCGGCGATATCCACGGTCACGTTCGGGCGAGCCTCGTAAATGGCGGCCACAACGCCCATGGGTACGTTGACTTGCCGCAGACGCAGACCGTTGGGGAGCGTCTGCCCGCGGACGACGTTGCCCACGGGATCCGGCAGGCCCGCCAGGTTCTCCAGGGCCGCAACCAAGCCATCGATGCGTGCAGGAGTCAGTGTGAGGCGGTCCAGGAGTGCAGCGGTGGTACCATTGGCCCGGCCTGCGGCAACGTCCTTGGCGTTGGCCTCCAAGACATGCTTCCGGTTCTCCACCAGGGCTGTTCCGATGGCACGGAGCGCACGATCCTTCCATGCACGGTTCGCCTGGCCCATGCGGCGGGCAGCCTTGCGGGAACGGTCCGCAATGGCATGAACGGCGGCCTGGACATCCTCCGGGGAGAGCGGAACGCCGCCTGCCACAGGGTTCTCCGGCGTGTGTCCGGAAACACCGGAAACGTCGGAGATCACAGGGGCATCAGGGGTCAGCGCTTCAGTCATGCTCCAAGTTTAGATGAGCGGGGCGCCCGCAGGAGCACCAGATCATCAACATGAACAACTTCGCGGTCGTAACCCCGGCCCATTGCCTGGCCGAGCTCCTGGGTAGTGCGTCCCAGCATGCGCGGGAGTTCCTCCGAGGAGTAGTTCACCAGCCCACGCGCCACCACGGTTCCGTCATGGGCAACCATCTCCACAGGATCGCCGGCTTCGAAATCACCACTGATCTCCGAAATGCCCGCAGGAAGGAGTGACCTGTGCCGTTCGCGCACTGCTTTAACCGCGCCGTCGTCGAGCATTAAGCGTCCCTGAACCGTCGCCAGGTGCGCCAGCCACAGGAGGCGGACCGGCTTGCGGTTGCCATTGACGGAGAACCAGGTCCCCACGTCCTCCCCCGCCAAGGCGGCGGCGGCGTTGGCCGTGGACGTTACCAAAGCGTGGATACCGGAGCCGGCAGCGATCGACGCCGCCTCAACCTTGGTCATCATTCCACCGGTTCCGACGCCGGCCTTGCCGGCCTTGCCGATGGTGACGTCCTCAAGGTCCTGAGGACCCTGAACCAACGGAATACGCTTGGCGCCCTGGGAGGGCGGTCCGTCATAGAGGGCGTCGACGTCGGACAGCAGTACCAGCGCATCAGCGCGGACCAGGTGGGCCACCAAAGCGGCCAGTCGGTCGTTGTCGCCAAAGCGGATCTCGTGCGTGGCCACGGTGTCGTTCTCATTGACCACGGGCACCACGCCAAGGTTGAGCAGACGGTCCAGCGCCCTGAAAGCGTTGGTGTGCTGGGTGCGGCGCATGAGGTCGTCCGCGGTTAGCAGCACCTGGCTGACGGTGACGCCGTGGGCACTGAACGCCTGAGTGTAACGGGCCATGAGCAGTCCCTGGCCTACACTCGCGGCAGCCTGCTGCGTGGCCAGGTCCTTGGGCCGTTTGGCCAGACCCAAAGGGGCCAGGCCCGCAGCGATGGCCCCCGAAGAGACCAGAATGATCTCGGTGCCGGCATTGCGCTTGTCCGCCAGGGCGTCCACCAGTCCCGCAAGGGATTTCTCGGAAATACCGCCCTTGATGCTGGTCAAGGAAGAGGACCCTACCTTGACCACAATCCGCTTGGCGGTGGCGAGGGCCTGGCGCTCCAGGCCTTCGGCCATGGCCGGATCGTCGACGGTCCTAGTCGTCATCACCGGCGTCCAGGGTACTCTCCCTCATGGTCTGTGCGCGGCGGCCGCTGACGGATTCAGTCCAGATGCCGGCCTTGCGTTCTGCTTCAAGCTCTGCACGGGCTGCTGCCTTGGCTTCGCGGCGCTCAAGCTGCTCATCGCGCTTCTGCGAACGCGTAGGACGGTCGCCGATGTCCGCAACGCGGATGTCGGTGCCGCGGGGGGTTGCCAGGAGTTCGGCACCGGCCATCATGGTGGGCTCCCAGTCGAACACCACGCCATCGTCTTCACCGATGACCACGGTGTCGCCGGGCTTGGCGCCAACCTTGAAGAGCTCAGTTTCCACGCCCAGCTTGGCCAGACGGTCGGCAAGGTAGCCGATGGCTTCCTCGTTGGTGAAGTCGGTCTGCTTGACCCAGCGCACAGGCTTTTCGCCCAGTACGCGGAAGAGCGGTTCGAGGTTCTTTTCTTCGCGGCGGATCTTGAAACCGGACTCGTTGACTGCACGGGGCCGAAGGACGGGCGGTGCAACCTTGGGAGGTGCGACTGCCACGGCGTCGCGCGCAGCCTTGACGATCTCGGCCATGGCAAATCCGAGCTGGCGCAAGCCCTCGTGGCTGGTTGCCGAGACTTCGAAGACCCGGTATCCCCGCGCTTCCAGGTCCGGACGAACGAACTCGGCCATGTCCTTGCCATCGGGCAGGTCAACCTTGTTGAGGACAACCAGTTTGGGACGCTCGTTCAGGGGAACAACTTCGCCGTCAACACCGGCGTAACTCATGTCTACCGCGTACTTCTCCAGCTCGGCCTCAATGATGGCGAGATCGGACAGCGGATCGCGGTCCGACTCCAGGGTTCCGCAGTCAAGGACGTGAACCAGTGCCGCACACCGCTCAACGTGCCGCAGGAAGTTGTGCCCGAGTCCCTTGCCTTCGCTGGCACCCTCGATCAATCCGGGGACATCTGCAATGGTGAAACGGACTTCTCCCGCCTGGACCACGCCGAGGTTGGGAATGAGGGTGGTGAAGGGGTATTCGGCGATCTTCGGCCGGGCAGCCGACATGGCTGCGATCAGGCTGGACTTGCCGGCCGAGGGGAAGCCAACCAACGCGATGTCAGCAATGGACTTCAGTTCCAGGACGATGTCGCTGGATTCGCCTTCGATGCCCAGCAGCGCGAAGCCGGGCGCCCGGCGCTTCTGGGAGGAAAGGGAAGCATTGCCCAGGCCGCCTTGGCCGCCTGCAGCTGCGACGTATTCAGTGCCCTCACCCACGAGGTCAGCCAGGACTTCGCCGTCCTTGGTCTTGATGACGGTGCCGTCGGGGACCGGAAGAATCAGGGTCTCGCCGTTCTTGCCACCGCGCCAGTCGCCCATGCCCGGGCCACCATTGGTGGCGTGGCGGTGGGGTGCATGGTGGTAGTCCAGCAGGGTGGTGGTCTGGGCGGACACCCGCAGAATGACATCGCCGCCATTGCCGCCGTTGCCGCCGTCGGGGCCACCGAGCGGCTTGAACTTCTCCCGCTTTACAGAGACACAGCCGTGGCCGCCGGTTCCGCCGGATACGTGCAGGACTACCCGGTCTACAAAGCTCGCCACGTGGATCTCCTCAGTTGCTGTCTTACTTACAGCGTTTGTTGCTGTTGCCAGCGCTGTTGCAAAACCAGTGCGCTAAAGCGCCCTAGTCGATTGTAATGCGGTTAAAAGAACGGTGGAGCGGGCCGTTTGGCCCGCTCCACCGGTTCAGAACTTGTTTTTACTCTGCAGCTGCAGCAGCAACGATGTTCACTACGCGACGTCCGCGGCGAGTACCAAACTCAACCGAGCCGGCCTGCAGGGCGAACAGGGTGTCGTCGCCACCGCGACCTACGCCTGCACCGGGGTGGAAGTGCGTGCCACGCTGGCGAACGATGATTTCGCCTGCGGAGACTACCTGACCACCGAAGCGCTTGACGCCCAGGTACTGTGCGTTGGAGTCACGACCGTTGCGAGTGGAACTCGCGCCTTTTTTGTGTGCCATGTGAAATGCCTGCCTCTAAATTTCTGGGGAAACTGAAAAACCTGAACAGCGGGTAACGAAAGTTACGCGATGCTGGTGATCTTGATCTTGGTCAGTTCCTGACGGTGACCCTGACGCTTCCGGTAGCCGGTCTTGTTCTTGAACTTCTGGATGACGATCTTCGGACCACGGAGGTCCTCGAGGATCTCAGCCGTAACCTTGACGTTGGCCAGTTCCGCAGCTGCGGAGGTGACCTTCTCGCCGTCTACCAGGAGCAAGGCGGGCAGCTCAAGCGTGCTGCCGGCTCCACCGGGGACGCGGTTAAGCGTTACGTAGTCTCCAACGGAAACTTTTTCTTGGCGGCCGCCTGCGCGGACAATCGCGTACACCACTTGGGTACTCACTTCTCTCGACGTTTATAACTAAATTTGCGTGCGGAACCTGGAACCGAAATCAGGCTTGGTTCGCGCTGTGCCTCAACGCCGTGGACTTCTGATCGAAGTCCGCGAGTCATCCCTTGAACAATTCCAAGGGGCATAACCCAAGTGTTGGCGTAAGCACCGAAGATCAAGATTACGCTAGTTTGACCCTCGGCTGCAAATGAGGCCGGGTCCGGAGGCTACCACGTGACTTGCATCACCAGTTGTAACGGACTCTCCCGGCACCGTGCCCATACAGCCTACAGGGTTTGGAGCGATTAACGTGATTTGACCCGCGACGCGCTGAGGCGCCTTGGGACCCGGGGATAAAAAGCCCGCACTGAAACGGTCAGGCGAACAGCCGCGGAGCGTCGAAGAATGCAGTCTCATAGCGGCAGGACTGGGCAAACGCCTCCAGCATGGACGCCCTCTCGCCCTCGGAAGCTGCCGCCGCAGCGGCGTCCGTGAAATTGATCGCATTCCTGGTGGCGGCAGCAAACTCTTCATCGGCGTAGGTCCTGAGCCAGTCCGCGTAGGGATGCGCTGCCGGGGCTCCCGCGTCCACGAACGATGCGTGGAGCTGCTGGCCCACCTCTGCGTAGAGCCAGTAGCACGGCAGGATGGCCGCCAGCACCACGGCGTAACTGCCGGCGGCCGAGGATGCCAGCAAGTGGTCCACATAGGACTTGGTGACGGGTCCGGTCACCGGGGATGCCTCGCGGGTACTGAGCCAATTCCTGTGCAGTTCCGATTCGACCTCAAGGCACTGCTGTGAGGCTTTCGCCCAGAACAGTTGTTCCTCCTCCGTGGGCGCAAGGGCGCCCGCTCGCGCCAGGACCCTGGAATACCCGTTGAGGTAGATGGCGTCCTGGGCAAGGTAGTAACTGAACGCTGCTTCAGGGAGGTCGCCCGACTGCAGGCCGTCGATAAAGCTGAGCTTGTGGATTGCCGCGAGTTCCGGAGCGGCTTCCTTCCACAGCGCCGCGGCGAATTCCCCCGGCCTCAGGACCTGATGGTGGTGAAAATGGTGGACCGGCCCATTTCCCTTGCCTACGTCGAGGCTGTCCGAATGCAGCAACGCCTGGAGCAACCACGGCTTGACCTCGCGCAGGGAAGCTTCCCAATCGCCGGTGCGGGCCTGGACTGTGGCCAGAGCGGACGACAACGAACAGCCCGTGCCGTGGCTGTTCTTCGTTTCGATGCGGGGTCCGGCTACCTCAATGACATCCTGCCGCAGGAGTCCGCTGGTGTTGACCAACGCGTCCGGGCATTCCGTCCCTGCCAGATGTCCGCCCTTCACCAAAACCGTGGTGCCGCACTCAGCAGCCAGCCGCTTGCCCTGGTTCAATGCCGACTCCCAATCAGCAGCTTCAGGCTCCCCCAACAGCATGGCAAGCTCCGGGAGGTTCGGGGTAATAAGGTCTGCCAACGGCAGGAGGGCGCGCAGTGCCTGCTCGGCGGACCCTCGAAGGAGGCGGTCACCGCTGGTGGCCACCATCACCGGGTCAAGGACCACGACGGCGGGACGCACCGCCTCAAGCCAGCCGCGGACCTCATCGATCACCGCAGCGTCACCGAGCATTCCGATCTTGACGGCATCGATGGCGATGTCCGTGCTGATGGCTTCCAATTGCTGTCGCAGGAACTCCACGGGTGGAACGTGCACGGCACTGACACCCAGCGTGTTTTGGGCCGTCAACGCGGTGACCGCCGCCATGCCGTAGCCCCCCTGGGCGGCAATGCTCTTCAGGTCTGCCTGGATACCGGCACCGCCGGAGGGGTCCGATCCCGCGATACTCAATACACGGGGCGTTTCGCGGCCGGAAACAACCAGAGGGTACACGGAAGAATACGACGATGACGTCATGGGGACATCCCTTCGCCGGTGCTAACCGGACAGGTTCAACGGGTCTGGATCTCAGCCTGGCCCAATGCCCGGCACCCCGTGTCAGTCCACCAGCGTAGCCGGGATGCAGCGAAGCCTGGGAACTGCGCCACGCACAAGACCGGATATGACCGCCGGGAGAGGACAGCAAAGGGCCCTGCAGTACCCGCCTGTGACGGTGACTGCAGGGCCCTTGCGGATCAGATGCTAGAGCTCCGAAGCGGGAACGCCAACCCCAAGGATGATGGGTTCCTCGGACGCCACCTTCTTGGCAGGCTCCGCCGGCGCTTTGGCCTCATGTGCCGTTCCGCGCGCTGCCGTAGCTGTTACCTCGTGGTGCTCAACGCTGGTCTCATTGGCTGCGCCCTGGGCACGGCTGGCACTGCGGTTGCGGCGCCCCCGACGTGACTTCGAAGCCGACGCGGCTTCAGGGTCCTCATCTACGTGCCCCGCCACGGCGGCTTGCGGCGCAGCGGCTGCCTTGGAAGGAACCACGGTTTCGGGCTTTGCCTCGGGTGCCGCGCCAAGGTGGGAGAACGCTTCGGCCAGGAGATCCAGGCTCATGGCGGGCTTGGCGGCAGGCGGTTCCTCGTGGTGTTCCCCGAATGGCAGGGCCACCTCGTCCCCGCCGAATCGCAGAACCGGAGTGGACCGTGCCTCCCGAACCGGTGCTTCGCGCTCTGATTCGTGGTCGGCGTGCTCTCCGGCCTGGGGCTGTGAGGCAACAGGCGCCTCGTGCTGGCCGCTTGCCCGCGCCTGCTCTTCTGCACGGTGGACTTCGTCATCATGAAGGTGGGCAGCGTGGGCGGCAGCAGCGATCGTCGCCAGCGCAGCCCGGGTTGCCTCTGCCTTGGCCTGCTTTGCCGGATCCTGCGGCTCGGAGGCCGCGGGAGGTGCAGCAGGGGCGGAGGCAGTGGTGTGGACCGGCGCGGGAGCCTCGGCGACAGCCTGTCCCCCACCCTTGCCACGGCGCCGCTTGCGTTCCGTCCGGGCGGTGGGTTGCTGCGCCTCAGTGTGCGGGCGGTGGTGCTCGGCGGCCACGACGTTGGCGCGGCGGTGCTCCACGGGCTCGTCGTGGGTGACCACGCCGCGGCCGGCACAGTGCTCGCACTGCTCACCGAAGACCTCAAGGAGGCCGGTACCCATGCGCTTGCGGGTCATCTGGACAAGGCCCAATGACGTCACTTCAGCCACTTGGTGCTTGGTGCGGTCGCGGCCAAGGCACTCAACCATGCGGCGGAGGACGAGGTCGCGGTTGGACTCAAGGACCATGTCGATGAAGTCGATGACAATGATGCCACCGATGTCACGCAGGCGAAGCTGGCGAACAACTTCCTCAGCAGCTTCGAGGTTGTTCTTGGTGACGGTTTCTTCAAGGTTTCCACCGCTGCCGGTGAACTTACCCGTATTGACGTCCACCACGGTCATGGCTTCGGTGCGGTCGATGACCAACGAGCCACCGGACGGGAGGAAGACCTTGCGTTCCAGTGCCTTGTGGATCTGCTCGTCAATGCGCCACGCACCGAAGATGTCCTGGTCCTTGGTCCACTTCTCAAGGCGGCCCACAAGGTCGGGGGCAACGTAGGTGACGTAAGCCTCAATGGTGTCCCAGGCGTCGTCGCCGGAAACGATCAGCTTGGAGAAGTCTTCATTGAAGACGTCACGGACCACCTTGATGGTCAGGTCCGGTTCGCCGTAGAGCAGTTCCGGTGCCAGGACCTTGGTGGAGGAAGCCTGGCCTTCGATGCCTTCCCACTGGGCGCGCAGGCGGTTGATGTCATGCGTGAGTTCTTCTTCCGACGCACCTTCAGCAGCCGTGCGGACAATGACGCCGGCGTTTTCCGGCAAACGGTCCTTCAGGATGCGCTTGAGGCGGTTGCGTTCGACGTCGGGGAGCTTGCGTGAAATGCCGGTCATGGAACCACCGGGCACGTACACCAGGTAGCGGCCGGGCAGGGAGATCTGGCTGGTCAGGCGGGCACCCTTGTGGCCTACGGGGTCCTTGGTGACCTGGACCAGGACGGAATCGCCGGACTTCAGCGCATTCTCGATCCGACGCGGCTGGCCTTCGAGGTTAACCGCATCCCAGTTGACTTCACCTGCGTACAACACGGCGTTGCGGCCGCGTCCGATGTCCACGAAGGCAGCTTCCATGGACGGCAGGACGTTCTGGACCTTGCCCAGGTAGACGTTGCCGATCAGGGAGTCCTGCTGTGTCTTGGAGACGAAGTGCTCGGCAAGCACGCCATCTTCCAGAACGCCGATCTGAATTCTGTCGTCGCGCTGGCGGACAATCATCTGGCGGTCCACTGATTCGCGGCGGGCCAGGAACTCGGCCTCAGTGATGACCTGGCGGCGGCGTCCGGTCTCACGGGATTCGCGGCGGCGCTGCTTCTTGGCTTCAAGCCTGGTGGAGCCCTTGACGCTGGTCACGCGATTGGAGGGAGCAGTTTCCGTGATGGGGCGGGGAGCGCGGACGCGGGTCACCGTGTTGGGCGGATCGTCGTCCGAGCCGCCGGTCAGTTCAAGGTCCTGGTCGCCACGGCGGCGACGACGACGTCGACGCGAAGTCACCCCTTCGTCGGAGGCTTCAGCAGTGGGAGTTTCCTCGTCCTCGGACTCGGCTCCATCTTCGGTTTCACTCTCTTCGCGTTCGGTCCCGCGGCGGCCGCGGCGGCCACGGCTCCGGCGACGGCGGCGACTGCCGGCATCTTCCAGCTCATCCTCGGCACCGGTCCCGGCTTCTTCCGCGGGCTCCTCTTCCTTCTCCTCCACCGCGGCAACGCGGGGAACAGTAGTGAGGTCCGGCGCCTGGAAAATCATGGACGTGATGGAGACGGGCTCCAGGAAGAGCGAAGCAGAGCCTGCAGCGGCGGCTTCCTCGTCTTCGGGGGTTGCCTCAACAGGAGCCGCATCAACGGCAGGTGCTTCCGCAGCAGGCGACGCTTGCTGGGAGGCGGCGTCCGGCGTCGTGGTTTCCACAGTGGCTTCAACTGTGCTTTCCGCAGCAACGGCTGCTGCTTCGGTGGCGGGCGCCTCGGCTTCAACCTTGGGCTTGGCAGTACGACGACGGCGGATCGGCTTTTCGGGGGCGGGCTCGGCGGCGGCTTCGGGCTGGGTCTCTACAGCGGCTTCCGGCGCGGCAGCAACGTCGTCACCCAAGCCGGGCAGTGGCTCAGCGGGTTCTGCCTTTTTACGGGAGCGGGTACGGCGAACCGGCGCAGCGGGGGCCTCCGTTGACTCAGGAGTCTCCGTCGATTCAACGACGGGCGCTGCTGCAGCCTGCACCTCTGCATCAGCTGCAACTTTGGGCGCAGCCTTGCGCCGGGTCCGGGTGGTTTTCTTTGGCGCTTCCGCTGTTTCCGCGGGAGCTGCCTCGTTATTAACGGCTACAACCTGGTCATTATCCATATGTGGCAACACTCCTGCCCCAGCGACACCGCCACATCCGGCGCCCAGTGGGGCAAATATTGTCAAAACCCGCAGGCGTTGACAGAAGTCGGTAGTATGCTCTCCGGTTCGCACCATCATTGGGGTGCGGCAGCCCTGGAAAGCCGGCGCCATTGTTCTGAAACCCGTTGTTCTGCTGCCACAACCAGGTGCCGTCCATTGTCATGGCGGGCCCACCAAGGATCACGTGATCCAGGCATGCCCAGCTCATACTGGCGGTCTTGGGAACAAAGTCACCGGACCGGATTCCGAATGTGGATCGGGTTCCGGCCATGTTCATTCTCTCACACCCGTTCACCTTCCTACGGTAGGCCGCTGTGTCGCAGCTCCTGGGGAGCAGGCACAACCAGAAGCTTGGGGGCTCCGTCCAGCCTCCGGAGTTACAATCCTCCCAAGAGCCCATACCGGCGTGGCCGGACCGTACGTTGAAAAGGACCAGATCCGCGATGCCGAGCACAGCCAGGGAAAACCTGGCCAACCAATCCACCAAGTCCGTGGAGGTTTCCTCCACGCAGGCAGGTCCGCACCAGGATTCACTCCCCCGGACAGTCCGTGACAAACCCTTTGCCTGGCTGATGCTGATCACCGGTGTGATCGGCTGGGTGGCGTCCGGAGCCTTGGTTCTGGAGAAGCTTGAAGTACTCAAGGACCCCAACCACGTGACCGTCTGCGATGTGAATCCCTGGGTCTCCTGCGGCGCGGTCATGCAGACACCTCAGAGTTCCGTGTTCGGGTTCCCCAACATGTTCATCGGCATCGTTGCCTTTGCCGTCATCATCACCACGGCGATGGGCATCCTCGCGGGGGCCAGGTTCTCACGAGGCTACTGGCTGGGGCTCCAGGCAGGCGTTACGCTTGGCTTCGCTTTCGTTGTCTGGCTGTGGTCCCAGGCCCTCTACGCCATCCACGTGCTCTGCCCGTTCTGCATGGTGGTGTGGGCGGCCATGATCCCGTTGTTCGTGTGGGTAACCATCCGCAATGTCACCCACGGAGTCATCAAGGCACCACCGGCGTTGGCAAAGCTGCTGGGCGAGTCCGGCTGGATCATTGTGGCACTCCTGTACGTAGCCGTCATCGCCACCATCTTCTTCTCGTTCATCCACATCTTCGTGGGGTCCTCCGCTTAGGTAAAACCCTCGCGAGATGACAGAAAAGGCCAATGTTCGTGATGAACATTGGCCTTTTCTGTAGTTTCGGCGAGGCGTGACTAGCCTGCGAACCAGATTTTGATCTCGCGCTCAGCCGAGTCAACCGAATCCGAGCCGTGAACGAGGTTCTGCTGGACTGCCAGGCCCCAGTCGCGGCCGAAGTCACCACGGATGGTACCCGGTGCCGCCGTGGTGGGATCGGTGGTTCCAGCCAGGGAGCGGAAGCCTTCAATGACACGGTGGCCCTCGAAGACGGCCGCGATGACCGGTCCGCTCAGCATGAACTCAACCAGTGGCTCGTAGAACGGCTTGCCCACGTGCTCCTCATAGTGCTGCTCCAGCAGCTCGCGGGAGGCGTTGACCTTCTTCAGCTCCGCCAGGGTGTAACCCTTGGCTTCGATCCGGGCGAGGATGGTTCCGCCCAGGTTGCGGGCGACGCCGTCGGGCTTGACCAAGACGAGGGTCCGTTCAATGCTCACAGTTGCTCCAATGTGGTTGGTCGGGTGGTTTTCCCAGCCAGTTTACGGGGTTTGCGGGCCTGCTTCGTCACTGTGGGCAGCATCCCATTCCGCCTGCTCACGGTCCCGCTGGGCTACTTCCCGGTCGATCCTCATGCCGGCCCTGATCCCGTACCACCAGCAGATGGCGAACAGGATGCCCACAATGAACATTGTTGGCTCAGCAAAGCCCGTCAGGATCAGCACCAGCTGCAGCCCCCAGCCAACGGCGATCCCCCAAGGCCTGGACAGCACAGCGCAGGCGAGAACCAGCGCCACGCTCAAGGCGATGCCCACGCCCAGGATGATGCCGGGAGCTACTTCCCCGCGCCTCAACCCGAAGACCGCCAGGGTGCCGAAGAACGCGACGAAGGCTTCCAGGAGGAGCACGGTGGATGCGAACATCACTTTGGTTGAGCGGCGCTTCTTAGGCATGCCGGGGCGCCATTCACGCTGCGCCTTGGTCATCTTAGCCATCTTTAGGCACCGGCCTTTCCGAGCAGGATCCTGGCCTCGGCCACCACCGTGATGGAGCCGGTCACCAGGACGCCGCCGGCGAGGTCGTCGTAGGATTCCGCACGCTCCACGGCCCATTCAAGGGCGTCGTCGAGCTTCTCCGCGATGTGGATGTTGTCCTCGCCGAAGCCGAGGTCGACGGCGAGTTCGGCCAGTTCCGCCGCGGGAACGGCACGTGCCGAGTTGGATTGCGTGAAGCAGAATTCCCCGGCAAGTCCACCGAGGGAATCCCTGAGGGTCTTCAGGATCTCCTCCGCGTCTTTCTCGCGCAGCACTCCCACCACCACCACGAGCTTGCTGAAGCTGAAGGCCTCCTGGATGGCCTCGGCTGAGACGCGGATGCCGTCAGGATTGTGCGCAGCGTCAACCACCACGGTAGGCGCCGTGCGGACAACCTCCAACCGCCCTGGCGACGTCACGTTGCCGAACGCTTCCTTGAGGACCTCAGCATCGAGTTCCTTCTCTCCCCCGCCGAAGAAGGCTTCCAAGGCAGCAACGGCGACGGCAGCATTTTCAGCCTGGTGGGCGCCATGGAGCGGAAGCAGCAGGTCCTCGTACCGGCCGGCAAGGCCTTGGATGGTCAGGACCTGTCCACCAACAGCCACTGCGCGGGACTCAACACCGAATTCAACGCCCTCGAACCGGAACGGCACCTCCACTTCGCGGGCTTTCTCCAACAGGACCTGCGCGGCATCCACCGGCTGGGCGGCGCTGACCAGGAACCCGCCGGGTTTGATGATGCCGGCCTTCTCATAAGCGATGTCCTCGGTGGTGTCGCCCAGGAGATCCGTGTGGTCCAAAGAGATCGGCGTGATGACCGAGACTTGGCCGTCGCCCACGTTGGTGGCGTCGGTGATGCCGCCCAACCCGACTTCCATGACGGCGACATCAACCGGCTGGTCCGCGAACACGGCAAAGCCCAGAATGGTGAGGCACTCAAAGTACGTCAGGCGTGGCTCGTTGTCTGCCTCGAGCTCGCTGTCCACGATTTCCAAGTACGGGCGGATTTCGTCCCAGATGCGCACGAACGTCGCGTCCGGCACGGGTTCGCCGTCGATGCTGATGCGCTCGGTGACCTTGGACAAGTGCGGGCTGGTGTAGCGGCCCGTGCTCAATCCGTGGGCACGGAGTCCGGCCTCGATCATGCGGGCCGTTGACGTTTTGCCGTTGGTGCCGGTGATGTGGATGATCGGGTAGGCCTTGTTCGGCTCCCCCAGCACATCCATGGCACGGAACAAGGGAGCCAGGCGCGGTTCCATCTTGTTTTCCGGAGCACGGCCCAGAAGTTCGGCGTAGACGCTTTCTACCGAGAATTCGTCAGTCATGATTCAGGCTCCTGCCTTGGTGACCGTGACCTGCGGTTCGTCGACGCCGGCCAGCAGAACCTCCAGCTCAAGGGTCAGCGTTTCTGTCTTCACGAGCTCCGCATTGGCTTCCAAGGCGTCAACGACGTCCTGCGCGGCCTCCACAGACGTGCGGATGCGGTCACTCACGTTGAGTCCAGCGTCCTTGCGGGCCTGCTGGATGGCGCGGACCATGTCCCGGGCCAGCCCTTCCGCGGCAAGCTCCGGGGTGACCTCGGTGTTGAGGACCACAAAGCCACCGCCAGGAAGTACCGCTACTGCAGAGCTGCCGCCGTCGGCCGCTTCGGCAACCACAGTCTCCAGCGTGTACTCGTGCGGCTCGAGCTCGAGGCCACCGGCAACGACAACACCGGCATCATTGACAGACCAATCGCCGGACTTGGAGCCCTTGATGGCCTGCTGGACGTTCTTGCCCAGGCGCGGTCCGGCAGCCCGGGCGTTGACCACCAGCTTCTGCTCGATACCGAATTCCTCAGGCGAGGCAGTTGCCGCGTCCAGCAGGCGGACGGACCGCAGGTTCAGTTCATCAGCGACGACGGCGGCAAAGCCTTCCAGCGCGTCCGCCCCAGGTGCCACAACGGTCAGTTCCTGCAGCGGCAGGCGGACGCGCAGGTTGGCGCCCTTGCGCAGGCTGGAACCTGTGGAGCAGATCTGCTGCACGCGGTCCATGGCCTCCACCAGCCCAGCGTTGGCAGGGAACAAGGACGCGTCGGGCCAGTCAGCCAGGTGCACGGAGCGGCCACCTGTCAGACCACGCCAGATCTCCTCGGAGACCAGCGGCAACAACGACGCCGACACCCGGCACACGGCTTCCAAAGCCGTGTAGAGCGCGTCAAAGGCGTCAACATTCTCGTCGAAGAAGCGCTGGCGGCTGCGGCGGACGTACCAGTTGGTGAGCATGTCCAGGTAGCTGCGCAGTTGATCGCAGGCACCTGAGATGTCGTAGCTGTCCAGGCTGGAAGTGATGTTCCGGACCAGGTCTCCGGTGTTGGCCAGGAGGTACTGATCCAGGGTGTCGGCGTAGCCGTCGTACCGCAGCTTCGCTTCGTAACCCGTACCGCCGTTCGATGCGTTGGTGTACAGCGTGAAGAAGCTATAGACGTTCCACAGCGGCAGGATGACCTGACGGACGCCGTCGCGGATACCTTGCTCGGTCACCACGAGGTTCCCACCGCGAAGGATGGGGCTGGACATGAGGAACCAGCGCATGGCGTCGGAACCGTCGCGGTCCAAGACCTCGGACACGTCCGGGTAGTTGCGCAGGCTCTTGGACATCTTCTGGCCGTCGGAGCCCAGGACGATGCCGTGGCTGATCACATTGCGGAATGCCGGGCGATCAAACAGCGCGGTGGACAGGATATGCAGCATGTAGAACCAGCCGCGCGTCTGTCCGATGTACTCCACGATGAAGTCCGCCGGGTTGTGGGTGTCGAACCACTCCTCGTTCTGGAACGGGTAGTGCACCTGTCCGTACGGCATGGAGCCGGAGTCGAACCAGACGTCCAGGACGTCCTCGACGCGGCGCATGGTGGACTGGCCCTCTGCCGGCGAACGGGGGTCGTCCGGGTTGGGACGGGTCAGTTCATCGATGAACGGACGGTGCAGGTCCACCTGGCCCTCGTTGTTGACCGGAAGGCGGCCGAAGTCGGCCTCCAGGTCCGCCAGCGAACCGTAGACGTCGGTGCGCGGGTACTCGGGATCATCCGACTGCCACACGGGGATGGGTGAGCCCCAGTAGCGGTTGCGGCTGATGGACCAGTCGCGGGCGTTGTCCAGCCATTTGCCGAATTGGCCGTCCTTGACGTTGCCCGGGATCCAGTTGATCTCCTGGTTCAGCTCGGACATGCGGTCCTTGACCTTGGTGACCTCCACGTACCAGGAGGAAACTGCCCGGTAGATCAGGGGATTCCGGCAGCGCCAGCAGTGCGGGTAGCTGTGCTCGTAGCTGGCCTGGCGGACCAATCGGCCATCGGCGCGGAGCACTTGGGTGATGGGCTTGTTGGCGTCGAAAACCTGCAGGCCAACGATGGATGCCAGCTCGCCGTGGGCAAACAGCGGCAGGAACCTGGCGCCTTCGTCCACGGAGAGGACCACGGGGATGCCGGCGTCTTCACAGACCTTCTGGTCATCCTCACCGTAGGCCGGAGCCTGGTGGACGATGCCGGTACCGTCCGTGGTGGTGACGTAGTCGGCCACCAGGAAGCGCCAGGCATTCTGCGTGCCGTACTTCTCAGTATCCGCAAAGTCGTTCCACAGCGGCTCATACTCAAGGCCTGCCAGCTCGGCGCCTGTGTGGGTGGAGACAACGGCGGCAGTTGCGGCAGCAACGTCGTCGTACCCCAGGTCCTTGGCATAGGAGCCCAGCAGGTCAGAGGCGAGCAGGAAATTGCCCGTGACCGGAGCCTCGGCCGATGCCGCTTTGACGCCGTTGGGTCCTGCGGGCAGGACCGCATAGGAGATGTCAGGTCCGACGGCGAGCGCCAGGTTGGTGGGCAGCGTCCAGGGCGTGGTGGTCCAGGCGATGGCCTGCACACCTGCAAGGTCCTTGGAGAGACCGGTGTCGCATGCCTTGATGGGGAAGGTGACCGTGACCGTCTGGTCCTGGCGGTTCTTGTAGACGTCGTCGTCCATGCGAAGTTCGTGGTTGGACAGCGGCGTCTCGTCCTTCCAGCAGTAAGGGAGGACGCGGTAACCGTTGTAGGTCAGGCCCTTTTCATGCAGCTGTTTGAAGGCCCACAGCACCGACTCCATGTACTCGACGTTGAGGGTCTTGTAGTCGTTCTCGAAGTCCACCCAGCGGGCCTGGCGGGTGACGTAGGCCTTCCACTCGTTGGCGTACTTCATCACGGAGGCGCGGCAGGCGTCGTTGAATTTGTCGATGCCCATGGCTTCGATCTGGGTCTTGTCCGTCATGCCCAGTTGCTTCATGGCTTCGAGCTCTGCGGGCAGGCCGTGGGTGTCCCATCCAAAGCGGCGCTCCACCCGCTTGCCGCGCTGGGTCTGGTAGCGGCCTACGAGGTCCTTGGCGTAGCCGGTCAGGAGGTGGCCGTAGTGCGGGAGGCCGTTCGCGAAGGGAGGGCCATCGTAGAAGACGAACTCGTTGCTGCCGTCCTTACCCGCATCACGTTGGTCGATGCTGGCTTGGAAGGTGCCGTCTTCGTCCCAGTATTTGAGGATGCGTTCTTCGATCTCCGGGAACTTCACGGAAGCGGACACGCCGTGCGTGCCGGACGAAGACGCTGAGGCCTTGGGGTAGTGGGTCATCTCATATCCTGTGATAGCTGGTTGACTGTCAGGATGCGAGGACGGCGTCGATGTTTGCTGTTGTTCAGTCACAGCAACACCGGTACCGCGGTACCACCTCACTTACCGAAACCTTGGCGACCCCTGGGTAAGGGATAGCTGCCGGCTCCGGCCTCTCATTACTGCTGTGACGGGCTTACCCGTCCGGTTCTACTGGGCGCCTGCCACCTTGCAGGTGGCCAGCGCTGTTCTTCCGGAAGCTCACCGGTGATGGCCGGGTCTATGCTGGTCCCCCAAGTCTAGCGGCAGCGAGGTGCCTCCCTCTACCCGGAGTTCATCCCATGGATGGAGTCCGGTGGCGCCGCTGGTACATAGACTCGTCCCCATGACGCTTCCCGCTCCTGCACTTCCGGAAACCCGCCGTCCCCGGCGGCCGGCATCCCTCGCGTGGCCGGTACTGGCCCTGGTGGTGTCGCTGCCGGTTGCGGGGCTGTCAATATTCCGTGCCATCCCTGCCGAATGGCCTCTCCTTGTGGTGCAGTTGCTGTCCTTCACGCCGTGGATGGTGCTGCCCGCGGCGCTTGCCCTGGTGCTTGCTGTGGTGGGGCGGCGTCGGTGGGTCATCATCACGACGGCGGCGCTGTTGGCGGTTCAGCTGTTTTGGCTGTTCCCGCTGGACCACGGAAAAGCGGAAGCACTGCCGGCCGGTACGGCCACGGCATCGCTGAAGGTGATGAGCCTCAACTCCGAGTATGGCGAGGCGGACGCGGCGACCATTGTGAGGCTGGTCCGCGAGAAGGGTGTCCAGCTGCTGACCATCCAGGAACACACCCAACGGCTTGAAGACGCGCTCAGCTCAGCGGGCATGGAGGACGTGCTGCCACATCTCCTCAGTCAACCCAACGACGACGCGTCCGGTGGCGCGGTGTATTCCGTGTTCCCGCTGGAGGCGGTGGGGCTGCTGCCTGACACCCCGTTCCGGATGGACGTGACCCGGGTACAGGTCACGGATTCCGGTGCTGGTTCCACGGCGGTGCTGAACCTCACCAACGTCCATACCCTGCCACCGGTAGATGAGCGGATCGGGCAGTGGCGCAGTGATTTGGACAAGCTGGCCCGGCAGGCGTCCCGGCCCGGGAATCACCTGTTGGTGGGCGACTACAACTCAACGTACGATCACGCCGAGTTCCGTTCGTTGCTCGACAACGCCTTGGACGGTCAGCAGGCGGGCACGAAGCTCGTCGACGTCGGAACAGCTTCCGGTGGGCGGCTCTCCCCCACCTGGCCCATGGAGGGACCGCCGCTGCCGGGCATCGTCATCGACCACATTGTCACCTCGCCCCGGATCAGCAGCAGCGGCTACGCGGCCCTCCACGTTCCGGGCACCGACCACGCCGCCATCCTGGCAACGCTCAGCATTCCTGCCGGTTAACTTTCCTTGCGGATCAACTTGTAGTTGGCAGCCTGGGCTACCGGACGGATCACGATCTGGTCGAGGTTGATGTGGTGCGGCAACGACACTGAGTACGCCACTACGCCTGCCACGTCCCCGGCGCTCAGCGGCTTGTCCACACCGGCATATACCTTGGCGGCCGCGTCTTTGTCGCCCAGCCGGTTCAGTGCGAATTCCTCGGTATACACCAGACCTGGAGCCACCTCGATCACCCGGATGTTGTTGCCTACCTCTTCCAGGCGCAAAGCATTGGTCATGGCGTGCTGGGCAAACTTGGCGGCGTTGTAACCGGCCCCGCCCTCGTATGCCGACAGTCCGGCCGTGGAGGTCAGGTTCAGGACCGTACCTTCGCCGTTGTCCCGCAGCATGGGCAGGAATGCCCGGGTGATCTTCATGGTCCCCAAAACGTTGACCTGGTACATCCACTCCCAGTCCTCGGTGTCCGCATTGGCGATGGTGTCCGCGCCGCGTGCACCACCGGCGATGTTGATGAGGGTGTCAGCACCTCCGGCCGAGGTCACGGCCTCCAGCAAGGCGGCGACGTCGTCGTCGTTGGTGATGTCAGCCGGGAACGGCACGGCGCCGGTTTCAGCACCCAGGGCCTCGAGCCTGTCGGCCCTGCGCGCCACGGCGAAGACCGTCCAGCCCGTGGACGCCAGGGCCCTGACGGTGGCTTCACCGATGCCGGTGCTTGCACCGGTGACCACGGCCGTCTTGTTCGTTCCGGAATTCTGTCCTGTGGGGGTGCTGTGCGCTGCCAAAGTCATGGCACCACCTTATCCGGGGTGCCCGGTCCTTCCCCGGCGGGCTGTAACCTGCGTTGATTCAGCCATGAAACAATTGATCCATGGCTGAATCAACGCAGGGTACAGACACGCCCGCCACCAACCCCATCAACGTTCCCGACAAGCCGGCCCTTGAAGGCCTTGAGGCTGCCTTGACGCGGCGCTGGCTGGATGAAGGAACCTACAAGTTCAACCCGGACACCACCCGGGAGCAGGTCTACTCGATCGACACTCCCCCGCCCACGGCATCCGGCTCGCTTCACGTGGGCCACATGTTCTCCTTCACCCAGACTGACGTCCAGGCCCGGTACATGCGCATGACCGGCAAGAACGTCTTCTACCCCATGGGCTGGGACGACAACGGCTTGCCCACCGAGCGCCGTGTCCAGAACTACTACGGTGTGCGTTGCGATCCCGCCATCCCCTACCAGGCCGACTACACGCCGCCCGCACAGCCGGCCAAGAACCAGCGGGACTTCGACGTCGTATCGCGCCGGAACTTCATCGAACTGTGCGAGGAACTCGCCGTTGAGGACGAGAAAGTCTTCGAGAACCTGTTCCAGACCCTCGGCCTGTCCGTGGACTGGGACCTGACGTACCGCACCATTGACGACACCTCACGTGCGGTCTCACAGCGCGCCTTCCTCGCGAACCTTTCTGCCGGTGACGCCTACATGGCCGAAGCGCCGACGCTCTGGGACGTGACGTTCCGCACGGCTGTTGCGCAGGCTGAACTTGAGGACCGCGAAGTTGCAGGCGCCTACTACCGCTACCCCTTCTTCACTGAAGACGGCGAAAAGATCTTCATCGAGACCACCCGCCCGGAACTGCTGGCCGCCTGCGCGGCCCTGGTGGCGAATCCCGACGACGAACGGTACCAGCCGCTGTTCGGCAAGACCGTGAAGTCCCCGCTGTTCGACGTCGAACTTGAGGTCAAGGCCCACCCCCTCGCCAAGGCGGATAAGGGCTCCGGCATTGCCATGGTGTGTACTTTCGGCGACCTCACCGACGTCACGTGGTGGCGCGAACTGCAGCTGCCCACGCGTGCCATCATGGGCCGCGACGGCCGCATCATTGCCGATACCCCGGATTGGATCACCACCGACGCCGGCAAGGAAGCCTACGCTGCGATCGCGGGCAAGACCGCTTTCTCTGCCAAGGAAGCCGTCGTTGAACTCCTCAAGGCAGCGGACCTGCTGGACGGCGAACCGAAGAAGATCACCCACCCGGTGAACTTCTTCGAAAAGGGTGACAAGCCCCTCGAGGTTGTTACGTCCCGTCAGTGGTACATCCGCAACGGTGGCCGCGATGAGGAACGCCGCGAACGCCTGATCAGCCGGGGCCAGGAAATCACCTTCCACCCTGCTTTCATGCGGTCCCGCTACGAGAACTGGATCGCCGGCCTGAACGGCGACTGGCTGGTTTCCCGCCAGCGATTCTTTGGCGTACCGATCCCCGTCTGGTACCCGTTGGATGCCCAAGGCAACCCGGATTACGACAACCCCATCCTGCCGTCGGACGACATGCTGCCCGTGGACCCTGCGGCGAACGCTGCTCCCGGCTTCGAGGAATCGCAGCGTGACCAGGCCAACGGCTTCACAGGTGACGCCGACGTCCTGGATACCTGGGCCACGTCCTCGCTCACACCCCAGATTGTGGGCGGCTGGAGCCGTGACGAGGACCTGTTCTCCAAGGTCTACCCGTTCGACCTCCGTCCGCAGGGCCACGACATCATCCGCACTTGGCTGTTCTCCTCTGCCGTTCGCGCTGATGCCCTGCAGAAGAATGCCCCGTGGAAGCACGCGGCCATCTCCGGCTGGATCCTGGACCCGGACCGCAAGAAGATGTCCAAGTCCAAGGGCAACGTTGTGGTGCCCACTGATGTGCTCAACGAGTACGGTTCCGATGCCGTCCGCTACTGGGCCGCTTCTGCCAAGCTCGGCGCGGACACTGCCTACGAAATTGCGCAGATGAAGATCGGCCGTCGGCTGGCCATCAAGCTGCTGAACGCCTCCAAGTTCGTGCTCAACCTTGGTGCCACCGAGAACTCCGTGGTGTCCGCTGACCTCTCGGTGCTGACCAACCCGCTGGACCGTGCGCTGCTCGCGCAACTGTCCGACGTCGTTGCCCAGTCCACCAAGGCGTTTGAGAACTACGACTACGCCCGCGCACTCCAGATCACCGAGTCCTTCTTCTGGCAATTCACGGACGACTACGTAGAGCTCATCAAGGACCGCGCCTATGGTGCCGCCGGGGAGACCGAACAGGCTTCCGTCCTCGCTGCTCTGGCGACAACACTGGACTCGCTCCTGCGTCTCTTCGCACCGTTCCTGCCCTTCGCTACCGAAGAGGTCTGGGGCTGGTGGCGCGCAGGATCGGTCCACCGTGCAGAGTGGCCCGCCGCCCTGGAAATCACCGACGGCGACACCACGATGCTGGGCACAGTGGGCATCGCCCTCAGCGGTATCCGCAAAGCCAAGTCCGAGGCGAAGGTCAAGCAGCGCACGGAGGTGCTCGCTGCTTCCATCACGGCCCCGGAGGTTCTGGTGGCCCAACTAAAAGCCGGACTGGGTGACTTGAAGGCAGCCGCCAACGCGCAGGAAATCACGCTCCAATCCGGTGAAGGCGAACTGACCGTCAGCGACGTTGTCCTGGCACCGGCCGAGGAGACGTCCGCGTCCCAGTCGTAGTACCGGAAGTCACTGCGCCCATAGATTTTGGGCAAAGGGGAAGCCCCATCAGCGTTTTGCCGTTGGTGGGGCTTCGACTTTTCGGCTGTCTGGTGATGTCTTGACAGTCTGGCGGAATCCTAGGAATTTCAGGTCTTCCTACCTCATCACTGGTAGCCTGCTTCCAACTTTGCCAAAGGCTGCGTTGGTTGCAATCACTGAATCTTTGGTTTCCGTGTCCCTCTTCTTTCGAAGTGGGTAAGAACCATTGTTGTCCCGCTGAAAGCAATGCACAAGACCCCTGGAAGAACTACAAACCTGTAGTTCTCCTGCGCTCCGGGGGTTACCTGTGGCAGAGTATTGACCATGCCGGAACTCCCCGAAGTGCACGGTCTGTGCATGTATCTGGACACCCAACTCCGTGGAGCCGTGCTCAACGAGGTCCGCATCAATTCCTTCTCCGCACTGAAGACTGCTGATCCTCCATACAGCGTCCTCGAAGGCAGAAGCGTCCAGGGTGTACAACGCATCGGTAAATTCGTGTGCCTTGATGTTGATGGCCTGTTCTTTGTCTTCCATCTGGCCAAGGCCGGTTGGGTCCGCTATACCGAGCACCCTTCGTCTGCGGGATTGCGGATGGGCAAAAGCAACATCTCTGCAAGGCTCCTGTTGCACCGCCCTGCCGACGAAGCCCACATCGGTGTGGATCTGACGGAAGCCGGAACCAAGAAGAGCCTGGCCATCTACGTGGTGCGCGATCCCCACGACGTGCCGGGAATCGCCACTCTGGGACCAGAGCCCCTCAGCCCCGATTTCGACCTTGGCGCGCTGGCGGCGATCCTTGGATCCAGTTCACAACAGATCAAGGGATTGCTTCGGAGTCAGGGCGTCATTGCCGGTATAGGAAATGCGTACAGTGACGAAATCCTGCACGCAGCAAAAATCTCCCCTTTCGCCAGCGCCAAGTCCCTGGACCAGGCCACAGTGGTGCGGCTCTACGAGGCCATGCAGGAGATTCTGGTGGGAGCTGTCAACGCAGCCGCCGGCAAGCCGTCCAGCGAACTCAAAGACACCAAACGCAGCAACTTCCGGGTGCACGCAAGGACAGGCCTTCCTTGTCCGGTGTGCGGGGACATAGTGAGGGAGGTGTCCTTTGCGGACACCTCCCTGCAATACTGTGCCACCTGCCAGACCAATGGAAAGATCCTTGCTGACCGGCGGACATCGAGGTTCCTGAAGTAACCTGCTGGTTGAGTCCGGGAAGCCTCTTGAGCCCGGGAAACTAGTTGAATTCGGGGCTTTCGCTGCGGCTGCGCTTCAACTCGAAGAAGTGCGGGTAGCCGGCCAGGGTCACCGTGGCATCCCAGATCTTCCCCGCTTCTTCACCGCGGGGAATGCGGGTCAGTACGGGACCGAAGAAGGCAGTTCCATTGAAGGCGACGACGGGAGTTCCTACATCCTGGCCTACCAATGAGATCCCGTCCTCGTGGCTCGAACGCAATTGGGCATCGTATTCGTCCGTGCCAGCGAAGCGTGCCAGATCAGCCGGCAGGCCTACCTCGGCAAGGGCCTTCTGGACGACCGATGCCCGGTCCTTGTTGCCCTCGTGGTGGATCTGCTCCCCCATGGCGTCATACAACGGCTTGACGTAGTTGGCACCGTGAAGTTCCTGGGCGGCGATGATCACGCGTACAGGTCCCCAGCTGTCATCCATCATTGCCCTGTAATCAGCAGGAAGGTCCCGGCCCTCGTTGAGGACGGAAAGGCTCATAACGTGCCATTCAGTCTGGATGCCACGTACTTCCTCCACCTCGCCAATCCAGCGCGACGTGATCCAGGCGAACGGGCAAACGGGGTCAAACCAGAAATCGGCCTTGTTGACGGTCCGTTCAGGCGTGGACTTTTCGGGCATAGGGAACTCCTCGGAAAAGGTGGGAAGCGTGGTATGGCGAGCGGTTCACCGGAACCACTCCTTGTCTAGGCCAACAGACTGCTAGGCCGACTTATTCCGGCGCTTGGCCACCACGTCATGGGCGATCATGGTGGGCTGGGCCTTCTTCAACACAACATCGGCCGTGATGACCACCGTGGCTATGTCATCCCTGCTGGGGAGATCGAACATGACCGGCAGCAACACTTCTTCCATGATGGCCCGGAGTCCACGGGCGCCAGTGCCGCGTTCGAGCGCTTGGTCGGCGATGGAGTCCAAGGCGTCGTCTTCGAACTGCAAATCCACGCCGTCCAGCTGGAACATCTTCTGGTATTGCTTTACCAGCGCGTTCTTCGGAGTTGACAGAATCTGGATGAGGGCAGGCCGGTCCAAATTGGAGACGGTGGTGATCACGGGGAGCCGGCCAATGAATTCCGGAATGAGGCCGAACTTCAGCAGGTCCTCCGGCATGACTTCGCCATAGGTGTCCACGTTGTCCCGGGCCTCGTTCAGCGGTGAACCAAAGCCGATGCCCTTCCGCCCGGACCGTGAACCAATGATGTCCTCAAGGCCCGCAAAAGCGCCGGCCACAATGAAGAGTACGTTGGTGGTGTCGATCTGGATGAATTCCTGATGCGGGTGCTTGCGGCCTCCCTGAGGTGGCACGGAGGCAACGGTTCCCTCAAGAATCTTCAACAGTGCCTGCTGTACACCTTCACCGGATACGTCGCGGGTAATCGACGGATTCTCACTCTTACGCGAGATTTTATCGATCTCGTCAATGTAGATGATGCCCTGCTCGGCCTTCTTGACGTCGTAGTCCGCAGCCTGGATGAGCTTGAGCAGGATGTTCTCAACGTCCTCGCCGACGTAGCCGGCCTCCGTCAGGGCAGTCGCATCGGCTACGGCAAAGGGAACATTAAGGCGACGGGCCAAGGTCTGGGCGAGATAGGTCTTGCCACAGCCGGTGGGGCCGATCAGGAGGATGTTGGATTTTGCGATCTCCACGTCCTCGTGGTGCGAGCCCTCGCCGAGGCTGCCGGTCTTGGGTGCATGGCCGGCCTGGATCCGCTTGTAGTGGTTGTAGACAGCCACCGCCAGCGACCGTTTGGCGGGTTCCTGGCCAATGACGTATTCCTGCAGGAAGTCGAAAATCTCACGGGGCTTGGGCAGTTCGAAACTGCCGAGATCGGAAACTTCAGCGAGTTCCTCTTCAATGATCTCGTTGCAAAGCTCGATGCATTCATCGCAGATGTACACACCGGGCCCGGCAATCAGCTTCCGCACCTGCTTTTGGCTCTTTCCGCAGAAAGAACACTTCAGCAGATCCGTGCTCTCGCCAATCCGAGCCATGTGGGAATCCCTTCGTTGCATGCGGGTGGTGCGGCTCCGCGCCGTACTCAAGTGTGCGGCCAAGCCGCGGCTGGCACCACCGTGACAACATCCACTCTAGGTCACAATGGGCTGCTTGGGTGGAAACAGAACGCCGGTGCGGTCCATATTTCGTGAACCGCACCGGCGTCGAATTCCGTGTGCTACCGGGTGATCGCCTGCGGCTTGATCTTCCGGGAGTCAAGAACCTGATCGATCAGGCCGTAGCTCAAGGCATCAGCAGCCGTGAGGATCTTGTCACGCTCGATGTCGTTGTTGACTTGCTCCGACGTACGGCCGGAGTGGTGTGCCAGCGTGTCCTCAAGCCACGTACGCATGCGCATGACTTCCGCAGCCTGGATTTCGAGGTCTGAAGCCTGCCCGCCCTGGCCACCGGAGAGGGCCGGCTGGTGGATCAGGACACGAGCGTTCGGAAGTGCCAGTCGCTTGCCCGGGGTACCTGCAGCAAGCAGGACTGCAGCTGCACTGGCAGCCTGGCCCAGGCATACCGTCTGGATTTCCGGACGGATGTACTGCATGGTGTCGTAAATGGCCGTCATGGCCGTGAACGAACCACCCGGCGAATTGATGTACAGGGTGATGTCGCGGTCCGGGTCCGTTGACTCAAGGACCAGCAACTGGGCCATGATGTCATCGGCGGAGGCGTCGTCGACCTGGACACCGAGGAAGATGATGCGGTCCTCGAACAGCTTGGTGTACGGGTCCTGGCGCTTGAAGCCGTAGGGCGTGCGCTCCTCGAACTGGGGCAGGACGTAACGGCTGGACGGGAGATTACCGGCAGACCATCCGAAGTTGTAGTTCATGTTCTTTACTCCTGGGGTTTCAGTGGTTCTTTGTGCCGGTTAGTTTTCGGAGTTCGACTCTGCGCCCGACTGGTTGGCCGTTCCGCCACCACCGGCAACAGAACCGGCATGCGCCGAGATCTTGTCGAAGAAGCCATATTCCAACGCCTCGGCAGCCGTGAACCACTTGTCGCGGTCGTTGTCCTTGAGGATGGTCTCTACGGACTGACCGGTCTGCTCAGCCGTGAGTTCGGCCATGACCTTCTTCATGTGGAGGATCAGTTCAGCCTGGATCTTGATGTCCGAGGCCGTGCCGCCGATGCCGCCGGAAGGCTGGTGCATCAGGATGCGGGCGTTGGGTGTGGCGTAACGCTTGCCCTTGGTGCCGGACGACAGGAGGAACTGGCCCATGGAGGCAGCCAAGCCCGTAGCGACGGTGACGACGTCGTTCGGAATGAACTGCATGGTGTCGTAGATGGCCATGCCGGCCGTCACGGACCCACCCGGGGAGTTGATGTACAGGTAGATGTCCTTCTCCGGGTCTTCGGCCGAGAGGAGGAGGAGCTGGGAGCAGATGGCGTTGGCATTCTCGTCACGGACTTCAGAGCCGAGCCAGATAATGCGCTCTTTCAGCAGGCGGTTGTAGATGTAGTTGTCCTGGGCTGCGGGATCGACAGTTGCCATCCGGGGAGCCTCTGATTGCTGTGACATAAGTACTTACCTCTCGCTGGTGCCAGTGACCTCACTGAACTTCACTACTTGGACACTAACCGTTTTCCGAGGTGATTTGTTCGCCGGAATCGCGCTGTTCGCTGACGGCGCACGTCTGCGTTCAGCTCCAATGTCCAGCCTTAAAGCAAACCGGCCCCGGATCAGAAGATCCGGGGCCGGTTGAAGTCGTTGACTAGAACTTCACTGCTGCGGGGTCGTCGCTTGCTGCGGCGTCGGCTTCCTCAGCTGCCTCGACAGCGGCGGCCTCTTCGGCTGCTGCTTCACCGGCAGGACGAACGAAGTCGGTGAGGTCAACCTTGTTGCCCTCGGAGTCGACAACTTCTGCCTGGCCGAGCACAACTGCCAGCGCCTTGCGGCGACGGACCTCGGAAACCATCATGGGAACCTGGCCGCTCTGATCAATGATCTGGGCGAACTGGTTGGGGTCCATGCCGTACTGGCTTGCGGTGGTGACGATGTAGTCGATCAGCTCGTTCTGGCTGACATCCACTTCTTCCTTGTCCGCGATGGCGTCAAGGATGACCTCGTTCTGGAACGCACGCTCGGTGTTGGCCTTGACCTCGGCGCGGTGCTCCTCGGTGTCGTGGTCACCTTCGCCGTGGGCGTTCTCCGGGTTGAAGTGGGCTTCGATCTGCTCTTCGACCACGGAATCCGGAACCGGAACCTCTACGAGCTCAACGAGCTTGTCCAGGACCTTGTCGCGTGCCTCAACACCCTGCTCCACAACCTTGGAGTCGGAAGCCTGCTTGGCGAGGTCCTCACGGAGCTCGGCAAGGGTGTCGAACTCGGAGGCAAGCTGTGCAAAGTCATCGTTGGCCTCGGGGAGCTCGCGCTCCTTGACAGCCTTGACAACAACCTTCACCTGAGCGGACTCGCCGGCGTGGTCGCCGCCCACCAGCGTGGTGTCGAAGATTGCCTCTTCGTCGGCTGAGAGGCCGGTCACGGCTTCGTCGAGGCCTTCAAGCATGGTGCCGGCGCCAACCTGGTAGGACAGGCCTGCCGCAGAATCGATCTCTTCGCCGTCAATGGTGGCGGTGATGTCGATGGTCAGGAAGTCATCGTTCTTGGCGGGGCGCTCAACGGACTTCAGCGTGCCGAAACGGCCACGCAGTTCGTCGAGGGACTTCTCAACGTCAGCTTCGGAGGACTCAGCGGCAGCCACCTCGACCTTGATGCCGGCGTAGTCCGGCAGCTCGATCTCGGGGCGGACATCGATTTCCACCTGGAACTTGAGCTCGCCATCGGTGGAGGTGGGGTCAGGAACCTCGGTGATTTCAACCTCGGGACGGCTCAGGGGGCGAACGCCCGTTTCCTGAACTGCAGCCTGGTACCAGCCATTGAGGCCATCGTTGATGGCCGTCTCCAGGACGTAGCCGCGGCCAACGCGCTGGTCGATCAGCTTGGTGGGAACTTTGCCCTTGCGGAATCCGGGAACCTGGATCTGCGAAGCAACGGTCTTGTACGCGGCATCGATGCTCGGCTTAAGTTCCTCAAAGGGAACCTCAACGTTGAGCTTGACCCGCGTTGCGGTGAGGTTCTCGACAGCGCTCTTCACAGTCTAAGTACTCCTGATTTTGTGGGTATGGGGTTCTGTCGCGTCCCTGAGGCGGACACAAACACAGAGTCGGGGTGACAGGATTTGAACCTGCGACTTCCTGCTCCCAAAGCAGGCGCTCTAGCCAAGCTGAGCTACACCCCGAACGCACAGGACAGTCTACGGGCAAGCGAGCCAGGAATGCACATTTGACACCGCCGCCGGAATTAGGTTTAGTTGTACCCGGCTTGAACAGCCACCGGGAAGATGTCCTGAAAAAGGATATCCGTCCTGGGGACGTAGCTTAATGGTAAAGCCTCAGTCTTCCAAACTGATTACGCGGGTTCGATTCCCGTCGTCCCCTCCAAGGGAAAACGCCCCGATCCTCGGATCGGGGCGTTTTTTGTTGCTGCTACACCTGGCAGCCCGGACACCAATACAGCTTGCGCGCACCAATTTCCGTCATACCCACCGGCGTCCCGCAGGCCCGGCAGGGCATGCCGTCCCGCTTGTAGACAAAGTGGGCGTCGGCGTCGGGCGCCATGGCTGCGCCACCCGACCACAGCGTGGAGGGTGTCGTCACAATCCGTCCGTCACGAACGCCGTCGGACATAGTGTCTACGGTGTCATCCCAGAGACGGCCGGCCGTTTCCTCGTCAAGGGTGCTGCCCGGCGTCCAGGGATCAACGGCTTGCCGGAACAGCACTTCCGCTCGATAAATATTGCCCACGCCGGCCAAAACGGACTGATCCATCAGCAAAAGGGCCACCGCCGTTTTCCGGCGGCGCAGGCGCCGGATGAACTCCTCGCGGTCGCCGGGGCGGTTGTGGAGCGGGTCCGGACCCAACCGTTCCATGACAACGGCAACTTCCGCCGACGTAATGGCGGCACACGTCGTGGCACCGCGGAGGTCGGCCCAGCCGTGGTCCGACACCAGGCGGACACGGACGGCGCCCACCGGCGCAGGCGGGCCGGCGTACTCCGGTTCACGGGAGGCCGTTTCGTCCGAGGCCGGCCCTGTTTCCTGTTCACCGATGCGTCGCGGCGCACCGATGCTGGAGGCACCGGTGAAGGAACTGTCCCCGCCGAAGTTCCACGCGCCGTACAGGCCCAGATGGACGTGGAGGAAGAGTTCGTGGTCGAACCTGAGGAACAACTGCTTCCCGTGGGCCATCGACTCAACCATGGTGTGTCCGCTCAGCAGCTGTGCACCGTGGGTGAACCGGCCCTGCGGGCTGGAAACGTCCAGCCGGTGGCCGCCAAAAACATCCTGGAATTGGCGGGCCAGCCGGTGGACCGAATGCCCCTCGGGCACTACTGGACGATTTCGCCGGTGGTTTCGTACACCGCGATTTTTCCGATCCGGCGAACATGGCGCTCGTCGTTGCTGAAAGGTTCTTCAAGGAAGGCTTCAATGAGCTCGGTAGCTTCTTCAACCGAGTGCTGACGGCCGCCAACAGCGACGACGTTGGCGTCGTTGTGCTCCCGGGCAAGCTTTGCGGTGGAAAGGTTCCAGGCAAGCGCAGCGCGGACACCCTTGACCTTGTTGGCGGCAATTTGCTCACCATTTCCCGAACCACCCAAGACGATGCCCAGGGCGTGGATGCCGGCTTCCTGGTCAGCCACGACAGCCACGCCGGCGTTGATGCAGAAAGAGGGGTAGTCGTCCAGGGCGTCGTACTCCTTGGGTCCGTGATCCACCACGTCATAGCCCTTGGCCGTGAGGTGGCTGACCAGGTGGGCACTCAGTTCCATGCCGGCGTGGTCAGTAGCGATGTGGACGCGGGGTGTAGTCACAGGAAGTCCGTTCTTTTTGGCGCGCGGGGACGGCGTCTGGCCGGGCGCGGCGGTGAGGGATGCGCTACCTAGGGTACCGCTACCGGGGTTGTTGGGACTGTCCATCATCCCGGGCACGGTGGGCTGCCCGGTTGAGTATCCCTGCCAGTTTGTCGGCTGAGGCCTGGGAACCGGCGCTGAGGGCCACCCTGCCCCCGTTAAGTTTCCTGACGACGACGGCAGGCCCGCTGCTGACCAGCATTGCCGTAGCGTCGTCGTGGTGCCGCCAGCCCCACCCGCCATAATCAGCCGCTTTGACGTCCGCAGGAGCCGCCCCGGCGATCTCGACGGCGGGGACGGTCAGGACGCGCACAATGCCACCGGCGAACACTTGCAGGCCTCCCCTGTCCGCCCGCACGCGGGCAAACAGGAAGCCAGCGCCCACCAGAGCAGCCACTGCCACCAACGCGCCGAGCCACGGGACGGCGACCGCAATCAAAGCCGCGGGGAAAACAGCGGAAACAATGATCATGATGAAGACCGAGCTCCGGGCATGCACCCACAGGCGAAGCGAGTCGCGGGCCAGGTCCGGGTCCTCGAGCAGGGTCAGTTCCTCCTGGAGGGCCACGTCATCCTCGCGGGTCCAGCGCGGGTCCGGCTTGAAGGCGAACATCATGACGACGCCCAGGGCCACGGCCGCGCCGCTGCCCATGGCCAACACGATCGGGTCTACATGGGACTCGCGCGCGTCCCCCAGCCCGGATTGTCCCACCAGCCCGGCTGCCACCACCGTGGTGATGAAAAGGCTCACTGTCAGCCCCAGGCCCATCATGACGCGCCTCATGACAACAGGCCTGGTGATGGACACCGCTTGGAGGAACACGGCCCATCCACACAAGGTAATGAGGGCTGCGCCGCCGGTCACGTAGGCGCCGAACGGCGCGAACGAACTGCCGCCGTCGCGGTTCCACATGACGGCAACGGGGTTGGGAAGATCGTTGCGCAGCATTTGTGCGCACACCACAAATCCGACGGCGAGGAGCAACGGAAAGGCGACCGCAAACCTCAGTGCGCGGAAATCGAGAGTGTCCCGGAACGATCCCATAATCCAACGCTACTCCGTGCGGCGACACTGTGGTGTTCCCTCCTTGCCTTCGGGCCGCGGAGTGAAAGAATGGCTTCACACCAGCGTCCGGCCGCGATTGGCCGGGCATCCCAAAATCTTCCGGAGGCACCACTTGCCAGGCCTGAACCTCACGCGCGACGAAGCCGCGATCCGCGCCCAACTGCTCAACGTCGAGTCGTACAACGTCACTTTGGACCTGACCAAAGGCCCTGACGTCTTCGGCTCCACCACCGTGGTGAAGTTCTCCGCAACTCCGGGATCCACCACCTTTATTGATGCCATCACCCAGGCCGTCCACAGCGTGACCTTGAACGGAACTGACCTGGACCCCGCGGAGGTCTCGGACGGCATCCGCATCCAGCTCCCGGACCTGGCCGCCGATAACGAGCTCGTGGTGGTCGCAGACGCCCCCTACATGAACACGGGCGAGGGACTGCACCGTTTTGTTGACCCTGTGGACGGCGAGGTGTACCTCTACACACAGTTCGAGGTTCCGGACTCCCGGCGGATGTTCGCCGTCTTTGAGCAGCCCGACCTGAAGGCAACCTTCACCTTTAGTGTCACAGCGCCGTCGCACTGGGACGTCATTTCCAACTCCCCCACGCCGGTGCCCGTTGAAGCTCCTGCCGGGGAAGACGGCAGCGCCCGGTCCGTGTGGGAGTTCGCGCCCACTCCCCGCCTGTCCTCGTACGTCACTGCATTGATCGCCGGACCGTATCAGGCGGTCCGTTCCGAGGCCACCAGCGCCGACGGACGGGTTGTGCCGCTGGGAGTCTTCGCCCGCAAGTCGTTGATGCAGTATCTCGATGCGGACAACATCTTCGAACTGACCCGTCAAGGATTTGAGTTCTTCGAAGCCCAGTTCGGCTGCCCGTACCCGTTTGAAAAGTACGATCAGTTGTTTGTCCCTGAGTTCAACGCCGGAGCCATGGAAAACGCCGGCGCCGTGACCATCCTGGAAGGCTACGTCTTCCGCGGAAAGGTCACCGGAGCCCAGGTCGAACGGCGCGCCATCACCGTTCTGCACGAACTGGCCCACATGTGGTTCGGGGACCTGGTGACCATGCGGTGGTGGAACGACCTCTGGCTCAACGAGTCCTTCGCCGAATACATGTCGCACCTGGCTGCCGTGGAAAACACGGCATTCGACCGCGCCTGGACCACTTTCGCATCAGTCGAAAAGTCATGGGCGTACAAGCAGGACCAGCTGCCCACCACCCACCCGATCTTCGCCGAGATCAACAACCTCGAAGACGTGGAGGTGAACTTCGATGGCATCACCTATGCCAAGGGAGCTTCGGTGCTCCGGCAGTTGGTGGCCTGGGTGGGTCCGGAGCAGTTCATGGCCGGCGTCCGCACCTACTTCGCCAAGCACGCCTGGAAGAACACCGAGCTCGCCGACCTCATGGTGGAACTTGAGGCGGCCAGCGGCCGCGACCTGGATGGTTGGGGCAAACTCTGGCTCGAAACTGCCGGCGTCAACACCCTTGCGCCCGAGGTGACCGTTGACGCTGACGGGACCATCACCGGATTTGCGATTGTGCAGACCGCGATCGAGGATCAGCCAACCCTCCGTCCGCACCGCCTCGCCGTTGGATTCTACTCGCTCTCCGGTGAGGGCAAGCTGGAACGCTCCCACCGGGAGGAGCTTGACGTCGACGGGCCCCGCACGGAGGTCCCTGCCTTGGTTGGCAAGGCACGCCCGGACCTGATCCTGCTCAACGACGACGACCTCGCCTACGCCAAGGTCCGCCTCGACCCGCACTCCCTTGCCACCGCCACGACCCACCTGAAGGACTTCGCGGCCAGCCTGCCGCGCACCCTGGTGTGGGGCTCGGCCTGGGATGCGGCGCGCGACGGCGAGACCCCGGCCCGCGGTTACGTGGACCTGGTCCTTGCCAACATTGCCCATGAAACGGATTCCTCGGTCATTCTGGTCCAGCTTCGCCAGCTGGCCACTACCTTGACCTACTATGTGGCCGCCGAGCACAAAGCCGAGGCCACCGTCGCCGCCGCCGACAAGCTGTGGGAACTTGCATCCTCGGTGGAAGCGGCCTCGGATGCCCAGCTGCAGTTCGCCAAGTCCTTTGCCCAACTCGCGCGCAGCGGGGGCCAGCTGGATCGCATCCAGGCGCTGCTGGACGGAACCGAAACGCTGGAAGGCCTCACAGTGGACCAGGACATGCGCTGGGAGCTCCTGACCGCACTGGTGGCCGGCGGGCGCCAAGGCCAGGAACGCATCGACGCTGAACTTGCCCGCGATAACACCTCAAATGGTCAAAATGCTGCCGCCCAGGCGAAGGCAGCCATCCCCACCGCTGAAGCCAAGGCCGCAGCGTGGGACGCGATCGTGGTCACCGGAGAACTCTCCAACGCGCTTCAGGCGTCCGCCGTGGCCGGCTTCATGCGGGTCCCCACCACTGAGTTGCTGGAACCCTACGCCGAAAAGTACTTTGATGCCGTGCCCGGAATCGTCAGGGAACGCACTCACGCCCTGGCGCAGCAGATTGTAGTGGGGCTTTACCCGGCGCAGCTCACGACGCAGGCAACGGTGGACCGTACAGACAAACTCCTGGCGGCGCTTCCGGAGGACAGCGCGGCCCTTCGCCGCATGATGCTGGAGAACCGCGACGGCGTAGCCCGCGCCCTCCGCGCACGGGCTGCCGACGTCTAGTCCCGGTACCTGACGAGGTCCCTGCGGACAGTTGATGCCTGCTGGCTAGACTGTCCGCATGGGCCTCAACGAACACCACTACGCGCTGACCGTCCGCTGGACCGGGAACCTGGGTGAGGGCACAGCGGGCTACCGGGCATATTCACGGGACCACGACGTCGAAATCCCGGGGCTGCCCACCTTGCAGGGATCCGCTGATCCCACCTTCCATGGAGACCGTTCACGCTACAACCCGGAGCAACTCCTGCTTGCTGCCCTCTCGCAGTGCCACATGCTCTCTTTTCTCCATGTGGCCGTCAAGCACGGGGTGGTAGTCACGGGCTACGAGGACCGTGCCGTGGGCTTGATGAAGCTCAACCGGGACGGCAGCGGACAATTCGAAAGCGTCACGCTCAAACCCCATGTCACCATTGCCGGTCCCGGCGACGCCGGGTTGATGTCCCAACTGCACCATGAAGCCCACCAGGTCTGCTTCATCGCCCGCAGCGTCAATTTCCCAGTACTCCACGAACCAAGCACGACGCCGGAAGCAGCCTAAGTCTGCCGGGCCCGCCATAGTGCCACGAGACGTTGTTCGGTTTCGCGGCCGAGCCCGGCTTTGCGTTCCCTGCCGAGTCCCCGGTTCCTTTCGTCCTCGAGGGTGGCCGCCAGGGTTTCCTGCCACGGCCGCAGGACCATTCCGCGCTCACGTGCAGCGCGGTTTGACCGGGCCTGGAAGCCGTCATGGTCCCCCGGCAACCACAAGGGAAGCGAGTCCGGTCCTGCCCAGTACTCGATGCCGTTCTCCACGAGCCACTCTTCATCAGCCCGGACAACGTCATGCGCGACTCCATCCCCGGCTCCGGTTCCAGCCGCCTGCTGGGACTCGACCAGGTAGTCCTCAAAACGCACGACGTCGCCCAACGCGTTGTACGTACCCGTCAGTCCCCCACCGGCGGATTGCAGGATCCACGCTGCGAGATCCCGGACGTCAATGATCTGTGTTGCGGCCTCCGGGATGTCAGGAACCAGCACCGGGCCAGGGCCAGCAGCGAATCGGGCGGGCCAATATCCGTATCTGTCAGTGCCGTCGCCCGGGCCGCTGATGAGCCCCGCCCGCACGATGTGTGCCTTCTCCCCCACCACAGCCAGAGTCATCTGCTCAATGGCGGACTTGGATTCGCCGTACATCTCCGGGGTACCGGACTGTCCGGCCGGCAACGGCTCCAGCAGCTCCGCGGCCTCATCCGCACCGGGTATCGAATGGTCTGCATAAACAGAGCAACTGGACACAAACGTCCAGTGCGCGGCAACGGCTCCCAGCACGTCCAACGCCTCGCCCGCCTGCACGGGATCCCGCGACACCTCCACCACGGCGTCCCATCCGCCGTCGAGTTCGGCATAGGCCGCCGCGCCCAGGGCGCGGTCGCCCCTGACCCAGGTGGCGCCGTCGGGCGGGGTTGTTGAGGTGCCACGGGCAAAGCAGGTGACGTCATGTCCGGCGGCAACAGCCTGCCGGGCGGTTTCTGCGGACAGGAAGGCGGTACCGCCAAGGACCAGGATGCGCATACCGTCACGCTACGGCGCTAGGGTTGTAGGTGGACAGAGTGTTCCGCGCCCGGCGAACACGGGCCGACGACAAGGAGAAATTCACCCTTGACCTCCATCCCCCTGGCAGAAATTGTCACCTTGGAACCAGAAAAGATCGACCTCGTTTCAATCCTCATCACTGTAGGCGTGGGCCTGGGTGTATGGATCGTTGCGCGGTTCATCATCTTGCGCATCACCCGGCGGGTTTCCGCCGGTAGTTCCTTCTTCAAGAAAGCGCACTTCAAGTGGGTGCAACCCGCCATCCGCGCGCTGGACCACGAGCGCCGTTCACAGCGCGCCGAGACAATCGGCACCCTGCTGACGAGCCTGGTGAGCGTTGTGGTGGTGGTGATCGTGATCATCTACGTCCTCAAATACATGAACGTGGACGTCGCGCCGCTGCTGACCAGCGTGGGCATCCTGGGTGTCGCCATCGGCTTCGGTGCCCAGCAACTGATCCGCGATTTCCTCGCCGGAATCTTCATCACCATCGAAGACCAATACGGAATCGGCGATGTCATCGTCACCAGCGAAGTGATTGGTACCGTTGAATCCGTGGGCCTGCGCATCACCCGGGTCCGCGCTGAAGACGGTGCCATCTGGTATCTGCGTAATGGCGAAATCCTCCGGGTGGGAAACCGCTCGCAGGGTGACTACGTCCCGCTGGAAACACCGGACACCACCATTGAGCCCGGCGCTGCAGCAACTGCGCCCGTCACAGCAGGCGCACCGCGCGTCACCAAAGCCGAGGAGAAGTCCAATGAGTAGCACAGCAGGCGGGCAACCCCCGGCACCCCAAACGGGCCCCCGACGCCAGCTGATGCAGAATGATCCGTTCAGCCAGCCCGCCTATACGGACAGTTTCTACGCTGCAGTGGGCGGACACGAGACATTCGTCAAGCTCATCGACGTTTTCTACGACGGCGTTGCCACGGATCCCTTGCTGAGGCCCATGTATCCGGAGGAGGACCTGGGGCCGGCAAAGCGGCGCTTCCTGATGTTCCTGGAACAATACTGGGGCGGTCCCACCACTTACGGCGAAGAACGCGGGCATCCCCGGCTGCGCATGCGCCACATGCCGTTCCGGGTAACCCCCGAAGCCAAGGATCGCTGGCTGTTCCACATGCGCACTGCGGTGGACTCCCTGCAGCTCTCCCCACTGCATGAGGGCACCTTGTGGGACTACATGGAACGGGCTGCGCTGACCATGGTCAACAGTCCTTCGTCCGGCGCCTGACCCTAGAAGCCGAGCCCCAAGCCTGCGCCTGTGCGCACCAGCACATGGCCGCGGGGGCCGCTCAGGCGGAACCAGCGGCCATTGCGGAAGACTTTCTGCTCGGCGTCGCCCAGGAAACCCAGAGCGAAAGCAGCGAAGGCTGCGCCGGCAGGAAGGCCGCCGGCGTCTGGAAGCCCACGGCCCCATATTGCTGCCCTGGCGCTATTGACGACGGCGGCACCTGCCAACGCCGGAATGACACCCGCCACCTCGGCGATGCCGGCCTCGGCCGCCTGCCTGAGGTCGGCGTCGAGTATTGATCCCTGCGCTTCCCACCCGGAGCGCGGCGCGCCAACGCCTGCCCAGGACTCGGAAACGGTCGACGGCGGTATGGGCAGCTCCACGTCGTCGGCACCCGAGCGGGCCAACCGGTCCATAACGGAGGCAAGCGTCACCGTCACATCGGCCTGGGCCGGCTCTGCCAACGCCATGGTCCGCAGGCCCAGGATGGTAGGAGTGGACTCCCCCAGGATGCGCGGCCGCAGGACGCAGACGTACGCGGCCAGGACACTGCCCGCGGCCTGGAGGCGGATGGCGCCGTCGTCGATGCTCTTTGCCCGCGTCACATAGGTTTTCAAGTCAGCGAGGTCACGGGGATCGGCGAAGCGGAAGGACTGGGTCAAGACGTCTGTCACATCATCGACTCTACCGGCATGTCCCCGGTTGAGAGGGGTCGGGGCGGCGTCTAAAGTCGAACCATGACTGAGACGAATGCTGGCCTTGAAGTGGAAGCACCCGCAGAAGACCCCATGGATGTGCTGATCGGCCTGCTGGACCTTGGTGACTTTGACGGAGCCCGGACCAACGAGGACATCTTCCTGGGCCCATCACAGAAGCAGCCCCGGCACAGGGTCTTTGGTGGCCAGGTTCTGGCGCAGTCGATGATGGCCGGCATGCGAACAGTGGAACCGGACAGGGTGGCACACTCCATGCACGGATACTTCCTGCGGCCGGGAGACGCCAACAAGCCCATCACTTTCGGTGTTGAAAGGCTGCGGGACGGACGTTCGTTCTCCGCCCGGCGCGTTCACGCCTACCAGGACGGCGTCCCGATTCTCTCGATGATCGCGTCATTCCAGGTGGAGGACACCGGCCTGGATCACCAAGCGACCATGCCCGAAGGCATCCCCGACCCCGAGTCCCTGCCCAGCACGGCGGAGCTGTTGTCGCAGTTCGACCACCCGATGGCGCGGCACATGTCATCCGAACGTCCCTTTGACGTCCGGCACATTGACCCGGCGCTCTACGTGTCCCCACCCACCCAGCACGTGGCAAGCAACGCCGTGTGGATGAAAACCATGGGACCGCTGCCCGATGATCCCAACCTGCACCGTGCCGCCCTGGCCTATGCCAGCGACTACACGCTGTTGGAGCCCATTCTCCGCGCACACGGCCTCGCCTGGATGACGCCGGGGATGAGCGTCGCCAGCCTCGACCACGCCATGTGGTGGCACCGTCCTGTGCGGGTGGACGAGTGGATGCTCTACGTCCAGGAGTCCCCCAGCGCCCAAGGCGCACGAGGACTCGCCACCGGCCGTATATTCAACCGCGACGGGCTGCATGTTGCCACCGTGGCCCAAGAGGGCATGGTGCGGATCCCTTAGGCTCTCGCGACGCTGTGTGACGGCGAGGAGTTAAAGCAGAAAGGCCGGTCCCCTGCGGGACCGGCCTTTCTCCGTGTGTGCCTGGAATTCCCTAGTCGCGGGTCAGGCGGCGGTGCGTCACGCGGTGCGGCTTGGCGGCATCGGGGCCAAGGCGCTCCACCTTGTTCTCTTCGTAGGAGTCGAAGTTGCCCTCGAACCAGTACCACTTGGACGGGTTCTCGTCGTCACCTTCGTAGGCGAGGATGTGGGTCGCTACCCGGTCGAGGAACCAACGATCGTGCGAAACCACCACTGCGCAGCCCGGGAATTCGAGAAGGGCGTTTTCAAGGCTGCCCAGGGTTTCGACGTCGAGGTCGTTGGTAGGTTCGTCAAGCAGCAACAAGTTGCCACCCTGCTTGAGGGTCAGCGCCAGGTTGAGGCGGTTGCGCTCACCACCGGAGAGGACACCGGCCTTCTTCTGCTGGTCCGGGCCCTTGAAGCCGAACGCCGACACGTAGGCACGCGAAGGCATTTCGACCTGACCGACCTGGAGGAAGTCATGTCCTTCCGAAACAACTTCCCAGAGGGACTTGTTGGGATCGATGCCGCCACGGGACTGGTCCACGTAGGAGATCTTCACGGACTCGCCGATCTTGAGCTCACCATCGTCCAACGGCTCCATGCCCACGATCGTCTTGAACAGCGTGGACTTACCCACACCGTTGGGTCCGATGACGCCAACGATGCCGTTGCGGGGCAGCGAGAAGGAGAGGCCATCGATCAGGACGCGGTCGTCGAAGCCCTTCTTCAGGTTCTTGGCCTCGATGACCAGGGAGCCCAGGCGCGGTCCCGGCGGGATCTGGATCTCTTCAAAGTCCAGCTTGCGGGTGCGATCCGCCTCTGCAGCCATTTCCTCATAGCGGGCAAGACGGGCCTTGGACTTGGTCTGGCGGCCCTTGGCGTTGGAGCGCACCCACTCAAGTTCCTCGGTAAGGCGCTTGGACAGCTTGGCGTCCTTTTTGCCTTGGACCTCCAGGCGGGCCTTCTTCTTCTCCAGGTAGGTGGAGTAGTTGCCTTCGTAGGGGTAGAGGTGGCCGCGGTCAACTTCTGCGATCCATTCAGCCACGTGGTCCAGGAAGTAACGGTCGTGGGTCACGGCGAGGACAGCACCGGGGTACTGGGAGAGGTGCTGTTCGAGCCACAGCACGCTCTCGGCGTCCAAGTGGTTGGTGGGCTCATCGAGGAGCAGCAGGTCAGGCTTCTGGAGAAGAAGCTTGCACAGGGCCACGCGGCGGCGCTCACCACCGGAGAGGACAGTGACGTCGGAATCAGCCGGCGGGCAACGCAAGGCGTCCATCGCCTGTTCCAGCTGGGAATCGATGTCCCAGGCGTCGGCAGCGTCAATGGCTTCCTGCAGCTTGCCCATTTCATCCAGGAGCGTCTCGTAATCCGCGTCCGGGTTGGCCATTTCTTCGGAGATCTCGTTGAAACGCTGGATCTTGCCGTAGATCTCGCCTACACCTTCCTGGACATTGCCCAGGACGGTCTTTTCCTCGTTCAGCGGCGGTTCCTGCAGGAGGATGCCCACGGTGTAGCCGGGGCTCAGGCGGGCCTCGCCGTTTGAAGGGGTGTCCAGTCCGGCCATGATCTTCAGGATGGTGGACTTACCAGCACCGTTCGGTCCCACGACGCCGATCTTCGCGCCAGGGTAGAACGACATGCTGACATCGTCCAGAATAAGTTTGTCGCCAACGGCCTTGCGAGCCTTGGTCATCGTGTAAATGAATTCCGCCATGCCCTTAAATCTAATGGCTCGGCCTGCTTAACTCACATTCGCGCCCCGAAGAGCAGCTAGCGGGCGTCTCCCACGAAGCATTTACCGGTAGCGAGCAGGGGCAGTACGGTCACCAGGACACCACCGTCACGGATTTGCCCCATGACGCAGCTCTCCCCGGTCAAAGCCGCTGCCTCCAGGGCATCGACGTCAAGGCCCGTGGGCGTGCGGCTGACAGAGACTTCCACGTTGGCCTTCGGAATCCCGGCCGAGACCAGGGCCGAGCGGAGCGCTTCCTGGTCCGGCTTGGGGTTGCCGGCCACGAGGTTTTTCAGCGTGGTTTCGACGGTTTCCGACGTGGCGGCGACGGCAGGATCCACCGGAGCTGTGGGCTGGGCAGCGGTGGAGGGAGCCGGGATTGTTCCTGGTTGCGCTGTGGACCCCGTGCTTGAAGTGCAGCCAGCCAGCGCCACGGTCACCGCTACCGCCAACGACAATGCTGCACCGCGGATATTCGCTGTCCCTGTTGTCTTGCCACCCGGCGTCGTTCCCCTGCTCATCACTTAGCCATTGTGCCATTCGCGTGGCGTCTTGACCGGCACACGTCTGGGTGATTTTGGTACTGCTGCTGGGAACCGGGAGGACCATCATGATCGGGGAACCCGTCATGCCGTTGCATGGAAATTCTTGAAGAGGCGATAAAGGGGCATCCCCCTTGGACGTTTGTCCAAGGGGGATGCGTTGGTGCCCCAGGAGGGAATCGAACCCCCGACCGGCGGATTAGAAGGCCGCTGCTCTATCCCCTGAGCTACTGGGGCGCACTGGCGCCATCACCACCATGGGCGGCTTGCGCCACAAAGAGTTTACAGTGCCATCGGCGTATGGCCTGCCATCTCCACACCGATGGTCTCCCTTCCTCCACAAAGGCCATTTCGCCAGGGTTATGCACATACGCCCCCGCGGCACTGCCTTCGACGCCTTCACTGGATGAAGCTGAAAGAGCCGGACAGGCACTCCCTACATCCAGAAGGACCACCAATGAATGACATGATCACCGTCCGGGGCTTCGTGGCCTCGGAGGTTAAGAGTTCCACCACCACACGGGGAACGGCCACGGCATCGTTCCGCCTGGGAACCACTGAGCGCCGTTACGACCGGACCAGCAACACGTGGGTTGACGGCAACACCAATTGGTACACGGTGCAATCATTCCGGTACCTTGCCGGTCACGTGGGGTGCAGCGTGAAAAAGGGACAGCGCGTACTGGTGGTGGGAAAGCTCCGCTTGCGGCAGTGGGAACATGAAGGCCGCGTCTACCATGTGGCGGAAATCGATGCCGAATCCGTGGGACACGACCTCATGTGGGGCTCCGCCAACTTCACCCGCATGAACGGCACCTCGGCACCGGCAGACTCCGGCGCGGCGAACCCTGCGTCATCGGAGGAAGCCCTCCCCAATCCGGCCCTCTCCAATCCGGCGCTGGACGGTCCCGGGAACGGCCGCGAGTGGGATGCCGAGGACGCTGATCAAGCTCCTCCGGAGGACGAGTCAGTAGCAGCCGGGATGGATGACCCCGATGGAAGCGGCCCTTTGATGGTGAACACCTCAACAGGTGAGCTGGTGGGTGCCGGCGTTTGAACATTGAACCTGGTTCCCGGAACCCGACATACCAGCCGTGACGGAGAGGCCTATTCTGGGTGAATGGCACAGCACGAGCAAACGCCCAGTCCAGAGACCGCTCCTGCGTCCTGGGCAGCTGTTGAGGAGCTGTTCGGGACCAAGGGCGAACCATCCCGGTGTTGGTGCCGGTGGTTCGCCCTTGCCGGCAAGGAATGGAACACCACCTCGCCGGATGATCGCAAGGAAATGCTGAAGACAGCGTTCAGCACCGGACCGGTTCCGGGAGTCATGGCCTTCAGAAACGGTGATCCAGTCGGTTGGTGCGCTGTTGAACCCCGGGAAAGCTACCGGCGGCTGAAACGGTCCCCGGTTCTGAAAGCAGAACCACCAAGCGCCACGGAAGACACCGGTCTTTGGGCCATCAGTTGTTTCGTGGTGGCACCAAAACATCGCCGTTCAGGGGTGTCGACCGCGCTCCTGGCCGCCGCTGTAGAGCACGCGTTCACCAACGGCGCGGAGGTTGTGGAGGCCTACCCGGTCGACACAGGGCTCAGGACCAAGGCGACTTCAGCGGAGCTCTACCACGGCACTCTGTCACTTTTTCGGGCGGCCGGTTTCAGCCCGGTCTCCGAATCAGTGCCTGGCCGGCCCGTGGTGAGGCTGGCCAGGGGCCACACGACGCCCGGAGGCCGGGCCTGATTCAGGCGTGGCCTGATTCAAGGCAGTGTCAGGATCATCGGGCCGTCCGCCGTGATGGCGACCGTGTGCTCGCTGTGGGCTGCTCTTCGTCCGTTCGCCGAGCGCAGGGTCCATTCGTCCTCATCGTGGTAGTAGTCGTCTTTCCCTCCCAGAATCAACATGGGCTCGATGGCGATGACCAGGCCTTCCTCGAGCTTCATGCCCCGCCCGGGACGACCGATGTTGGGGACAGGGGGTTCCGCGTGCATGGTCCGGCCGATGCCATGTCCGCCGTGATCGGCCAACAGGCCGTAGCCTGCGCGTTTGGCTTCACCTCCAATGGCGTAGGCAAGATCACCCATTTTGTTGCCCACACGTGCTGCTTCGATTCCCCGCGCCAGTGCGGCATCCGTTGCATCTATGAGTTCCTGGTCCAAGGGGTCGCCCTCCCCCACAATGAAGCTGATGGCAGCGTCTCCGCACCAGCCCTCCAGGAAGGCGCCACAGTCAACGCTGAGCAGATCGCCGTCTTCAAGCTGATATCCGTTGGGGATACCGTGCACTACGGCGTCATTGACACTGGCGCAGATCACACCGGGAAACGGCACTGACGCCCAGCGGGGGTGGTAGTCAAGGAACGCGGGTCGTGCGCCGGCGTCGGACATCACTGACGCCGCGACCTCGTCAAGTTCCTTGAGGGAAACGCCCACGGCAGCATGGTCCTTGACGGCCTTCAAAGCGTTGGCCACCACCCGTCCGGCCTCACGCATCAACGCTATCTGTTGGGGAGTTTTCAGCATTGACATCAAGGTCCTCCGTTGCTGGGCGTGCCTTCAGGGGCTGGTTGCGCGGCCAACTGCTGCCGCTCTGCCCACTCTACGATCTCCTGGCTACGCCTGGGAGGGTATCGGATGAGTGGCAGGAGAACCGTAGCCAGACATCGGTCCTACAGTTGACGCATGACCAAGGAACTAGTGGACTCGATCCGCTCCTCACTCCGCTCCTCCGGGGACGCTGAACGGGCGGTTGGTGCCCGGAAGTACATGAAGTCGGAGATGCCCTCCCTCGGGGTCAGGGTTCCGGAGGTCCGAAGCATCGTCAAAGCAGCGGCAAGAGAGTTTCCCGTCTCATCCCCTGACGAGCTGCGGGACGCTGTTCTGCAGTTGTGGCGCGATGCCGAGGCACGCGAAGAGCGGTACGCAGCCATTGACCTGACAGGCCTGCGGATGGTGAAGGAAGACCTGGACATGCTGCCCGTGTACGAGGAAATTATCCGGACGGGAGCCTGGTGGGACCTGGTGGATGGAGTTTCGCCCCGGATATGTGCACTGTTGCTTGCGCATAAGTCAACAACGACCCCTTTGCTGCTTCGCTGGGCTGAAGACAACGACATGTGGATCCGTCGGGCTGCCATTACTGCCCAGCTGGGGGCAAAGTCCATGACCGATCACGGCTTGCTGGCCGCAGTCATCGAACCCAACCTGGACAGCAGGGAGTTCTTCATTCGCAAGGCCATCGGTTGGGGGCTGCGTGAATACAGTAAGTCGGATCCTGATTGGGTCCGCGCCTTTGCCGCGCGCCATGCCTCATCGCTCAGTCCCTTGTCCCTACGCGAGGCGACACGGCTTTTGTCCTCCAGCTGATGCAGCTCAGATGATCGGGCGGAGGCCGGGGTCGTCGTGTTTGCGGAACAGGCTCTTGGTTTTCGGGTCAACAAAGATCAGGTACACGGCGAAGAGCAAGGCGATGATGGCCGCTGCGTTCCGGGCCAACGTCAGGGCGAGGCCAAGATCTTCACTCTGGAGGTAGGGGAAGACGTCCAGCTGGTCCGAGATGGCGTAGACCATGAAGAAGGACACCACGAAGTAGACGGCTTTGACCTGCCAGTCGTTGCGGATACCTGTCACGGCAAACAGCGGGATCAGCCAGACCACGTACCAGGACTGGATCATCGGCGCCAGAATGACAATGGCCGCAAATGCCAGGGTGAGCCGGCGCATCAGGCGGTCGTAGTCGCCGCGGAAGACCTGCCAGGCGATGGCACCCACCATGAGCACCTTGCCGGCGTCGTAAACCCACTTGGCCATGCCCCAGCCGTCCAGTCCAAAGACATTGAAAATGGACGCCACCACCAAGCCGATCAGGCCGATGGGCGCGTACCAGATCCAGACACTGCCTGGAGCTGACAGCCCATTGATCCAACCAAATCCGAAGCCATTAACCATGCTCATGGCATAGAGCAATCCGAAGCTCAGCCCGGCGGTCAGGAACCAGAAGACGAACTTCCGTGGCCAGGAAGCCCCCTTGCCGGCCCACAGGAGCCCAATAAAGGGAAGGAACACCACCGTAATGGGCTTGACGGAGATGGAGAGGGTGACCAGTACCAATCCCAGGATCACGCGGCGTGTTGCGCAGTAATAGAGTCCTGCGAGGGCCAGACCGATCATGAGGGCGTCGTTGTGGACGCTGGCAATGAAGTTGGTCAGGAAGAGCGGATTTGCGGCTGTCAGCCACAGCGCCCGGTGCGGATTCACTCCGTGAAGTTCCGCCAGCTTGGGTACGTAGATGATGCAGAGGACGATTCCGACAAGGGCAACCAGCCGGAACAGCATGATGCTGGCTTCAGGTTGGACATTGGTCACCCAGACGACGAACTGCTCGATCCACAGGAACAATTGGCCGTACGGCACTGGCGCCTCGGTCCACATCTTGTCCGCACCCAATTGGAAATAATTGGGAAGCGCGGAAATCCCATTCTCGTAGGGATTGATGCCCTCTACCATCAGACGTCCCTGGCCGATGTACGCGTAAACGTCCCTGCTGAAGAGGGGAACGGTGAACATCATGGGCAATCCCCACGCAGCCACGGCCTGAAGCGTTGCCTTCCGAGCCTCCAGCCCCCACACCCGTACCCGTTGACCGAGACGAAGCCAGGCCCGGACCAGCAGCATTCCGCCGACGGCCAGCAGGACAATCGACAGGGCGACTCCAACACCTTCGGTGCGCATCCAGATGAAGAGCGGCAACCTCCGGAGTTCGGAGACCGGAGCGAGCCAGCCCACCCCCAGGGACCCGAAGACCATGAACATGGAGCCGATGAAACCGGCGATCAGTGGCGAACGGGCATTATCAACCTCGCTGGCCGCAGCATCTGCCGTCGGCGCTGCTGTCCCTGCCTTCTGGGCGGCGGGTACTGGCACCGTCATGTGGTCGTCATCCAATCGTTCGCCCGGTAAGTTCGGGAGAAATTCAGCGTCTTCAGGGCTTTCCACGGCAGGAAGAAAAAGACACTGCCGCGCTCAAAAATCGTACCATCAGAGCACTTCGAAGCGGCTGAAGGATAGGCTGGGCGCGTGCCTATTACTAATGAACGCATCGTCTGGATCGACTGCGAAATGACCGGCCTGGACCTGAATAACGACGCCCTGATCGAGGTCGCGGCGCTGGTGACGGATTCCGAGCTCAACATCCTCGGCGACGGCGTCGACGTCGTCATCAAACCGGACGATGCCGCCCTGGAACAAATGAATGATTTTGTGCGGGACATGCATACCCGCTCCAAGCTCCTTGACGAACTCCCCCAAGGGAAGACCATGGCCGAGGCCGAAGCCCAGGTCCTTGAATACATCGAGAAGTGGGTTCCGGACCCCCGCAAAGCGCCCTTGGGCGGCAACTCCGTGGGAACAGACAGGATGTTCCTGGCCAGGGACATGCCAAACATCGTGGAGCACCTCCATTACCGCGTGATCGATGTCAGCACCATCAAGGAGCTCTCGCGGCGCTGGTTCCCGCGTGCCTACTTCCAGTCGCCCGCCAAGCACGGCGGGCACCGCGCCCTCGGCGACATTAAGGACTCCATCGACGAACTCCGCTACTACCGCCAGGCCGTCTTTGTCCCCGCCCCCGGACCGGACACTGCCACGGCGCAGCGCATCTCCAAGGACGTTATGGCCACTGCGGAGACCTTGGGATCCACCGAAACGGTGTGATCTGCACCATTTTTCAAGGTTTTTTCGCCAAAACCGGCAAAAGTGGACTTTGCACCCTAAAACAGCAGGTAAGCTATTTGTCGTTGCCTTGAAGGAAAGCCGGTCAAACGGTTCAGCCCCAAAAGGCACATGGTGGGCTTAGCTCAGTTGGCAGAGCGCCTGGTTGTGGTCCAGGAGGTCGCGGGTTCAACCCCCGTAGCTCACCCCACCGAGATTGGCTGCAGAGCCGGTTTCCACAAAGGCCGCACCGGTTATCCGGTGCGGCCTTTGCTTTTAACCCTGACGCGGACATGCGCCGCTCCGGACTTCAGCGATCGACAAAGGAAGAACTGACATGACCGTCCTGCCAGTCACCATTTGGGGCGAACCTGTTTTGCATCGCCGGGCCAGCGAAGTAGAGGTTTTCGACGACGAGCTCCGCGCGCTGATCGCGGATATGTTCGAGACCAACGACGCCGCCAACGGCGTAGGGCTCGCTGCCCCGCAGATCGGCGTGGGCAAACGCCTTTTCGTCTATAAGTACGCCAACGATGACGACGTTCCGGAACAGGGCGTGGTGGTCAACCCGGTGCTCACTCTCTCCAAAGTCTCGGGAGCTCTTCCGGATCCTGACGAGCATGTTGAGGGTTGTTTGTCCTTCCCCGGAGAGTACTACCCGTTGCAGCGTGCTGAATGGACACGCGTTCAGGGCTTCGACGGTGACGGCAACCCCGTGGACTTTGAAGCGACCGGTTGGTTTGCCCGGATTCTGCAGCACGAGTTCGACCACCTGGACGGCAAGCTGTACGTCAACAGGCTGGTGGACAGATACGCAAAGAAGGCCCTCAAGCAAGCGAAGAAGCACGGTTGGGGCGTACCAGGGCTGACGTGGATGCCCGGCGTCGATCCCGATCCTTTCGGACACTGAGCCATGACCCCGATCACGCACACTGGGCTATTCGAACTCTTGGACATTACGGGCGAGGACGCCAGCGAATGTGCCTCCCTGCTGGCGACTCCACCCGCTGAAGCGGTGCTGCGAGCCATGGCCACCATGGAAGAGCGGCTGGGTACCTTTCCACTGGACAGCATCCAGGAAGACAACGCTGACGAAACCGTCTGGATCGAAGCCTTGCTCCGTTTCTCACCCACAGTTCACGCTTATCACCTGCAGCTCGGCATCAGTCCGGAAGTCTCTGCGGCGTCGTTGGCTGACGTGGGACTGCAACTCAGGATCAACCGCCGGGTCCACGGCCGGTTCGGCCTCGATACGTGGGGCTGGCTGACCTTGCACATGGCAGGGAACCTGTTCAGGCTGGGCCGCCTGCAGTTCCACCTGGTCCGCAGCCCGGCGGAGACCGCTCAGGCCGGTACCCCCGCGGCTGACCGTCGCTGGGTTCTCGGCGTCCACATTCCAGAAGACGGCGGACTCTCCCCCGCTTCGGTGGATGCCAGCTTCGCCGAGGCCCGCCTGTTCTTCCCCGGATACTTCCCTGACAAGCCAGCAGCCGTTGCCACGTGTGATTCCTGGATGCTGGACCCGTACCTTGCGGAGCGCCTGCCGAACAGCAACATTGCCTCTTTTGCCCGGCGCTTCACGCTGGACCGTTGTTCGGATGCCCCCACCGATGCCGTGTATTTCACCTTCCGGCAGCGCGGGCTCCAGGACTTGGACAAGCTTCCACGGGAAACCTCACTTCAGCGGGTTGTCTTGGAGAGAATCGACGACGGCGGCACCTGGCAGCTGGGGCACGGTCACCTGGAGCTGTAAATGGTCTGTTGCTCCGGGCAGGAGGAGAGGACGCCCTTCATGGCGTCCTTTTCCGCCTGTGTCACCCAGAGCTTGTAGGCGGCCTTCACGGAAATTTGCCGGGCGACGTAGTGGCAGCGGAAGTTTTTGTTGGCCGGCAGCCACGTCGCAGCGTCACCCGCCCCCTTTTTGACGTTCGCCGGACCATCGGCCGCAATCAAGTTCAAAGGATCATTGGCGAAAGTCTGGCGCTGCTGAACAGTCAGCTGTTGTGCCCCTTTTTGCCATGCGTCCGCCAAGGCAACCACATGGTCGATTTGGACGGCCGCGCTGGTGTCCTGTCCCCGCCGGAAAGCCACCTGCGCTCCGGTGTAGGGTTCGTGGAAACTGCCACCGGCCACCTTGCAGGAAGATCCATCGGTGAACTCGACAGCCGAAAGGTCGCGCCGAAGGATGTCGTTCCTGGTATCGCACCCGTTACGGTCGGCATCGGCCCAGGCCTGTCCGAAGGCCGCCCGGTCATAGTCTGACTTCGGGGCCCTGCCCTTGACGGGCAGCCGTTCCAAGGCATCGGCGGCCTTCTCGGCAGTCACCGGGGCGGCGCCGCGCACGGGTTTCATCCAGAGGGGGTTGTACACGGGAGCTTCGCTGGGTCCCGCTGCCCATGGATCTGCCGCGGAGAATTGGCCCGTGGTGAAAAACCAGGACAGCCCGGCCACGATGGTTGCGGCAGCCAAGGCGAGAATCGTCCATGCTTGCCGGGATCTGCGGCGGGCGCGTTTATAGGCAGACCAGGTGATACTCAAGGGACTCCGTCCAGTGGGGGCAGGCATGTCCTACGAGCGTAGGACAAGGCCCCGACAGAAAGAGCCGGTATCCACAGTGTGTAGGAGAAGTCACACCGTGAGGGTGGATCTCCGGATTATTGCTCGCGGAGCACGCGCTGGAGGTCCTCGGTTGCCAGCGCGAGGAGTCCGCGCAGTTGCTCCACCCGTTGGTCCGGGACGTCGCCGGAGGCGTTGGCCGCGACAGCCTGATCCAGGAGTTTTTGTGCTTGTTTGTGATTGGCGCGCGCTACGTCCAGCGCGTGTTCCAGTGCTGTCTCGTGCTCCAAAGTTGATTCATTTTCCATGAACCCATTTTGGTCAGGTTTCCCGGCTGATACCAGTGATTCAGCCGGGAAACCCACGAATACTTCAGGGTACTTAGGCGCCGGCCGTTTCCAGAACGGCGATGGGAGCCACGACGTCGCGGGCAGGGAACGACGGCGGGTTGACGCCGGCCATTTCCTCCATGACACGGACAACCTGGCATGAGTAGCCGAACTCGTTGTCGTACCAAACGTAAAGTACGAGGTTCTTGTCATTGGAGATCGTTGCCAGGCCATCGACGATGCCTGCACGGCGCGAGCCAACGAAGTCCGTGGAGACAACATCGGGAGAATCGATGTAGTCGATCTGCTTCCGAAGATCCGAGTGCAAGGACATTTCGCGGAGGAAGTCATTGACTTCATCCCGGGTGGTGCCCTTTTCCAGGTTCAGGTTAAGAATGGCCATGGAAACATCCGGCGTGGGAACGCGGATGGCATTGCCGGTCAACTTGCCCTGAAGTTCCGGGAGAGCCTTGGCTACGGCCTTTGCAGCACCGGTTTCGGTGATGACCATGTTCAGCGCAGCGGAACGTCCGCGGCGATCGCCCTTGTGGAAGTTGTCGATCAGGTTCTGGTCGTTCGTGAACGAGTGCACTGTTTCCACATGGCCGTGGATGATGCCGAACTTGTCGTTGATGGCCTTGAGCACCGGTGTGATGGCGTTGGTGGTGCAGGAAGCAGCAGTGACGATCTTGTCCTCGTCCGAGATGTCCTTGTGGTTGATCCCGTGGACGATGTTCTTGAGGTCGCCCTTGCCCGGAGCGGTGAGCAGGACGCGGGCAGCACCCTTGCTCTGCAGGTGCTGGGAGAGGCCTTCGGCATCGCGCCAGCGTCCCGTGTTGTCCACCACCAGTGCGTCCTTGATTCCGTAGGCGGTGTAATCAACCGTGGCAGGGTTGTCTGAGTAGATGACCTGGACCTGCACGCCGTTGGCGGTGATGGTGTTGGCTTCCTCGTCAACGCGGATGGTGCCCTCGAAGGAACCGTGAACGGAGTCGCGGCGCAGCAGGCTGGCGCGCTTCACAAGATCGTTCTCGGCACCCTTGCGCACTACGATCGCACGGAGCCGCAGGCCGTGTCCGCCGCCCGCCTTTTCGATGAGGATGCGGGCCAGGAGACGGCCGATACGGCCAAAGCCGTAAAGCACGACGTCGGTGCTGGTGCGGTCGTCAGCGCCGCGCTTGCCCACGATCTCAGCAAGCTCTGCACGCAGGTACTCATCCAGGGAGGCGCCATTGCCTTCTGCCCGGTACTTCTCGGTCAAACGTGCAATGTCAATGGCTGCTGCGCCGAGTTCCAGCTCCGACAGGGCGTTCAGCAGGGGTGCGGTCTCTTCGAGCAGGAGCTCGTGGTTGCTCATCCGGCGGGCAAATCGGTGCGCCTTGAGGATGTTCATGGTGGACTTGTTGATCAGGCTGCGGCCATGGATGCTGGTGACCACGTTGTTTTCCCGGTACAGCCGGCCGATCACCGGAATCATGGCCTCGGCGAGAGCCTCCCGGCCCATCCACTTATCAAGACAAGAATCTGACGTCTGGCTCACAGAACTACCTTCCTTGGGTCAACCACATACGTCCTCGTATGCAGATGGCAGCGGCCGCCCGGAGTAGTCCTGCGGCACATGCGCCGGCGGGCTTCGGTCCACCCACAGCGCCTTGAACGAGAGCAAAGAAAATCCGCCGGCTGCGAACGCAGTCCCGGCGGCAGAACATCTACGTTCAGTAACCATTCTAGGGCGGAAGGAGGGGGCGTAGGCCGCCCAGCGGCGTGAAATCACTCACACGGCGGTTTTGCGGCAGTCATAAATGGATGGGTCGACCGATACGCCGGGTTCTGTCATCCCCTTCCGTTACCGGAAAGGGAGTGGCGGCCATCCATCTACGAACGCCGTTGCCGACGCCCTCCAGCAGCCTACCCGGACACTCGGGCGAGCAGCCCTCAAACGTGTCCTGTCTGGCCTTGCTCCGGGTGGGGTTTACCTAGCCTCCCCGGTCACCCAGGGAGCTGGTGGTCTCTTACACCACCGTTTCACCCTTACCTGCTGCTCCGCGATGAAAATCATCACGCAGCGCAGGCGGTCTGTTCTCTGTGGCACTGGCCTGCGGGTTACCCCGAGTGGGCGTTACCCACCACCCTGCTCTACGGAGCCCGGACGTTCCTCGAGCCACTTTCGTGACGCGCGACCGCCTGGTCGACCCATCCGCCGTCCAGTCTACCGGCGTTGGGACCCGCCAAAGTCCGGCGGTAATATCGGTGGGTGCTGATTCTGTTGCCCCCGTCCGAAGGCAAGACCCCCGCCCCCAAAGGTCCCGTCATCGAGTGGGAGTCATTGAGCTTTCCGGAGCTGAATCCTTACCGGGCAAAAGTGCTCGAGGCCCTGGGCACAGTGAGCGCACACGAGGACGCACTTTCCCTGCTGGGCGTCGGCGCCTCGTTGCGGGAAGACGTCGAACGCAATACCCGGCTCCATGCCGAACCGGCAGCGCCTGCGCACCAGGTGTACTCGGGGGTTCTTTACGACGCCCTGGGCTATAACAGCATGACGCCAACCCAGCGCCGCAAGGCCACTGATTCCATTCTGGTGATCTCCGCCCTCTGGGGCGCCATCGGCTTCGGCGACCACGTACCCGCCTACCGCCTGTCCATGGGAACGGCACTGCCCGACGTCGGACGCCTCGCCTCCTACTGGAAGCCGCAGCTTAACGCCGCCCTCGCCTCACGTGCCGAAAGCGAACTCCTGGTGGATTGCCGCTCCAGCACCTATGCCGCTGCCTGGGCTCCCCCGGCGGCGCAGACCGTCAACGTCAACGTCTTCAATGAAGCCAACGGCAAGCGCACAGTGGTGAGCCACTTCGCCAAGCACACCCGCGGCGAACTGGCTCGACACTTGCTGACCCGGCGTGGCAAGGCGCCGGCAACCCCGGATCAGCTCCTGAAGGCTGCCGGCGAAGCCTGGACGGCAGAACTCGTTGAGGGAACTGCCCGGAAGCCCCACGCGCTCAACATCATCCTGTCCAGCTGAGCCCGGGCCGGGAAGAGCGGGGCCCTGTCAGTTCCAGTCGGCCGAACGGACCAGGATGACCCCGGAATCCGGGCAGAAGACAATATCGTCCTCTGCCGCAGCCTTGACCTCGGCAAGGTCGCCTGGGCTGAGCATCATGCCCGAACCTTCGGATTTGCCGTGGAACAGCCGGGCAGCGCCGACCCCGCGCTTGGCGATGGTCTTTTCATAAATGGCCAGCAATCCGGCGTCCAAGGTGTCGGCGAACGCTGCCCTCTGTCCCCGAACCACTGTTTCTTCGGCGGCAATCACGGCAATGGCTTCATCCAGTTCAGCACGGATGCTGCCGAAGGAGCCTTGGATGTCGTTAACAATTGACTGCTGGGCGGCCTGACGCTCGCGCAAGGTATCCAAGCGCTCCAGAATTTCGAGCTCCACGTCTTCAAGGTCGGAGCGGCGTTTGTTCAATGACGCGATGTCGCTTTGGAGCGCCACCAGATCCTTGGACAGGCCGGTGCCGCTGTTGAGCCGGGTCTCGTCACGTTCAATGCGGGTGGCTACCTGCTCCACGTCGGCTTCCGCCCGGCGAAGTTCGGCCTCGGCGTCATGGACGGCAACCTTGGCAGCCCCGAGTTCGCCGTTGGCCACGCTCAGCGCATCCGTGAGGTCCGTGATCCGGGGGTCCGTCTCCAGGACTTTCCGACGGCCGGCCAGTGACTTCAGCTTGGCATCCAGCCCCTGCAGTTCAAGCAATTTCAATTGTTCTGCCGGTGCTGCTTTCGCCACGCTTACCTCCGCTTATCGCTGCCGGGCCTGGAGATCAGTTCCGGCCGGACCAGCCCCATTCTGTTGAGGCTGTCCGTTTCTTTCTAGACTCTAGTCCCCGCCGGGAGTGAGTATGAAGTCCCAAGGATCGCTGTTGGTGCTGCTGACACGGATCTCGACGTCGTAGCCTTGGTCCGCGAGCACGTTGCCAAGCGCCTCTGCGGCGGCAGGCAGCCACAGCCACTCGCTGGCAAAGTGTGAAACGTCGATCAGGTATGGCCGGCCATTGCTTGCTCCCTCACGGGCTTCCGAGGCCGGGTGGTGGCGCATGTCAGCGGTCACGTATACGTCGGCGTGGCTGGCGCGGACGGCGTCGAACAGGCTGTCGCCGGCGCCGCCGCAGACGGCAACCCGCCGCACCAGACCGTCCTTGTCACCGGCGACGCGGACGCCGCCGGCCACCGCAGGGAGCATTTCGAAGACCCTCGCCGCGAAATCACCGAGCGTGATGAGTTCCGGAAGGTCACCCACACGTCCGATGCCTTCTTCAGGCAAGCCGTTGGCAGCCGGAGTCAGCGGCTCCACGTTTTCCAGTCCAAAAGCATCGGCCAGGACGTCGGAAACTCCCCCGACTGCGGAGTCGCCGTTGGTATGGACGGTCAGAAGGCCCGTTCCGGCCTCGATCAACCGGTGGACCGCCAGGCCCTTGGCGGAGGTGGCGGCCACGGAGTTCACCCCTTTGAGGAGCAAAGGGTGGTGGGTGATCAGCAGTCCGGCGCCCCACTCAATGGCTTCGTCAATGACAGCCAACGTGGGGTCCACGGCAAAGAGGACCTTGGTCACGGGGACGTTGGGGCGTCCGACAACCAAGCCAACTTCGTCCCATTCCTCTGCCAGTGACTCGGGCCAGAGTTCTTCAACAGCCAGCAACACCTGGCCAAGCGTGGGATCTCCGCCGGCGTCAACTGTTTCGTCCTCTTCAACTGTTGGGTCATCATCGACCGAATCCGCATCAGAAATACCGGTGTTTACTGCTTCCATGCTCTTATTCTTCCCTACTTCTTCCCTTCAACGGCGGATGAGGCAGTTCCGCCACCCGCAGACCTGCCGGGTGCCGTAATTCTCCCGTAAGGTGAAGCGGGAATCATCAAGCCCTCCGATCCATTGAAGAGAACATGAAAACTTTCGTACTTGGCGGTGGCTGCTTTTGGTGCCTGGACGCCGTTTACCAGAAAACCCGCGGTGTCAGCTCAGTTGTATCGGGCTACACGGGCGGCCACGTCCGCAATCCCGACTACTACCAGGTCTGCTCAGGAACTACGGGCCATGCCGAAGTGGTGGCCGTCACCTTCGACGAAACCGTGGTCCCGGAAGAGGTCATTCTGGACATGTTCTTTGCCCTGCATGACCCCACCACGCTGAACCGGCAAGGCTATGACGTTGGTACCCAGTACAGGTCTTCGATGTTCTACACCACCACCGAAGAAAAAGTTTTGTTCGAGGAAGCCATCGAGCGTGCCCAGGCACTCTGGTCGGATCCGATCGTGACCGAGGTCAGCCGTCTGCCTGAGTTCCACGAGGCCGAGGAAGTCCACCAGAATTACTACGCCAAATTCCCCTATCAGGGATACTGCCAGGTGATTATTAACCCGAAGCTGGCCAAGGCCCGGAAATATTACTCTGCATGGCTTACTGCTTAGCGGTGTTTCGATCCGGCTGGTTAGGCTGACCTCAGCATTCCCTCTTCAGAGATAGGCGAAATTTTCATGGCTAGGATCTACGACGACGTCACGCAGCTGGTCGGCCGCACTCCGCTGGTCCGCTTGAACCGGCTTACCGAAGGCCTCGACGCCACGGTTGCCGTCAAGCTTGAGTTCTACAACCCGGCCAACAGCGTCAAGGACCGCATCGGTGTGGCCATCATTGACGCTGCCGAGAAGTCCGGCGCTTTGAAGCCCGGCGGAACCATCGTCGAAGGTACCTCCGGCAACACCGGCATCGCCCTGGCCCTGGTGGGCGCAGCCCGCGGCTACAAGGTCATCCTGACCATGCCGGAGACCATGTCCACCGAGCGCCGCGTCATGTTGCGCGCCTACGGTGCCGAAATCGTCCTCACGCCCGGATCCGAAGGCATGCGCGGCGCCGTGGAGAAGGCACAGGAGATCGTCGCCAACACGGAAAACTCCATTTGGGCGCAGCAGTTCGCCAATGAGGCCAACCCGGCGATCCACCGCACCACCACTGCCGAGGAAGTCTGGGAAGACACCGACGGTGAAGTGGACATCTTTGTTGCAGGCGTGGGCACCGGCGGCACCATCACCGGCGTCGGGCAGGTCCTCAAAGAACGCAAGCCGGGCGTGCAGATCGTCGCCATCGAGCCCAAGGACTCCGCAATCCTCAATGGTGGTGCTCCGGGTCCCCACAAGATCCAGGGAATCGGCGCCAACTTTGTTCCCGAAATCCTGGACACCAACGTTTACGACGAAGTCCTGGACGCCACTCTGGAAGATTCCGTCCGTGTTGCCCGTGAGCTCGGCGCCCGTGAAGGCATCCTCGGTGGCATCTCCTCCGGTGCCATCGTGTGGGGCGCCCTCGAGCTGGCCAAGCGCCCTGAGAACGCCGGCAAGTTGATCGTTGCCGTTGTCTGCGACTTTGGAGAGCGTTACATCTCCACTGTGCTGTTCGACGACATCCGCGGCTGAGACAAAGCCTGCAATCCTTCATTTCCTGTAGAAAGGTCTTTGTGAGCTTCTTCGCAAGGCTTAAGGAAGACCTCGACGCCGCCCGGTCACACGACCCGGCGGCTCGAGGCTCTTTCGAGAACTTTTTCGCATACTCCGGCTTGCACGCCATTTGGGCGCACCGCGTGACGCACCGGCTGTGGCAGAATCCGGCGCTCCGTTTTCCGGCGCGCCTGATCTCCCAGCTGGCCAGGTTCCTGACGGGCATCGAGATCCATCCGGGTGCCACCATTGGCCGCCGGTTCTTCATCGACCACGGCATGGGTGTGGTGATCGGGGAAACCGCCGAAATCGGCGAGGACGTGATGATCTATCACGGCGTAACACTCGGCGGCCGTTCGCTGGCCAAGGTCAAGCGGCACCCCACCATCGGCGACCGCGTCACCATCGGCGCGGGCGCAAAAGTCCTGGGTCCCATCAGCATCGGTGCCGGCAGCGCCATCGGTGCCAACGCCGTGGTGGTCAAGGACGCACCTCCGGAATCCATCATCACGGGCATTCCCGCCACCTGGCGGCACCGGGACGCCAGGTCTGAAACCAAGCCCGCCGTGGATCCCGCAGAGTACTACATCGAGTACCGGATCTAGCCCGCCAACCTGCTGTAGAAATTCCAAAAGACAGCATCGAACGCACGGTCCGGAAGAATCCTTCGCATCATCAGGACGCTCCAGGCGCCCCTGCCCACCGGGTAGCGGGTCCTGGGGCGTTTTGCCGTTGCGGCCCGAACAATGGTGTTTGCAACAATCCGAGCCGGAGTCGACAACACGTGGCCCTCTCCTGATGTGGACGCCAAAGCAGCAGCCACAACATGGGCCTGCTGCTGATAAGGCCCGTCGCCGGACGTAGCCAGCAGGCTTTCCCCCGCAATGGTTCCCCATTCACTGTTGGTCCCTGACGGTTCGATGATCACGACGTCGATGCCGTGCGGCTTCAGTTCCAGGCGCAGGGCGTCGCTCATGCCTTCGACGGCGAATTTGGTTCCGTGATACCAGGCGCCCAATGGCTCGTAGATTTTTCCGCCTATGGACGTGACATTGATGATCCTGCCGGAGCCGGCGGCACGCATCCCGGGGATCACCAGCTGGGTCATCCTGGCCAGGCCCATGACGTTGACTTCGAATTGACGCCTGCCCTCGGCCAACGGTACTTCTTCAAGGGATCCGTAGGAGCCATAGCCGGCATTGTTGACCAGCACATCGATGTGCCCGTGGGCCGCTTCCACCAGCGCCACTGCCGACCCCATGGATTCCTCAGAGGTGACATCCAAGGATATGACTGTAATGCCATGGCGTTTCAGCGGCTCCATCTTCTCCACGCGGCGCGCGCCGGCGTAGACCGTGAACCCGGCCGCGCTTAGCGCGATGGCCGTGTCAAAGCCGATTCCTGCGGAGGCCCCGGTGACCATCGCAATACGGGATGCCATGGCGGTTCTCCATCTGTTCAGGTACTTCCAAGGCTGTTCAGCTACGGCAAAGGCCGGCCCTCCCCCAGCGTAACGGGGATGGACCGGCCTGTGACGGGACGTTGATGCTAGTGGGTGTCGACCGCCGAGATCTCAGACTTGTCTTCGCCCCACAGTGTGTGGAACGTACCCTCGGTGTCCACGCGGCCGTAGGTGTGTGCCCCGAAGAGGTCGCGCTGGCCCTGGATCAGGGCAGCGGCAACGCGCTTGCGGCGCAAGCCATCGTAGTAGGCCAGCGAGGAGGAGAACACCGGTACCGGGATGCCCAACTGGACTGCGGTGGCTACCACGCGGCGCCACGCCGGAAGTGCCTCGGCGATGGCTTTGGTGAAGGCCGGTGCGAACAGCAGGTTGGCGGGCTTCTCGTCCGCGGCGTAGGCCTTGGTGATGTCCTTGAGCAGTTCTGCACGGATGATGCAGCCTGCACGCCAGAGCGAAGCGATTTCATCCAGCTTGAGGTCCCAGCCGTACTCCTTGGCCGCGGAAGTCAGCATATCCAGGCCTTGAGCGTACGAGACCAGCTTGGAGGCGTACAGTGCCTGGCGGACGTCCTCGACGAAGGTCTCGGGGATTTCCACGGAGGCTTCTTCGCCGGCGAGCAGTTCCTGGCCAAGCTTGCGCTGCTCGGTCTGGGAGGACAGTGCGCGGGCGAAGACGGACTCGGCGATGCCGGAGACCGGGGAGCCGAGTTCCAGGGCAGAGATGACTGTCCAGCGGCCCGTGCCCTTCTGGCCTGCAGCATCGACGACGACGTCCACGAACGGCTTGCCCGTCTTGGCGTCAACGTGGCCCAATACCTCTGCGGAAATTTCGATCAGGAAGGAGGAAAGATCGCCCTTGTTCCATTCTGCGAAGATCTTGGACTGCTCGGCGGGCTCGATGCCGGCACCGGAGCGGAGGAGGTCGAATGCTTCACCGATGACCTGCATGTCGGCGTATTCAATGCCGTTGTGGACCATCTTGACGAAGTGGCCGGCGCCGTCGGTGCCGATCCAGGCGCAGCAGGGTTCGCCGTCGACCTTGGCGGAAATCTTCTCCAGCAGCGGGCCGAGGGCATCGTAGGACTCGCGGGAGCCGCCGGGCATGATGGACGGGCCGTTCAGGGCGCCTTCTTCGCCACCGGATACACCGACGCCGACGAAGTGAAGGTCCTTCTTTGCCAGCGCGGCTTCGCGGCGGCGGGTGTCCTCGTAGTGCGAGTTGCCGGCGTCGATGATGATGTCACCGGCTTCGAGCAGCGGTTCGAGCTGCTCGATGACGTTGTCAACGGGAGCGCCTGCCTTGACCATGATGAGGACGCGACGGGGCTTTTCGAGGGAATCGACGAGTTCTTGCAGCGTTTCCGTGCGGATGAAGTCGCCGTCCGTGCCGTGCTTTTCGAGCAGGGCGTCAGTCTTTTCCACGGAGCGGTTGTGGAGAGCCACGGTGAAGCCGTTGCGGGCGAGGTTGCGGGCCAGGTTGGCGCCCATCACCGCAAGGCCGGTGACACCGATGTGTGCTGACATCAAAACTCCAATTCGTTCGTGTGCAAACAGTCCTGCCGCGCCCCCCTGGGGGCACACAGGAAGCGATTTCAAAACCAGGGGCTGTAATAAACCATACGTATTAAAACCTTGGGCGGGAAAGCGGTGCCCACGTTGTGGAACCTCCCCGCGTCATAAACAGTCTATGATGAGCGCCCGGATCCACCCGCGCATGCGACGCCGGGTCCTGCACGCAGGCGACCCGCGCGCCACTATGCTTACCTCTATGTCAACCAGCCTCCACCACCGCGCCGTTGAGCATTTGGGAACCCGGATTGTGGGTGGCGCCCTGCCAACCGGCCACGTTATGTTGGCGGAGCACTTGGAAGACGAACTCAAGGTGTCCCGCTCAGTGGTCCGGGAAGCTGTCCGCGTCCTGCAGTCGCTGGGCCTCGTGGAGACCATCAAGCGGGTGGGCATTCGGGTCCTTCCTGCACACCGTTGGAATCCTTTCGATCCCTTGGTGATTCGTTGGCGGCTGGCAGGCGAGGGGCGTGGCGCCCAGTTGCGGTCGCTCGCAGAGCTGCGTTCCGCCGTCGAGCCCGTTGCTGCAGAACTTGCCGCAGGCAATGCACCGGAAAGCCTCCGCCAAGAGCTGGTGGGTATTTCCTTGGCCATGAAGGAAGCCGGCGACGCCGGCGATATGGCCAGGTTCCTGGACCTCGACATCCGTTTCCACGCCCTGGTACTGTCCGGCTCGGGCAACGAAATGTTCGCCAACCTCATTGGCCAGGTCACCGAGACACTCACCGGACGTACGGTGCACGGACTCATGCCTGAACACCCCCAGAAGCAGGCGTTGCAGTGGCATATGGACGTCGCCCACGCGATCGACGCAGGAGACGGTTCCCTGGCGCGCGACGCGGCAGCAAAGATCATGCGGCAGACCATCGCGGAGCTGGCACCCAGCTGGGATGACCAACCCCGCGTCTTCGTCCCTGTGTCCAAAAACTAGCCGGCAGCTATCCGAACTTCAGCAGGACCTTTCCGGACTCGGCGGAGTTCTTGGCCACCTCAAAAGCTTCCAGTCCGTGGGCGAGGTCGAATTCGTGCGTCACCACGGGGGCCACAAACAGCGATCCATCGGCCAAAGCAGTAATAACGTCGTCGATTTCGTCATTGAAGCGGAACGAACCGAGCAGTTCCAACTCGCGGGTGATGGCCAGGGAGATGAACACCGGCTGCGGCCCTGACGGCAGCAGGCCAACCATCACTACCTTGCCGCCGCGTGTGGTTCCCTTGATGGCCGAGGCAAGTCCGTAGTGGCTTCCCGAGGATTCAATGACGACGTCGGCATCCACTGCCGCTATGGCCTCCGCTTCATCGCCCTTGAGGACCTCATCCGCGCCTACAGCCCGTGCGATTTCCAACGGTTTGTCATGCATGTCGACGGCGACGATCCTGGCCGCGCCGGCACGCTTGAGAACCGCAATGGCGAGGGCACCGATCGGGCCGCTGCCGATCACCAGGGCCGTCTTTCCCTTGACGTCGCCCGCGCGGGCCACTGCGTGCCAGGCAACACTGGCCGGTTCCGCGAGCGCAGCGGTGCGAAGGTCCAGGTTTTCCGGCAGCGGGCGGAGCATCCTGGCGGGCAGGTTGGCGTAGCGGCTGAACGCGCCGTCCGTGTGCGGATGCCGGGCAGCACTGCCCAAGTACGTGCAACCCGGGGAGAGGTTGGGCCGGTCTTCCGGATATCGGACATCTCCAGGTGCAGGCGTCGCAGGGTGGACGGCCACCGGCGTTCCCACGCCAGGGCCGGAACCATCGGCTGCCTGTTGGAGGACCACGCCCACAATCTCGTGTCCAAGGACCATGGGTTCTTTGAGGATCGACTCCCCCGCCGCACCATGCAACCAGTAATGAAGATCTGAACCGCAGATTCCGCCGTAGGCAATCTCCACGATCGCTTCCCCGGCAGCCGGCGCGGTCAGCGGGATGTCCTCGATCCGGAGATCGCCCTTTCCATGGGCCACCACGGCTGGGCCGAAAGCCGGAAGAGTGATGGCCATCAGACCACCACCGTCATTCCGCCGTCGACGAAGATCGTCTGGCCGTTGACAAAGTTGGACGCTTGGGAGGCAAGCCACACCACAGGCCCGGCAAGATCAGCCACCGTCCCCCACCGGTTGGCCGGAGTGCGGCCCAGTATCCAGGAGTTGAAATCGGAATCATCCACCAGGTTCTGCGTCATCTCCGTGTGGATGTACCCCGGCGCTATGCCGTTGATCTGCAAACCGGACGCGGCCCACTCAGCGGTCATGGCGCGGGTCAGGTTCCGGAGGCCGCCCTTGGCCGCCACATACGGTGCGATGGTGGGACGGGCCAGGTCCGTCTGGACCGAACAGATATTGATGATTTTCCCTTGGCCCCGGGGGATCATGTGCCGTGCAGCTTCCCTGCCCACCAGGAACGCACTGGTCAGGTCCGTGGTGATCACCCGGTCCCAGTCCTTGACGTCCAGGTCCAGCATCGGAACGCGGTGCTGGATCCCGGCGTTGTTCACCAGGATCTCCAGCGGACCGACGTTCTTCTCCACCCAGGCAACTCCCTCGGCAGCGGACGCAGCGTCCGTAACGTCGAAGGCCCGGCTGTGCACCCGGGCCGCCGGGTATTCAGCCGCCATGGCTTGATGGGCCGCTTCAAGCCGCTCCGGATTGATGCCATTGAGCACCACCGTAGCCCCGGCATCGGCCAACCCCCTGGCCAAGGCGTTACCGATCCCCCTGCTCGAACCAGTGACCAAGGCAACCCGTCCGGTCAGATCAAAAAGTCCACTCATGGTTTGTTCTTCGTTCCTTCTGTGGTTGCGCCGGTTCATTTGGTGGTCGCCGACGCAGCGTGCGGCCGGCTCAGGTTCGCGATGGTTTGGCGGACCACGGCGAGGTCCTGGTCACCGAGGCCCTGGCGTTTGAGCTCTGCGTAGAGTTCAATCGCGGCTGAAGCCATGGGAACGGCGGACCCAACGGCTTCAGCGCTGGTCAGCACGAAGCCAAGGTCCTTGTGCATGAACTTGGCCGGCCCCGTGGGTGCGTAGTCCTTGGAGGCCAGGCGTGGACCTACGTTGTCCAAAACCCGGCTTCCCGCCAGCCCGCCGGACAGGACGTCAAAGAGGGCGCCCACTTCCATGCCGGAGCGCTCGGCGAGTTCGGCGGCTTCGGCGAGTGCCGCCGTCGTGGTTCCGACAATCAGTTGATTGCACGCCTTGGCGAGGGACCCCGACCCCAATGGCCCCATCCGTCGAACCGTGGTCCCCATGGCGCCCAGCAGTGGTTGCAGTGTTTCGAACACAGGTTCGGTGGTTCCGACCATGATGGCCAGTGTCCCGCTTTGCGCACCGGCTGTGCCGCCACTGACCGGCGCGTCCACCACCATTGCGTTGCCGCTGCTGGCTTCTTGAACTGTCGCACCGAACTGCTGTACCGCTGTGGGCGAGACACTGCTCATGATGACGACGGCGGTGCCCGGCTTTGGCGGTTGGTTCCGCCATGACGCAAGCAGGTCCGCGGCGGCGTCTTCGATGAACGGCAGGTCCGGGAGCATGAAGACGATGGCGTCCTCGTCACGGAGTCCCGCAACGTTTTCTGCCCGTTGGACCGTGGGAAGGTCTTCGAAGACGGCATCGGAGCGGTTCCAGGCGGTGACGGTCCACCCGGCCCTGACGAGGTTGGCGGCCATGGGTGCTCCCATGAGTCCGAGGCCTACAAAACCCACACGCTGATTGGTCACCGTAATTGACACCTCACTTCTTTGTGGTCATCTTAGTAAATTCTGTTCAATATCCTAGCCGCCATTCAGTATGATGAACACCATGACGACTGCAGAACTGACCATCGCCATCGCTGTACCGCTCGAAGCAGAGTACGTAGAGCTGATCCGCGCTGTAGATCCCTCCGTAACAGTTCTCTACGATCCCGAACTGTTGCCCCCGGAGCGGTTCCCCGCCGACCACGCCGGCGATCCCAACTTCAAGCGGACGCCCGAGCAGGAGGAACGCTACTGGGCCATGCTGAACCGGGCACAGGTTCTCTACGGCTTCCCCAACGAAAGCCCCGCCGGTCTGGCACGCATCGCTGCCGGGAACCCGCATCTGCAGTGGATCCATGCCATGGCCGCCGGCGCCGGCGGTGCCGTCAAGGCCTCAGGCTTGGACACCGAAACACTGCAGAAGTTCCGCGTCACCACCTCAGCAGGCGTCCACGCACTACCCTTGGCCGAGTTCTCCGCGTTCGGCATCCTTAACGGATTCAAGCGCAGCGCAGAGATGGCACAGGACCAGGCCGCCAGGTTCTGGCCCGAGCTGCGCACCCCTACCAAGTTGGCCAATGGCTCCAAGCTGGTCATTGCGGGCCTTGGCGAAATCGGAATGGAAACAGCACGGATTGCGCGGGCTTTGGGCATGAAGGTCAGCGGCACCAAACGCAACGTCGAAGCCATCGACGGCATTGAGGAAGTTACCGACAACAGCGGCCTCACCGGACTTCTGGCGGATGCCGATGCGGTGGTCAACACCCTTCCCGGCACGCCTTACACCGAGAAACTTTTCAACAAGAACATTTTTGATGCCATGAAACCGGGCACTGTCTTCGTCAATGTTGGGCGCGGAACGGTTGTGGACGAGGTAGCCCTGCTTGAAGCCCTCGACAACGGTCAGGTTTCCTACGCATGCCTTGACGTCTTCGCCGTGGAACCCCTCCCCCAGGACAGCCCCCTGTGGAGCCACCCCCGGGTGCTGGTGTCCCCGCATACTTCCGCCCTGAGTGCGGCTGAGAACCGCCTCATCGCAGAACGGTTCTGCAGCAACCTGCGTACCTTTATGGCCGGCGGCGAGCTACCCCATCTGGTGGATCCCATCCACTTCTACTAACCCTCGTCCCGCCCCTCGTGGCTTAGCGGAAATTCAGTGCAAAGGCGCGGCCAAGGCAACTTGGCCGTGCCTTTGTTGTGTCGGTCGGCGTAGCATCGCCACATGAACGCCTCGGAGGTCCCTCAACGCACGGTGGTGCGCCTCTTTCCGGACTACGGGGATACAGTCCTCTGGCTGGATGTTCCGATCGAGTACTCTCTCACCGGGTTGACCGAGGGCCTGGTGCATGAACTCCGGGACTGGGAGCAGTTCTACTATGATTCCCTGGCTCGGGACTTCACCTGGACGTCGGAGGGCCGCGCCGCCAAGTACACCGCAGAAGGTCTGCGCTTGGCCCAACGTGTTGCTGATGAACTAGGCGACGGTTATGAAGTGGAGTTCAAACCCTACGGGGATAACGTGCAGGCACGCCGGTTCCATGGGACGAAGGCGCCCAACGCCATCGCAGTTGCTGCCTTCGACGCCCTTGCAGCTGCGGCACACGCAGAGAAGGAGAGAATCTCCCGCGCCCTTGCCGCCCACCCACCCGGTGAAGGTACGGGATGGTTCGCCACCGCTCCTCGTTCGGGCAGCGTTTTCCGGCCGACGCGGGCCGAAGAGGAATAGCGCGGCCAGCGCCGGTTCCCTACACAAAAGATGCGTGGCACCCTCCGTCCGGAGGGTGCCACGCATCTTTTGTTGGGCCGGGACGCTACTTGGCGTCTTCCGTACTGACCAGGTCGCGCCCCGCCGTCTCCGGGGTGAAGAAGGTGGTGACGAAGGAGATGAGCGCCAAGACCAGGGAGTAGATGGCCAGCACAAGCCATGAGTGGTTGGTGGCCGCCAGCATGAGCGCACCCAGGAGGGGCGCGAGTCCCCCGGCCAGGACGGCTGAGATTTCCCGGCTCATGGCCACACCCGTAAAGCGGTACTGGGAGCCGAACAGCTCCGGCAGCAGCGGGCACTGGGGGCCAAGCATCGACTGGACGCCGATGGCAATGCCCACGGACATGACAACCCACACCAGAGTGACATTGCCCAAGGTGACCAGGTAGAAGGCAGGAACCGCAATGATGGCCTGGAACAAGGCGCCGTAGCGGTACACCGGAACGCGGCCGAACCTATCGGACAGCGCGCCGAACGTCACCACCAGGGCGGCAGCGAAACCTGCCGCGATCAGCAAGCCCACAGGGCCGATCGAGTTGTTTCCGGCAAAGACGCCTGCCGGCATGCTCATGAACGACACCAACAAGGCCGAGTAAATGGACGAGTTGCCGTTTTCGCCCATCCGGAGCCCGATACCCAGGAGCACATTCTTCTTGGAGTGCTTCCACAGCGCACCGATCGGGTTCTTGACCACATTCTTGTGCTTCTCCAACTCCTGGAACGCAGGCGTTTCCTTGAGCTTGAGGCGGATGAAGATGGCCACTGCGATCAGGATGAAACTGGCCAGGAAAGGAACGCGCCACAGCCAGCCCTGCAGGACGTCCTTGTCAGCCATGGCAATCAAAGCAAAGGTTCCCGCGCCGAGGAGGGTACCCAGTTGGATGCCCACGAAAGGCAAGGATGCGAAGAAACCACGACGACGGCGCGGAGCTACTTCGGAGATCAGCGTGGTTGCGCCGGCCTGCTCCGCGCCCGCGCCGAGGCCCTGGATGATCCGTAAGGTCACCAGCAGGACCGCCCCGAGCATGCCGGCCTGCTCGAAGGTCGGAAGCAAACCAATGGCGAAGCTTGCCGTACCCATCAAGGCAATGGTCAGGATCAGGACCATCTTGCGGCCAAACCTGTCGCCGATGTAGCCAAAGATCAACCCGCCGAAGGGTCGCGCCGCGAATCCAACGCCATAGGTGGCGAAGGAAGCGATCAGGGCGCCCTCCGGGCCAAGGGGGGCGAAGAACAATGGACCAAAGATCAGCGCGGAAGCCAATCCGTAGATGTAGAAATCGTAGTACTCCAAGGCTGAGCCGACGGAGCTGGCCAAGGTAGCCCTGCGCAGCTGTTCCGGCTCAACAACAGCATCGTCAACATCAGCTGCGAGCCGTGCATTAGTACGAGTTATCACAAGCACTCCCTCAAAATCACCCCAGGCCCCCGTTGGCCCGGCGAGATAGTGATGGCATCACCGCCAAGATCACTATGGTGAACAGCGTACAGCTTGTTGAACTCACTGCCAAGGTTGTAATCAGATTTATTTGATCTTTCGCTAAATGAAAAGGATCAGCCCATGGGGTTCCCCAGGGATCGTGCCAACTCCTTAAGCTCCTTGACCATCAAGGCGCCCTGCTCCTCGGAGTAGGTGGCTTTGAGCGCAGTGACCGAAAGCCCCAAACTGGGTCCGTGGGCGCCATGAGTGGGCACGGGCACGGCGAGGCAGACCACACCCACCGTTGACTCCTCATCTTCGAAGGCAAACCCCTGTTTCCGAATGGCAGCTATCTGGGACTTGAGTTCCTCGGTGGTGCGAAGTGAATTGGCAGTCATGACCGGAAGTGCCATGCCATCAGGGAACATCGACTCAATGTCGTGGTCATGCAGTTGCGCCAGCAGGGCTTTGCCAACGCTGCAAAGGGAGACGGGCATCTTGTCGCCAATATTGGATGTCAGCCTCACCGCAGGATGCCCCTCATAGCGGGCCAAATAGATGACGTGATCCCCGTCGAGCATGGCGATGCGCACCGTCTCACCTGAGAGGGTAGGTGCCTGCTCGCAATACTTGTAGAACTCCTGAACCTCGTCGAGGCGGCTCAGGTACGCGGCACCGAGCTCCACCAGCTTCCGCCCCAAGGCAAAATCCGCACCTTGCCTGGTAATAAGGCGAGCCTCCTCAAGCGCCAGCAGGAGATTGGACGTGGACGATTTGGGGATGCCAAGTTCGCGGGAAAGATCACTCAGCGTCAGCCGCCCTGACGGCGATCCTGCCAGTGCCTCAAGAACGGCGGCTGCGCGGGTCACGGCGGGCGCAGGCGACGAAGCGCCCAGCCCCTCGGAGCGGGTGGTGCGGGAATCGGCCATGATTCTCCTTCGTCATAACTCTTTTCGCGTTCATTCAGCTGAACACTACCCATCATAGTGACACGCCGCCGCCGTCGTGAGGGCGTGAGCCCACCGGGTCCTCGACACGTGCGGGCGGTTTGGCGTGCCCGGCTTTTCAAACCCAAAAGTTCTCTGTATATTCATCTTCGAGCTCTCCACCGCGGCATCCCCCAATAGTCGCGGTGGAGAGCTCATCCATTTCCCGGAAAACCTAGGCCGCGGCCACTTCTTCGCCCCTTAGGTACCAGCCCCCGCCTGCACCGTCCCGTACCAGTTCCCACGTAGCGATGCCGGACCGGACATTGTTTCCCAAACGAACCTGGACCTGCCAGACCTCAACATCCACGCGGCCTTGTCCCCGGGGCATTCGTCTCGATTGCTCCCACCAGGAAACGCGCTCAAACCAGCGCACGGGCTCCACCACGATCCGCCATTCACGGTTGCCCCTCAGGACGACCAACGGGGTACCTTGCGCGCTGCTACGGATATCTACGTGCTCCATGGGAAGAAACCCTAGAAGTGGGCCCTGACATTAAAGGGACGTGGGGAACACGTGCTTTGCACGAAAAAACCCCGCCACTACCAGCCAAAAGGCTTGAAGTGACGGGGTTTCGATCGGTGGGTCCTACCGGGATCGAACCGATGACATCCACGGTGTAAACGTGGCGCTCTACCAGCTGAGCTAAAGACCCATGGTGCGGTTTCAGTGCCTCAGCGCTTCAACCAACGAACAATGACTCTACATGATCAATCGGGAGAAACACCAATCGGCGGATGCGCGCTCGGAATATCCGGCAGGTTCCGTGCCAAATAGTCCAAGGCGCCGCTGACTCCGAGCTCGAGTTTCAGGGTCGCATAGCTGTCGCCCCGGGTAGTTCCCCGGTTGATAATGACTACCGGCTTTTCGGCCTTGGCGGCGTGGCGCACAAAGCGCAGGCCGCTCTGCACCGTCAGGGACGAGCCTGCTACAAGGAGTACCTCCGCTTGATCAACCATGGCGTAGGCGCGCTCGACGCGGTCCTTGGGAACGTTCTCGCCGAAATAGACAAAGTCGGGCTTAAGCGTCCCTCCGCATCTGGGACAAACCGCCATGACGAACGAGGTGATGAGCTCCGGATCCTCAACCGTTGCATCAGCATCAGGCGCCATTTCCACCAGCCCGGACTCCAAGGCGGCATCAAGGAATCCCGGATTGATCTCCTCGAGAATCGCTGCAATGAGCCGTCTGCTGAAAATATGGCAGTTCTCCAGGCAGACCACCTGGTCAAAACGCCCGTGCAAATCCACCACGTTGACGCTGCCTGCGTCCTCGTGAAGCCTGTCGACATTCTGGGTGATGAGACCGGACAGGAGGCCCCTGCGCTCCATCAGCGCGACGGCGGCGTGTCCGGCATTGGGGTCGGCATGCCTCAAGTGGGACCACCCAAGATGGTTGCGGGCCCAATAGCGCCTGCGGTTCGCCTCGCTGCCGATGAACTCCTGGAAGGTCATGGGATTCCGGGGTGCAGAACCCGGCCCGCGATAATCGGGAATACCGGAATCGGTACTGAGTCCGGCACCCGTCAACACAGCCAGACGCTTCTTCGCCATGACGTCTACAGCCTGCCGGAGCGCGGGAATCTCTCCGGGACCAAGCTGCGCCGCCGGCGCAGGAGCCATGCTGGCAAAACCAGTCATCCCCACGCCGGGCCGCCCGGCACTCATGCTTGCTGCTGACCCAACGCCGTGAGCGCGAGGCGGTATTCAGCCAAGTCCCTCGCTTGTCCACGTGGATTGACCACCACATACCGGATGATCCCGGCGGCGTCGATGATGAACGTTCCCCGCAGGGCCATACCGCTGACGTCGTCGAAAACTCCGTACGTCCTGGCCACCGCACCATGGGGCCAAAAATCCGCCAGCAGGTCAAAGCCATAGCTTTCCTGTTGGGCGTAGGCGCGCAGCGTGAATTTACTATCCACGGAGACGGCAAGCACCACGGCGTTCGAATCCTCGAACGCCGCAATGTTGTCGCGGATCTCACATAGTTCACCGGTACAGATCCCGGAGAACGCGAAGGGGTAAAACACCACAACTACATTGCGGCCCCTGTAATCCGACAGACGGACGGGCTCGCCAAATTGGTTGACGAGCTCAAAGTCCGGCGCAGCCTGGCCCGGCTGCGGAACGACCGCAGGAGCCGGCGCCAGTCGGACATCGGTCACTTGTTCTTCTTTGGCACCAGTCGGGTGGCGCTCCAGTCTTTCGACACCCCGGCAGAGGTGGTCAGGTGCAGTCCGGACGTGGGGGCAGCGTCCTGAATGTCAGCCGGGGAGACATAGTTGTCGCGGCCGGACTTAGGGGTCAGCACCCAGACAATTCCGCCTTCCTTCAGCGTGGTGAGCGAATCCATGAGGGCATCAACAAGATCGCCGTCGCCATCCCGCCACCAATAGACAACGGCATCTACTACGTCGTGGTCGTCTTCATCCAACAGCTCAGAGCCCGTGACATCTTCGATGTCGTCACGCAAGTCGAAGTCGACGTCGTCGTCGTAGCCGCGCTCCTGAATCAGATCCCCATCTTTGAAACCCATTCGTTCCGCCACATTTACCGATGTGGCGGCGTCGGCCTCGCTCACGTTTCCTCCTTTTGAAGTGACTTCCATTACTAACAGCCAACACCCTTTGGGCGTGTGCTTCAAGCCATTGTCCCTGCCACGGGCCACATTCCGCATTCCCCGGCGCGTTTCGGGGCTATGACAGTCACGTGCTTTCCGTCACGCTGGCCGGCAGGGTGTGACATACAACGCCCTTCAGGGGCCGCGGCTACGCATCCCAGCGCAGTGAAAGCTAGAGTGGCCATGAGCGCTCTGGCTGCAGGGCGATCGCCCCGCAGAATTCTACTGGGCAGCCAAGCGCTCACAAGACCTGCCCGGCGCATCCGACCGGGCTGTTGAAACCGAAATGTCGCACACGACGCGTTCACGACGGGCAGTTACCCTGCCAGACCTGAGGCGCCGATGCATGCGCCTAAAGGAAGGTTGGACGTGGCTGCAGGAGAAGAGACCTCACACATCCTCAGCGGGTTGACTGCCCAGCTGCCTGATCGTGATCCGGAAGAGACCGCTGAGTG
>NZ_JBIVTK010000005.1:0-70708 GCF_044756725.1 Paenarthrobacter sp. NPDC091669
GATCCTGCCCTGCAGGTCCCGAGTGCCGCGCCATCCCCGGTTCAGCGGCCGTACTCGAATGCGAGCGCCTGCAGCACCGCGGGATCTGTCACGTCTCGTCCCGCTGCACGTGCAGCGACGAATGCGGGCAGAGACGCCTCGAACGCGTGATCCCATTCCCGGCCCGCTGTCCAGTACGCACTCGCGTGGACATCGTCCGGGTGGAGGTAACCGTCGGAGAGGAGCCTACGACGCACGGCGGAAGCGGTGGAGTGTTCCGCTCCGATCCAGGCGGTATCGAACCCCTGCGCAGAAGCGGTGACGGCGTCGAGGAACTCGTCGACGGAGGAGAAGCAGGTCACTGATGCGCAGGCCGGCAGGCGCGCAAACCTGTCACTCCCACGCGATCACCGACGCGGAGAGTACGTATCCATCGCGAGAGCGCCCCGGTCGAGCGCCGCAGGATCTCGACGCGCACCGTCCCCGAAGAAGCGGCGGTGACGTGCGCGGTCACGCATCGGATCGGAGGTGCCTCCACGCCTGCCGGGAGCACGACGCGGCCGTCAGCACCATAGGACGGCAGCGGGACGGGGAGCCCGTCGGTCGCGGGAAGATGCAACTTGATCGCATCCACCGGTCGCATCCGCGCCTGCCGGAGTCCGTCCGAATGCAACCAGACACCCGTGTATGCCTCCGAGATCTGTCGCAGAGCGGTGACCGTCGCGAGATCACAGACGAATCGCCCGGCCGAGTCGCGCAGGATCGCGCGGAGTCGGGCACGTTGCGACGACGGCCGCGGGGGGGGGGGGCCGCCCACCCCCCCCCCCCCCCCCGCGGGGGGGGCGCCCGCCGTCGTTAATGACTGAGGAGTAGGTAACCTCAGCGGCCGGTCGCCTGGACGTTCGCCGCGGCCGGCTCGGCAGCGTTGTACCCGTAGGGGTTGTTTTTCTGCCAGCGCCAGTGGTCCTCGCACATCTGGTCCACGTTCTTGGTGGTGGACCAGCCGAGGTCGGCCAAGGCGGAGGAAGCGTCTGCCCAGAAAGCGGGGAGGTCGCCCGCGCGGCGGCCTGTGATCTCGTACGGAATCGGCTGGCCGACGGCCCTCTCAAAGGAGCGCAGCACTTCCAGCACTGAGGAGCCGCGGCCGGAGCCAAGGTTCCAGCGTCGGACGCCCGCGCGCGCGGCGATATAGTTCAGGGCTGCTACGTGGCCGTCGGCCAGGTCCACCACGTGGATGTAGTCGCGCTGTGCGGTGCCGTCAGGGGTGTCGTAGTCGCCGCCGAAGACCATGAGCTTCTCGCGGCGTCCCACAGCCACCTGTGCGATGAACGGCACGAGGTTGTTGGGAATGCCCTGGGGGTCCTCGCCGATGCGGCCGGACGGGTGTGCGCCCACCGGGTTGAAATAGCGCAGCAGTGCGATATGCCAGCGGTCGTCCGCGTTGCCCAGGTCCGAGAGGATGTCCTCGATCTGTTCCTTGGTGCGGCCGTAGGGGTTGTTGGCGCCGATTTCCATCTTTTCGATGTACGGGATGGGGTTGTGCTCGCCGTACACCGTGGCTGAAGAGCTGAAGACGATGGAGCGCACATTGTGCTTGTCCATGGCGCGGAGCAGGTTCAGGGTGCCAACGATGTTGTTGTAGTAGTAGGCGAGGGGCTCCTGGACGGACTCTCCTACGGCCTTCAAGCCAGCGAAGTGGATCACGGCGTCGATCTGGTGCTGGTCGAACACGGCCTCGACTGCGGGCTCATCCACCAGGTCAACCTTGTGGAACGCGGCGGTCTTGCCGGTGAGCTCCGAGACCCGGCGGAGGGATTCCTCGCTGGAGTTCACCAGGTTATCAAGCACGACGACGTCGTGGCCGGCTTCCTGAAGGGACAAAACGGTGTGGGAACCGATATAGCCGGTGCCACCCGTGACAAGAATTTTCATGATCACTACGCTAGCGGAAATTGGAGCCACGCCGCTCTGTGTTGAGCGGTGTTGAAGCACGTTCGTGCTAAAAACTACTGGTGCCCAAAATTGTTGATGCCGAAGCCCGGCGCCAGGAAGTTGTCCAAGCCGTATTCCGGATCATTGCCAGCGATGGCCTGGAACGGGCATCCCTCCGGGAAGTGGCGGATGAAGCCGGACTGGCAGTGGGCTCCGTCCGGCACTACTTTGCCAGCAGCGACGACCTCCTGGTGTTTTCCTTTGGCGCTGTGATTGACCGGATTGCCGGCCGGCTTGAGTCCTCAATGGCAGCTGTGGAACAGGAAGCGCCGGACAGCCCGGAACAGCAAGCTGCAGTATTGAACCTTCTGGGCCAATTCCTGCCTCTGGACGAGGAACTGGCCGTGGATGCGTGCGTATGGATGGCATTCAGGCATGCCGCCCGCATCAAACCCGTCCTCGCAGCCGAAGCCGAGCGAAGCCACCGCACTGTAGCGGCCGTCGTCGGGCGTCTGATCATGCACCTGAGCCCCGGGGGAGCCGATGCGCAACAAACCCTCGTCGCAGAGGCGGAGCGGCTCCTGGCGACCATGGACGGCTTGTGCATGCACGCGCTGTTGCAGCCCGAGTGGATGACTGCCGAGATGTGCAGCGATGTCCTCACAGCCCATCTGCGGTCCCTTGCCGGCATGCCAGCTGCCCACTGAGGGAGATGCAGGGAGCCACGCCCCTACCGTCCTGAGCCAACGGGAATAGACTGGGAGATGTCGGGAACCTGCCAAGGGAGGAATTCGGATGCACGAGTCAGGCGGCCCGGGATGGCGCATCACCATGGACACGTCCGGGCCGATGCTCATCGCCTTGTACTTGCGGGACGTCGCCGGATTGGATGGTGCCGGCAGACCGAGCCTGTCCCACGCAGCCCCCAAAGTCCGGCATGCCGACCACAGCCACCTGACCTCCGATGTCGGGGGTATCCACGCCCTCAAGACCGAGTGGGAAGCCTGGTGGGAAAGCCTGGTCAAGTCCTACCCCAAGCCGGCCTCGGAACTGGCGCCACCCAGTTTCAAGGCCTTCGGCAACTCGCCGGCGCTCCAACGTGTCCTACAGGCCCATTTCGGTTCGGCCCTGGGATGGGCCACCGACAGGATCGATGAGTACGCCGACCTCGAAGCTGCCCGTGAAGCCAACGGTGTGACCCAGGTCCTGAACGAGATGGTGGAGGACCGCCTGCTGGAAGTCGGGCGCAGTTCCCGCGATTTCGAACTGACCATCATTGAGCTGCCCTTGAACGAACCACGTGCCTGGTACCTGGAGCCCAGCACGATGATCATGAGCCACAGGCTGCTGTCCGAGCCCGACGTCTTCCGCAGCTACGTTCAGCCGGTGGTGGAGATCCTCGCCTGACGTAAAGTCACGTGGCGGGGGCTGAGACGGTGATGGTGACGGTCTCTGCAGGTGCCGTCGACGATTGCCATCCGTCACGTTTCTCCCGGTTCCAGGCGCGGCCGCCAACATCCACCTGGGTGATGGAGAGCGTCTTGGCGTTGGCCACGGCCCAGTGGGCCACGGCCCACGCCTGCGTCCCCGTGATGTCCAGCTGCACCGAGCGGCCCTGTACGGTAGCCGCTTGGGTGCCGAACGCCGTCGTAAGTTCATCGACGACGGCGGCAGGGTCACCCGCCGCTTCGGGCATGCGCAGTTCGCAGTTCAGCGCAGCCTCGGAGTGTCCCGTGAGTGCGGAAGCGAAGGCCCTGGCCATGCCTTCATGCTGGGCGTAGGCGCGGGGGAAGGCTGAGCGTTGGACCGCTTGGGCTGCCTGGGTGATCTCCATGGACTCGTAGCCGGGGACTTTGACCAAGCCGTCAAAGAACGCATTGGCGGCGTAGACGGGGTCCATGACCTGGGCTTCCGTGCCCCAGCCTTGCGACGGCCGCTGCTGGAAAAGCCCGCGGGAGTCGGGACCGGCGTCGTCACCGTAGTTGATGTTCCGCATCCGGGATTCCTGCATGGCGGTGGCGAGGGCAATGCTCGCGGCCCGGGGAGGCAGCCCGCGCTGGACGGAAATGGCGGTGATGAGGGAAGCATTCGCCGCCTGGTCCGTGGCGAGTTCATGGCTTTCAGAGCCGACGACGGCGACGCAGCGCTCCGTGACCAAGGTCTCGGAGCGCTGCAGCACTGCAACGATCGCGTAGATGGCACCTGCTACGAGGGCCAAAGCCAGCACCGCAACGATGGCGCGGCGGAACCGGCGCACGGAAGTCCTCCTGCTAGTTGGCGTGAAGGGCCTCGTTCAGCTCCACCGTCTGGCCCTTGCGCGGAAGGACTTCCACGCCGCCGGTGGTGGAGTTGCGGCGGAACAGCAGGTTGGGGACCCCGGAAAGTTCCACGGCCTTGATGATCTTGCTGGTGTCCTCGCCGTTCTCGTCCTTGGGACCCGGAACGCGGACGCGGGTACCGGCGGTGACGTACAAGCCGGCTTCCACAACGGAGTCGTCACCGATGCTGATGCCCACGCCGGAGTTGGCGCCGAGCAGCACCCGCTCACCCAGGGCAATTTTTTCCTTGCCGCCACCGGAGAGCGTGCCCATGATGGATGCTCCGCCGCCAACGTCGGTGCCGTCTCCGGCTACGACGCCGGCAGAGATGCGGCCTTCCACCATGGAAGTTCCCAGGGTGCCGGCGTTGAAGTTCACGAAGCCTTCATGCATGACGGTGGTGCCTTCGGCCAGGTGGGCACCCAGGCGGACCCGGTCGGCGTCGGCAATGCGCACGCCTGTGGGAACAACGTAGTCAACCATGCGCGGGAACTTGTCCACGCCGTAAACCACTACGTTGCCGCGCTTGCGCAGGCGGGCGCGGGTCAGTTCGAAACCGTCCACGGCTGCGGGACCGAAGTTGGTCCACACCACGTTGGGAAGCTTGCCGAAGACGCCATCGAGGTTGATGCTGTTCGGCTTGACCAAACGGTGCGAGAGGAGGTGCAGGCGCAGGTAAGCGTCGGCGGTGTCTGCCGGTGCGGCGTCGAGGTCGATCTGCGCGAAAACCACTTTCTGCTCCGTACCGCGGTCGGCGTCCTTGCCGTCGTTGGCCAGTGCAGTGAGCGCGGGGTCAGCGTTTTCAACGTCGCGCAGGGTCTCGGCCGCAACGCCCAACGCGGGAGCCGGGTACCAGACATCCAGCACGGTTGCTTCCCCGGAGGCCGGGGTAGCGATGGTGGCGAGGCCGAATCCGTAGGCTGATCGGAGGTTGGCGGGCGCGTCTGTGGGCACAGCAGAGGAAGCAGTTTCAGTCATGGGGCAAGTGTATCCAGCACCCGGAGGTCGGTTAAAACCCGTCTCATGCCATGGAGGTCGCATTTGCGGGCATTAGGCTGGACAGGTGACCCTGAACCCTGCTCCCGCCCTCCTTGACCTGCGCCAGGACGTTGCCCTGCTGACCGCCGCGATTATCGACTTCAACAGCGTCTCCGGCAATGAGACCGAGCTCGCCGACGCCGTCGAGTCCGCCCTGCGGGCCATGCCCGCCTACACGGTGGTCCGCGACGGCGACGCCATCATTGCCCGCACCGAACTTGGCCTCTCGGAGCGCGTCATCCTGGCTGGACATCTGGACACTGTGCCCCTGCCCACCGTGGAGGGATCGCTGGGCACCGTTCCGGCCACCTGGGAATCCGGTATTCCCGGTGAAGGCGTGCTGTATGGCCGCGGGACCACGGACATGAAGGGCGGCGTCGCGGTGCAGCTTGCGTTGGCGGCAACACTGTTCGACGACGGTCGGCAGCCGGACAAGGACGTTACCTTCGTCTTTTACGACCATGAGGAAGTAGAAGCGGTCAAGAGCGGCCTCGGAAGATTGGTCCGCAACCACGGTGACCTGCTGCAGGGCGATTTCGCGATTCTTTTGGAGCCGACCCACGGCACAGTGGAAGGCGGCTGCAACGGGACAAGCCGTTTTGAGGCCACCACGATCGGCGAAACAGCCCACTCCGCGCGGGCATGGATGGGCATCAATGCCATCCACGGCGCTGCCCCCATCCTGGCGCGGCTCGCCGCCTACGAGCCGCAGACCATCAACGTGGACGGCCTCGACTACCGCGAGAGCCTGAACGCAGTAAAGATCAACGGTGGAACTGCGGGCAACGTCATACCGGACCGCTGCGTGGTGGAGATCAACTACCGCTTCGCCCCGGACAAGACACCGGACCAAGCCGAAGTCCACGTCCGTGAATTGCTGGAAGGATTCGACGTCGTCCGCACCGACGCCGCTGCCGGCGCTCGGCCCGGATTGAACCACCCCGCGGCCGCGTCCTTCGTGGCCGCAGTCGGTGCCGAGCCCAAGCCCAAATACGGCTGGACCGACGTCGCGCGGTTCAGTGAACTGGGAATCCCGGCGGTGAACTTTGGACCTGGCGACCCCCTGCTGGCGCACAAGGACAACGAACACGTCGACGCCGATGCCATCCGTGAGTGCCTGCGGGCACTGAGGACGTGGCTGACGCCGTAGTCCGGGAGATTCTGCCCGGTAATGGGAGAAGGTCCGCAACCTGGTGGCTGCGGACCTTCTCCATGATGGTGCAGGACTACGCTTTGTTCGGGCCTTCGATGGAGTCCTTGGCGATGGGGTCGTTACCGCCCACCACGAGCCCAGTCCGGAGGCTGGGGGGAGCCACGCCGCCGGCGGCCTTCTTGGAACCGCGGCGCTCAATCATGATCGCAATCCGTGACACGGTCAGGTTGATCAGGATGTAGATCGCTGCACCGACGAAGAAGGCCGGGAACAGGAAGTCCGGACCCAGGAAGTCGGCCATGATCTGGATCTTCCGCAGGAGTTCCTCATAGCCCACGATGTAGCCAAGCGAGGTGTCCTTGAGCAGGACCACCAGCTGGGCGACCAACGAGGGCAGCATCCGGCGGACTGCTTGCGGGAATTCGATGGACATCCGCGACTGGAAGCTCCGCAGGCCAATGGCCAGGCCGGCTTCGCGTTGACCCTTGGGCAGCGACTGGATGCCGGCACGGAGGATTTCGGCGAAAATGGCGGCGTTGTAGAGCGTCAAGCCCACCACCACGGCCTGGAACTGACCGGTTGCGAAGACCAGCAGCACGAACAACATCATGAGCACCACCGGCATGCCGCGGAGGAACTCGAGGACCACCTGGGTGGGAATGCGGATCCAGGCGATCAGGGAGATCCTTAGCAGGCAGAGCGCGATGCCCAACGGGAAGGCAATGACTGCTGCGACTGCGGCCGCGGCCAGCGTGGACAGGATGCCTTGGCCGATCAGGCTCCAAACATCCGGAGCCATGGGGCCGTAGAAGATCACCCAACGGTCGGCGTCGAAAATTCCCTGCTGCGCGAGGGTCATGACCGCAATGGCGAGGATGCCAAGGATGATCAGGATGCCCGCTGCGGAGCCGATGAGCGAATAAAGGCGGGCCTTGGGCCCGGGGACGTCGTACAGGACCGAAGTCATCGGGCAATCGCCACCTTTCGTTCAACAAAGTGCGCCAGCAGGCCCAACGGAACCGTGATCAGGAGGTAGAAGAAGGCCACCCCGAGGAGGATCCAGAGGACTTGGTCACCGTAGTCGTTGGAGAGCTTGCGACCGTAGCCAAAAAGCTCGAGGACGAAGAATGCGCCGGCCACCGAGGAGTTCTTCACCAATGCGATCAGGATGTTGATCAACGGCGGGATAACGGTACGGACGGCCTGGGGAAGGACAATGAAGCCCAGGACCTGGGTAAAGGTCATGCCGATACTGCGGGCAGCCTCTGCTTGGCCCACGGGCACGCTGTTGACACCGGAACGGACGGCTTCGGCGATGAAGGCGGCCGTGTAACTGCTCAGCGCGATGATGGCGGCAACTTCGAATTGCTCGAACTTGACGCCCAGCCGGGGGAGAACGATGGCTGCGAAGAAGAAAATAATGGTCAACGGGGTGTTACGCGCGACTTCAACATAAAACATGCTGAAACCGCGGAGTGCAGCCACGGGGGAAACCCTCATGGCCGCCAGGAGTGTGCCGACAAGGAGGGCAATGATTCCTGAAATTACGGAGAGATAAAGGGTTCGGAGAAATCCGTCCCAGTATTCGGGGAGGCTTGCTATGACGGCGTCCATGGCTTCCTTTGGCTGCAGCTAATCAGGGAACAGGGTCCTGGAGTCGTCAACTGCCGCCGCCCGGTGGGCGGCGGCAGTCAACGGATCCCGACTAGTAGCGGTTGATCGCAGGAAGTTCAGGAGTGGTCTTGATGACCTTGCCTGCAGTGGCTTCCCAAGCCTTCTTGTAATCGCCGTCCTTCTGGAATGCCTCGAGCTGGTCGTTGATCCAGTTGCGGAAGACGGTGTCGTCCTTCTTCAGGCCGATGCCGTAAGGCTCCTTGGTGAAGGTTTCATCCGAAGCAAGCTTGAAGGCATCCGGTTCCTTGTCCACGTAGCCGGCAAGGATCACGTTGTCCGTGGTGACTGCGACAACCTGCTTGTTGCGCAGCGGCTCCAGGCAAGCGGTGTAGGTTGCAGCGGGAACAACTTCAGCGCCGTACTTCTCCGCGATGGTCTTGGCGGGGGTGGACCCGGTGACGGAGCAGACCTTCTTGCCCTTGACGTCTTCAGGCTTGGTGATGGAGTTGTCGTCCTTGTTCACCAGCAGCGCCTGGCCTGCTTCGTAGTACGGTCCCGCGAAGGCGACCTTTTCCTTGCGGGCGTCGTTGATGGTGTAGGTGGCGATGACCAGGTCAACGCGGCCCTGCTCGATGAACGATTCGCGGTTCTGGGAGACGGTCTCTACCCATTCGATCTTGTCCGGAGCGATTCCCAGCTTGGCGGCGATTGCCTTGCCCATTTCAACGTCGAAACCGACAGGCTTGCCATCCAGGCCCTTCTGGCCGAACAGGGGCTGGTCAAACTTGGTACCGATGGTGATCTTCTGCGCCTTGTTCAGCTTCTCCATCGTGGTGCCGGCTTCGAAGCTGGCCGAGGCAACAGGAGTGGTGGTGGTGCTGCCGCCGCCGCATGCGCTCAGCGAGAGGGCGAGGGCTGCGGAAGCGGCCACCAGGAGTGATTTCCTCCGGGTAATGAAAGCCTTCATGACATTCCTTTCATAGATTGGCCGTCTTACGGCCTGGGTGCGGTCTTTAACGGCCTGGGTGCGGGCGGTAAAGAGCTAGTGGGTCAAAAGCTTGGACAGGAAGTCCTTGGCACGGGTGCTCTTCGGGTTGGTGAAGAATTCCTCGGGGGTAGCGTCTTCCACAATCTGGCCGTCAGCCATGAACACCACGCGATCGGCAGCCTTGCGGGCAAAGCCCATCTCGTGGGTGACCACGATCATGGTCATGCCTTCTTTGGCCAACTGGATCATGACGTCAAGGACTTCGTTGATCATTTCGGGGTCCAACGCGGACGTCGGCTCATCGAACAACATGACCTTCGGCTTCATGGCAAGAGCACGTGCAATGGCCACGCGCTGTTGCTGGCCACCGGAGAGCTGGGCGGGAAGCTTGGGAGCCTGGTGCCCAACGCCAACGCGCTCAAGGAGAGCCATGGCTTCCTTGTCGGCCGTGCCCTTGGCCACACCCTTAACCTTGATGGGTCCCAGCGTGACGTTCTCAAGAATCGTCTTGTGGGCGAACAGGTTGAAGGACTGGAAGACCATTCCGACGTCGGCACGCAAGTGCGCGAGGTCCTTGCCTTCTTCGGGAAGCTTCTTCCCGTCGATGGCGATGTCACCGTCGTCGATGGTTTCCAAACGGTTGATGGCACGGCAGAGTGTGGACTTACCGGAACCTGAGGGCCCGATTACCACTACCACCTCACCCTTCTTGACCTGAAGGTTGATGTCCTTGAGGACATGGAGTTGACCGTAATGCTTGTTGACGCCATTCAGGGAGACGAGGGCATCGCCGGACGCTTGAGTAGTCATACGACGAATCTAGCGAACAAAGAAGCAAATATGACCACGGTCACGGCAACTTCCCCAAGATCGTGACTGAACAGAAACCTGCCCCACAGCGATATACCAGACTGCAATGCAAGAACCGGGTCGCAGCAACGGAGCAGGCGGCTGTAAGCGCTAGCCTTGTGCGATGAGCATCAGCCAGCACCCAGTACCCCACCCGGATGCCAACGGCCAGGTCAGGGCCACCCAAGTCCCCCTGCCCTCGGACATCGCGCCGGCCAAGCACAAGGGCTCCTTGGAGCTTCGCCGCAAACAAGCGGATACGGGGATGTCCGACCAACATTTGCTGGACACGAGTGGTGCCGGACAGTTCATCCACACTGATCCCTGGCGTGTCCTGAGGATTCAGAGCGAATTCGTGGAGGGCTTCGGCGCGCTTGCTGACCTGGGACCGGCCGTCAGCGTGTTCGGCTCTGCCCGGACCAAGCCCGGAACCGAGTACTACGAAATGGCAGTGGACGTAGGACGCAAACTCGCTGAAGCGGGCGTTGCCGTGATCACCGGCGGCGGTCCTGGCTCCATGGAAGCTGCCAACAAAGGTGCCGTGGAGGGCAACGGAATCTCCGTGGGCCTGGGAATCGAACTTCCCTTCGAGCAGGGACTGAACCAGTGGGTGGACCTGGGCATCAACTTCCGCTACTTCTTCGCCCGAAAGACCATGTTCGTCAAGTACGCACAGGGCTTTGTGGTCCTGCCCGGCGGCCTGGGCACCCTTGACGAGCTTTTCGAAGCCATGGTGCTGGTGCAAACCCGCAAGGTGACCTCCTTCCCCATCGTTCTTCTGGGGGTCAGGTTCTGGGGACCCATGATCGAGTGGATCCGGGAGACCCTGGTGGCGGAGGGCATGGTGTCCGAAAAGGACCTTGACCTGATCCAACTGGTGGATGACCCCGCGGATGCCGTGCACCGCGTTTTGCACGGGGCGCCGCTCCCTCCCACTCCCAACGGAAACCAGCGCCCGGAATAGCCGGCCGGTTCTGGCACGATGGTCCTGTGAGCTTTTTCCTGGTGTTTCTCGCGATTGTCCTCATCGGCGCTGTGCTGTACCTCGGAGCCGGGATTGTCCGGGGACGCTCCATCGGCGCCGGCCTTGACGACCCCGTAGCGAACCTGCCGCCGGTGGTGCTGTCGTCCAAGGCCAAACCGTCCGACGTCGATTCCCTGCGTTTCGCGCTGGGGTTGCGGGGATACCGCATGGACCAGGTTGACCAGGTCCTCGATGACCTGCGTGATCAGTTGCAGGCCAAAGACCGCGAGATTGAACGACTCAACGCGCTGGCGCGACTTGAGGACGGCGAACCCGGCCGGATCAAACCGTGAGTCCCCAGACCAGGAGCAAGGCCGGGCAAGGGCCCACGGAACGGATTTCGAACTCTGCCTCAGCCCTGGCCGCACGGATGTCGGCGTGGCCATGGTGGCTCCAGGTTTCCTTGGTCTTCGTGGTGGCCAGGCTCGTCAGTGCGTGCATCTTCATGGCCGCAGCCATCCACCAGGGCACCAACCCGTGGTTTCCGCCGGCGCCGGATTACTGGAACTTCATCACCATCTGGGACGGGCGCTGGTACCAGGAGGCGGCAGACAAGGGCTATCCTGCAGAGCTTCCCGTGGACGCCAACGGCGTAGTCAAGGAAAATGCCTGGGCGTTCTACGCGCTGTTTCCCTTCCTGGCCCGGGGCCTGTCCGCCATCACCGGGATGGGGACTTTGCCCGCCCTCACGGCCATCGCAATGACGGCGGGCCTCGGTGCAGCACTGGTCATCTACCTGCTCTTCCGGGAGTTCGCAGGCCGGCGCAGCGCCATGTGGGGCGTCATTTTCGTTTCGACTTTCCCGGTGTCTCCCATCCTGCAGGTCCCCTATGCCGAATCCCTGAACCTGCTGCTTCTGGCATCGTCACTGCTCCTGGTGGTCAGGCGCCGCTACTTTACAGCCATTCCCGTGGTGCTCCTGATGTGCCTGTCCAGGCCCACCGGGGTTCCGTTCGCCGCCATGCTGGGGCTGCTGTTCCTGTGGCGGTTGTGGCAACGGTTCCGGCAGTCACCAATGGCACTGCCGGCTGATGGCACTGCCGGAAATGCCGGCAACGCAACGGGCCCGACGTCGACGCGCAGCCTGGTATCACTGGCCGCCCTCGTGTTCGCTACGGGTCTTGCGGCTCTGGCATGGCCTGCCATTGCCTGGGCCGTGACGGGGGATCCGGCGGCCTACACCCGCACTGAAACGGCATGGCGTGGTCATGACCTCGTGCCATTCAAGCCCTGGTTTGATACCGGCCGGATGTTGTTCGGGCCGGTGCTGGGAATACTGGCCCCCTTCGTTTTTGCCGGACTCTTTGTGCTGGTGATGGTGTCCAGGCCGGTCCGGGCCATCGGAACGGAGCTGCGACTGTGGTGTGCCTGTTACATGGGCTACCTGTTGGTCTTCCTGCACCCGCAAACCAGCACGTTCCGTATGCTCCTGCCGCTGTTCCCGCTGGCGCTGGGGGCAGCCCTGCTGTCCAAATCCAAGGCATACCGTGGCACCGTGGTGGCCATGTTCATCCTGCTCCAGATTGTCTGGGTGGTATGGCTGTGGGCGTGGGCCCAGCTGCCCGGAGGAGGCGACTATCCGCCCTGACGTGCAGCTTTGCCGGGGAGGGGCAATATGTACAAAGACCGGACAAATGGCGCGCTGATTCGCTACGGACGGTTAAGTACGGGATAATGGTCCAAGAGCAAGGACAAAGCACCTAAAAGTGCCCGGCCAAGGCGGCCTCCCAAGCGTTGCCGCCGGCTGCAATTGCTACGCGGATCCAGCCCGGCCGGGTTGGGCGTGACTTGGGACAAATGGAGGGGATTTTCCTAATGGCGGCGATGAAACCACGTACTGGCGACGGCCCGATGGAAGTTACCAAAGAGGGACGCAGCCTGATCATGCGTGTGCCGCTCGAAGGCGGGGGACGGCTTGTGGTCGAGCTCAACGCCGCTGAGGCGGAGAACCTCAAGGAATGCCTCGTAGGCGTGACCGGATAGATTTACCAAGCAGGGCCCGGCTGAGCCGGGGCCCTGCTTTTTGGTTTAAGAAAGGCTGGTGCCTTACCTTTTGACGGCCACCAGCAGGCCATCACCGGTGGGCAGCATCGCCGACGCCAGCCGATCATCGTCCCGGATTGCCTTGCCGATCTGGCGCAGCACCACGGTGGTGGAATCGCGTGCCGCCGGGTTGGCCACACGGTCCTTGTCCAGGGCGTCATTGATCACCAGCGTGCCGCCGGACTTGAGGAGGCGGACGGCCTGTTCCACGTACTTGGGGAAGTTGGGCTTGTCGGCGTCGATGAAGACGAGGTCATAGGCCGAATCCGTCAAGCGTGGCAAGACGTCGGCCGCCCGGCCTGAAATGGTGCGGGTGCGGTTTGCCGGGCTGCCGGATTCCAGGAATGCCTCCCTGGCCGCTTTGAGGTGTTCAACGTCAACGTCGATGGTGGTCAGGACTGCCTGGGGGCTCAGGCCGCGGAGCAGGCAAACACCGGAGACTCCGGCTCCCGAGCCGACTTCAACCACTGTCTGTGCCTTGGATGCGGCAGCGAGGACCGTGAGTACTGCGCCCACGCCGGGGCTGATGGGGGTGACTCCCAGCTCGAAAGACCGCTCCCGGGCGCGCAACAAGACGTCATCCTCAGCAGGCAGATCTTCTGCATAGGACCAGCTGCTTGACTTGTCGGCACTCATGAAGGGTTTCGCTTTCCGCGGGTAGGGGTGTTTGTACCAAGACTACTGTGTAAGCACACGTAAACCCGCTGTTGGGCAGCCCTCCTGCGGCTGTGTCCAGCGCAGTCTTCAGCCCTGCGGGAAAAACCTGCCCCAGTCAGGAAATTCCCAGACAACCTTGGGATGATAATGGTCCGATCATCCATGAGGTGGCCGGCGCCGAGGGATTCGGTGAACCACAGTTTGAGGGGAGTGGACGATGCCGGCATTGCATGCTGCGCCAGTCCAAACATCGGAGAGCATTGACGGCGTTGCCGACTGGGTCATGCCCAGCTGGGAGGAAGTGGTTGCCAACCACTCCGCCAAGGTATATCGCCTCGCCTATCGCCTGACGGGAAACAAGTTCGACGCCGAGGACCTCACCCAGGAGGTCTTTGTCCGGGTGTTCCGGTCGCTGGAGAATTTCAAGCCGGGAACCTTGGACGGCTGGCTGCACCGCATTACCACCAACCTGTTCCTGGACCAGGCCCGGCGCAAGAGCAGGATCCGTTTCGATGCCCTCGCTGAGGACGCAGAGTCCCGCCTGCCCGGCCGGGAACCCGGTCCGGAGCAGAGCTTCGAACACAACAACCTTGACCTGGATGTCCACCGTGCATTGGAAGAACTGCCGCCGGACTTCCGTGCCGCCGTCGTGCTGTGCGATCTCGAAGGCCTTTCCTATGACGAGGTTGCAGAGGCGCTGGGCGTGAAGCTCGGAACCGTCAGGTCCCGCATCCACCGCGGCAGGACCATGCTGCGGGAGAAACTCGCCCACCGCGATCCCCGTCCGGCCGAGGCCCGCAAGCCGCGCCTGAAGATGCCGCGCATCGCAAGCATCCTTTAGGACGTCGATGCCTCGACATCCTCGTCGTCCGGGACTGTTGTCCCGGCGCAAACTGGCTGCCCTGCGCCATTCCCGCAACCCGGACCACGTTCAGGACTGCGCCGATTGCAGCAACGCCCTTCGCCGGGAACGGCAGTACCTTGAACGTCTCCGGGGTGCTTCCGTGCCTGAAGCCAGCCAGGACCTCGCCGCGCGGCTGATCCAGCATACTGAGCGCCTTGCCAACGAGCCTGGCCAGGACTTTGCCGCCAGGCCTTCGTCCAGCGGCATCCGCCGGGGGCTTCGCCTCGCGGGCGTCGCAGCCGGCACCTTGGCTGTCAGCGCCGGTGCCTTGGGGGTGTCCGCGTACGTGGTGGCTGGTGACGACGTCCCGCAGGTCCGGTCCGGAACCAGCGACGTCGGTGCACTTGCCGGAGCGTGGACAGGAAACCCGGTGGAAAGCATGGCCGGATCTGTCTTCCGGGCCGGCAGCACTGTCAGCCTGAGCTCTGCCCAGCTGGACGCACTGCGGGAAGAAGGGTGGGCGTGCCCCGAGCTGGCAGGAATGGGCTTCACGGTGGTCTCGGCCCACGGCACAATGTACAACGGGCATCCGGCGGTGGAAATAAGGCTGGAAAGCAACGGACACTACGCCACCATCGTGGAGGAGCATCTCCCGGCTGATCAGCCAGTTCAGGGACCAACGACGTCGGCGCGGCTTTCTGTCACGCAGGGGAGCCCGTGGAAGGCCGTGTACACCATGCCCGCTGCAGTGATCAGCTATGCGTCCGACCTTCCTGCCGACACTGCGGATGATGCCGTCCCTGAAATCGTCCGGGCAGGCGAGTCCATGGGAGCTGATCAGCCCGTCGAAGGCGCCGAAGCCTGGTACGCGAGGCTGCTGCGCGGACTCCAGACCCTTCTCCGGCCCGCCGGTTTATGAGCGGCACCACAGACAAGGTAATCTTCGTAGCGTGCTTGGAATCAACGGCCCGGAGTTCATACTCCTTCTGATTATCGGCGTACTCGTCATCGGTCCCAGCCGTTTGCCCGAATACACTCAAAAGCTTGCCAACCTGGTCAAGGAAGTCCGTCGGATGGCGTCGGGTGCCCGTGAGCAGATCAAGGAAGAAGTCGGCATCGACATCGATGACGTCGACTGGAAGAAATATGATCCCCGGCAATACGATCCCCGGCGCATCATCAAGGATGCACTGCTGGATGACGACACCAAGCCCGTGAGCGCAGGAGCGCCTGCCGTTGCCGCAACAGCTGCTGCCGCGGCTGCGTCGGTGGAGACCAAGCCCAAGGCCCCCACCCGGGTCATCGAGCGGCTGGCAGAGGGCGAAGCTGCCCCCTTCGATACCGAAGCAACCTGACCCGGCTGGTATCGCCGCCCTGGACAAACCGCGCGTGTCAGCGGGGTTCGATCCCCAGCGAGAGTCCTGACAATCCCCGGGGCCGTGACGCCAAGGCCGAGGCCACGTCCTGCATAGCCTTCGCGGCGGCAGTTTCGGGTGCTGACAGGACCACGGGTTTCCCGGCGTCTCCGCCTTCCCGCAGCCGGATGTCCAAAGGAATCTGGCCCAGTAAAGGAACCTCGCTGCCCACGGCAGCGCTCAGTCGCTCAGCCAGGATGGCGCCGCCGCCACTTCCGAACAATTCCATCCTGCCGCCGTCGGGCATTTCCAGGAATGACATGTTCTCGATCACGCCGGCCACTTTCTGGCCTGTTTGCGTGGCAATCGTTCCAGCGCGCTCAGCGACGTCGGCGGCAGCGGCCTGCGGCGTTGTCACCACCAAAATCTCGGCGTTGGGCAGCAGTTGGGCCACGGAAATGGCGATGTCGCCCGTGCCGGGAGGCAGGTCCAGGAACAGGGCGTCGAGGTCGCCGAAATAGACGTCCGTGAGGAATTGTTCCAGCGCCCTGTGCAGCATGGGACCGCGCCAGGCCACGGGCTGGTTGCCTGCCACGAACATGCCAATGGAGATGACCTTCACGCCGTAGGCCACCGGCGGCAGGATCATGTCATCCACCTGGGTGGGCTTTTGGGTGATGCCCATCAAGGCTGGCACTGAGAAGCCGTGGACGTCGGCGTCAACGATTCCCACCCGAAGACCCTGGGCAGCCAATGCGCAGGCTAGATTAACGGTGACCGAGGACTTTCCCACACCACCTTTTCCGCTGGCTACGGCGTAGACCTTGGTCAGGGAGCCCGGCTTGGTGAAGGGTATGCCGCGCTGGCCGCCTGGGCCGCGGAGCTGTTCCTTAAGCGCTTCACGCTGTGCCGGGGTCATGACTTTCAGCTCCACGTCCACGGACTTGACGCCCTCCACCTGCGACAAAGCCGCAGTGGCGTCCTGCGTGATGGTCTCCCGAAGGGGGCAGCCGGCAATGGTCAACAGGACGGCGACATGGACTGCGCCGGCGTCGTCGGAAGACACCGATTCCACCATTCCGAGCTCCGTGATGGGGCGGCGGAGTTCGGGATCGATGACTGTAGCCAAGGCAGCGTGGAGCGCCTCGGCAGATGCGGTGCTCATAGGGTCAGGCTCGGCTTTCAGGAGTTTCAGGCGACGGCTTTGCAGTGGAGTGCTGCGGTCCTGTGGCCCGCGGCTGGCGGACCTTGGGGATCTGCTGTGTGCGGGGGCCACGGGACTTGTCGCGTTTCTCCTTCAGTTTCTCCTTGACCTTCTCGCCAGGGGACTCTGTGCCGTCCGCAGTGGATTCGCTCTCGCGAAGCTCTTCCTGTGCATCGATGATGTCCTCCAGCAGGCTCCGGAGTTCGGTCCGGACATAATCACGGGTGGCTACTTCACGCAGGGCGATGCGGAGAGACGCCAGCTCCCGCGTCAAGTACTCGGTGTCGGAGAGATTGCGTTCGGCACGCTGGCGGTCCTGCTGGAGCGAGACGCGGTCCCGGTCATCCTGCCGGTTCTGGGCCAGCAGCAGGAGTGGTGCCGCATACGAGGCCTGAAGGGACAACATCAGCGTCAGCAGGGTGAAGCCCAGCTCCATGCGGTCGAATTGCCAGTCCGTGGGCGCGAAGGAGTTCCACGCCAGCCAGAACACACAGAACACCGTCATGTAGACAAGGAACGTCGGCGTGCCCATAAACCGGGCGAAGCCTTCGGTTGCGTTGCCGAAGGCATCCGGGTTGGGGGAGAACTTCGGCAGGATCCGTTGCCGGCCGCTCAGCGGGGTGTCGAGGCTGCTGCTTGCGCGTCCTGCCGGCTTGGGGGATCGTGCGGCGTTGTTATCAGCCAATGCGGCCTCCAAGTTTCCTTATTGGGGCGTCGTCCTCGTGGGCGCGCCAGTCATCCGGCAACAGGTGATCCAGCACGTCATCAACAGTCACCGCCCCCACAAGGCGGCCGTCGTCGTCAACGACTGGAAGGGAATTGAGGTTGTAGGTGGCAAGCGTTCGGGCGACTTCGCTGATGTGGGCTTGGTCCGAAAGAGGTTCAAGATTCTTGTCAACGAGGTTGCCCAGCGGCTCGGGCGGCGGGAAACGCAGGAGCTGCTGGATATGCACGACGCCCAGGAAACGCCCCGTAGGTGTCTCCAGGGGAGGCCGCGCGATGAAGATCGACGATGCCAGCGCGGGGGAGAGCTCCTCGCGGCGGACGTGGGCCAGCGCTTCGGCAACGGTTGCTTCCGGCGGGAGGATGACCGGGACTGGAGTCATCAGGCCGCCGGCGGTGTCTTCGTCGTACTCCAGGAGACGTCGGACGTCTTCGGCTTCCTGGGGTTCCATGAGTTGCAGCAGCTCTTCCGCCTGGGCAGAGGGAAGCTCGGCGAGGAGGTCGGCGGCGTCGTCCGGGTCCATCTCTTCGAGGACGTCTGCGGCCCGCTCCACGTCGAGGGCGGAGAGAATCTCCACCTGGTCATCTTCAGGCAGTTCCTGGAGGACGTCAGCCAAACGCTCATCCTGGAGCTCGCTGGCCACCTCAAAACGCCGCTTATCGCTCATCTCCTGAAGGGCTTCAGCAAAGTCGGCGGGCTTAAGGTCTTCGTGCGTAGCAACGAACTGCGTGGCAGCCTGAGGCTCGTTGTGGGCGCCGGTCTGGGCGTCGGCCCAATCGATGATCAGTGTCTCGTTGCGGCGGAGCCTGCCAAACGGTGACAGCGAGTGTCCGCGACGGACGAACAGCTTGCTGACAAACCAGTCCTTGGACCGGTGCTGATCCATGGCGATGTCCTCGATGGTGGCGTCTCCGCTGCCATCGGCAAGGGTGACGCGGCGGTCGAACATCTCGGCAACCACCAGCGTCTCGGCGCCCCGCTGCTCGAAGCGGCGCAGATTGACCAGGCCCGTGCAAATGATCTGCGTCTGGTCAATGGACGTAATGCGGGTCATGGGGACAAAGACACGCTTTTTACCCGGCACTTCCACCACTATGCCCACCACGTGTGGCGCCCCGCGGGTCCCGCGGGAGAGCACCACGACGTCGCGCAACCGGCCCAGACGATCGCCCAAGGGGTCGAAGACGTCCAAACCGAGCAGGCGCGCGACAAAGACGCGTGAAGGATGTGTGCTCATGTTTACAGGCTACCGAGTCTGCTCTCTTTTAGCTGAATTCCAGCCTGTTCACATGTCCATGAGACACAATGGGGCTATGTCTAACATTTTTGGTGCCCCCAAAGCCGTTGAGGAAGCCCGCAGCGTCCCGCAAGGTGACACGGTGGGCTCATACACCTCGTATTTGGATGCCCAAAAGGCGGTGGATTACCTCGCAGACCAACAGTTCCCTGTGCAGCTGGTGTCGATCGTGGGCAACGACCTCAAAATGGTAGAGCGGGTGACCGGCAGGCTCAGCTATCCGAGGGTGGCATTGTCCGGTGCTTTGAGCGGCATGTGGTTCGGCCTCTTTGTTGGCGTGATGCTCTCCTTCTTCACCCCGGCAGGTGGGCCGTTCTCCATCATCACTTCAGTGCTGATGGGTGCTGCGTTCTTCATGCTGTTCGGGATCGTCACGTACGCCACCCAACGCGGAAAGCGTGACTTCACTTCCACCAGCCAGGTGGTGGCCACCAACTATGACGTCATCGTTGCCGTTGAAGCAGCCCACGAAGCCCGCCGGCTGCTCCAGCAACTGCCGATGAACCCGTCGCAGGCGGCCACGGCGCAGCCCGCCAACTACAACCCCCAGAACGCCCCGCATCAGCAGCCCGGCCAGGCGCCTGAGCGGCCTTCCACCTGGAACGACCCCTACGGCCAGCGCGGACCCGAATCCACCGCGGGCGCTCCGGAGGGACAGAACGCACCGGCAGGGAACCCGGCGCCCGCTCCCCAGCCGGCACCGAACCCGGCACCGGCAGCCGTACGCTACCCCGACCTCCCTGATGGCCGTCCGCAGTACGGCGTCCGCGTCACCGACGGCCAGAACGCACCGCAGAACGCGCCGCAGGATGACGGACAACAGCCCAGCTCCGAGGGTTCGTCCAAGCAGTAGACTCTCTGCCACTGATTTCAGCTGACCAGCACAAAGGGAAGGCCACCGGATCCCCGGTGGTCTTCCCTTTGCGCTGTGCTGGTGGTTGAAAGCGGAGCCGCTTAGACCTGCGCGTCCTGGTAGATGCCTGCCATCCATGACTCGACGTCCCCGGACTTGCGCGGCAATGCGGCGCTGAGGTTCACGGGGCCGTCGGCAGTCATGAGGATGTCGTCTTCGATCCGGACGCCGATCCCGCGGTATTCCTCCGGAATGGCCAGGTCCTCGTTCTTGAAGTAGAGGCCGGGTTCGATGGTGAACACCATGCCCTCGGTGAGGATCCCATCGAGGTAGAGTTCGCGCTTGGCCTGGGCGCAGTCGTGGACGTCAAGGCCAAGGTGGTGGCTGGTACCGTGCGGCATCCAACGGCGGTGCTGCTGGCCTTCGGGGCTGATGGCTTCTTCCACGGAAACGGGCAGCAGGCCCCACTCGGCGAGACGTTCGGCCAGGACCGTGGTGGCTGCGGTATGGATGTCGCGGAACTTCACGCCCGGCTGGGCAGCTGCGAATCCGGCGTCGGCGGCGTCCAGTACGGCTTCGTAGATCTTGCGCTGGATATCGGTGAACGTACCGGTGGCAGGCAGGGTGCGGGTGACATCCGCGGTGTACAGGGAATCGGCTTCCACGCCGGCATCCAGGAGCAGGAGTTCACCGGCGTTGACCGTACCCGAGTTGCGGTTCCAGTGGAGGACCGTGGCGTTGTTGCCGGACGCTGCAATGGTGTCGTAACCGAGCTCGTTGCCTTCCTCACGGGCGCGAGCGAAGAAGGCGCCTTCAACAACACGCTCACCACGGTTGTGGGTCAGGGCGCGGGGAAGGGCGCGGACGACGTCGGCGAAGCCTTCCACGGTGGCCGCGACGGCGATCTTCATCTGCTCGATTTCCCACTCGTCCTTGATCAGGCGCAGTTCGGAGAGTGCTTCACTGAGCTTTTCGTCCAAGGCATCCAGCTCACCGAGGTCCAGCGTTTCGGGATCCTTGGCAGTGTTGTACCGGGCGGTGTCCACCAGGGCATCGATGTTCTCGTCCACCTTGCGGACCAAACGAATGGAGATGCCACCGATTTCCGGTGCTCCCACGTTCTTGGTGATGGCCATTTCCAGTTCGGAGATGTGCGCGGTGGGCAGGCCAAGCCGGGCTTCGAATTCGGCCAGGGTGGGGCGGGCGCCAATCCAGAACTCGCCTGCGCGGGAGTCCGCATAGAACTGTTCGGTATCGCGGCCGGCCAGCGGGCGGAAGTACAGCGCGGCGGTATGGTGGCCGCCGTCGTCGCCCTTTCCTTCAGCCACCGGCTCCAGGATGAGGACGGCGTCAGGCTCGTGGTCCAAACCCAAACCGGTGAGGTGGGCGAATCCGGAGTGCGGGCGGAAACGGTAGTCGCAGTCGTTGGACCGGACCTTCAGCGGACCAGCCGGGATGACCAGACGTTCGCCTTTGAACTGTTCTGAAATAGTACGACGGCGGCGGGCGGTGTGGTCTGCAACGGCATCACGTGCAGGGGTCACCTGCGGGGCGGGCGCCCAGTTGCTGGCCATGAATGCCTTGAAGGCATCTGATGTGGGCCGTTGCGAGCGGTTGTTGACACGCTCCTGCAGTGGCTGGGAGGACGAGTTTTGGGTGTTTTCGGCATCGTTCACCGTTACATCGTCCCACCAGTTCGTTGAGGAGGCCAACGGCGCAACCCGCCAAGGTGGTCCGCATCCCCTAGGCTGGGAAAGTGAGGATAGACCTGCATGCGCACTCCAATGTTTCCGACGGAACCGAGACCCCCGCCGGGGTGATCATTTCTGCTGCTGCGGCAGGCCTGGACGCGGTGGCGCTGACGGACCATGACTCCACGGATGGCTGGGATCCTGCTGCTGCGGCCGCCCGTGAACACGGCATCGCCTTTGTTCCGGGAATGGAGATCTCCTGCCGGACGGAACAGGGCATCAGTGTCCACTTGCTGAGCTACCTGCATGACCCCCACCATGCGGGTCTGCTGGAAGAAATCACCAAATCCAAGGATGCCCGCCTTACCCGCGCGGAACACATGGTCACCCTGTTGTCCGAGGATTACCCCTTGACCTGGGACGACGTCATCCATCACGTAGCTCCGGGCGCCACCGTGGGGCGTCCCCACATTGCGGATGCCTTGGTCGCAGCCGGCGTCGTGGCAGACCGCTCGGAGGCATTCACCTCCATCCTCACCTCACACTCGCGATACTTCGTGCAGCACTACGCACCCAACCCGGCGGTCGCCGTCGAGCTTGTCCGTGCCGCAGGCGGCGTTCCCGTCTTCGCCCATCCGGTGGCGTCCTCGAGGGGACGCATCGTGGGGGAACGGACCTACCGGGAGATGATTGACGCCGGCCTGATGGGGCTTGAGGTTGAACATCGTGACAACCCAGAGGAAGGACGCGACTTCCTGCGCATGTTGGCTGCAAAGCATGGCCTGCTCATCACTGGATCCTCCGACTATCACGGAGCGGGGAAACCGAACCTGTTGGGTGAGAACACCACCTCGCCCGCGGTGTTGGCCCGGATTGAGGAGATGGCAACAGGCAGCACGGTGGTTCGTTGAGAGGGGTCCTTTAGTGGATTTGCAACTGCTCGCCTCGGTGATCGTCACCTTGTTCGTGATCATGGACCCACCGGGTACCGTCCCGATCTTTATGTCCTTGACGGCCCAGATGGCGGCCAAGGACCGGAACCGCTCCGCTTTCCAAGCACTGCTGGTGGCCACCGGCGTCATTGTGGTGTTCGCCATCTTTGGCCAGTCAATCCTCAATTACATGCACATCTCACTGGCGGCCTTGCAGGGCGCGGGTGGCCTGCTGCTGGTCCTCATTGCCCTGCAGTTGCTGACCGGTTCCACCAGCGGCGAAGAAAGTGCGGCCAAGTACAAGAATGTGGCGTTCGTTCCGCTGGGGACGCCACTCATGGCTGGACCTGGTGCGATCGTTGCCGTGATGGTCTTCGTCCAGCAGTCCAGCCAGCTGTCCGAGTACTTGGCCGTGGGGTTGGGGATTGCCGTGGTGCTGGGCTCGTTGTACCTGGCGATGCGCTTCGCGGGCGTGGTGCAGCGTGTGCTGGGCGAAAACGGCGTGGAGCTTGTCACCCGGATTGCCGGTCTGCTTTTGTCGGCCATTGCCGTGCAGATGATTGCGGACTCCGTGACGGCCTTCGTGAAGGGCGTCGCCTGAGCACGCCTGGCAGTGCAGGCTAGAGGCTGGTTGGTTGGATCTCGTGGAACACGGCCTTGCTGCCCAGCCGTTTCCGCATGACCTCGATGGCCTGTTCGTTCTGGTCGACACACACGAAGTTGCGGCCGAGTTTCGCTGCAACGGCTCCGAGGGTCCCTGATCCGGCGAAGAAATCGAGGCACCAGTCACCTTCGCGGCTGGATGCTGAAACGATCCTCCGGACCAGGCCTTCGGGTTTCTGGGTAGGGTAGCCGGTCTTCTCACGGCCGGTGGGGGAAACGATGGTGTGCCACCAAACATCAGTGGGCAGCTTGCCGAGCTCGCGCTTGGCAGGAGTCACCAAGCCGGGGGCCATGTACGGTTCCCGGTCCACCTCTGCGTTGTCGAAGTGGTACTTGGTGGGGTTCTTCACGTACACCAAAATGTTGTCGTGCTTGGTGGGCCAGCGGTTCTTGGCGCGTGCGCCGTAGTCGTAGGCCCAGATGATCTCGTTGAGGAAGCACTCCCTGCCGAAGATGGCGTCCAGCATCACCTTGGCGTAGTGCACCTCGCGGTAATCGAGGTGCAGGTACAGGGTGCCGTCGTCTGACAAGAGCCGCCACGCTTCGACGAGTTTCGGCTCCAGGAAGGACCAGTAGTCGCTGAAGGCGTCGTCGTAGCTGTGAAGGGCACCCTTGATGGTGTCGTAGGAGCGGCCCTTGAAACCCACGCGATCGCCGTCACCGTCCGCGTTGCGGACCATGCGGGTTTCCTGGCGGCGCTGTACCCGGCCTGTGTTAAAGGGCGGGTCGACGTAAATGAGTGTGAAGGCGCCGTCCGGCAGCGTAGGGAGGAACTTCGCGTTGTCCGCGTGCACCACCATATTGCCGCCGTCCGGCGCCCAAACAGTTTCAGCCATTGAGGGTTTTAGGCCTCGGCGCTGCCGGACTGGGCAGCTGTGGTCTCACCGGAAACCACTTCGCCGTTGCGGCGGCGGGTGCGGGTACGACGCGTCCTGGCAGGCTTCTCTGCGTTGTCGGCAGTGGCCGTGCGGGATTCCGACGCACCGGCAGCGGGGGCTGCTTCGGCATCGGAGGTACGACGGCGGCGCGTACGGTTGCGTCCACCCTCGCCCTTGGATTCGTTGGAGTCCGAGTCGCTGGACTTGGCCTGCCGTCCGCGGCCGCCACTGTCGCGTCCGCCATCGCGGCCACGGCCGCCATCGCGACCGCCGTCGCGGCTTGAGCCTGAGCGTGCGTTCTTCTTACCGGTCTCGCCGAGGTCCTCGAGAACCTCCGCGTCGACGCCGGCGAGGACACGCTTGTTGCGGGGCAACCTGCCCTTGGTGCCCTCGGGGATGTCGAGGTCTTCGTACAGGTGCGGCGAGGACGAGTACGTCTCCACCGGTTCCGGAACGCTCAGTCCGAGTGCCTTGTTGATCAGGCCCCAGCGCGGCATGTCGTCCCAGTCGACGAACGTGACAGCGGTGCCCTTGTTACCCGCGCGGCCGGTGCGGCCCACACGGTGAAGGTAGATCTTCTCGTCTTCAACACACTGGTAGTTGATGACGTGCGTGACGTCGTCCACGTCAATGCCGCGGGCGGCAACGTCGGTAGCCACCAGGACATCGACCTTGTTGTTGCGGAAAGCACGGAGAGCCTGCTCGCGGGCGCCCTGGCCGAGGTCGCCGTGGATGGCGGCAGCGGCAAAACCGCGGTCGACGAGTTCCTCGGCAACCTTGGCAGCAGTGCGCTTGGTCTTGGTGAAGATGATGGTGCGGCCGCGGCCGCGTGCCTGGAGGATGCGGGCCACAACTTCAGACTTGTCCATGCTGTGCGCACGGTAGATCAGCTGGCGGATGTCGCGCTTGGTCAGGCCTTCGTCGTCCGGATCTGCAGCGCGGATGTGGGTGGGCTGCGTCATGTAACGGCGGGCCATCGCGATCACGGGGCCGGGCATCGTCGCTGAGAAGAGCAGCGTCTGCCGAACGGCGGGGGTGCCGGCGATCAGGGTCTCAACGTCCGGAAGGAAGCCGAGGTCCAGCATTTCGTCAGCCTCATCAAGAATCACCATCTTGACGTTCTTCAAGCTCAGGTGCTTCTGCTTGTAAAGGTCGATCAAACGGCCCGGGGTACCGACCACGATTTCGACGCCCTTCTGCAGGGCATCGACCTGGGGCTCGTAGGCGCGGCCACCATAGATGGTGGCAATGCGGGCGTTGCGCTTGCGTGAAGCGGTCTGGAGGTCGTTGGCAACCTGCACCGCGAGTTCACGCGTCGGGACGATCACCAGGGCCTGGGGTGCACCCGGGACGGCAAGCTTCTCGTAGCCGGCGTCGTCGCGGCCGGCTACGCGCTGGAGCGCGGGGATGCCGAAGCCCAACGTCTTACCGGTGCCCGTCTTGGCCTGGCCGATGATGTCATGGCCGCTCAGGGCCACCGGCAAGGTCATTGCCTGGATGGGGAAGGGGTGCGTGATCCCGGCATCGGCCAAGGACTCAACAATGTCAGCGCGGACGTTGTAGTCGGCGAACGACTTTTCTTCGATCTCGTGGGGCTTTTCATCCGAGACGATCGTTTCCTCGGGTTCGAGAATTTCGGTTCCGGTGGGGTCGGTCAGGACTTCATGGGTGTGCAATTCACTCACAGGGAGTTTCCTTATTCATTTAGGCATTGGCGCTGCGTGCTCAACGGGGGCGGTGAAGCCGTACCGGAGCACGAACTGGCGCGCAAGCATATCCAGTGGAAGCCGATCGCGGGCTATCTAAGTACTGGCACTGGTGACCAGTTGGTACATCTCAAGATCGCGTAGGGGCGGGCTTGTTGACTTCAAAAATTAACTGAATCAACGACCGGGCATCCATTACTACAGGCCCAGTCTATCCTCTGGGAGCCATAAAGCCCGGATCATGGGTTCAACGGGGTCAGCGCCGCAGCTCGAACCTGATCTCCCGGCTGGCAATATCCGCCGTGACAAGGCGTACCCGCACCTTGGTCCCGGACTCCAGCTCGCCGTCGCAGCGTGCGGTGACGGCCGGTTCTGCGATCTGGACGACGCCGTACGGACCGCTCCCGTTTCCGTTGGCTTTATTGCCATTGGCTCTGTTGCCGTTGCTGTTTCCATTCGAAGGCCTGGACCCTGAAATCACCACGGCGTCGAACTCCTGGCCCACGTGGTTGGCTATCAGTGCGGCTTCCACGGTGTCCAGTGCCGCACGCTCAAGCCGTCCAGCCACTTGGTCCGAGGCCGCCATGATCTCCGGCAACGAGGGAAGGGCATCACGGGCCCAGCGCGGAATGTCCTCGTTGTTACTGAGGGCCTCGCAGATGACCAGGACAAATCTGTCAATGAGGCGTCGCAGCGGTGCTGTGGTGTGGGCGTAGGGAGCCCCGATGGCCGCCTGGATCACTGTGTCAGGCACCTCGCCGTCGAAGGGCGTGTAACCGGCGCCCCTGAACAGTGTCCCGGCAGAGTGCAGGATGGCCAGCTGCCTGGGGTCGGACGCATCCAAAGTCCGCAAGTACTCGCCGTAGCTGGCCTGGCCGTCCCACGGTTTGCCCAGCGCAGTGGTTTGCCGCTTGAAATGCTGCAGTGAGCGTTCGTCCGGGGCGGGCATGGTGCGGAGGATGCCCACTTTCCCTTCCAGCATCAGTTGTGCGGCCGCCATTCCGGTCATCAGGGAGATCTGTGCGTTCCAGTCTTCCACCGGCAACGACGGGGCTGCAACGATCCTGTACCCGCCGCCGTCGGTCGCCTGCACGATTTCCTGCTCCGGCATGTTGAGGCTGGCGCCGCCGCGCAGCCGTTCCAGCTCGACGCGCTTCAGTCCCACTTCTTTGAGGAGTTGGAGAACAGGCGGGGCAGTGCCGTCGTCGATCTGTTGTTGAGCACCCTTGTAGCTCAGCTTGGCCCGGCTGCGGACGGTGGCCCGGGCTACGGTCACGGACACCACCTCTGCATCGGCGTCGAGGTCGAAGTTCCACACAAAGGCACTGCAATCCTGATCGGCCAGCAGGCTTCCGGCGTTTTCACTGATGACCTCGGGGTGCAGCGGGATCCTGCCGTCAGGTGCATAGAACGTTTGTCCGCGGAGCCGGGTCTCGGCATCCAATGCTCCTCCGGGCGTCACAAAGGACGGCACGTCGGCGATGGCGTAGAGGACTTTGTAGCCGTCCCCGGCACGATCAATGAAGAGGGCTTGGTCCAGGTCAGTCGACGTAGCGGGATCAATGGTGACAAAGGGGACCTCACGCAGGTCCTGATCCGGCAGCTTGAGGTTTTCCACGGCACGCTCTGCCTCTTGTACTGCTTCGGCAGGGTACGCGGTGGGGAGTTCCAGTTCCGTCCGCAAGGCCGCAAGTGCTTCAGCGAGCTGGTCCGACGAATCGTCGACGTTGGGTGCTATCCGATGATGTGACACGAAAATCAGGGTAGCCCGAAACCGGCGGATAGTCTTGGCCGCCGCACGCAAAAGCCCGCTGCCCCAGAGGGCAACGGGCTTTCATAAAGCTGGTTTTGACCAAACAGGCGGTCAGCTGGCCGGCGTCAAAGTGAAGGTAGCTGCCTTGTCCCCGAAGTCGTTGTTGATGACCACTGTGGTGGGACCGTTTTTGATGTCGAAGGCGATGACGCCCTGCTGTACGTCTCCTGCGGCGACATCGCCGGAGACCAGACCGCCCAGACCGTCGTCAAGGAAGATCCGGTCGCCCTCTTTGCCCTCAGCGTCGAAGGCGTCGAAGTTGCTGGGCGCGACGAAGCTGGAGCCGGCGGTGGTCTCCCAGGAAACCTCCAGCAGGAGGAACCCGCCGTTGAGCGGCTTCATGTAAGCCATTTCCGGGATTTCGGTGGTGTACCCGGTGTTAAGGATGGTGACGTTGACGGTGTTGCCCTCGGACACCGTGACCTCGAAGGAGTTCCCGTCACCGGCAGGGCCCTGTGACGGGGCCGGGGCTTCCTGCGAAGCCGACGGTGCGGCGGGGACGGGCGTGGCCTGTCCTTGGACCGCAGCGGCCACCAGCGTCAAAGACAACACAGTGGACACGATTCCAACAACCAGGCCGGCGAACCAGACGACGAGCGTGATGATCCAGGCCTTCTTCTTGTTTTCCGGATAACCCTGCAGGGGTCGGCCCTCTTTGTCCCGCGCGTTGCCGGTCAGCGTGATGATCAGGTCCACGATGGACCAGATGCCCAGACCGCCCGCAGTGAGCAGTTTGGCAATGCCGGTGCCGATCTTGCCCAGGTAGAAGCGGTCAACACCGAGGCCACCAAGGAGCAAGGACAGAAGCCAGGTGACCATGAAGGACTTGGCCGGGGCGCCCATGCCGGGTGCACCGTAAGGGCTGGAACCCGGTCCCGGCTGGTACGTCTGCTGCCCGCCTTGGTACTGGTTGCCGAAAGCGCCGGGTGCAGGGGGAACTGGCGGAGCCCCGTTCCCGTTGTTGGGCGCGGGTGGGTAGCTCGGGTTACTCATGGGACATCCTTCAGGGGAGTGGGTGCGAGGAGGAGGACATGCGGCCTTGGGGCAGGCCTGACAGTCAACTCACTTCCAGCCAGCCTAGTAGGACCAACGCCGCTAACAGCTAATCTCCGCGGGCGGGGTGTGGAGGGCCGGGGATAGTCTTGGATCATGGGCACTTCCCGGGACGCCGCACCTTCTGCTGGAGAACTCGCCGCGGAACTCCTGGGTGCCATGGCCTACGGCGAGTTGTCCGCTTTCGGCCGGCTTTCGTTCGATTCCCGATACGCCCCCACGCTCCATGACCGGTCAGTGCTGGCAAAAATCGCCGTCGGCGCGTACGGAAACTTCGCGCTGCTGAGCGATCGGCTCGCGGAAATGGGCCTCGATCCCGAGGAAGCCATGCTGCCGTTCCAGCGTTCCTTTGATCACTTCCATGAACGCACCAAGCCCGGGGACTGGTTCGAATCCGTGATGAAGGCGTACGTCATCGACACCGTCTCCTCGGACTTCTACCGGGCTGTCGCTGCTTTCCTCGATCCAACAACACAGCAGTTCGTGGACCGGGTTGCCGCTCCCGACCAAGCAACCGAGGTTCTTCGAGTCCTTTTGCGGCGGGCCTTGGCCGATGACCCTCGACTGGCCTCACGCCTGGCGTTGTGGGGCCGCCGGCTGGTGGGGGAAGCACTGACGCAGGCGCAGAGGGTGGGCATGGAGCACCCGCAGTTGGGGCCAACGCTAAAAAGCGGTGGCGATGCCCGCGCCGCAGTCAAGAGACTGACCGGCGAGCTCGCCGAGCGGCATTCACGCCGGATGACGGCCCTGGGCCTCACCGCATGACGGCTTGACCAGGCCTCACCCTGAACGCCGTGAACGGCTTTAACGGCTTTAACGCCCAGGCTCAGGCGGCGTCCAGCGCCTCCAGCAGCGACTTGGCTGCCGTCGTCGGATCCGCAGCTTCGGTGATGGCACGGACCACGACGATCCGGCTGGCTCCCGCAGCCAGTACCTGCTCCACGTTGCTGAGATCGATCCCTCCGATGGCGAACCAGGGCAGGTTCACGGCACCGCCGGTGGTCTCATCTGCACGCTTGCTCGCTTCTGCGGCATATGTGACCAGGTCCAGTCCCACGGCTTCGCGGCCGGGTTTGGTCGGGGTTGCCCAGACCGGGCCTACACAGAAGTAATCCAGGCCTCCCTGTCCTGGTGAGGCTGCGATGGCCGCATTGACCTGTTCCGGGGAGTGGGTGGAGAGACCGATCGTGACGGGCTCCGGAAGCAACCTTCGGGCCACCGTCAACGGGAGGTCTTTTTGCCCGATGTGGAACACCGGAGCCCCGGAAACATTGGCAACGTCGGCGCGATCGTTGACAGCCCAGAGCCGTCCGTGACGTTGCGCAACTCCTTGCAGGACCGCCAGCAATTCCAACTCCTCGGCAGCTTCCAGGGTTTTGTCGCGCAGCTGGATGATGTCCACGCCACCCTCAAAAGCGGCGTCCACGAAGTCTTCAAAATCGCCTTGCCGCTTCCGGGCATCAGTGCACAGATACAGGCGGGCAGTGGCAAGGGCATCAGTCGGGGTCATGGAAACCAGAGTAGTTCCTCTAAACTGGGCACGTACTGCGGGAGCCGCGACGTTCGTTATATGACCGTCCGGCTGAGAGGGCTTCAGCGCCGACCGCTTGACCTGATCCGGCTAGTACCGGCGTAGGGAAGGAAACCGGAATGGCAGATCCCCGCCAAACCTCCATGCATGCCGACGTAGCTGTCATTGGTGGCGGCGTCATCGGTCTGGGCATCGCTCACGAAGCACGACGACTTGGCCGCTCAGTGGTGCTGATCGACCCCGCACCGGCCTCGGGAGCCACGTTCGCTGCCGCAGGAATGCTTGCCCCCGTCAGCGAACTGCACTACCAGGAGGAAGACCTCCTCGAGCTGATGCTGGAATCGTCCCGGCTGTGGCCGTCCTTCGCCGCAAGCCTGAGCCACGGAGGAGAAGACACCGGATACCGCACGACGCCGACACTCGCCGTGGGTGCCGACGCCGCGGACCGCAGGGCGCTTGCAGATCTTCGTGCGGTGCAGCGTGCCGCAGGCCTGGGAATTGAGCCGCTTTCCCTGCGCGACGCCCGGGATCGCGAACCCCTCCTCAGCCCCCAAATTTCCAGTGCCTTCGACATTCCCGCCGATCACCAGGTTGATCCCCGGAAGTTGGCGGCATGCCTGCTGTCTGGAATGGCACGCCACGCGGCCAGCGACTCCACCTGGGTTTCGGGCGCCGATGATGGGTTCGCCGTGGCTTCCACGGCGCGCCGTTTGCTCTGGGACGGAGGGCGGGTTTCAGGAGTTGAACTCGAGTCCGGTGCCGCTGTTCACTCCACCGAAACGGTGGTCGCCAACGGACTGGGTGCGGCAGGCCTGGAGGGGCTCCCCGACAGGCTCAGCCTTCCCGTGCGGCCGGTGTATGGCGACATCCTCAGGCTTCGGGTGCCTGAACACCTCAGGCCACTCCTCACCTCCACCGTCCGCGGGATGGTCCGCGGAGTGCCCGTCTACATCGTGCCCCGGGACGACGGCACGGTAGTCATCGGGGCCACCCAACGCGAGGACGGACTATCGGCGTCCTCCAACGTGGTCTCAGCCGGGGGCGTCTACCAGTTGCTGAGGGACGCCCAGGCCTTGGTCCCCGCAGTGGCGGAACTTGAACTGCTCGAAGCAACGGCCCGGGCCCGCCCCGGCACTCCGGACAACGCCCCGTTGCTTGGACGGGTCGCCGGTACCAGCGGGGATGTTGATGGCCTGGTGATCGCCACGGGATTCTTCCGGCATGGTGTCCTCCTGACGCCTGTGGCGGCGCGGATCGTGGGCGGGCTGATCCACGGCTCGCCGGACCCCCGCTGGGCCCCGTTCCGCCCCGATCGCTTCGAGACCACGACATTCCCAGTGCGGGCGCTCACGCCGGCACACGCACCCAGCAAGGAAACAGCATGAACATCAAACTCAACGGATCCGATCACGCCGTGCCGGAGGACGCTTCGGTCAGCACCCTGGTCACGGCCGTCACCGGCCGCGTCCTGGACCACCGCGGACAGGCAGCCGACGGCGGCAAGCTGGGTGTCGCCGTCGCCCGCAATTCCGAGCTGGTGCCGCGCAGCCAATGGTCCGCAACGGCGCTCGCCGACGGAGATGAACTCGAACTTGTTACCGCAGTCCAAGGAGGCTGACAGCATGACGACAGCAAACACAGAGGTCATTACTGACGCCCTGGTGATCGACGGCGTCCACTTCGGCTCCCGCCTGATCATGGGCACGGGAGGTGCCCCGAGCCTGGACGGCCTGGGCGCGGCGCTCCTGGCGTCCGGGACTGAGCTCACCACAGTGGCCATGCGGCGCTATTCACCCGCCGAAACAGGATCCCTCTTCCAACTCTTGGTAGATCACGGCATCCGCGTGCTGCCCAACACCGCCGGTTGCTTTACGGCCAAAGACGCCGTGATGACGGCTGAACTGGCGCGGGAGGCCCTGGAAACCGACTGGGTCAAGCTGGAAGTCATCGCCGACGAACACACGCTCCTTCCAGACGCCGTGGAACTGGTTGAGGCAACGGAACAGCTGGTGAACCGTGGATTCAAGGTCTTCGCCTACACCAACGATGATCCCGTCCTGGCCCTGCGCCTCGAGAACCTGGGTGTCACTGCTGTGATGCCCCTGGGCTCGCCGATCGGAACCGGTCTGGGCATCCTGAACCCGCACAACATTGAACTCATCGTGTCCCGGGCCTCAGTCCCCGTGGTGCTTGATGCCGGAATAGGGACGGCCTCCGATGCCGCCCTCGCCATGGAATTGGGCTGCGACGCCGTGCTTCTGGCTACCGCTGTCACTCGGGCGCAGAACCCGGTGCAGATGGGTGGGGCCTTCAAACACGCCGTGATCGCCGGTAGGCTGGCCAAGCAGGCGGGACGTATTCCGCGGCGTGAGCACGCTTTGGCGTCGTCGGCCATGGAGGGCCGGGCAGAGTTCCTCTAGATGTCCGCCGTGTCGTCGCGAGGAGGAGCAGCAGTGGCAGGGAACCGTGACCACCTGACCCGGGCGGATGTCGACGATGCCCTCCGGGAGCTTCCCGACTGGAAGTACCAGGACGGCCTGGTCACCGTCTATAAAACCCCGACGGCGGCCGAAGCGCTGGCGCTCATTGCGGCGGTCGGTGAGATCGCCGAACAGCAAAACCACCACCCCGATCTGGAATGGCGCTACAACAGGGTTTACTTGCGGTATGTGTCCCACGACGCCGGCGGGACAGTCACCCCACGCGATATTGCCGCTGCGGCCTCCGTGAGCGAAGCCGCGGCAGGGCTGGGCGCAGCCGCCCAGCCGGAGCGGTATCCGGAACCCTGAGCCCAGCTGACCCCGAACCGTGGTGGCAAGGCGTTAAACGACAGTGACCATCGCCCGAGGGCGACGGTCACTGTCGTTTGTTCGTGTTGCTAGAGCCTAAGCGCCTTGGTGAGCGCCGCGGTATCGTGCCGGGTGCGGGTCCGGCCGAGGAAGACCACCACGGCTGCGGCGGCGGCAGTTCCCAGGACGATGGGCAAGACCCAGGGAATCCAGGTTGCCCCGGGCTGGTAGCCCAGACCGACACTGATGAACGCAATCCAGCTCAGGGTGCCCACAGCCACCGAAACACCGGCCGGCAAAGCGATGCCGTACTTGCCGTGCCTCTTGTCGTTGGCCCACACGATGAAACCGGTGGCTACGGTGGCCAGAACCACCACGACGAGTGAAAGCATGAAGACTCCTTTGCGGACTGCGTTAAGGGGAGGGCCTAGAGGGCACCGAAACCGACGCGGCGGACTTCCTCTGCGCCGATCTCCACGTAGCCCAGGACGCTGCCGGGAACAATGATCTGGCGGCCCTTCTCGTCGGTCAGGCGCAATTCCGAGCCCTTGGACACGGCCTCCGCCACGATCTTGGCCACGGCGTCTGCATCCAAAGCGGATTCGAGCACGATTTCACGGCCAACGTTCTGAATGCCGATCTTTACTTCCACAGCAAGGCCTCCAAGCCAATCAAGTATTAAGTCAGTCCTCTATTTGTAGCCTAGGACTCTTTGGGGAATCGACTGATTCCGCGCCAAGCTAAACGATAGATCAGATCACTGGCCACATCGAGGTCAAGGTTTCCGTCCGTTTCAAGCCAGTAACGTGCGCTGACCTGCGCCATTCCGGCCAGACCACGGCCCAGGAGTTGCGCCTCCAGGGGAGGCAGCTTGGTGTCCTCGGCAATGACATGGGCCACCGCATCCGCGAACGTTTTGTTGAAAGTCTCCAGGCGGGAGCTCACATCGGGATCGTTGATGAGGTCCGATTCGAAGACGAGCCGGTGGGCTTGATCGTCATCTGCGATGAACCGGTAGTAGGCCCGCATCACCGCTTTCACGCGTTCCTTGTTATCCGAGGTGGAGTTCAAGGCGCTGAGCATCAGCTCAGTCAGCGTGGCCAGGTGGCTATCCAAAAGGGCCATGTACAGCTCACGCTTGGACGGAAAGTGCTGGTACAGCACTGGTTTGCTCACATGGGCGGCCTCGGCGATTTCGTCCATGGCCGCGCCATGGAAACCGTTGGAGACGAAGACTTCCAACGCCGCATTCAACAACTGCGCCCGGCGCTCGTCGCGCGGCAACCTTGGTGAACGCGTTGAAACAGCCCGTTCCTGCTTGGCCGGTGCCCCATCGTGTGCCCTTGTGCCGTCAGCCACAGTCTGCCGCCTTTCCTTTGCAGTTATGACCACTCTACCGGTGGGTAATATGACCGGGCGGCATCGGCAGGCATACATTGGGGTATGGCCTCAATTGTTGCTGCCCGCCCCGCTGCGCCCGCTGTCCTGCCGCCCCTTGTTGAACCGGCCGCCGAACTCACGCCGGCCGAGGTGGAGCGATACTCCCGGCATCTCATCATTCCCGAAATCGGCGCCTTGGGCCAACGCAGGCTTAAGAATGCCAAAGTGCTCGTCATAGGCGCCGGCGGACTTGGTTCTCCGGCCCTGTTGTACTTGGCGGCGGCCGGCGTCGGCACACTCGGAATCGTTGACGATGACGTGGTGGACCTCAGCAACCTGCAGCGCCAGGTCATCCACGGCGTGAAGGACGTGGGCATCCCCAAGATCGAGTCCGCCCGCAACGCCATCAACGAACTCAATCCGCTGGTCAAGGTCGTCCTGCATGACATCCGGCTGGACTCATCCAACGCCTTGGAGTTGTTTGCGCAGTACGACCTCATCCTCGATGGCGCTGACAACTTCGCCACGCGTTACCTGGTCAACGACGCCGCCGCCATCCTCGGCAAGCCGTACGTGTGGGGTTCCATCTTCCGCTTCGACGGCCAGGTCAGCGTGTTTTGGGCCGGGCACGGCCCCACGTACCGGGACCTCTATCCTGAAGCCCCTCCCGCCGGTTCGGTGCCGTCCTGCGGCGAAGGCGGAGTGTTTGGCATGTTGTGCGCGGCGGTTGGTTCGCTCATGGTGACCGAAGCCGTGAAGCTGATCACCGGCGTCGGGCGTTCACTGCTGGGGCGGGTGGCGCTCTTTGACGCACTGGGCGGCAGCTGGCGCGAGATCAAGGTCTCCAAGGACCCGGAAGCCGAACCCATCACGGAGCTGACGGACTACGAAGCTTTCTGCGGTGTGACGCCACCGGCAGCGACCGACCAGGAACACACTGTGTCCGCCAAGGATCTCGCCGCGATGCTCGCAGAGCGTGAGGCGGGGGAGAGGGACTTCGACTTGGTGGATGTCCGGGAATCGGGCGAGCACAGCATCGTCAGCATTGATGGTTCCGTCCTCATTCCGCAGGGCCGTATTCTCTCCGGCGAAGCGTGGGTGGAGTTGCCCCAGGACAAGGACATCGTTTTCCACTGCAAGGCCGGCACGCGCTCGGCTGCAGTGTTGGAGGCCGCACGGAAAGCGGGTTACACGCGGGTCAGCCATCTCGACGGCGGTATCCTCGCCTGGGTCCGCGACGTCGAACCGGCGAAGCCCGTTTACTAGCTCGTTTCCCGCCACCATCCGTGCCGGGCAAGCTCACCATGAGCTGCTTGGGGCTGGAAGGCGTGGCCCCGTCTGCTCAGGCGCTCTCTGAGCGGAGTTGCTGGTGGTCCACGGGGCATTCGGCGGCCGGGGCTGCAGCCTGGGGCTGTTCCACCTGGATTCCGTAGAGTGCCTCGAGGGCTGCGACGTAGTCGTCCTGTTGTCCGTTGGCGGCAAGTTCGCGTGCACGGACGGTGGGGATGTGGAGGAGTTGCTTGACCATGCGGCGGAGTGCGAACTCCACCTCCTCGGCGGCAGCCGTGCAGCCGTGACGGGCGCGGACCTTTTCCATCTCGGCGTCCAGGACGTTCATGGTGTGGCGGCGAAGCGCCACAATGGCCGTGTCCACGGAACGCGCTTCGCGTTCGGACTCGAAGGATGCGGCAGCGCCGGTGACGATCGCGCTTGCCTGGGAAAGCGACTCTGCTTGTTCCTGGGGCGCAGCGAGCCGGACCGACTCAAGCGTCAGGAGTTCAACGCCGTCGAGTTCGCCCACGGCGGGGTCGAAATCATGGGTGAGGGCGAGATCGATGGCGATCAACGGCTTGCCCGATTGTGCACGGACACGCGCGAGGTCTGCGGCCTCCACACGGTTGTCCGATCCACTGCAGCCGATCATGACGTCAGCTGCGGCAACAGCGGCGGGCAGAGTATCGGCGTCGAGCGCTGTTCCACCGCGGGTCGCGACGAAACCTTGGGCGCGGCCGGACGAGGAGTAGACGGAAACCTCGGTGCAGCCCCGGTCACGAAGCAATGACATGGTGGCGCCTGCGTAGGCGCCGGTGCCGAACACCACAACTTTCTTGGTGGACCAATCGTCGTTCTCGGCGAGGTCGGTTGCGAGGTCCAGGGCGACGGAAACAATGGAGAGCCCGCGCGAGCCGAGGGCGGTCTGCGCGCCAACGTCCTTGGCGGTCTTGGAAGCTGCCTGGAACAAGCGGACCAGCCCGGAGCTCGCCGTACCTTCCTGCTGGGCGGTGATCAGTGCCCGGCGGACCTGGCCGGCGATCTCACGCTCACCGACCACCGCGGAGTCCAGTCCGGCGCTCACTGCGAAGAGATGCCGGGTGACCTCGGGGCCGGTGTGCGTTGCGAAGGAACGGGAAACCAGTTGCTCGTTGAGTCCGCTTAGTTCGCTGATCTGGGAGACCAAGGCGGATCGTGCTGCCTCGAGGTCTGCGCCCTGGGCCGTTTCCCCGTAAACCTCATAGCGGTTGCAGGTTGCAAGGACCACGGCGCCGGACACCACGGAGGCGTCCGTCAGGGCTGCCGAGGCAAGCTCAGAGGAACCGTTGCTCAACTGAGCGACGGTTTCGAGGTCGATGTCGGCGTGTGTAGCCACCAATGAGAAAAGAACCACAGCACCCCAATCATAGCTTTTTCGTAGCCCGGTAGAACAATATGGCACCGTGGCGATCCACACGCAGGGGAGTGATCGCCGCCACAAAGGCCCGGGAAGCGCTCAACGTGACAGCTTGTCGTTATCTTTTGCCCCGGATTTTCGGCACAATCGAAGGCATGACTTCTAGCTCGGCAGCATCCAAGAGTACGGCCTCCAACGCCCCGGCGGGAACCCTCGACGCCAACCACCCGCTGAAGGACGGCCGGACCTCGGACTCGCCGTTGATTACGGCCTACCGCGGCGGCACGCCGTCCCGCAGGCCCGTATGGTTCATGCGTCAAGCAGGCCGTTCCCTGCCGGAGTACCTGAAGGTACGCGAAGGTGTCGCGATGCTGGACTCCTGCCTGCGTCCGGAACTGGCGGCGGAAATCACGCTTCAGCCGGTTCGCCGCCATGACGTTGATGCGGCCATCTTCTTCTCCGACATCGTCATCCCGTTGAAGCTGGCCGGTGTGGGCGTGGACATCGTTCCCGGCGTTGGACCGGTCCTGGACAAACCTGTCCGCACGGCCGCTGATGTGGCAGCCCTGCCCACGCTGACGTGGGAGGCGCTGGAACCCATCCGCGAAGCCGTCCGCTTGACTGTTGCTGAACTTGGCAAGACCCCGCTTATCGGGTTCGCCGGTGCCCCCTTCACCCTGGCGGCCTACATGGTTGAAGGCAGGCCGTCCAGGGACCACCTTGGGCCCCGGACCATGATGCACGCCGATCCTGAAACCTGGGCGGCGCTGGCCAACTGGGCCGCCGACACCTCCGGAATGTTCCTCCAGGCGCAGCTCGAGGCGGGTGCTTCAGCCGCGCAGCTCTTCGACTCGTGGGCAGGCTCCCTGGGCCTGGCTGACTACACCAAGTACGTAGCGCCGGCGTCCGCCCGGGCACTGGACCATGTTCGTGGCCTGGGTGCTCCGTTGATCCACTTCGGCACGGGTACCTCCGAGCTCCTGGTCGCCATGCGCGACGTAGGGGTGGACGTGGTGGGCGTGGACTACCGACTTCCGTTGGACGAGGCCAACCGCCGCTTGGGTGGCACCGTCCCGCTGCAGGGAAACATCGATCCCGCGCTTCTCTCCGCTCCGTGGGAGGTCCTTGAAGCCCACGTCCGCGAGGTCATTGCGGCCGGAGCGCACGCTCCGGGCCATGTGCTGAACCTGGGTCACGGAGTGCCTCCGGAAACGGATCCCACCGTCCTGACCCGTGTCGTGGAACTCATCCACTCCATTCCCTCGGAGTAGTGCCGATGCGCGGGGGACATCCAACGCCCAAGACGCCGGCCGACGGGCCATCCGCCGTTGTGGTGGGCGGTGGCGTCTCAGGCCTGATCGCTGCCCGTGAACTTGCCATGGCCGGCTGTGCCGTCACCATCCTGGAAGCAAGTGACGCCTGGGGCGGCTGCGTGGGAAGCCATGTTGTTGCCGGGCTGCACCTGGACAGCGGAGCGGAATCGTTCGCCACCCGGTCGCCGGCTGTTGCCAACCTCGCCCGTGAGCTTGGCCTGGCGGACAAGATTGTTGCCCCGCACCCCGGAGGTGCCTGGGTGCAATTACCCGACGGGCCGCAGGAACTGCCCAAAACGGGAGTCCTGGGCATCCCTGCCAATCCCTGGGATCCGGAAGTCCGCCGTTCCTTGGGACTCGCCGGAGCCATCCGTGCCTGGTTGGATACCTGGCTTCCCGCGTCCTTTGGCACGTCCTCGGAGGTCACCAGTGTCTCCGCGCTGGTCCGGAGCCGTATGGGTAAGAGGGTCCTTGACCGGCTGGTTTCCCCAGTGGTGGGCGGTGTCCATTCGGCCGACCCCGATCTTCTGGATGTCGACATGGTTGCGCCCGGCCTGCGGGCGGGTATTCGTCAGCATGGTTCACTGGCTGCCGCAGTGGCGGCCCAGCGCAGGGCTGCCACCGGCTCTGCTTCCGGTCCGGCCAAGGCTGGATCCGCCGTCGCCGGCTTGAAAGGCGGCATGCATTCGCTGGTGACTGCGCTCGTGGCAGACCTGCGCGGACGCGGCGTCGGTCTGATGGCCGGAAAGCGTGCGGACGCAGTGGCAAGGACCCCGGATGGCTGGCGGGTCACCGCCGGAGGTGCCACGTACGACGCCGGCCGGTTGGTGGTTGCGCTCGACGGCCCGGCCGCCGTCGGGCTTCTTGAGCAGTCCTTGCCGGAACTGTCCGGCTTGCGTCCGGCCCCCGGGCCGCTGGTGAGCCTGGTGACCATGGTGGTGGATCTTCCCGAACTCGACCGCAGGCCCCGCGGGACCGGAATTCTGGTGGCACCACAAACTCCTGGGATCAAGGCCAAGGCCTTGACCCACGCAACGGCGAAATGGGACTGGTTGGCGGATGAGGCCGGCCCGGGGACGCATGTCCTGCGCCTGTCTTATGGCCGGCGAGAAGGAGCTGCCGGGGGAACGGACCTCGTTCTCGATGACGAGTCACTCCTGTCCGCGGCGCTGGTGGATGCCTCCGCATTATTGACGGTGCCGGTCTCACCGGCGGACATCGTTGACTGGGACGTGGTGCGGTGGGCCGGAGCCTTGCCGTTCGCCGCCGTCGGTCATAAACAGCGCGTCGGTCAAGTACGCGCTGTGTGCGCCGCGACCCCGGGCTTGACGGTCGTTGGAGGCTGGCTGGCGGGGAATGGCCTGGCTGCGGTGGTGGCCGACACCCGGGCACAGTTCGCCACAGCCGGAGCTGAGGGTCCCTCAAAACTGTGATTTGCATCACTTCTACGCGTTGTAGAACTGATCCGTTTCGACTTAGGGGCTGGCACGGGGCAAACTTGAACCATGAGCCACACTTCTGCCGAATCTGTCACTAAAACTGCTGAAACCGAAGAACAGTTCTACACGCTGTGGACGGTCTTCAAGCGCTCGGCCGACGTCCTGCGCAGCGGCGATGCTGCCCAGGAATTCGAAGCCCTTGCGGAGAAGCTCGCCGAAGGTGGAGTCATCCTCCGCGGCAGCTACGACGTCTCGGCGATGCGCTCGGACGCGGACATCATGGTGTGGCTCCACGGACCCAAGCCGGAGGACCTGCAGGCCGCCGTCCGTTCCATCCGCCGCAGCAAGCTTTTCGCCGGCACCGACATCGTTTGGTCGGCCATGGGCGTGCACCGCGAAGCTGAGTTCTCCAAGAGCCACGTGCCGGCCTACGCGCGCGGAGTCGAGCCGAGCACCTGGCTCTGCGTCTACCCGTTTGTCCGCTCCTACGAGTGGTACCTGCTTCCGACGGACGAGCGCGGCAAGATGCTCCGTGACCACGGCCTGCTGGGCCGCGAATTCCCGCAGGTCATCTCCAACACTGTTTCCTCCTTCGCGTTGGGTGACTGGGAATGGATCCTTGGCCTCGAAGCACCTGAATTGGTGGACCTGGTGGACCTTATGCGCCACCTGCGCGCCACCGAAGCGCGCCATCACGTTCGTGAAGAAATCCCCTTCTACACCGGCCGCCGTGTCACGGCTGCCGAGATTGCCGAGGTTCTCGCATGACCGGCCCCGTTGTCTCCACAGCACTGAACGCCGTCACCGAGCGTGGCCGCCAGGAAGCAGCGCGTTACGACGCCGTGCTGCTGGCGTCCTTCGGCGGTCCCGAGGGCCAGGATGACGTCATTCCGTTCCTGCGAAACGTCACCCGTGGCCGCGGCATCCCCGATGAGCGGCTCGAAGAGGTCTCGCACCACTACCGCGCCTTCGGCGGCATCAGCCCCATCAACCAGCAGAACCGGGAACTGAAGGCCGCCATCGAGGCCGAACTGGCCCGCCGCGGCATCGAACTGCCGGTCCTTTGGGGTAACCGCAACTGGGATCCTTACATCGCTCCCGTGCTCCAGGACGCCTACGACGCCGGTCACCGCCGGCTTCTGATGCTCACCACCAGCATCTACTCCTGTTACTCCAGCTGCCGCCAGTACCGCGAGGACATCGGCGTTGCACTGACGGAAACAGGGTTGGACGGCAAGCTCCAGGTGGACAAGATCCGCCAGTATTTCGACCACCCAGGCGTCGTCCAGCCCTTCCTGGAGGGTACGTCTGCGGGCTTGGAAGAGATCCGTGGCAAGCTCACCGCTGCTGGCGAGGCTGATCCCGATTCGAAGATCCGCGTCCTGTTCGCAACGCACTCCATCCCTACGCGGGATGCCGAGGCCGCTGGCCGGTCCGGGGACGAGCCCCGCGAATTCGCCGAGGGCTCGGCCTATGCTGCCCAGCACCTGGCCAATGCCAAGGCCATCATGGATGTTGTGGCGCCCAACGTCGCCTGGGACTTGGTGTACCAGTCCCGTTCCGGCGCCCCGCATATCCCGTGGCTTGAGCCGGACATCAACGACCACCTAGAGGAAATCGCCCCCGAAGGCGTCCGCGGCGTCGTCATTGTTCCCCTCGGCTTCGTCAGCGATCACATGGAAGTTGCCTGGGACCTTGACACAGAGGCCCTGGAAACCTGCAAGAACCTGGGTGTCGAAGCTACCCGTGTTCCCACCCCGGGTACGCACGCGGCTTTCGTGTCCGGCCTGGTGGACCTCATCTGCGAACGCACGGTGGAGAACAACATCGCCGAACGCCCCCACGTCACGGACCTTGGGCCCTGGTATGACGTCTGCCGCCCCAACTGCTGCGAGAACTTCCGTGGGGCGAAGCCCGTCATTTCAGAAGTTGGCACCACGGTGGGCATCGGCCACGACGCCTACCCGGCTGCGGAGGCTGCCAAGTGACCGTTCGCATCGGCACCAGGGCCAGCAAGCTGGCACTGACGCAGACGCAGCAGACCGCGGATAAGTTGTCCGCGGTTGGCGGCTTTCCGGTAGAGCTGGTTCACATCAAGACCGAGGGCGACGTCAAAACCGGCTCCCTTTCCCAGATGGGCGGAACGGGCGTATTCGTCGCCGCCTTGCGTGATGCGTTGCTGGCCGACACTTGCGATGTGGCCGTGCACTCCCTCAAGGACCTGCCCACCGGTGCAGCCCTTGGCCTGAGCATTGCCGCAACGCCCCAGCGGGTGGATGTCCGTGACGTTCTCTGCGCACGGGACGGAATGACGCTCTCTGAGCTGCCAGGCGGGGCCAAGGTCGGCACAGGCTCACCACGCCGCGCTGCCCAGCTCCGGGCAGCCCGGCCGGATATCGAGGTTTTGGACATCCGCGGCAACGTGGATACCCGCCTCGGCCGGGTTCCCGGCCTGCCGGGCAACATCACGGATGAGGTTGTGCCGGGCAAGTCCTGCGACCTTGACGCCGTGGTGTTGGCCGCCGCTGGATTGGAACGAATGGACCGGTTGGACACCGTCAGCGAGTTCTTCGAAACGAACATCATGTTGCCCGCACCGGGGCAAGGTGCGTTGGCCATCGAATGCCGGACTGAGGACGCTCCGCGCCAATCAGGGTCCACTGCGGGTTCAAACGGCGTCCTGGCCCAAGCCTTGGCGGCATTGAACGACGACGACACCCGGCTGGCGGTAACAGCCGAGCGTGCCGTATTGGCCAGGCTCGAGGCAGGCTGCGCCGCTCCAGTGGGTGCCTACGCCTTCCGCAAGGGCAGCATGCTGTACCTGGAAGCCGTGGTCTGCGCAGTGGATGGCACCAAGACCGTCCGTGAGAAAAAGGCCACCGATGGGCTGACGGAAGTTGGCGCCACGTTGCTCGGCATCGAGGTGGCTGAGTTGTTGCTCGCTGCCGGCGCCGCGGAGATCGCGGACCTTGCCGCGTCCTAAACCGCATGATCCCCGAGGACTGACCGGTCGGCGCATCCTGATCACCAGGAGCGCCGACCGTGCCAAGCCGCTGGCGTCGTTGTTGACCGGCCTCGGAGCCGCACCTTTGGTGCTGCCCCTGATCGATTTTGAACGGGCAAAAGACCAAGCGATCCTGGACGATGTCCTTGACCGCCTGGCCGACGGTGAATTCGATTGGTTGGTGATCAGCAGCATTACCAGTGCCCGTGTCCTTCTTGAAAAGGCTGCAGAGCGGGGAACAAACCCGGCAGGCTTGGTTCCGGAGGCTACCCGCGTGGCCACCATCGGCCCGTCCTCGTTGCGGGTCCTGGAATCCATTGGCCTCTCCGTCCACTTGGCGCCGACGCAGCTTCAGTCTGCTGACGGCCTGGTGGAACTGTGGGAGTCCGCACCGGCCCGGGTACTCCTTCCCCAGGCCGATATCGCGGCCCCCGGCTTGCGGGAAGGCCTGGCGTCAAAAGGTGCTGACGTGACCTCTGTGGTTGCCTACCGCACTGTGGACTACCCGGCCGTGGCTGAACTCCGCCTGACGGCGGAACTGCCCGCCGCCGTCGAGGCTTCCGAGGACCGCGTGCCGCCAATGCTCAGCCCGGACGAGGCACGGGCTGCCCTCGACGCGGGCACAGTGGACGCCGTGGTGGCTGCCTCACCCAGCGCCGCACGCCGCATCGCCCACACCTTGCCGCCGCTGGGCAGATGCCGGTTGGTGGCGATCGGGCGTCCGACGGCGGCGGAGGCCTCGCGCCTTGGACTGACCGTGGCTGCCACAGCCAAAGAACCAACCCCGGACGGCATCGTGGCCGCCTTGGAATCTGTTTTCGCCAACGAAGGGAACCCGCAATGAGCTTTCCAAACCATCGTCCCCGCCGTCTGCGCACCACTCCCGCCATGCGCAGGCTCACCGCCGAGAACCGGCTGGCACCTGCAGACCTGATCCTTCCGGCGTTTATCCGCGAAGGTCTCACCGAACCGAGCCCCATCAGCTCCATGCCGGGTGTGGTCCAGCACACCACTGATTCCCTGAAGCGCGCTGCAGCTGAAGCCGTGGAGCTTGGAGTGGGTGGCATCATGCTGTTCGGCGTCCCCGCCGTGCGCGATGCGCAGGGCACGGCCTCCCTTGATCCGGAAGGCGTCCTGAACAAGGCCATCCGCGACGTCAAGACTGAGGTGGGCGATGACTTGGTCATCATGGGCGACGTTTGCCTGGACGAGTTCACGGACCACGGCCACTGCGGGGTCCTCGACGCTGATGGTTATGTAGACAACGACGCCACACTGGAGATCTACGGACAGATGGCTGTTGCCCAGGCCGACGCGGGCGCCCACGTACTGGGACCGTCGGGCATGATGGATGGGCAGATCGCCGTCATCCGCCAGGCGTTGGAGGAATCCGGCCACAAGAACACCGCTGTCCTCGCCTACGCGGCCAAGTATGCCTCTGCGTTCTACGGTCCGTTCCGTGAAGCGGTCGACTCCCAGCTCAAGGGTGATCGCCGCACCTACCAAATGGATGCGGCCAACCGCCGGGAGGCCATCCTGGAAGTGGAACTGGACCTTGAAGAAGGTGCCGATATGGTGATGGTCAAGCCTGCCATGAGCTACCTGGATATCCTTGCCGATGTCGCAGCGATGAGCCCGGTGCCGGTCTCGGCCTACCAAATCTCCGGTGAGTACGCCATGATCGAAGCTGCTGCGGCCAACGGCTGGATCGACAGGCGCGGTGCCATCACTGAATCCGTCCTGGGAATCAAGCGTGCCGGAGCCGATACCGTGCTGACCTACTGGGCCTCCGAACTGGCAGGCTGGCTGAAGGAGTCCTGATGACATCCGTTTCTTCCGACCCCGTGGCGCCGGTAGCAGCCAATGAGATCCTCCTGGGCCTGAACACTTTTGGCGATGCCGGCGTAGACGCCGACGGGAATCCCAAGGAACATGCCCGCGTCCTCCGCGAGCTGCTCGAAGAAGCGAAGCTGGCCGACGCCGTCGGAATCCATGCCTTCGGGGTGGGAGAGCACCACCGCCGGGACTTCGCAGTGTCCGCACCCGAGGTCTTCCTTGCAGCCGCCGCCGCAGTGACATCCCGGATTCGCCTGGGCTCGGCCGTTACCGTGCTGAGCTCGGATGATCCCATTCGTGTTTTCCAGCGCTTCTCCACTGTGGATGCGCTGTCCAACGGCAGGGCTGAAGTGATGCTGGGCAGGGGCTCGTTCGTGGAATCCTTCCCGCTCTTCGGCCTCGACCTGGCTGACTATGAAGTCCTTTTCGAGGAGAAGCTGGAGCTCTTCGACAAGGTACGTGCCCAGAAACCGGTCCACTGGGAGGGCCGTACCCGCCCCAATGTCAACGGACTGCAGGTGTACCCAAAATTGCAGCACCATTTGCTGCCTGCCTGGATTGGCGTTGGCGGAACACCCGAGTCCGTGCTGCGCTGCGCCGAATACGGCTACCCGATCATTTTCGCCATCATCGGGGGAGAACCCCGCCGCTTTGCCCCTTTGGTGAACCTGTACCGCGATGCGATGGCGAAGTACGGTCACCCGATGCGCCAGATCGCAACCCACTCTCCGGGTTTCATCGCCGATACGGACGAGGCCGCCCGGGAGGAACTCTTCCCGCACTGGCTGGACCAGCGCAACAGGATCGGCGCAGAGCGCGGCTGGGGTCCGGGAAACCGCAGTGAATTCGAGGCCATGTGCGGCCCCGAAGGCGCACTTTACGTGGGTTCGCCGGAAACCGTTGCTCAGAAGATCGTGCTGCTCAAACGCACCTTGGGTGTGGACCGCTTCGACCTGAAGTACAGCAACGGGACCCTGCCCCACCAATCCATGATGCGCTGCATCGAGCTCTACGGCACCGAGGTGGCCCCGAGGGTCGCCGGGCTGCTTGCTTCCGAATAGGCGCACCGCCGCAAACCGGCCGCTCCTGGATCACTAACCGGCTGCTCCTGAATCACTGAAAGAATAGGAACCATGACTTCCAACACCCCTGTGTCCGATCAGCTCTTCGACCGCGCCCGGTCCCTCATGCCTGGTGGCGTGAACTCCCCGGTCCGTGCCTTTGGATCCGTAGGTGGCAACCCGAAGTTCATGGTTTCGGCCAAGGGCGCCTACCTCACGGACGCCGACGGCAAAGAATACGTGGACCTCGTCTGCTCCTGGGGGCCCGCGCTGCTGGGCCATGCCCACCCTGCCGTACTCGACGCCGTGCACGCTGCCGTGGACCGGGGCCTGTCCTTCGGTGCTTCCACTCCGGATGAGGCCAACCTGGCCCAGATCGTCAAGGACCGCGTGTCCGCCGTCGAGCGCCTGCGCATGGTGTCCACCGGCACCGAGGCGACCATGACCGCCGTACGCCTTGCCCGCGGCTTCACCGGCCGCAACCTGATCATCAAATTCGCTGGTTGCTACCACGGCCACCTGGACGGTTTGCTGGCAGCCGCCGGTTCCGGCGTTGCCACCCTGGCCCTTCCGGGCTCGGCCGGCGTCACCGAGGCAACAGCGGCTGAAACCCTGGTCCTGCCCTACAACGATCTCGCCGCCGTCGAGGCTGCTTTCGCTGCCCATGGCCAGAACATCGCTGCCGTCATCACGGAAGCAGCACCCGCCAACATGGGTGTTGTCACTCCGGGAGAGGGCTTCAACGCAGGCCTGTCCCGCATCACCAAGGAGCACGGGGCCCTCCTGATTGTGGACGAAGTCCTGACCGGTTTCCGCACGGGCTACTCCGGCTACTGGGGCCTGACAGGCCGCCAGGAAGGGTGGGCGCCTGACCTGCTCACCTTCGGCAAAGTCATCGGCGGCGGAATGCCGACGGCGGCACTCGGCGGCCGTGCCGACGTCATGGACTACCTTGCTCCCGTTGGCCCGGTCTACCAGGCGGGCACGCTGTCCGGAAACCCCGTGGCCATGGCCGCCGGCCTAGCCACACTGACCCATGCGACACCGGAGGTCTACGCCTACGTAGACGCCCGCTCGCTGGAACTCTCCGCGGCACTTTCGTCAGCTCTGGATGCTGCAGGCGTTGACCACTCCATCCAGCGGGCAGGGAACCTGTTCTCTGTTGCCTTCGGTACCTCGGCCCACGGCGTGCACAATTACGACGACGCGCAGGCTCAGGAGAGCTTCCGCTACGCACCGTTCTTCCACTCCATGCTGGACTCGGGCGTTTACCTGCCGCCGTCGGTCTTCGAGGCATGGTTCCTGTCTGCTGCCCACGACGACGCAGCAATGAACCGTATTTTTGAGGCTCTTCCCGCAGCTGCACAGGCTGCTGCCGGCGCCACGGCCTGACCCTGCTGATGCCCCGGGCTGGTGCGGAAAGCACTTGGCCGGGGCATTGCTGTGCCCGCACGGGGTAGGCTCGCAGGTGGAAACCCACCCCCAACGAACTAACGGTTTACCATGCGCAAGACCCAGAGAATTGCATCCTTCGGTGTAAGCATCGCGACGGCTGGAGCTTTGCTCGCCATAGCGTCCGGTTGCTCAAGCGGCAGCGGAAGCACCGTCCCACCCTCAACGGAAGCGACGCCGTCGCCCGCTTCCTCTTCGCCGCCAGGCACTACGCAGCCAGCCACCGCATCAGCTGCGCCAACAAAGCCATCCACGGTGCCTTCGCCCTCCGCTGCACCTGCCACCAGCGCTCCTACGGCTGCGGAGCAACAGCTGGCGGCGCTAAGTCTTGAACAAAGGGTAGGCCAACTGTTCATGGTGGCGGCCAAGGCCACCGGCGCCGAGCCGGGAACCATGCAGGCGTTGAAGGATTACCACACGGGCAACGTCTACCTGAGCGGGCGCAGCAAGGCAGGCAGTGCTGCCACCGCTGGCGTCGTGTCGTCGTTGACGGGAACGGTTTCCAGTGCCACCACCGGCGGGGTGCCCCTCTTCGTGGCTACCGACCAGGAGGGCGGGTATGTCCAGGTTCTTTCGGGTCCGGGGTTCTCGACAATTCCCACCGCATTGGTGCAGGCAGGGGCCGGGCAGTCAAAGCTCCGTGCCGATGCTGCAATCTGGGGCAAGGAGCTGCGAAGCGCCGGCGTCAACGTCAATCTTGCGCCCGTGCTGGACACAGTCACCAGCCCGGAGTTTGCACCGTCCAACGCCCCGATCGGCCACTTCCAACGCGAGTACGGCTATGCACCCGGCACGGTATCGACCCTTGGAAATGCCTTTGCCGATGGCATGAAGGACGCCGGCGTAGCCCCTGTAGTGAAACACTTCCCAGGCCTGGGCAGGGTAGTGCCCAACACCGATGTCACCAGCGATGTCAGGGATACCTCCACCACCCGGAACGATCCCGCCCTGGAGCCGTTCCACGCTGCCATCACGTCAGGTACGCAGTGGGTCATGGTATCGAATGCCTACTACGACAAGATCGACCCCGCGAACATCGCACCCTTCTCGCCTACGGTGATGGACACCATGCTGCGTGCAGACGCCGGCTTCACGGGGATTGTTCTTTCCGACGACCTCTGCAGCGCCGCGCAACTGGAAGCCTGGTCCGATGCGGACCGCGCCCTGAACTTCTTTGGGGCCGGTGGGACCATGCTGGTGTGCGCAGATCCTGCGAGCATTCCTGCCATGCACCAGGCCGTGGTGAAGAAAGCCACTACAGATGCTTCCTTCCGCGCCAAGGTGGATGCTGCCGCCCTGACAGTGCTGCGGGTCAAAGCAGGGCAATGATCACAGCAAAGAACCCCGCCTTCACAAGGAAGGCGGGGTTCTTTGGGCTGGCGCTTGTCCTGGCTAAAGGACGTCCGACAGGAAGCCCTGCAGGCGTTCCGTTTGCGGATTGGTGAACAGCTGTTCCGGGGGACCGGACTCCACCACCACACCGGCGTCCATGAAGGTCACGACGTCGGAGACGTTGCGGGAGAAGCCCATCTCGTGGGTCACCACCACCATGGTCATGCCGCCTTGGGCCAGATCCGTCATCAGGGCGAGGACGCCCTTGACGAGTTCCGGGTCCAATGCGGAGGTGGCTTCATCGAAGAACATGACCTCGGGCTTCATGGCCAGCGCGCGGGCAATCGCTACGCGTTGCTGCTGTCCACCTGAGAGGTTGGCTGGCCGGGCGTCGGCCTTGTGCTTCAAACCCACCAGGTCCAACTGGGCCAGGGCTTCATCGCGGGCCTGTTCCTTGGACATGCCACGGAGCTTGCGCAGGGCCAGCGAAATGTTCTCCGCCACCGTCTTGTGGGGGAAGAGGTTGAACTGCTGGAAGACCATGCCAATGCGGCGGCGCAGTTCGTCCGGGTTGTCCTTGAGGACCGAGCGTCCATCCAGCAGGATGTCCCCCTGATCCGGCTCGATGAGCCGGTTCATCACACGCAGGAGCGTTGATTTGCCCGAGCCCGAGGGGCCGATCACGGAGGCCGTGGTGCCTTTCTCGACGTGCAGGTCAATGCCCCGCAACACGTGGTTGCTGCCGAAGGACAAATGGATGTTCTTCGCCGTCAATGTTCCTGAAGCGAATTCGCTCATGCCTGGGCTCCCTTTCCTACCACTGCTGCTGCCTCATCCGGCTCCTTCTTCTCCGGCCGGCCGGAACGCATGCGGGCATCAATCCAGTTCACGAAGTGCGTGAGCGGGATGGTCAGCGCGAGGTAGAAGATGGCTGCAGCGACATACGGGGACAGGTTGCCGCTGTTGGCGGCGGCATCCTTGCCGATCTGGAAGATTTCACGCTCTGTGGCCAGAAGACCCAGCATGAACACCAGCGAGGATTCTTTGATCAACGCGATGAACTGGTTCACCAAGGCAGGAAGAACCCTGCGGATTCCCTGGGGCACCACCACGAGGCGCATGGACGAGCCGTAGCTGAACCCGAGGGCTCGGGTCGCTTCGAGTTGCCCCTTGTCCACGCTCTGGATGCCGGAACGGAAGATCTCGCCGATGTACGCGCCCGACATCAAGGACAGCGCCGCGATGGCCATCGGGTAAGGGCTGGTGGAGCCCGTCAGTTCACGAATGATGGGGCCGAAACCGAACCCGATCACCAGGATGGTCAGCACGGGAGGAAGCCCGCGGAGAATGTCCGTGTAGATGCGGGCTACCCACCGTGCTGCTGCGTTCCGGGAAATCCCCATCAGGGCGAGCAGCATCCCAAGTGCAGTCCCGATGATGCCCGAGACTACGGCAAGGACGATGGTGTTGGGCAGGCCGACGGCGAACATCTTGGGGAGGACTTCGCCTATTGCCTCCCAGTCAAAGAAGGACTCGGCCAGTTGATTGAGGATATCCATGGAACGCCTTGGTTACTTGGTGGGGATCTGGACGGCCTTGCTGCCCGGCTTCCAGCCCTGGGGGGTCTGCTCGGCAGCAGTCGGACGGTCCTTGTACCACTCGGCCGTGAGCTTGGCCCAGGTGCCGTCAGCAATGACAGCGTCCAAGCCGGAGTTCAAAGCGTCGATCAGCGGCTGGTTGTCCTTGTTCACTGCGTACGCGGTGAAGTTCTGGGTGTTGACAACCTTCTCTGCGATCTTGGTGTTGTCGCCTTCCTTGACCTGGCCCTCGGCCTGCTGGGAAGGAGCAACCCACGCGTCGATCTGGCCGTTCTTCACATTGCCGTAGACCGTGTTGTAGTCAGGGAAACGGACCGGCTCGATCTTGAGCGTGTTCGTCATGTAGTCATCCTGGACAGTGCCCTGGACGACGCCGATGCGGAGGCCCTCCTTGACGTCGGCGAAGCCGGTGACCTTGGAGTCGCTCTTGGTCACGATGGCCATGTAGCCGAAGTCGTAGCCGTTGGTGAAGCCGACCGTCTTGCGGCGGGCGTCCGTGGTGGAGATCGAGGAGGATCCGACGTCGAACTGCTTGTTGCCCACCTGGGACAGGAGCGCAGAGAAGTCGGTGGACGCGAACTCGACCTTGAGGCCCAGCTTGTCGCCAATGGCGCGCAAGAGCTCATTGTCGTAGCCGGTGAACTTGCCCGAAGGGTCGATGAAGATGTTCGGCGGGGCGTCCGAGAGGGTGCCCACGCGAAGGGTGCCGTCGGTGATGAGGCCCAGCTTGGACTTGTCGATCTTGTCCAGCGGCGTCACCTCAGCCGTGGTGAACGTGTCGAGCGATTTCTGGTCGCTGCCGGCCAGTGCATCAGTGGGCGAACCGCTGGGCTCGGAAGTTCCACCGCCGCAGGCTGCCAGGGAAATCACCAGGGCTGCGGCCACGGGGGCAACAGACAGCCACTTAGGGGCTTTGAATTTCATAAAGAAATCACTTTCATCGGGTCACGGAGACGATTCACGGTGGGCGGGGAATGTGGCAACCGAAAGAAGGTTCGCTGCCTTAGCAGACTTCAACCCGCCAAACTTAATTATGTCACCAGCCCGCCAGAGCATAGTGAATCGAAGAAATGGTGGTTAACACTCGATTTCGCCGAACATAGTTCCCGCATCGACTTCTTCGACCGCCGTACTATTCCGGCGCTGCCAAGGCTCGTGGAATCCAAGCGCGACGGAGGCTAAAACACGGGTTCCCGGGAATCATGTGACATGCGTCGCACAGCGAAGCCCGACGGGGCCTCCCCGGCTTAGAAACCGCCCCGGCTGGCGTCCTCGGGCGGCAGGACCGGCCACTCGCCCTCAATGACCGCAGTGGGTTTGCTGCGCCGCAAGTACTGCTGGAAATCGGCGGCCTGCGACGCCGCCCAGTCTACTTGCAGTTGGTGGAGGGTGGCTGCCGGCATCTGCAGCTTGGGGAACTTGCCGGCCATCGCGTCCAGGACACGGAGAGTGGCGAGTGCATCCGCGGCAGAGGTGTGGGCGTTGCTCAGATCCACGCCGTACTCCTCGCACAGAGCCGTGAGGGTGCGCTTGCCCTTGCGGTACCGGTCCACTTGCTTGTTCATGACGTAGGGATCCAGCACAGGGAACCGGCTTAGCTGCGGTACGCCATAGCGGGCGGACTCGGCCGCCAGTACCGTGAAGTCGTAACTGGCATTGAAAGCGATGACCGGAGTTCCGGCGTCGAAAAGTTCCTGGAGAACCGCGGCAACTTCACGGGTAACCTCCGCGGCCGGGCGGCCTTCCGCGCGGGCCCTCTCGGTGGTCACACCATGTACTTCACTGGCCTCAAGGGGGATCTCAACACCCGGATCGGCCAGCCATTCGTGTTCGGCAATGAGCTCTCCGTTTGCATCAACAACTGTGATCGAAGCGGTGACGATCCGCGCCGACCGCGAGTTCTTCCCGGTGGTCTCGAGGTCGAATGCGGCGCGGGAGAGGGTGTTCCAGGAGCTCATATCTTCAAGCTACCGGCTGGGTCCGACAGTCTTTGGGCGCGACACTCCTGCCGTTACGCTGAACACATGCGGATGGAGTATGTGACGGCGGTTCTTGGCGTCGTGGACCTCGTACCACCGGGTTCGGCGGTTTCCTACGGCGACGTCGCAGAGCTCCTGGGTGCCGGCGGACCGCGCCAGGTCGGCGCAGTCATGAGCCACTACGGCAGCTCCGTGGCCTGGTGGCGCGTCCTGCGGGCAAGCGGGGAAGCTCCGCCCGGTCACGAGGTGGATGCCCTGAAGCATTACCTGCAGGAATCCACCCCGCTGCATGGTGCCTACGAGGCCTTCCTCAGGACGGGTGAAGGCCGTTGGCGGGTTGACCTGGCAGCGGCGCGATGGGCGCCTTCGGACGACGACTTCGATCAACTTGATGTGATCTCTGACCAGTTGGAGCGTCAACTCCATAAATTGTCGGTGCCCGATGATGAAATGACTGTGTGACCGCCACTCCTGCCAAAACCCGCCAAGCACCGGACGCTCTTCGCCTGCTGCCTCCGCGCGAGACCCACTATGCGGCACCCGTTCTGTCCCCGGATCAGCAAGCGGTCGTTTCCCTCCGGCAGGGGAGCGGCCCCGTTCTTGTGCCCGGGGGGCCAGGCACGGGCAAGTCAACGGTGCTCGTGGAATCCGCAGTGCGCCGCGTCCGTGAAGATGGACTGAATTCGGAGCAGATCCTCATACTCGCCCCCGGGCGCCACGCCGCCGCAGCTTTGCGCGACACTTTCACCGGACGGCTGGACCGCAGCCTCAGTACGACGCCGGCACGCACCTGGGCGTCGTACGCCTTCGACGTCATTCGGAGGGCGAAGGCCGAGGGCGTCATACCCTTGGCCAGACCCCCAAAGCTCCTCTCAGGTCCGGAGCAGGACCTCATTATCAAAGAACTCCTTGAAGGCCATGCGCGGCCGGGTTTCCAGCTGCCTTGGCCGGAGGATCTCAGTGCGGCCCTTCCCACCCGGGGCTTCCGCCACGAGATCCGCCAGTTGTTCGACCGCATCATTGAGTCCGGCCGTACAGCTGAGGATCTGGTGGGGCTCGCCTACAAGTGCGGACGTCCCGATTGGATGGCCGCAGCGGAGCTCTACAGCGAATACCGGGACGTCCTGGACCTCCGCATGCCCGAGGCCTTTGACCCCGCAGGAATCATCACTACGGCTCGTCAGATCTTCCAGGATTCGCCGGCATTCCTGGCCGCGGAACGTGAACGCCTCCAGCTGATCCTGGTGGACGACGCCCAGGAATCCAATCCTGCGATCTTTGAACTTCTCGCCGATATATCGGAGGGCAAGGACGTCGTGGTCACCTACTCCCCGGATACCGTAGTGCAGGGCTTCCGCGGTGCCCGTCCTGACCTTGTGGCCGAGTTGCCTTCTCTGTTGAGTGGCCTGCAGGGCACGGTCACTGAACGTCCGTTGTGGTTCACCCACCGGCACCTGCCCGTGGTAGCCGAGGCCTGGACACGCGTCGCGTCACGTATTTCCCAGCGTTCCGGCGGTCAGCTGGCCAGGCGGCTTGAGCAACCCACAGGTCCGGACACTGAAGGAAAGACGCCTGCCAGCGATGGCAGGGTGGAAGGGCATGTGCTGCCGTCCGCGGTGCATGAGCTGCGCTACGTAGCCCAGCGGATTCTGGAAGCCCAGCTGAGGGAACACCGGGAGTTCAGCGACATCGCCGTCATCGTGCGGAACGGTGGCCAAATTTCACAGATGCAGCGCTACCTGAGCGGCCAGGGAATACCGGTGCGCGTTCCGGTGGCAGACTCGGCTGTCCGCGACGAAGTAGCTGTGCGTCCTCTGCTGGAGGCCTTCGCCATTGTCCTGGACCCGGCAAGGTTGACGCCGGAAACGGCTGTGTCGCTGCTGACATCGCGCATCGGCGGAGCCACCGCCATTGAATTGCGCAGGCTCAGGCAGTCACTCAGGCGCGAGGAACTCCTGGGTGGAGGCGGCAGATCCAGCGATGCCCTGCTGGTGGAAGCGCTGCTGGAGCCCGGAGCGCTGGCGTCGCTGGGAATTGAAGGCAGCGCGGCCCGCCGTCTTGCCCGCATGATCGCGGCAGGTTCCACAGCCGCTGCCGAGCCCGGTGCCAATGCGGAGTCAGTCTTGTGGGCTTTGTGGCAGGCCACCGGTTTGTCGTCGCGCTGGGCGGACATGGCGCTGGAGGGTGGCAACGCCGGCGCACGTGCGGATCGCGACCTCGACGCCATGATGGCCCTGTTCCATACGGCCGAGCGCTTCGTAGACCAATTACCCGGATCCGGTCCCGAGCAATTCCTGGACTATCTGTTGAACCAGGAACTTCCCATGGACACGCTTGCGGCACGTGCCCAGCTTGAGGCGTGCGTGGAGATCATGACCCCGGCCAGCGCAGCGGGACGGGAGTGGCCCGTGGTGATAGTGGCCGGTCTCCAGGAAGGCGTTTGGCCGAATACCCGCCTGCGTGGTGAACTGCTTGGCAGCACCGTCTACGCCGACGCCGTGGAGCACGGAGTGGACTACGCCGTGCGGCGGGGACCACTGAGCAAGCTCCGCGACATCCGCTATGACGAACTCAGGAGTTTCTCCACGGCGGTTTCCCGGGCCCGTGAAGTCTTGATCTGCACGGCCGTCTCCTCTGAAGATGACCAACCCTCGGCGTTCCTGGACTACGCAGCGCCGTTGGAGCCCGGCCAGTACAAACGCGACTACACTCCCGTGGACCGCCCCATGACACTCAGGGCGCTCGTCGCGGAGCTGAGGCAGCACGCGCAGTCGGAGGAGTCCATTGCCGGCGGCGTCAGCGTTACCGCTGCAGGGCAGGAAGCAGCGCGGATACTGGCCCGGCTTGCCAGCACGGATCCACCCGTTCCGGGGGCCCACCCGGACACATGGTGGGGTTTGGCACCGCTCAGTTCCAGTGAGCCTGTTGTCCCTCCGGGAGGTGTAGTTTCCGTTTCGCCATCCAAGGTTGAAGCTGTCCATAAGTCGCCACTGGATTGGTTCGTCCAAGCCGCTGGTGGTGAGGCCGCGACTGATTTCGCGCGAAGCCTCGGCACGCTGGTTCACAGTATTGCCCAGGAACTGCCCGAGGCCTCGGGATCAGAATATGTGGCTGAACTCGTCCGCCGGTGGCCAACCTTGGGCATGAAGGATAACTGGGAAGGGAAGCTCGACTTCCAACGCGCAGAACAGATGGTGCGCAAACTGGCCCAGTACATCCTCATCATGCGCAGCGAGGGAAGGAGCTTGCTGGCCGTAGAGCACGACTTCGAAGTAGAGCTCCCTGAAGTCATGCTCGATTTCTCGGACCCGGCAGATCCCGACGCGGTTGCCACCCGGCAGGCCGTGCTCCGGGGTCAGGTGGACCGCCTCGAGGTTGATTCCCAGGGCCGGCTTGTGGTGGTGGACCTCAAGACTGGCAGGCGTCAACCGGGCAAGGCCGAAGTTGCCAGGCATCCGCAATTGGGTGCTTATCAGGCCGCGGTGCTCAAAGGTGCCTTCCAGGACGCTGGAACCGGCGAAGAAACGCTCGACGCCGGATCCCGCACCGGCGCTGCTGGTTTCGCACCCGGCGGCGCGGTGCTGGCACACCTTGGAACCAAGACAAAGACGCCTGCAGTGCAGCAGCAGGACCCCCTGGATCCTTCCGTGAACTGGGCGGAGGAGCTGGTCAACGACGCTGCTGCCTTAATGGCAGGGGCCTCATTCGAAGCACGGCACGATCCCGGCAAGAGCGGGCATGGCGGCCATGGGTGCCGGCTCCCGGATGTTTGCCCGTTGTGCGCCAGAGGAAAGCAGGTCACCGAATGACAACAGAGCTCCTGGACGGATTTGCCGCCGCGCTGCCCGGCACCCGTGGCGGCATGCATGTTCCCGCGCCCCGTTTCTCTCCGTCGGAGCTGGCCGGCATCCTTGGCGAGAAGAACCATCCCACGGCTGAACAGTCGGACATCATTGCCTCTTCACTCTCACCCCGGCTGGTGATCGCCGGGGCTGGCTCCGGTAAGACAGCTACCATGGCGGACCGGGTGGTGTGGCTCGTTGCCAATGGGTGGGTCCGTCCGGAGGAAGTGCTTGGCGTGACGTTCACGCGTAAAGCTGCCGGCGAACTGGCCAGCCGGATCCGAAGCAAACTGGCCACCCTCCAGCGCATCGCGGCAGAGGACGATGGCAGCATCGGGTTCCCGGAGGGGCTCCTGGGGGCTGACGACCTCGAACCCAAGGTTTCCACCTACCACTCCTATGCAAGCGGCATTGTGACCGACTACGGGCTGCGGCTGGGCATAGAGCGCGACGTCGTCCTGCTGGGTGGGGCACAGTCCTGGCAGCTGGCCAGCGAAGTAGTAGAGGCCTACGACGGTGACTACGAGCATTTCACGGCGGCCAAGTCCACTTTGGTCAACGCCGTCATCCAGTTGGCGGGGGAGTGCGCCGAACACCTTCAGGATCCTGGCTCAGTACGCAACTGGGTGTTGGAACGCGTGGAGACCTTCGAGCAGCTTCCCTATGTAGCTGGTGCCAGCAAAAACCCCACCCAGGCGGCAGCATCGTTGGCCGCCATGCTCCGGACCCGCGCCAGCGTGGCAGACATGGTGGTGCGCTACCAGGAAGCAAAGCGGCAACGCGGAGTCCTTGATTTTGGGGACCTCGTGGCCCTTGCTGCCCGGATCGCCAGCGACATTCCACTTGCCGCGTCCACGGAACGGGCCCGGTACAAAGTGGTCCTCCTGGACGAATTCCAGGACACCTCCCATGCCCAGCTGGTGCTCTTCTCACGCCTCTTCGGCCAAGGTCACGCAGTGACTGCGGTAGGGGACCCCAACCAGTCGATTTATGGATTCCGGGGTGCCTCGGCCGGGCAGCTCTTCCACTTTGTACAAGAGTTCCCGGTCCGGCACACGGACACCACCGACGACTCAGAAACTTATTCAGTGGCTCCGACCTCGTACCTGACCACCGCCTGGCGGAACGGCAGGAACATCCTTGAGGCAGCCAACACCATCGCCGCGCCGTTGAACAATGCTGCGGCCGCGGACGGCCCGGCAGGGGACAGGAACACAGCCGGCAACGTAGCAGTCCCGGCTCTGGCCCCGAGTCCGGCGGCGGTGGATGGAAGTGTGGTGATCGGCCGCTTCAGCACGGATGAGGACGAAGCTGCCGTCATTGCCCGCGATGTCCGCCGCTACAGACGGACCGTCTTCGAGGAAGAGAAGGACGGGACGCCCGTCAAACCGACCATGGCTGTCCTGTGCCGGAGGCGGGCACAGATGGAGTGCCTCCGCCGGGAGTTCGAGCTGCAGGGAATCGCTTATGAGATCGTGGGTCTTGGCGGCCTGTTGGACACTCCGGAAATCGTGGACCTGGTGGCCACCTTGCGGGTGTTGGCTGATCCCGGGCGGTCCGATGCCTTGATGAGGCTGCTGGCCGGTGCCCGATGGCGTATTGGTCCGGCAGACCTGATGGCCTTCAATGACTGGTCGCGTTTCCTCGCCCGCCGCCGGTCAAACCCGGGCACCGCTTCCGAACCCATGGATGACAACGAGGAACCAGCCGCAGTAGTGGTTGAAAGTGACATCACCGATGCCTCGAGCCTGGTGGAGGCCCTTGACTTCCTGCCCAAGCCCGGCTGGACGTCCGGGCATGGTCGCACCCTGAGCCCCGCAGCCCTGGAACGACTGACCCGGCTTGCCTCGGAACTTCGTTCCCTCCGGAGCTACATAGGGGATGACCTCACAACGCTCCTTGGTGAGGTTGAACGCGCCATGCTCCTGGATATCGAGGTTGCCGCCAAGCCGGGCATCAGCATCCACCAGGCCCGCCGGAACCTGGATGCGTTCCAGGATGCCGCGGCCGGATTCCTGCAGACATCCCAACGGATTGACCTGCTGGCCTTCTTGTCGTGGTTGGAGGCAGCGGCCTCTGAAGAAGGCGGATTGGACCTGGCCCCTGTGGAGACCAACCGGGAAGCTATACAGTTGCTGACCGTTCACGCCTCGAAGGGGCTGGAGTGGGACGTCGTCTTCGTCCCAGGCCTCAATGCCGGATCATTCCCCAGCACCAGGGATTCACGATGGAGCAGTGGGGCTGCGGCGCTGCCTTGGCCGTTGCGGGGCGACCGCGCCGACCTTCCGCAGTGGGACCTGGACCAGCCGGACCAAAAGGGGTGGGTGGACGCAGAGAAGGATTTCAAGGCCGAGGTCCAGCATCACGGTGAGGCCGAGGAGCGGCGGTTGGCTTATGTGGCGTACACTCGCGCAAAGTTCGTCCTGTGGGCGTCCAGTGCTGCTTGGAACGGTTCGCGCTCCGGAATGGCCGGTATGTCCGCCTTTCTCTCCGACTTGGCGCCTCTTGCGGGAGTTGCCGCAGGCGAAGGTACCGGGACGCCCGCAGGCCGGACAGGCTCAGCGGTGGTTCATCCCGAATCCGTGGCCGAGGAAACACTCCCGGAGGAAAGCCCACTGACCACCACGCTTGAAGTTGCCGGGTTCCCTTATGACCCCCTTGAAGGTCCGTCCGATCCCCGGACGGGCGCCCGTCTTAGGCTGGCTCCCGGACGCAGGCTGGCAATGGACCAGGCCGCGGCGAACGTCCGTGCGTTCATCGCCGACGCAAATCACCAGACACAAGCACCTGAGCTCACGGGCCCGGCGGCGAAATGGGCCCAGGAAGCAGACCTGCTCCTCGACCGTCAACAGCAACGCAAGACCACCCAGGACGTCCACCTTCCGAGTCACATCTCTGCCTCACTCTTCGTGGACCTCGGCACGGACCCGGCTGCAGTGCTTTCGCAGCTCCGCAGGCCTGTGCCACGTGAACCCGGTATTTCGGCGCGTAAAGGCACGGCCTTCCATGCGTGGGTTGAAGAGTACTTCGGTACTACGGGCATGCTTGACCTCGATGAGGCCCCGGGGTCGGATTCCCACGTCGACGAGGCATACGGCTTGGACGAGATGGTGGCGTCGTTCAAAAAGTCCGAGTGGGCCCAACGTGCGCCCGCCTTCGTCGAGGTGCCTGTGGAGACTCGAATTGGCGACGTCGTGGTCCGGGGACGCATAGATGCCGTCTTCCTGGACGCGGACGGACGCTGGCAGTTGATCGACTGGAAAACCGGCCGACGACCCGCGGGTCAGCAGTTGGCGACGCGTGCGGTGCAGTTGGCCGTTTACCGGCTTGCATGGGCCCGGCTCAAGGGTGTGCCCCTCGAAGAGGTCAGCGCGGCGTTCTACTACGTAGCGGACGACTCAGTGGTCAGGCCACACGATCTGGGTACCGCCGTCGAACTGGAACGGATCGTTGCCAAGGCATTGGAGACCAGCGGCCAGGGGCGCTAGCGCCGTCGGCGCCAGGGCCGACCAGCGCTTGGGGGCCAGTGGGTGCCAGCGCTGGGTGCTAGGACCGATTGGCTGTGTGGAGCGGCGTCACCTGGACCACGCTGATGGCGGCAGTGGACGTGTCGTCCTGATCGTTGGTGCTGGGGGAGTGGCTGTCCCCGGGCCGGTCGGGCTTCCCGGCTTCCGCTGAGTCAGCAGCTGATTCCGGGGCGGTAGTGCCCTCCGGCGCTGACTCCGGAGGCTGCTCCGGGGACGTGGCAGACGGCTCCGGTATGGCTGCCACCGTAACCGTGGGGCCGGCGTCGGGAATCGACACGACACTCACGGGTGGGTTTTGGCTTACTGCAGTGGCGGCAGCCTGGATTTCGGCGGCCTCATCCTCGGCGGCCTGCGCTGCTTCTTGGTCACGCCTAGCTTGCTCGTCAATGTCATCGGAGAGTGCCTGAAGCATTGACTCTGCCTCCGCCGTCATGCTCTGGTGCCCGGCAGCCATGGCCTTAACCAAGTACTGGGCCAAAGCGAACTCGGCCAACAGGGCTGCACGCCGGAGCAAATGAACGTCGGGCGTCTCACGGCGCGCCTGGGTGTAGTGGTTCAGTACGGCCTCTACGAACGACGCTTCGTTCGATGCCACCAGCCATGCGAAGTCGTCGGCCGGGTCACCAATCCGGAGATCGGTCCACCCCGTCAGGGCAGTCACGGAGTCATCCTGCACCATGAGGTTGTCTTCGTGGAGGTCACCGTGGACCACCGAAGTATTGAACCGCCACAGCGCCACGTCTTCCAGGGCGTGCTCCCAGCGCCGCAGCAGGGTGGCGGGAATCTTGCCGGTGGTTGCCGCCTGGTCCAATTCATTGAGCTTCCGCTGCCGGAACTCGTTGGCAGAGTAGCTGGGCAGGTCCGCGTTGGTCACCAAGGTCAGAGGGAGGTCATGAATGGCAGCCAGCGCTGAGCCGATCTCCCTGGCAAGTGCGGGACTCCCGGCAGACAGCTCTTCAATGGAGAGCATTGCGCCGTGCAGGTGGGTGTAGACAAAAGTGGTGAGGTCGCCTTGGCGCACAGTGCCGGCAATGGTTGGCACGTGGAAGGGCAGCTCTGCGCGAATGGACGGGGCGAAGGCGCGCAGCACCATGAACTCGGTTTCCAGCCGGGTGCTGGCCTCCGGATGGCGCGGCGAACGGACGCGCCAGCGTTTGCCATCCGCGTCGAGCAGCAACGCCGAGTCGAAGTCGGCGTCGTCGTCGGGGGAAAAGGCTGTAGCCGTCGGCGCCAGGCCAGGCACCGCCGCGGTTGCTATAGCGGCCAGTTCGAGCGGTGTTCTTCTCACCTTCCCAACGGTAGATTGAGTGAGGCCTGTGGCCATGATGCAGTGCGGCGAGTCTTCAGATCCGCCGTAAAACAGGGCATTTCTGCGGGCGTTTGACGCCCGGGCGGGATGCATCCACAAGGGGTGACCCTCCCAAATGTTTTTTGTCGGTACGAGTCAGTACGGTAGATACATGAGCTATACGGAGTCACCGGCGCTGGCCAACCACCTGATGGAGACCGTTCTTCCAGTGCGCCCTGCCATGGTGGATCGTGGCTCCGGGGTCCGGATTAAGCCCGGCATGGTGGAGGACCTTGTGGCTTCCGGCACGGCCAAGGCCATGGTTGTTTCCCAGCGCAAGGCTCTCGTGACTGCTGATGGACTGTGGTTCGGGGACGCCACGTCCCTGTGGAATGCCCTCAGGGGAGCAGATCACGGTACCACCACGGCTGTCTATCTGGGCATCACGTTGGAATCGTCGTCCTTGCCTCAAGGCACGCCTGTTCTGTTGTTTACCGTTGTGGAACCCCCAGCGCCGGGCACCGCTAAAATTCCTGCGGATGCCCAGTGGGCGGGCTTCCGGGAAGTCGCCGGCCGATTGGATGCCAGCGATACTGCGCTGTTCATCGAGGCCAGTGCAATCTCCAACTGGCACGCGACGCACACGCACTGCCCGCAGTGTGGCACTCCCACGGATATCGAGGCCGGCGGGTGGGTGCGTCGGTGCCCCAAGGACAATTCAGAGCACTACCCCCGGACGGATCCCGCGATTATCGTCACGGTGGTTGGTCCGGACGGCCGCCTTCTTCTGGGCGGTGGGGGTCCCACGGACGCCAGGAATTACTCCACGCTCGCGGGCTTCGTGGAACCTGGAGAATCGCTGGAGCAGGCGGTTGTCCGGGAAATCGGCGAAGAAGTAGGTGTGCGCGTGTCGGCATGCCAGTACCTCGGCTCACAGTCCTGGCCCTTTCCCGCTTCGCTCATGCTGGGCTTCACCGCCACCACTGAAGACTCGGTTGCCCGGCCGGATGGCGTTGAAGTCACCAGGGCGCGCTGGTTCAGCCGCGAAGAGTTGCAGGCAGCTGTTTCCAGCGGCGAGATCACCATTTCCTCGCGTCTCTCCATTGCGCGTTCACTGATTGAACATTGGTACGGCGGCGTTATCGAAGACCTCCAGCCGTGACCGAGGACGTTTTCGACGCCGGTGGTTCACTTGAGGAACGCATCCTCGGCGGCTTGGATGAAGAACAGCGCGAAGTAGCAAGTACCTTGACCGGGCCCCTGTGTGTTCTCGCGGGAGCGGGAACGGGTAAGACGCGTGCCATCACCCACCGCATCGCGTACGGGGTCCACTCCGGCGTGTACAGTCCACAGCGGTTGCTGGCCGTAACGTTCACGGCGCGGGCCGCAGCAGAGATGCGCAGCAGGCTTCGGGACCTTGGTGTGGCGAATGTCCAAGCCCGTACGTTCCACGCAGCGGCCCTGAGGCAGTTGCAGTTCTTCTGGCCTCAGGCCATTGGCGGTACGTTGCCGAATTTGCTGGACCACAAGGCCAATATGATCGCGGAGGCTTCCCGCAGGCTTCGGCTCAGCACCGACCGCGCAACCATCAGGGATCTGGCCGCGGAAATCGAGTGGGCCAAAGTGTCCATGCTCACACCCGCCAACTACCTTGAGAACGCCCAGGACCGCGGAACCCCCGGTGGTTTTGACCTCACGGCGGTATCCAGGGTGTTCCAGGCATATGAGGACATCAAGACCGACCGGAACGTCATCGACTTCGAAGACGTCCTCCTGATCACCGTAGGTATTCTCCAAGAGGACCCGAAAGTGGCAGCGACGGTCCGGGAACAATACCGCCACTTCGTGGTGGACGAGTACCAGGACGTCTCCCCGCTGCAACAGCGGCTCCTGGATCTGTGGCTTGGCGGCCGGAACGAGTTATGCGTGGTGGGCGATGCCAGCCAGACAATTTACTCCTTCACGGGCGCCTCGCCCAAGCACCTCTTGGGGTTCAAAGCGCAGTTCCCGGATGCCACCGTTGTTAAGTTGATCCGCGACTACCGGTCCACCCCGCAGGTGGTGAAGTTGGCCAATGACCTCCTCGGGTCCCGGCGAAGCGGTGGACCCGTTGCGGATGCTGCCTGGGCGCCGCCTCTTAAACTTGTGGCCCAGAGGCCGGCCGGTCCCGAACCGCGCTTCATGGAATGCCCCGATGACGAGGCTGAAGCTGCAGTGGTGGCAGGCCGGATCCAGGAACTGCTTGATACCGGAATCAAGGCCAGTGAGATCGCCATCCTGTTCCGCACCAATGGGCAGTCCGAAGCGTATGAACAGGCACTCGCTTCAGCCGGCATCGGGTACCAGCTTCGAGGCGGCGAGCGGTTCTTTGCCCGCAAGGAAGTCCGCGATGCCATCCTCCAACTGCGGGCCGCAACCCGGGCCGTTGCCGAAGGTCCGCAGGAACCGCTCGGGCAGATCGTCCGGGACATTGTCGCCTCGCTTGGTTATACCGACGCGGCGCCGCACAACGGAGGTGCCCTTCGTGAACGCTGGGAATCCTTGGCGGCATTGGTCTCTTTGGCTGATGAACTTGCCGTCAGCCGCGGCGAGGCTTTCACGTTGGCCGAATTCGTCAACGAACTCCAGGAACGCTCGGTGGCCCAGCACGCACCTACCGTCCAAGGCGTCACCCTTGCATCCCTTCACGCGGCCAAGGGACTGGAATGGGATGCCGTGTTCCTGGTGGGCCTCAGCGAAGGACTCATGCCCATCTCCTTCGCAGACACCCCGGAAGACGTTGATGAGGAGCGACGATTGCTCTACGTCGGAATCACCCGGGCACGGGAACACCTGAATTTGTCATGGTCCACGGCCCGCACGCCGGGTGGCCGTGCCAACCGCAAGCCATCGCGGTTCCTTGACGGACTCCGACCCAACTCAGTGGCGTCCGCAAACGCCCGGAGCAAGACAGGTCCCACGCGCCGGAAAGCCGCCGCACCGGCGTCGTGCAGGGTGTGCGGAACCATGCTCGCCAGCGGTGCCGAACGCAAGGTGGGACGTTGCAACCAGTGCCCGCCGTCCTATGAGGAACAAACCTTTGATGCGCTAAGGCAGTGGCGCAAGGATGAAGCGAAGTCCGCCGATGTCCCCGCCTATGTTGTTTTCACTGATGCCACGCTCACTGCCATCGCCGAGGCCAAGCCATCGTCGCTGGAGGAGTTGGCCGGTTTGGCGGGAATCGGGCCGTCCAAACTCGAACGCTACGGTGAAGCGGTCCTTGCGGTCTTGGCCGAGAGCACCGAGCTCTGATGGCGCGCCGAACGGCTGCGGATGCTGACGTTCCCCTGGTCACCGACGACGGCGCTCCCGTGGTCGTGCGCCGATCAGCCAGGCGGCGCAGGACGGTTGCTGCTTTTTGGGAGGATGGCAAAGCCGTTGTTGCCATCCCTGCCAGCTTCACAAAATCCCAGGAACGGGAGTGGGTCCACCGCATGCTGGCCAAGCTGAAGAAGCAGGGCGAGCGGCGGTCAGGCCAGGGCAAGCGTCGCCCGGCGACAGACGAAGTCCTCGCGGAGCATGCCGCGCATCTTTCGCGGACCTATCTGGGCGGGCGGGCCGTCCCGACGTCCGTTCGTTGGGTCAGCAACCAGAATTCACGATGGGGCTCTGCCACTCCGGCGGACGGCACCATCAGGCTTTCCAACAAGCTTCAGTCCATGCCGCAGTGGGTTATCGACTACGTTCTGGTGCACGAGCTCGCGCATTTGCTGGTGGCGGGGCACAACGCCGATTTCTGGAGGCTGGTGGAGTCGTATCCCGAGACACAGCGCGCAAAGGCCTTTCTGGAAGGTGTTGCCTTTGCCACCTCGAGGGGTCTTCCGCCGGATTCAAACCCCGCGCCGGATACAGGAGCTTAACGCAGCAACGGCCACCCCGTAGATGGCGGCCGTTGCTACTTAATGCTCCCGGGGGCTCGCCTACTTGGCCGGGCCCTCGGTGTCCGTGTCTTCGTCGTCAATTTCCTTGCCAGAAGTGTCTTCCGTTGTATCGCCCGGTTCCGGGGCATCCGCGGCGTCTCTATCCGCGGCTTCGTTGCTGTCATAGCCGCCGCTGAGCAGTTTCTGCAGGGCGTCGTCAACTTCGCTGTCGCTGGCTTCGGCCAACCTGCGGCGTTCGGAGAAGCCCTTGGGATCGTCCAGGTCTTCACCGGTGGGCAGCAGATCCGGGTGGTGCCAGATCGCGTCACGGCCGGCAATGCCGCGTTCTTCCTTCAGCGTTGCCCACAGGGTTGCGGCCTCCCTGAGCCTGCGGGGACGCAACTCCAAGCCAACAAGGGACGAGAACGCGTGTTCTGCGGGGCCACCCGTGGCGCGACGACGACGTACCGTCTCGCGTAGGGCAGTGGCGGAGGGAAGGACCTTGTCCGTGGCCTCGGCGGTGAGCTCGTCCACCCAGCCTTCAACCAAAGCGAGGGCGGTTTCGAGCTTCTCCAGGGCGGCCGTCTGCACCGGGGTCCGTTCCGGGGTGAAGACCCCCTGCGAGAGCGCTTCCTGGATTCCCTCAGGGTTGCTGGGATCAAGGTCCCGGGCGAGGTCTTCAATGCGGGACATATCTATGTGGATGCCTCGGGCGTAAGCCTCAATGGCACCCAGGAGGTGGCCACGCAACCACGGAACCTGGACGAACAGCCTGGCGTGTGCCGCTTCACGGACGGCAAGGAACAGACGGACGTCGTTCTCCGGGAGGCTGAGGCCTTCACCGAATTTGGCGACGTTGGCCGGCAACAGCGCCATTTCCAGGTCAGCCAGAGGAACACCGATATCGGTGGAGCTGACAACCTCGGCCGAAAGCGCGCCGATGGCCTGGCCCAGCTGCATGCCGAAGATTGCGCCGCCCATGTTCTGCAGCATTGACGAGGCACCGCCCATCATGGACTTCATTTCCTCGGGCATTTGCTGCGTGAGCGCAGTGGACAGGGCGTTGGCAACGCTGTTGGCAACGGGCTCGGTCAGCCGCTTCCACGTACCAAGGGTCGCCTCCACCCATTCTGCCCGGGACCACGCGCGGCCGATCAGGCCGGTTGCCGAAAGATCGGTCACGGGGTCCAACCAGAGTTCCGCAAGCCTGAGGGCTTCGTCGATCTCCCGCGCCTGCACGGCGTTCACTGAGGGATCGGTGCCTGCCGCTGCCACCCGCCGCGCATTCTCATGGGCAAGCTGCCAGTTCACGGGACCCTCGGAGGTGGAGCTCATCATGGCCTGGACTTGCGCGAACATCTGCTGGAGCAGTTGGGGATCGTTGGGCAGGCCGGCGGCCTTGGCCAGCTCGGCGGGATCGATGTTGCCCATGCCCTGGCCCCCCATCAGGTTCTGCAGCATTTCTGCCAGCGGATCCTTGGGAGTGTCGTCGTCGTTGGACGGATTGTTGGGGTTGGATGTCATGGTGCCGCCGATCGTCGAACTGGCTGGTGATCTCTTTCACCGTACCCCGCGGCCGTAGCGCTGTCTGCCCGGATGCGGCGTCGTTCGCTGTAGGCAAAGCAGCCCGCCAACGCTGGACCGCGTAGTGTTGATGTTTGGTATGTGCAGCTGCCGTCTTCGGTAGCAACAGCCATGGAACCGGTCACGCAATGCCGGCATAGAGAGGCCTCAATGCTAACTTCGCCCAGCCCCGAGGGCTCATTGGATCCGCGTCAAACGCCCGACGCCGATCCCTCCCCGGTGTCGCCGGCACCTCCCCGCGACACCAGGTACATGATCATGGTGATCTCAGGCCTTTTGGCACTGGGACTCGGCATTGGCGCTGCTGCCCTGCCGGTTCCCTACGTTATTGAGTCAGCGGGGCCCACGTTCAATACTTTGGGCAAAGACGGCGATAAACCCGTTATCAAGATCTCCGGACGCGAGTCCTTTCCCGCCGGCGGCAACCTGGATCTCACCACCGTGGTCATGACCGGCGGTCCAAAGAGCCCGGCCACCATCTTTGATGTTTTCCGTGCTTGGTTGGACAGTTCCAAAGCCATCTATCCCGAGGAACTGATCTACCCCAAGGGCACCACCGCTGAGCAAACGGTTCAAGAGGGCGAGATCGCCATGGAGACGTCCCAAGAGAATGCGTTCGCGGCCGCATTGCGGGAGCTGGATATCCCGTTTGAGCAAAGGCTGAATGTCGCGGGACTCTCGGAAGCTTCACCTTCAGCCGGGAAAATCCAGGAGGGCGACCTCTTGAAGTCCATCAACGGCAAAGCCATCACGTCCATGAGCGTGATCCAGGCCGAGCTGGCTGCCGGTGCAGGGGCTCCGGCCGTGGTGGTGGTCGAGCGGAAGGGGGCTCCGGTGACCGAAACCATCACGCCCACCAGGAATTCGGCCGACCGCTATGTCCTGGGTGTGCTCCTGGCCAGTGACTTTACGTTCCCGTTCGATGTCAGTATTTCTTTGGAGAACGTGGGTGGACCAAGCGCCGGTATGATGTTCGCCTTGGGAATCATCGACAACCTCGCCCCGGGTGACCTGACGGGCGGCAAACACGTGGCCGGCACCGGAACCATCACTGCCGATGGCGCCGTAGGTCCCATCGGTGGGATAGCCCAGAAGATGATCGGAGCACGGCAGCAGGGGGCCACCATGTTCCTGGCTCCCGCCGCCAATTGTGCTGACGTCGTGGGCCATGTTCCCGATGGATTACAGGTGGTCAAGGTCGAAACACTGGCCGATGCCACGGCCGCTGTGGAACGCCTCGGTTCGGGAGACGACACGACGGGCCTTCCCACCTGCACAAACAACTAGACTGGCGGTGGAACTTAGCTCCACCGCCACTCGTGGCATATATGACGGCCTCCGCCATATCCCAGCGGCAGAGAATGTCAACCACTCGCATACCGACTGTTCACTGACACCAATGAGGTACAGAGTTTGTCCCGTCCCGCCAGCTCCAACCCGCCCGGAAGATCACCGCTGAGACGAGGTGCCCTGACGCCGACGCTCATTGTCGTGGCAGTGGCCGTCGTCGGGTTCATTTTCTTCGCCAATGTGTGGACCGACGTCCTCTGGTACCAGCAGCTTGGTTTCTTCGAAGTGTACATACGCGAAAACCTGGCCAGGATCATCACGTTCCTGATCGGTTTCGCCATGATGTTCGCTGCTGTGTTCTTTGCCATCAGGATCGCGTACCGCTCCCGCCCCGTTTATGCCCCGGATGCCGAGTCGCGGGATAATCTCAACCGCTACCAAGCACAGCTTGAGCCTGTACGCAGGGTTGTCATGATCGGCCTGCCCATCCTGTTTGGCCTGTTCGCCGGCAGCGCAGCGGCCAGCCAGTGGCAGAAGGCCCTGCTGTTCTTCAATCAGGAGCCTTTCGGACAGACGGATCCACTGTTCAACCTCGACATCAGCTTCTACCTGATGTCGCTTCCTTTCCTGGGCTTCGTTACCGGCTTCCTGATCAGCATCGCCGTGGTGGCCGGTATCGCCGGAATCCTGACCCACTACCTTTACGGCAGCATCCGCCTGATGGAGCGCGGTATTTTCACCAGCCGCGCTGCCCAGATCCATATTGCTGTGACCGGTGCACTTTTCCTGGTCCTGCTGGGTGTCAACTTCTGGCTGGACCGTTACACCACGGTGCAGAGCAATTCCGGCCGCTGGGCCGGTGCCCTCTACACGGATGTCAATGCCGTTGTTCCCACCAAGGCGATCCTCGCGGTTGCCGCGGGGCTGGTGGCCATCCTGTTCATCATTGCCGCGATCATCGGGCGCTGGCGCCTGCCGGTCATCGGTACCGCCATGTTGGTCATCACCGCCATTCTGGCCGGCGGTGTCTATCCGTGGGTTATCCAGCAGTTCCAGGTACGTCCCTCGGAAAACACGTTGGAGAAGGAATTTATTGACCGAAACATCAAGATGACCCGGGCCGCGTATGGCTTGGACCAGATTGATGTCTCGGCCTACAACGCCACCACCACTGCCACGACCGGCGCGCTCGCTGCGGATGCGCAAACCACGGCGAACATCCGACTTCTGGACCCTAACCTTATTTCTTCGGCGTTTGCGCAGTTGGAACAGTACCGCCCGTACTATCAGTTCCCCCAGACCCTGAATGTTGACCGCTACATGGTTGACGGCAAGGTTCAGGACACTGTCATTGCAGTTCGCGAGTTGAACCCGGATGGCCTGAGCGCCAACCAGCAGACGTGGGTCAACAGGCACATCGTCTACACCCATGGTTACGGCGTTGTGGCTGCCAAGGGCAACAAGTTCACCGCCGATGGAAAGCCGGAGTTCCTGCAGTCCGGCATTCCGTCCAATGGTGTCCTGGGCAACGACACCACCTACGAGCCCCGCATCTACTTCGGCGAGAACTCTCCCGAGTACTCCATCGTGGGTGCCCCTGAGGGTGCGCCGAACCGGGAGCAGGACCGGCCAGCAGGCCGGGAGGGTGGGGGAGAGACCCAGTACACCTTCAGCGGCAATGGCGGTCCCAACGTTGGTAACTGGCTGAATCGGATCCTCTACTCCATCAAATTCCAGTCTTCGGACTTGTTGCTGTCTGATGGCGTCAACGCTGAGTCCCAGATCCTGTACGAACGCAATCCCCGCGAACGCGTCGAAAAGCTGGCCCCGTACCTGACCGTTGACGGCAATGCGTACCCCGCCGTTGTCGATGGTCGAGTGAAGTGGATTGTTGACGGCTACACCACCAGCCAGTACTTCCCGTATTCGCAGCCGCAGCAGTTGCAGAACGCAACTGCCGACTCCCAGACCAGCGCGGGTCGCACGGTTGCCTTGCCGAACAGCTCGGTCAACTACATCCGCAACTCGGTCAAGGCCACCGTGGATGCCTACGACGGTTCAGTGAACCTCTACGCCTGGGACGATCAGGACCCCATCCTGAAGGCCTGGCAGAAGGTCTTCCCGACCGTCATCAAGCCCTACTCGGAGATGTCGGGGGATCTCATGAGCCATGTTCGGTACCCGGAGGATCTTTTCAAGGTCCAGCGTGAGCTTCTGGGCCGTTACCACGTGACGGATCCGGACAGCTTCTACCAGAACAACGACGCTTGGAGCGTTCCGAACGATCCCACTGTTTCCGAAGCCGTCAAGCAGCCGCCGTTCTACATGTCGCTGCAGATGCCTGACCAGGAGAAGCCTGCCTTCCAGCTGACATCGTCCTTCATTCCACAGACGGTCAACGGCAGCGCGAGGAACATCCTGTACGGCTTCCTTGCTGCGGACTCTGATGCCGGAAATGTGAAGGGCGTCAAGGGAGAGAGCTACGGAAAACTGCGGCTCCTGGAGCTCCCAACCGATACCCAAGTCCCTGGGCCGGGCCAGGCACAGAATAAGTTCAACTCCGATCCAACCGTGTCCCAGGCGCTGAACCTCCTGCGACAAGGAGCCTCGGACGTTTTGAACGGCAACCTGTTGACGCTGCCCGTGGGTGGCGGTCTGCTGTACGTGCAGCCCGTCTACCTGAAGTCCACCGGTGAGACGTCCTACCCGACGTTGCAGCGCGTGCTGGTGGCTTTCGGTGACAAGATCGGCTTTGCGCCGACTCTGGACGAGGCCTTGGACCAATTGTTCGGTGGCAACTCCGGTGCTACGGCCGGCGATGCCGACAACAACGGCCAAACGCCTACCTCGCCTCCGGGCACCACGACGCCGCCTGCTGGGCCTACTGACGCGAAAGCCGACCTCAAGGCAGCGCTGGATGAGGCCAATAAGGCGATCACGGATGGCCAGGCCGCATTGGCGAAGGGCGATTTTGCCGCCTACGGTGCCCAGCAGACCAAGCTGTCTGAGGCGCTGAAGAAGGCCTTGGATGCGGAAACGCGTCTGGGTGCCACGGCGACTCCTTCGGCAACACCGGAAGCCAGCTCCAACGCTACGCCCTCGCCTTCTCCCAGCAGCTAGGCCGTGTAGCGAACAGCGACTGACAAGGGCCGGTGCCCGCTCCCTTCGGTGCGGTCACCGGCCTTTTCAGATGGGAGAGACGCACATCACGCAGCCAGGATTTGGTCTCCCATTCACCGGACGGTAATGTTGATCTTGCGACGCGGGGTGGAGCAGTTCGGTAGCTCG
>NZ_JBIVTK010000005.1:70807-335197 GCF_044756725.1 Paenarthrobacter sp. NPDC091669
GCTGGGCTCATAACCCAGAGGTCACAGGTTCAAATCCTGTCCCCGCAACTGGAGAAAAGATCCGGATCAGTAATCACTGATCCGGATCTTTTGTTTCCCCCCGGAGACCTATTGCATTCATTGTCCCGAGGTATCCGCGAAAGTGATCACGGAGGTCGACGCGCATCCGCCGGCTCCTGGGTGTGGAAGTGATCTGCGGCACCATGGCCTCCATATGGTCAGAAGCACCCTGGATGGTGCGGTAGAGTTGATCTTGCGACGCGGGGTGGAGCAGTTCGGTAGCTCGCTGGGCTCATAACCCAGAGGTCACAGGTTCAAATCCTGTCCCCGCAACTGGAGAAAAGATCCGGATCAGTAATCACTGATCCGGATCTTTTGTTTAACCGGCCTTCGGAATGACGGGTGCTAGCATCGGATCCGGATTTACTGAGCCATGAAAGGGTATGGGACGGGCCGATGGTCAATGAAGACAGCAATCCAGGCCTCACTCGTGAAGTCCTTCAGAGGGACAGCCCCGTTGCTGTCTACCAGCAGGTGGCTGACGTTCTGGTGGACCAGGTCAGCCGGCTGGAGCCAGGATCCCGGATACCTACGGAAGAGTCCCTGATGGACGAGTACGGCATTAGCCGCACCACAGTCCGGAAGGCGATCGAGACACTCGTGGTCAAAGGCCTGTTGGTTCGCAGGCAGGGCAAGGGGACGTTCGTGATGGCCCAACGTCCGGTCAAAATGCTGAACCGCCTGGCTCCTTTCATGGAGACGTTCACGGCGGCGGGGATGAAGACCGTCAAAGGCCTTATCGAATACAAATGGATGGAAAAGGACAAGTCAGTGCCGGCAAAACTGGTCTCTGATGACAACCTTGTCCTGGTGATCCGCCGATCGTATTCAAGCGCCGGCTGGCCGTATGCCATTGCGGAGATCTTCATCCCTTCGCACATCGGGCGCCACATCAGCCTTGCGGATGCCGAACGGAATTCCATCTACCAAGTCATCCAGGACAGGACGCTGAAGCCACTCCAGCGGGCGGAAATCACTGTCACCATGCATGAGCCCCCGGAGCACCTCGCAGACGCTCTCAACGTCCGTGGCTTCGCCATGGTGCCCCGACTGGAGCGGACCACGTTGGGCCCCCACGGCGAGGTGCTGGAATGCACGGTGACCTACTTCCATCCGAAAGGGTTCGAGATCCGTGCTGAAGTGGCTACCGACGTAAGCCCCGGGCAGGAACCCATGGTTCAAACTGCGGCGGGCTAGATACACGCATTCACAGAAAATGGGCCGGATCCTTTGGAGGATCCGGCCCATCGGCTTGGTTCAGCGGTACATCGCGGGCACTTTGCCCGCTAAGTGCTAGAGCTTGTCGAAGTCAGCTTCGTCGACGGTTGAGCCGGTGGTAGCGGCTGCGCCGGCGCCGATGGCCGGCTTGGAACCACCGGACTTCAATGCTGCAAGGCGGGCCTCGATTTCCGTCTGCTCTCCAAGGTCCTCCAGCTGGTTGAACTGGGCGTCGAGGCTGGAGCTGGCGAGCTCCTGCTGGCCCAGGACCTTGGCCTCTTCGCGACGGATCTTCTCTTCGAAGCGGCCTACCTCGCTGGTGGGGTCCATGATGTCGATGCTCTTGAGGGCATCGTGAACCTGGGACTGCGCCGCTGCGGTCTTGGAGCGTGCCACGAGCTCGTTGCGCTTGGCAGTGAGCTGGTTCAGCTTGCCCTTCATCTGGTCGAGCCCGGTCTTGAGCTTGTCCACTACCTCGGTCTGGGATGCGATGCTCGGCTCAGCTGCCTTGGCCTCGGACTCTGCGGTCATCTGGCGCTGGATGGCCACCTTGGCAAGGTTGTCGAACTTCTGGGCATCGACGGGGTCGCCGGCGGAGCGGTACTCGTCGGCCTTCCGGGATGCCGCGAGGGCCTTGTTGCCCCAGTCCTGGGCGTTCTTGATGTCCTCGTTGTAGTCCGCCTGCAGCATCCGGAGATTACCGATGGTCTGGGCCACGGCTGATTCGGCCTCGGCAATGTTGTTCGTGTAGTCGCGGACCATCTGGTCCAGCATCTTCTGCGGGTCCTCAGCCTGGTCCAGCAAAGCATTGATGTTTGCCTTGGCGAGCTGTGAGATCCGACCGAAAATGGACTGCTTAACCATGGTGTTGCCTTTCGTCCTGCTCAGTGGTGCCACTGAAATCAGTGATCAGTTGTTGTACCGCTTCTATGCGGGGCATGGACCCCACCTAGTCTGTCTGGCTAGAAGCTGCCGGAGTCTCCGCCGCCGAAGTCGCCTCCGCCGCCGCCGAAGTCGCCTCCGCTACCGGAATCACCGCCGAAGAAGCCACCGCCGCCTCCGCCGTCATTCCCGCCGCCCCAGCCGCCTCCGCCGCCGTTGAAGATGGAGTTGATGAGAATGCCGCCGAGGATGGCACCGCCGAGGCCGCCACCGCCGCCACCGCCGCCGAACATGCCACCGCGTCCGTATCCTTGCCCCTGGTCCGCGTAGCCGAACTGGTCCACGTCGGACTGTGCAAGCTGGGCAGCCTGGGCAGCGAGTGAATGGGCCTGCTGCGCGTAGGTGAGAGCGGTCACGGGGTCATTCCGTGAGATGGACAGAGCGTAGTCGAGGTTGCGCTGAGCTTCGGCGAGCCGGGTCCGTGCCTCGGTACCCACGCCACCGCGACGAGCTGTGATGTAATCGGACGTCGCGCTGATCTGGGCCTGGGCAGCCATGATGGTCTGCTGCAGCGATGCTTGTGCGCGGCGGGCCTGCTCCTGCTGGTTGCGAATCCCGGAGAGGGACTGGTCCAGTGCCTGATGGGCGGACTCCACACGGCCAAGGGTGGCAATGGGGTCGATTTTTCCGCCCTGAATCTCCGTTTTGACCTGCGCAAGTGCGGCTTCCACACCAGCCACAGGGCCGGCAAGTTCCGGGTGTTCGCCGGATTGGATCATGGCCCGGGCTTGGGCAAGGTCCTGACTGGTTTCAGCCACTGCGCCTTCCAGTGAAGCCCGGGCCTCGTCCAGGCTTCCGGCTGTCTTGGAGATGGCATCGATCAACACGGTGGTCTGGTGCAGGCTTTCCTCGGCAGCACGTACTGCCACGGCCGCAAGACTGCTCTCGCCGGCGGACAACTTCTCTTGGGCTGCGGTGACGGCATTCTGCACGAACGCAAGACGCTCTTTAGCCTGCAGGATGTTGTCGGAGACCTGTGTCAATGCGGACTCGGCGTATTTGGCGCGCAGTCCCTCGAGCGATTGCTCGGCGCTGGCGATCTTCGAGTCCGCGTCCTTGGCTCCCGCGGACACCGCTGCAAGGGCCTGGGGGGCGTTCTTTTCGAGCTCCCGCAAGGAGTCGAAATCGGCTTTCTGGTCACGCAGTGAAGCCAGTGCTGCTTCCGACCGGCGGATGATCTCCCCGAGCCAGCTCCGCTGCTGTTCTTCTGTGTCAGGGATATGGTCATCGAGCTGCTGCTGGAGTTTGAAGGACTCCGTCATGTGGCCCTTGGCTTCTTCCAGAGCTTTGGTGAAGTTGCCAATCGCGGAATCACCGTACTGTGCCTGGGCAAATCCGAGTTCCTGCTCACTGGACTTGATGGCGTCATCCGCCTCGATCAACAGCGAGCCGCTCTTCTGGCGCAGTTCCGGGATGCTCAATCCGGCGAGCGGATCAAGCTGTTCTCCTTGTGGCCCATAGCTGGCGCTGACGGCCTTGGTGCCGCCCTTCTTGCGGCGGTTTCGAAGGTAGAGGTAGGTTCCGGCACCACCGGCTGCTACTACGCCGACGCCGACGAGAACACCGACGCCTGCATTTCCGCTGGGCACTGTGCCACTTCCGCCGCCTGCGGCGTCGCCGATGGCCGCAGCCGTATCAATGGCTGCCTGGGGGAAGTCCTTCTTGCCGCCTGCCAGATTCGCGGTCACAGCGTTTTGCATGATGGTGGCCTGCTTTGAGCGGATCGAACTCTCGGAGTTCAGTACAAAGGTGTACTGGCCGGCAGCGGCAATTGCCAGAATCGCATCAGCCTTGCCCATGCCCCTGTTCTTGGCAACGGCATTGGCCCAGGCGGCAGGATCGGTCGGATTCTCGAACTTGTCCACTGTGACCACGTACAGGTTGTACTTATGGTCCTTCAGTGTCTTTTGGATGGCTTCCTGGACTTCGCCTGTCCGGCCACCCAAGAGGTTGGCGTCGTCCACGATGTTCTTGCCGGACGGAATGGTCACCGGATCGGCGGCCCAGGCGGCAGTGGCCGGGAAGGCCAACATTCCAGCCAGGCCGATCACGGCGAGTACGCGTTTAACTATTGACCGCATGTGCAACCCTTCAGCACGTCTGCGACTGGAACAAGGCGTACCAATCGTCACAGAATGCTCAGCGCCCCCACGCATGGTGTAAAGCCGCAGGTCGCTGTGGCAATTCCTCTTGATTCTATGGTGCACCCCATGACCCGTCCACAGGGGTGAATATGCCACCAGCGAAATATGGAATCGGGCTGGATTGTCCAGCCGTTGAAGGTAATCCAGTAAGAGTCCGGAGAGGCCGCGTGCGCCTTTCAGGAAGCTCCCAGCGAACGTCCGCTTTTGTTCCAGTTATTGGGTCCATAGTTGTTGGAGACAAGGACGAAAGGAAGACCCATGACGGAGAACCCAGCGCAGGGCACCGCACCGGAGGATCGCGAGCCATCAGAGCCGCGGGACACCACCAGCGACCACAGTGATGCCACCGCCACCCAGCAGCAGCCTGCCTGGACGTCAGAGCAAGGGGCAGGTGCGGAGAACGCTGCACAGCCCACTACGCCGCTGCCGGCCTTCCAGTCGAATGCCTCCCCGGAGCCCCAGCCAAACCCGGAGCCCCAGCCAAACCCGGAGCCCCGGCCAAGCCAGGAGCGCCACCCCGGGCAACAGCCCCAGCCCGGCCAGGAGAACGCCCCGGCGCAACACGCCAGCCAGCACGCGGCCCCGGCCCAGCACACACCCCAGCAGTACACCGCACAGCACGGAGGGCAGCACGCCAGCCAGCACGCGGCTCCGGCCCAGCCGTCCACCCAGCACAACGCCACCACGCAGCAGCCGCAGTACTACGGCGTGCCGCAGCAGGACCCGGCCCACCGCCCAAGCTACCCCCAGCACCAGCCGTTCTACGGCGGAGGCGCCAGCCCCCAAGGCCAGCACGGTCCTGGAATGCAGCACGCTCCCGCCGACGCCAATGGTCCCACCAAGCGCAAGCCTGCGTTCGGTGTGGGAACCCTGGTAGCCAGCATGCTGGCGGCAGGACTGATCGGTGGCGGCGTCGTGGCCGGAAGCAATGTGCTCTGGGACCAGCCGGCTCCGGCCGCGTCGACGAGTGGACAGTCCAGCACGGTCATCGTCAATAACAAGGATGACGTGAACGTGATCACCGCGGCTGCCGCCAAGGCTTCGCCCAGCGTGGTGACCATCAAGGCAACCAGTGGCAATGAAGGTGGAACCGGTTCCGGCATCATCCTCGATGACCAGGGCCACATCCTGACGAACACCCACGTTGTGACGCTCGACGGCGCAACGGCCAACGCCGCCATTGAGGTGCGGACCAACGACGGTAAGGTTCTCAAGGCCACCGTGGTGGGCACTGACCCGTTGTCAGACCTCGCCGTGATCAAGGTCAGCGACGCTTCCGGACTGGTTCCCGCAACACTCGGTGACTCTTCCAAGATCAACGTGGGGGACACCGCCGTCGCCATCGGTTCGCCGCTGGGCCTCACCGGTACGGTGACGGATGGCATTGTCTCCACGCTCAACCGGACCATCAGCGTTGCTTCGTCGGCGGTGCCGGAGGGAACGCCTGACGAAAGTCAGGGCGACGACGAGGGCTTCCAGTTCGCGCCCCCCAACGGCGGCCAGAGCCAGCGCACAGCCAATGAAGGCTCCATCGCCATCAATGTCATCCAGACTGACGCGGCCATCAACCCGGGCAACTCCGGCGGGGCGCTGGTGAACAACAAGGGCGAAGTCATTGGTGTCAACGTTGCGATCGCCTCTGCTGGCAGTGGCACCTCCGATTCCTCCACCGGCAATATCGGCGTTGGCTTCAGCGTGCCGATCAATCACGCCAAGCGCGTAGCCCAGGAAATCATCGACTCAGGGAAGGCCAGCCACGGACAGTTCGGTGTGTCGGTTCGCTCCAAGTCGTCTACGGGCAGCGATTCGGGATTCTCCGTGGGTGCCGAGGTTGCCGCGGTGACCACCGGCTCGGCCGCAGCGAAGGCCGGGCTCAAGGTGGGCGATGTCGTGACCAAGTTCGGCGATTACACGGTCAGTGACCCGAACCAGCTGACGGCCGCTGTGCGCGAGCAGCCTGCCGGTGCCAAGGTCAAGGTCACCATTCAGCGCGGTGGCCAGAGCCAAGAGGTCGAGGTCACCCTCGACGCTGCCCAGCAATAGGCAGGAACAGCGTACGACGGCGGGCGTCACCTCACGGGTGGCGCCCGCCGTCGCGCCGTTCCCGGTACTCAAGCGACGACGCCGGCCAGAGGAATCTGAAACAGGGGTTAACGCGGGGAGTGGTTTTCTGCGGGCAATATGCTTAGCTAGGACGAGCCCACGCGCTGGGCAATACACGGCCACGCTGTTGCGGTTGGCCGTCCACAAGCATGGAAGGCTGCTTCGAAGACAGTGGAAGAGACATTGAAGATTGTCGTTCTGGTCAAGCACGTCCCGGACGCGCAGTTCGACCGGCACATCACCGGACCTGGCAACACAACCGACCGTGACGAGAGCATCTTGTCCGAGCTGGATGAGTACGCACTTGAGGCAGCGTTGCAGCTGGCCGAGGAACGTGGCGGACCAAAAGCCGGCAACGAGGTCATCGCGTTGAGCATGGGACCGGCCGGCGCCGTTAATGCGGTGAAGAAGTCGCTCCAGATCGGTGCGTACTCGGGCGTGCACCTGAGCGATGATGCTTTGGCCGGTTCGGATGCCGCGGCCACCTCCCTGGCTCTCGCAGCCGCCATCCGCTACCTTTCTGCTGATGGCCGCCCGGTGGACCTGGTCCTGACCGGCATGGCGTCCACTGATGGTGAGACGTCGCTGATCCCGGCCCAGCTGGCCGAGCGCTTGCAGTTCCCGCAGGTCACCTTTGCCTCAAGCCTGGAGGTTGCCGGCAGCCAGGTCACGGCCCGCCGTGATGCCGGCGCTTTCTCTGAAACCGTGGAAGCGCAGCTTCCTGCCGTTGTCTCGGTGACAGACCAGATCAACGAGCCGCGCTATCCCAACTTCAAGGGCATCCTTGCGGCCAAAAAGAAGAAGATTGCCTCCCTGTCGCTGGCCGACATCGGTGTTGACGCCTCGCAGGTGGGCTTGGCCGGCTCCTGGACCGTGGTGGAGTCTGCGGAGGCCCGCCCGCCGCGGACAGCCGGCACCATCATCACCGACGACGGCGACGCCGGCATCAAGCTGGTCGACTTCCTCGCCGCACAGAAGCTGCTCTAAAGGGGATCGCAACTATGGCAAATGCACTTGTTTTCATTGATAACCCGGGAGCAGCTCTCAAGAAGAGCAGCCTGGAGCTCCTGACCATCGCCCGCTCAGTGGGCGAGACCGCCGTCGCGTTCACCGGTGAGCTGCACGACGACGTCGCCGCCACCTTGGGTGCCTACGGCGTCGCCACCGTTTACCAGCCGTCGGCGGAGGACCTCGACAACTACCTGGTGGGCCCGAAGGCCGCCTACCTCGCCGCTGCCGTGCACGCGTCGGGAGCAACAGCCGTGCTCCTGGACAACTCGCCGGAGGGCAAGGAAATTGCGGGCAGGCTTGGTATCAAACTCAACGCCGGCGTTATTACCGACGTCGTGGGCGTGGAGGCTGATGGCACCGCGCACAAGTCGGTTCTCGCAGGCTCTTACAACACCACGGCAAAGGCCACCACTTCGGTGACGGTTCTTTCGGTCAAGGCAAACAACGTTGAGCCTGCACCGGCCGGTGCAGCGGGAACTCCTTCAACTGTCACGGTTGACGTTCCGGCGGACGCCTTGGCGAACTCTGCACGCATCGCGTCGCGGTCCGAGAAGCCGGTCAGTGGCCGGCCGGACCTCAGCGAAGCCCGGATCGTCGTGGCCGGCGGTCGTGGCGTGGACGGCGACTTCGGTCCCGTGGAAGAGCTTGCAGATGCACTGGGTGCCGCAGTGGGTGCATCCCGCGCTGCTACCGACGCAGGCTGGATCGGACACGACGCGCAGGTGGGCCAGACCGGTGTCACGGTTTCGCCCCAGCTCTACATCTCGGCCGGCATCTCCGGAGCCATCCAGCAGAAGGCCGGCATGCAGACCTCCAAGGTCATTGTGGCCATCAACAAGGACGCGGAGTCGCCGGTCTTCGAAATTGCCGACTACGGCATCATCGGTGACCTCTTCAAGGTCCTCCCGCAGGCTGCTGCCGAGATCAAGAAGCGGAAAGGCTGATCCCTTTGTCTCCTGGCGTTTCGTCAGCAAAGAGCCCGTTCGACGCCTCCTCGGAGCGCGTTGAGCGGGTGCTTTGTTTTACTGCCCATCCTGACGACATCGACTTCGGCGCCGCCGGTACTATTGCGGCGTGGACCGCGGCCGGCGTCGAGGTCAGCTATTGCATCATGACTGACGGCGATGCCGGAGGCTTTGATCCGGTGGACAGGGAACGGATCATCGAGCTCCGCGCGGAGGAGCAGAAGCAGGCAGCCGCCTTGGTGGGCGTCAGCGATATCCACTATCTGCACGAGCGCGATGGCTATCTTGAACCGACGCATGGCGTCATCAAGCAGATTGTGAAACTGATCCGGGAAATCCGTCCGGACATCGTGGTGACCATGCACCCGGAACGTAACTGGGATCGCCTCCAGAAGAGCCATCCGGATCACCTCGCAGCCGGCGAGGCCGTCACCCGGGCTGTCTATCCTGCGGTGGAGAACCCCTTTGCCTACCCGGAACTGGCCGAGGCTGGCCTGGGCGCCTTCAAGCTGCCATGGCTGTGGTTTATTTCCAGCCCGGAGGCCAGGGAGAACCACTTTGTGGATGTCTCGGGCCAGGTCGATGCCAAGCTGGAAGCCATCCGTATCCATGCTAGCCAGCATCCCGATATTGACGGCATGGAGCGTGTTGTCAGGGGCTTGATGCTGGCCAACGGAGAACGTGCGGGGCTGCCTGCCGGGACCAGCGCTGAGGGCTTCCATGTGGTGTCGGTGAACGGATCGAGCACCATCGCCGGCTTCTGACGTTGCCGTGGTGTAACCCGTGTCATATGCTTGATCTCGGTTAAATCATATTTATTCGAGGAAGGCAGACTTTGATGGCGAAGACTGCGCAACAACCCGTACTGGTGATTATGGGAGTCTCCGGGTCCGGGAAATCGACCGTCGCCGGCGTTCTGGCCGGCAAATTGGGCTGGGACCTGGCCGAAGGCGACGACCTTCATCCTGCAGCGAATGTGGCCAAAATGCAGGCCGGGCAAGCCCTCAGTGATGAGGACCGCTGGCCGTGGCTGGGTATCATTTCGGACTGGATCCGGGAGCACGTGGAGGCTGGAACGCCGGCTATTATTACGTGCTCGGCACTGAAGAAGAAGTATCGCGATGTTCTCCGCGGCGAAGGCGTAGTGTTCGTCTTCCTGCAGGGGAGCAAAGACAAGATCTCTGATCGCCTGGCATCCAGGCACGGCCACTTCATGCCGCCGTCGCTCCTTGAATCCCAGTTCGACGCCCTGGAGGAGCCCACGGAGGAGGAGGACCACATCTCGCTGTGTGTTTCCGCATCGCCGGCCGAAGAAGCCGACGAAGTCATTGAGCGGCTGGGTCTTCGGCCTGCTGGTGCCGACACCGAATCGACCGTCTCGTGAAGGTCCTGGATACCGCGACGCAAGTGCAGGAATGGACCGGGCACGACACCCAACTCCTTGTAGTCGCCGCACTGGGCATTGCGCTGATCGTGGTGCTGATCGCGAAATTGAAGCTCCACCCGTTCCTGGCGCTGGTCCTGGGATCTGCCTTCGTGGGCCTGGCCTCCGGAGTGGAACTGGGCAAGGTCATCACCAACTTCGAGGACGGGGTTGGCAGTGTCCTCAAGGAAGTCGGGCTGCTGATTGCGCTCGGAGCCATGCTCGGCAAGCTGCTGGCCGATTCCGGTGGCGCCAACCGTGTGGTGGACACCTTGCTGGCCAAAGCCAGCGGCAACAAGCTGGTCTGGATGATCACCCTGGTAGCCGTGATCATTGGCTTGCCCATGTTCTTCGAAATCGGGCTCGTGCTGCTGCTTCCGGTGATCGTCCTGGTCACCCAGCGGTCCAAGATGAAGCTGATGCGCATCGCGATCCCCGCGCTGGCCGGTTTGTCCGTGCTGCACGGACTGGTACCGCCGCACCCGGGACCGCTGATTGCCATCAGCGCCGTCAAGGCCGAGCTGGGAACAACACTCGGCTTGGGCATCCTCGTGGCGATTCCCACCGTCATCATCTGTGGCCCGCTCTTCTCCCGGCTCGCCGCGCGGTGGGTGCCCGTTGATGCTCCGGCCGTAGCCGGCGGCATCGACACCCAGCATGCGGCCGACCTGAGTGAGGTCAAGCGCCAGCCATCGTTCCTGGTGACGCTGCTGACCATCATCTTCCCGGTGGTGCTGATGCTGCTGAAGGCTTTGGGCGGCATCATCTGGCCGAACCCGGAGACAGCGCCTGCCCTCCGGATCTTCTTTGATTTTGTGGGCCAGCCTTTGGTGGCCATGACACTGGCCGTGCTGTTGGCCATCGTCACCTTCGGCTACGCTGTGGGCTTCACTGGCAGCAGGATCACGGCCAAGCTGGGCGAGAGCCTGGGGCCGATCGCGGCGATCCTCCTCATTGTCGGTGCCGGTGGCGGTTTCAAGCAGACCCTGATCGGAGCCGGAGTAGGGGACTCCGTGAAGAAATGGGCCGAGGGCGCCAATATGTCGGTTCTGGTCCTCGGCTTCATCGTTGCGGTGGCACTCCGCCTCGCCACGGGCTCTGCGACGGTGGCCACAGTAACGGCCGCCGGCATCGTGGCACCCCTTGCCAGCAGCCTGAGCCCGACGCACGCAGCCTTGCTGGCCCTGGCCATCGGGGCAGGCTCCCTGTTCCTGTCCCACGTCAACGATGCCGGATTCTGGTTGGTCAAAGAACTGTTCGGGCTCACCGTCGGGCAAACGTTCAAGACCTGGTCCGTCATGGAGACACTGATCTCTGTGGTCGGGTTCGGCTTCGTGATGCTTCTGTCGCTCGTGTTATAGCTGCGAAAGCAACTGCGTAAAGCTCGACGGCGGCCGTCCCCAAGGTGGGACGGCCGCCGTCGGGCGTTAATTCCTGTTCAGCGTCAGGCGCTCAGCGCGACCACCAGGACAGGGTCTGTGGTGGGGGCACTTGATCCGCCCGTGGGTTCCACGGTGATGGCAACCGAGGATGCCGAGGAAAGGCCCTTGACCACGGCCGGCTTGGAAAGTGTCTGGGCGTCCATGGTGCCCTGCGGAACCGGGGCAGAGCCGTCCTTGGGCAGGGTCCACAGCTGGTAGACCTTGCCCTCCGGGGCGGGGGCAACGCCATCCATCAGAACCACGAAGGAGTCCTTGGCCGACGACGCGGAGATGGTGGCCGTACCACCGCCGGGAACGGGCGCGGACTTCTGCTGGACATCCTGTGCCTGCAGCACCTGGTTGACGGGGTCGTTCTGCACCGAGACGTAGGCGCCCACACCGATGCCACCGAGTGCGATCACGGCCGCAGCGGCCGCTCCGATGATCCATCTGCGGGCGCCCCCGGTGCGCTGGCGTTCCTCGCGCTTTGCCCTGGCGGCCGCGAGGTCGTCGACGGCGGGACGCAGCGCCGGCGGGGCAACCGGCCCGGCAGGCGCTTGGGCGGCAGCATCCGTGGTGATGCGTTCCATGATGTTATCGAAGAGCCTGGCTGGTGGCGCTTCCTCCGGGGCAAAGCTGACTGCGAGGGTCTCGCGGGCTTCGCGGACCCGCTCCAGGAATTCAGGTCCTTCGGGAGCATCCTTGACGTAGTCATCGATCATGGCCCGTTCGTCGTCACTGACGGCGTCCAGAGCATAGATCTCAGCCAGCTCGAGGACGCGTCCCTCGGCGAGGTCGGTAGCGATGTCGTTGGCAAACATTCGGCGGATAAAGCCTCCACTGGTGTTCTCGCTCATATCAAGCCACCCCCAGGCAGGTCTTGAGGCGCAGCAGCCCGTCACGGATGCGGGACTTGATGGTGGGGACGGCGGCGCCCAGGTGCTCGGCGACTTCCCGGTAAGTCAGGCCGCCGTAGTAGGCAAGGCGGACGGATTCGCGCTGGGTGTCGGTCAGTGTGCCGAGGCATCGGCTGACTGCTTCAGCTTCCAGGTTGGTGTCGGCTTCCTCTGCCACCAGGTCCCGATCGGGGTCCTGGCTTGCTGCGCCGTATCTGGCCTCGCGGTCGGTGGCAGCCTGCACGGTACGGACGCGGTCAATGGCGCGGCGATGGGCGATGGTCATGAGCCACGCCAGCGGGGTTCCGGCAGCGCGATCGAATTTGCTTGCGCCCTGCCACACCTGGAGGAAAACTTCCTGGGTGGCGTCCTCGCTCAGATCCGGGTCTATCAGGACGCGCTTGGCCATGCCGAAGACGCGCCGTGAGGTCAGGCGGTAGAACTCGGCAAAAGCCGGCTGGTCACCGGCAGCCACGAGCTCGAGCAAGGCAGTCAACTGAGTATTCAAGTCTGTCGCGTTGCCTGTGGCCTCGAAGACCGGGGGTCCGGGGTTGTTGGGGATGTCCATCACTGTCCAGCATATGTCGTCCCGTTTGAAACCGGCAGCACGGCCATATGGTGTTGCGGGCGTGGCGGCGCAGCGGTCTACCGTTGTCACCCTGGTCTGCAGCGCGCTCACGAATGCTCCCTCAACGAATGTCCTGATGCAGGACCTGTCCCTGCATAAGGTATTCGGTGCCGTGGCGCCCTTGGATGGGCTACACCTTGGCGCCTGCGAACCCGTTCTGGCGCCAGGCCTCGAACACGGCGATCGAGGCAGCATTGGCCAAATTGAGCGAACGAAGTGACGGCTTCATGGGAAGGCGGACACGGGCGGTGACGTGCGGGTCCTGCTTCAGCCAGTCAGGCAGGCCAACCGACTCGGGCCCGAACATCAGGACGTCGCCCTCACGGTAGCTGATATCCGTATAGGACGTTTCGCCGTCGGACGTGTAGGCGAAGACGCGTTCCGGTTGCAGGGCCTCCCACGCGGCGTCGATGTCCTTATGAACGGTCACCACCGCAAGGTCGTGGTAATCCAGGCCGGCGCGGCGAAGCTTGGCATCGGAAAAGTCGAAGCCGAGGGGTTCCACCAAATGGAGCTCGGCTCCCGTGATGGCGGCCAAGCGGATGGCGTTGCCCGTGTTGCCCGGGATTTCAGGGGTGTGGAAGAGGATGCGGAACACTGTTCCATCTTAGCCAGCCAAGACCTGCCTCCGGTGGCACGATCGCCTAGTGCATCCCGCGCAGCAGCCGCGCCAAAACCGGAACCACCACGGTGTTGGGCGCCGGCCCCGAGCTCAGGAACTGCTTCAGACCCCTGACCAGCCCGGCCGCGTTGACTACTTCCACGGCACTGTTGCTGGACTGGCCTTTGCCATACTGGTCGATCACCGGTTCGTGCAGGTTGCCATCGGGACTGTGCAAGACAACCCATCCGGTCACATTGAGTTCAGGGAAGATGTCCTGCATATGCCGGACAATGTGGGCAAGCTGCGGGGGAGCGACGGATCGTCCGCCATGCCGCAGCGAATGTCCATCCCAGGCGTAGGCACCCTTGGGGAGGAGCATGGAACCCACCAAGGCCAGCCGGTAGCCGGACAGAACAGCGTGGTCGATGTGGTTGTTGTCCGACGGCGAGCGGAGACCGTTGATGAGCCGGGCCGCAGGAATGGCAGGCAGGACCTGCCTGCTGATGAGCTGGACGGTACGCATTTCCCGTTGGATCCGTGCTTCGGCACCAAAGATGCCACGCTTGCGCGGTAACCCATGGACCTGCTGTGCTGCTTCCGCAGCAGAAATGAGCGGCACTTCATCGGGTTCGTCGAAGGCCGGGACGTAGACAGGGGGATCACCTGCTGTGTTGCGCTGGGACTGGGGTCGTCTGACGCTGCCCGTGGCGAAAGGGCCCGGCGCTGCGGCGCCCGTGTAGTCCCCGGGCTGCGGCTGGCCGCGGCCAGAGGAGCCACTGGCGTACCTGCGATCGTATTCAGCCCTCCGCTGAGGGTCGATCAAGGTTTCGTAGGCGAGAGTGACGCGCCGGAACATTTCGGCTTCTCCGCCGTGGTCGGGGTGCGCCTTCCGGGCAGCCTTGCGGTAGGCGACCTTGATCTCCTTGTCCGTAGCTGTGACGGAAACACGGAGAACCTGATAGTGCGAACTGCTGCCGTCGGCCAAGCACGGGCCCTTCTCTAAAGGTGGTGCGCTCCAAGGAGGCGCGGTAGTGGCCAGTTTATCCAGCCACTATGTGAACGTTGGTATCGGGGCGGGTGGTTCCCGGCTGGCATAATTCACGCTGTGACCCCACCGGCAGCCATGAACCCCTCCAGCACGGCGGGCACGATCGCTGTGGCGGTAAACCCTGCGGCTTCCTTTGGCCGGACCCGCAATGCCGGGGACCACGCCGCAGCACAGTTCCGCGCCGCCGGACGGGACGTCGTCGTCCTCGAAGCGGATGGTTACGACGCCCTGCAGCGGCTTGTAGCCCAAACCCTTTCCGGTACCGCAGTAGACGCCCTGGTGGTGGTGGGAGGTGACGGCATGGTTCATCTGGGGGTCAACGCGCTCGCCGGTCGGGACGTTGCCCTGGGTATCGTTCCCAGCGGAACGGGTAACGATGTTGCCCGACTCCTGGGATTGCCGCTTCATGACACCGCCGCTGCCTGCCGCCTCATCCTGGCCGCCATGGTGTCAGGTGGACGGACCATCGACGCCGGACGGATTGCTGTGGATGGGCAGACCACCTATTTTGCCGGAGTTCTCTCGGCCGGATTCGACGCCGCAGTCAACGAACGGGCCAACTCGTGGCGCTGGCCTCGCGGAAAGGGCCGCTACAACCTGGCGATGCTCGTGGAGCTGGGTTCCTTCCGGCAGATCGACTATACGGTGACTGCCGATGACGTGACCTGGCGCCAGCCGGCGTTGCTGATTTCGGTGGCGAACGGGCAATACATCGGCGGCGGCATGCGGATCACCCCGGACGCTTCGCCCGACGACGGCTTCTTGGATCTCTTTGTGGTCAAACCCTTGTCACGGCTACGATTCCTCGCGGTATTTCCAAAAGTTTTTGCCGGCAGGCACACCAGCCACCCCGCCGTGGAGATCAGGCGCGTCCGGAAGGTGCGGTTGGAGGCGAAAGGCGTGGTGGCGTATGCGGACGGCGAGCGCATCGGTGCGTTGCCTGTCGACGTCGATATTGTTCCAGGTGCGCTGCGGGTCCTCGCCTAGGCGGGCCTGACGGCTAGACTCGATCGCGGCAGATGCCATGCCATCCGGCAGGGCAGGGGATAAGGAGCGATGGTGGCGCGAAACGTTCGACGACGGGTGGCTGGGATTGCTGCCCTGGCGGCCGTTGGCGCCGTGATGGCGGGCTGCACCGTTAACGTTCCTGATCCAGCGGCGCCCAAACCGTCGCCGTCGGAGTCCACGCTGGCGACGCCCAGCATCACGCCCGGGCATGATGCGGCCGCTGTTGCGGCGAAGGACTTGCCGTTGGCAGCTGGGAAGACGTTGGCTCCGGGGGATCCGGTGACGGTCTCCACCCGGCTGGAAGAAGTTCCGGGGTGGACTGTGGTGCATTCCGGCCTTCAGGGCGAAGTCCGGTATCGGAAGAATGATGGTTGCACCCTGGCAGCCCGCGTCAGCGTCAACCAGGGTCCCTTGACCGTCGCGGAGGATGACGCGGCCTCCACCAAGGAGCTCTTCCGTTACCTTGATCCCGGCCTTGCGGTGGATAACCTGAAGCCGGTGTCGCTGCGGTGGGGGCAGGACTCGGATAAGCCGCAGCACAACGTGGAATTCCTCGCTTTGGAATCGTCAGCCGCATCGGGCGGCAACGCGGCCGTGGTGATGGCCCGGTTGTTCAGTGTTCCGGCGTCGTCGGTGTATATCTCGGTGGCTTGCCCGGATGACGGTTCCTTGGACAAGGCCCGTGCTGAAGCGGCGGCCCAGCTTGTGGTGGTCCCGCCAAGTTAAGCAGCCTGTGCTGCATGCATCGTGGCCGCGAAAGGGACCGCTGCGTCCCCAGTCCCACCGGTAGAATGGCAAGGTGCCTGTATACCTCGATCACGCTGCCACCACGCCCCTGTCGGCTGAGGCGCTCGCTGTCATGACGCGGGAGCTGGCGCGAACCGGCAATCCGTCCTCGCTGCACGGAGCGGGACGTCGCGCCCGGCGGGCCGTAGAGGAAGCACGTGAAATGCTGGCCGCCGCAGCCGGCGCCCACCCTTCGGAGGTCATTTTCACCTCGGGTGGAACCGAAGCGGACAATTTGGCCGTCAAGGGCTTGTTCTGGGCACGCCGGGACGAGGACCCCCGCCGGACGCGGGTCCTGTGCTCCGCCGTCGAACATCATGCGGTCCTTGACACTGTGGAGTGGCTGGAGCGGCACGAAGGTGCGGACGTTGTGTGGCTGCCCGTCGATGAGTCAGGCACCGTACAGCTCGAGGTCCTCCAACGGGAGATCGAGCGGGATCCCGGATCCATTGCACTCGTCACCATCATGTGGGCCAACAATGAAGTGGGCACCATCCAACCAGTTGCGGAGATCGTTGACCTCGCAAAGCCCCATGGAATCCCGGTCCACTCCGACGCTGTTCAGGCTTTCGGTTCGGTCCCTGTGGATTTCCGGGGGAGCGGACTCTCAGCAATGTCGGTGTCCGGGCACAAGCTTGGCGGTCCGGTGGGCGTTGGCGCGCTCTTCCTGGGGAGGGCCGTGAAATTGACGCCGGTACAGCACGGTGGCGGCCAGGAACGTGATGTTCGTTCGGGAACCCTGGACACCCCGGCCATTGCGGCATTCGCCGCCGCGGCTGAGTCAGTCACCGGGAGCCTGGCCGAAGAGCGGGAACGGCTCAGCGCGTTGCGGGACCGTCTGATCGATGGCGTCCGGGCTGCCGTGCCTGACGCAGTGCTGCGGGGTGCTGTGGGAGAGGGCCGGCTTCCGGGAAATGCCCATTTCACGTTTCCGGGGTGCGAAGGCGATTCGCTTCTCTTCCTCCTTGACTTGGCAGGCGTTGAATCATCCACCGGCTCTGCCTGTACGGCAGGAGTCCCGCGCCCATCCCACGTGCTGTTGGCCATGGGCCTGGACGAGGATACTGCCCGTGGCGCCCAGCGCTTCACTTTGGGGCACAGCTCCACGGACGCGGATGTGGACTCGCTGCTGAAGGCTCTTCCCGAGGCATGCTCACGGGCACGGCAGGCAGGAATGGCCGGCCACGAGTCCAGTATCCAGACGGCGGCAACAGTGGCGCGGCAGGGATCAGCGACGTCCTTGTAGCGGTGGCCTTGGTGGGGCAGGTCAAGGAATTTAGTGGAGTCATGGTATTGCAGGCTAGAATGGATGGGCACGCCGGCTGGTCTGAGCCGGACCGTTGCCACAGCCCCCACCACAGAAAGCCAGCATGCGAGTACTTGCAGCAATGAGCGGCGGAGTTGACTCCGCCGTGGCCGCCGCCCGCGCCGTCGAGGCCGGACACGACGTCGTCGGAGTCCACCTCGCGTTGTCGCGCATGCCCGGCACCCTGCGTACCGGAAGCCGGGGATGTTGCACCATCGAGGACTCCCGTGATGCCTGGCGGGCCTGCGACGTCCTGGGAATCCCTTACTACGTGTGGGACTTCTCGGAGCGCTTCAAGGAAGACGTCGTCCAGGACTTCATTGACGAATACGCTGCGGGGCGGACGCCTAACCCCTGCATGCGCTGCAACGAGCGCATCAAGTTTGCTGCCCTGCTGGAGAAGGCCATTGCGCTTGGCTTCGACGCCGTATGCACCGGGCATTACGCCAAGGTGATCGAAGACGCCGACGGCAACCGGGAGCTGCACCGCGCGGCGGATTGGGCCAAGGACCAGAGCTACGTCCTGGGCGTCCTGACCCATGAGCAGCTCAAGCACTCCATGTTCCCGCTGGCGGACACTCCGTCCAAGGCAGAAGTGCGTGCGGAAGCTGAGCGGCGGGGCCTGTCCGTGGCCAACAAGCCGGACAGCCACGACATCTGCTTCATCTCCGACGGCGACACCCGTGGCTGGCTGGCCGAAAAGATTGAGATGACCACCGGCGACATCGTTGACGAGTCCGGGGCCAAGGTAGGCGAACATCCCGGTGCCAACGCCTTCACTGTGGGACAGCGCCGCGGATTGAAGCTGGGAACGCCGGCCGCTGATGGTAAGCCGCGCTTTGTCCTGGAGATCCGTCCCAAGGAAAACAAAGTGGTGGTGGGACCCGAAGCCTTGCTCGCCATCGACGAGATCCGGGGCATCAAGGTTTCGTGGGCAGGTTTGCCCATCTCCGAAGTTGCTACTGGTGCGGAGTTCGATTGCCACGCCCAGGTACGGGCGCACGGGGATCCCGTACCTGCACGTGCACACGTGGAAACCGTTGACGACGAATCAGGCGTTCAGCGGGCCGAACTCGTTGTCACCCTGACCGACCCGCTGCGCGGTGTGGCCCCGGGACAGACGGTGGTCCTTTACCAGGGCAGCCGGGTTTTGGGGCAGGCAACCATCGACGCCGCCCGTTCCCTTCAGCGCGTGGCTCTCTAGGAGCTCTTGCCCGCAAGACCCATTGCCTCCGGAATGGGGCGCCTCCATACTGGGCTAAGCAGCGCTTCCGCTGCGGTGTTTGGGGTCCGCATTCGGGACGGCGATGACTGTGGCATTTCCAAAAAAGAGCCCGGGAGACATCAAAGCCGGGCAGATGGTCTCGGTGACCGTTCTGGCCGAGGGGCCTATCGGTGCCCCGGGAGCACCTCCACTGACGGCACAGGTCCGTATCCCCGTTGAACGCCTCAGGCGCGGTCCTACCGGCCACCGCTACTCCATCCACATCAGGAAGTGGCGTGGAACCAGTGTGTCCCCGGTGACGTTGACGCAGCAGGGTGATCCCTGGCAGCTGATCTCGGAACCTCCGGCGGCGGGTTTGCGTGAGCTCCTGGATGACACACGTTTCCTGGCGCAGCACGTCTACGGCGTAGCCATGAGCACCTTGGACATCTTTGAAACGACGCTCGGCAGGCGCATGCCCTGGAATCCGGAAGGGCGTGTGGTCCTCAAAGCGCGGGATCTGGTCACCGCCACTGACACCGGCTACGAACGGGGAACCAACATCATCCGCTTCGGTTCCGTGGACCGGATGGGATACAAGGTCCCCACAGCCCTCTACCGGGACATCGTCGCCCACGAAGTGACCCATGCCATCCTGGACGGGTTCCGGCCGGCGTGGGCCGACCACATGGCCACCATGGAGCAGTTGGCCATGCACGAGGCCTTGGCCGACCTCGTGGCCATCCTTTCCGTCTTTTCTTCCCGCGACGTGGTGTCGCGGCAGCTTGAGGCGGCCGGTGGTGGGTTTGAGGCCGGGCAAGTAGTTGATGATGCGATCCTGATGCGGTCCCTTTTTGATTTTGCGCGTGATCTCTTTGCCCGCGGGCCACTGCGCGAGCCCTTCGTTGGCTCCGTGCCGGACGACTGGCAGTCACTGCCGGAACCGCATGCGCGGGGTGCCGTGGTGGTAGGGGCGGTGCTCCGGGCCGTCCAGCGGCTGTGGTCGGAGCGGAACGCGAGATTCGGCCACGGCCAAGGCCTGCAACAAAAGGCCGAATCAGGCTCGGTTGTGGCCACCCGGGTCCTGCGGATGGTGATCCGCGGACTTTCCTACATGCCACCCGTGGACGTCTCGTGGCGGGATCTCCTCCGCGGCATCATCGCGGCCGACCTCGACATGGTTCCCGAAGACAATTACGGATACCGCGAGGCGATCCAAACCGAGTTCTCCGCCATCGGGATACGTCGGGTCTCCTTGAACAACATCAGCGGCGTGGATAACTACCAGGGGCTCCGCTACCCCATCAGGCTTTCGGCCCTCGGCTCGGATCCCCAGGAAGTGCAGCGCTTTGTCTGGGAAAATCCCCGGCTCCTGGAGGCGGCGCGGCTGGAGCGGCGAACACCCTTGAGTTCCACGCGTGTACGTACCTCTGAGCGTGTATCCCCGGATGGATTCATCATTTCCGAGATAGGAGCCTCGTTCATCCAGACGGTCCGGATGAGCCGACGGGAAGCGTATGTGCGCCTTGGCTTGAAAACCCGGAGGGACTTCGTGGACATCCGTGGGGGAGGGCTGTTGCGCTTCGACGCCGGTGGCCGGCTGGTGTATGCGGCCCTCAAGCCCGTGATGGACAGGGAACGTCAAGGGCAGATGTTCGGTTCGGACCAGCACCACGATGCGGAGGAGGCCGCCTCCTCCGGAGTCCGGGATAAGTTCCACGGCACCGGGGACTAAGCTTCCGGCAGCCAGCGGCCCCATCCTTGCGCCCTGTTCAGGCGCCCTATCCTTGCGCCCTGTTCAGGCGCCCCACGCGGCCTTGCGTGCCGCCGTCGAGCCTTCCAGTTGGGCGATCTGATCGAATCCGCCGGACTTGAGGCCCTTGCTGACCTGTTTCAGGATCTCGGCCCGCGCCACCGTACCGTCACCCATGAGGGCCTTCACGAAGTTGTAGGTAAAGGCGCCGTTGTACCGTCCCTCTATGAAGGCGTCGGCAGCGGTCTGGTCTGAGCGGCAGGCTGCCATCAGAACCGGTGCGGAGAGCTTGGCTGTCTTGACCATGTCCCGCAGGCTGCGGGTGTCCTTGGATTCATTGGCGATGACTGCCCGGGGCGTGGGCGCCGGCAGGAAACGGGGGCGGCGTCCGGGAAGGAGGTCCAAGGACTTCAGGCCCGTTCCGCTGTGGCAGGTGTCCAGCACAACATCCATCAGGACACCCTTGGGCAGCCGGGCAAACAAGGCTGCCAGTTCGTCGTCGGTGATCACCGTGGCGGCATCCCAGCGATCACCGAGGTTGTTGATGTCGTAACACGCAAAGGCCTCGTCCAAGCGGTCGCTTTCGTCGCCGCTGGTGTCCGGCACTTGGGTTCCATGGCTGGAAAAGGTGAACACGATGTGGGTGGCGGTACCCGCCACGGCAGCGTCCACCAACGAGTTGAGCGCCGCCATGACTGTTTTTTTCACCGCTTTGGCGTCCCGCAGCACAGTGATGTTGGAACCTTCGAAGCCATAGTGTTTTTCAAGCATGGCTGCCAGGTCTTCGGCATCGTTGACGCAGCCGTTGAGCCAGCTGGCTTGGGGTAGAAACTTGAACTTGTTGATCCCTACACAAAGTGCTGCCTTGCTCATGTGCTTGTCCTTTGGGCGGTCTTTCAGTGAGTGGGGACTCGGGACCTACGATATTCCGGCGCGTCACCCGGAGCAATGGCCGGGAGGCACTCGAAGAAAGCTACTGGAAAGTAAATTTTGTGTCTCAAATCACTAAAATGAGGGTTCGCGGCCAGCGAAGTCTGGTTGAATCGAGGCACTAAGAGTGTGCGCCGTCACAAATATCCCACGGCGGCGCGCCGAATCCATCGAACAGAAGGTTCATCAGATGGCACTGAACAAGAAGGCCCTGCACGGCGCTATCGCGCTGGCGGGCATTTCCGCGCTCGCCCTGACGGCATGCACGGGACCCTCCGGCGGCGGCTCCTCGTCCGCCCCGGCCGCCGCAGGCCCCATCGCCTACGGCACCACAGACAAGGTCACGTCACTGGACCCCGCTGGATCCTATGACAACGGTTCGTTCATGGTGATGAACCAGATCTATTCCTTCCTCTTGAACTCCAAGCCCGGTGGCGCGGAACCCGTGCCCGACCTCGCGGAATCGTCGTCGTTCACGACGCCGTCCGAGTACACGGTCAAGCTCAAATCCGGATTGAAGTGGGCCAATGGCCACACCTTGGATTCCAAGGACGTCAAGTTCTCGTTTGACCGCCAGGTGGCGATCAATGACCCCGCTGGTCCGGCGTCGTTGCTGACCAACATCGAGAGCGTCACTGCGCCCGACGCCACCACCGTGGTGTTCAAGCTCAAGAACGCCAACGACCAAACGTTCAGCCAGATCCTCAGCAGCCCTGCCGCGCCGATCATCGACGACGAAGTCTTCCCGGCAGACAAAGTGCTCTCCGACGACGAGATCATCAAGGCCAACGCGTTCCATGGCCAGTACACCATTGACAGCTACAAGAAGAATGAGCTCGTCAGCTTCAAAGCGTTCGCGGACTACCAGGGCGTTCTGGGGAAGCCGGCAAACGATGCAGCCACCATCAAGTACTACGCCAGTCCCACCAACCTGAAGCTGGAAATCCAGCAGGGAGCCATTGACGTTGCTTTCCGAAGCCTGAGCGCGACCGACATCGACGATCTCCGCAAGGACTCCAAGGTCAAGGTACTCACGGGGCCCGGTGGCGAAATCCGCTACATCACGTTCAACTTCGACACCATGCCGTACGGAACCAAGGCAGCGGGCGCGGACCCGGCCAAGGCGCTGGCCGTACGCCAGGCCGTGGCCAACCTTGTTGACCGCCAGGCAATCGCCGACCAGGTTTACAAGGGCACCTACCTGCCGTTGTACTCCAACGTTCCGAGTGGATTCCTGGGCGCCAACGAGTCGTTCAAGGACGCTTATGGTGATGCCGGCAAGCCGAGCCTGGACAAGGCCAAGAAAGTCCTGGCCGACGCCGGGATCACCGAACCCGTGGCCCTGAACCTCCAGTACAACCCGGACCACTACGGCGGATCCTCGGGCGATGAGTACGCCATGGTCAAGGAGCAGTTGGAGAAGTCCGGCCTCTTCACAGTGAACCTGCAGTCCACCGAGTGGGTCACCTACAGCAAGGCCAGCCGTGCCGATGAATACCCGTTGTTCCAGTTCGGCTGGTTCCCGGACTTCAGCGATGCCGACAACTACCTGACTCCGTTCTTCCCGGAGGGTGGCTTCCTGAAGAACCACTACAACAACGCCACCGTGAACGAACTGATCAGCAAGCAGCTCACTGATGCGGACAAGACCAGCCGCGAGTCGGCCATCAAGGATGTCCAGAATGCCCTCGCCAAGGACATTTCCACGCTGCCCCTGCTCCAGGGTGCGCAGGTGGCTGTGGTGGGAAGTGGCGTGAACGGCGTCGACAAGACGCTGGATCCGTCCTTCAAGTTCCGTCTGGGAGTCATTTCCAAGTAACCGCACCACTGTGACCAGAAGGCAGGCGGGACACTGATCCGGTGTCCCGCCTCCTTTGCTGACCACCATCTTGGCCGGCACGCATGAGCCAATCCCGCGCAATCCACGGGCAGGAAATACAGGTAATAATGACAACACTTATTGAGGTACCCGAGGCCGAGCCCGGGATCGTTGCTCCGAAGAGCAAGTCCAAAGCCGGGGGAGGGCTCGGCCGATACATCGTGATCCGGTTCTTCCTGATCATCCCCACCGTCTTCATCCTGGTGACACTGGTGTTCTTCCTGATGAGGGTCATTGGAGATCCCATCACGGCATCACAAGGTGGCCGGCTTCCTCCGGATGTCCTGGCCCAGCGCATCCACGACGCCGGCTACGACCGCCCCATTCTGATCCAGTACTTCGAATACATCGGCCAGCTCCTCACGGGCAATTTCGGCACCACCATTACAGACCGGCGTCCAGTGGTGGAGGTGCTGACCACCTTCGGTGCAGCCACCCTTGAGCTTTCCATCAATGCACTGATCGTCGCCCTCCTGGTGGGTATCCCATTCGGTCTCATTGCGGCCCAGCACCGGGATAAGACTCCGGATGCACTGCTGAGGTTCTTTGCGATCCTGTGCTACGCAACGCCTGTCTTTTTCGCCGGCCTGCTTCTCAAGCTGACGTTCTCCGTGTGGCTCGGATGGTTCCCGGTGGCAGGCCGTGCCTCCACCCGCACGGAACTGACCATGAGCGGTCTGGCTGCACCATCAGGCATCTATTGGCTGGACGCGCTCCGCAGCGGCAACTTCACGGCCCTGGGGGACATCGCTTCCCATGCGGTCCTCCCTGCCCTTGCCCTCGGCCTGCTCACGGCCGGCGTCTTCCTGCGCCTGGTACGCACCAACGTTATTGGCACACTGGGTAAGGACTACGTCGAGGCCGGGCGTTCCAGGGGTGTCAGCGAGTTCCGGTTGGTGACCAAGCACGCTTACAAGCCGGCGTTGATCCCCATCATTACCGTGATGGGCCTTCAGATTGCCCTGATGCTGGGCGGCGCCATCCTGACGGAAACCACCTTTGAATGGAAGGGGCTGGGGTACCAGTTGGTGCAGTACCTGAATGCCCGCGACTTTGTGGCCGTCCAGGGAATCGTCGTGCTGCTGGCCATCATTGTGGCCGTCACCAACTTCATCGTGGACATCATTGCCGCGCTCATCGACCCCCGAGTGAGGTACTGACCATGAGCACTCCAGCACTGACCGCACCCAAGCAGCCGTTCTTCTCCCGGCTGCCCGTCGTCTCCCATTTCAAGAAGAGTGTCGGCCTCCAACGAGGCATGTTGATTGTGGGTCTCGTCCTGACCGGGCTTTTGATCCTCACCAGTACCTTCGCGCCGCTGCTTGCACCCTACGGCTACTCACAACTCAGCGATGCTTCCGGTTCTTTCCCCACCCAGGAAGCTCCGGGCGGCAAGCACCTGCTCGGAACAACCGTCAGCGGCTATGACGTCCTATCCCGGGTTATCTGGGGATCCCAGACCGCTGTCACAGTCATTGTTGTGTCAGTTGCCATGTCGATTTTCCTTGGCGTTGCCCTGGGCTTGCTCAGCGGCTACTTCGGCGGCTGGCTGGACCGGATCCTGGTGGTGGTGGCCGACGCCATCTACGCTTTCCCCACCTTGCTCCTGGCCATCGTCATCTCGATCGTCATCAGCCGGGGTCAGTCCAGCTTCTGGGGTGGCATCTTCTCCTGCGCTTTCTCCATCACCGTGGTCTTCGTGCCGCAGTACTTCAGAGTGATCCGGGCAGAGACCATCCGCCTCAAGGCTGAACCGTTTGTCGAGTCGGCCAAGGTACTGGGGGCTTCCAGCACGCGCATTATCGGGCGCCACATCTTCAAGAACGCCACGCGGACCCTGCCGCTCATGTTCACACTCAACGCATCCGAGGCGATCCTCACCCTCGCGGGGCTGGGCTTCCTGGGCTTCGGCATCGAGCCTACCTCTGCCGCTGAATGGGGGTTTGACCTGAATAAGGCGCTGGCTGATACCTCGTCCGGGATTTGGTGGACCGGTGTCTTCCCCGGCATCGCCATTGTGCTCACCGTCCTGGGCCTGACCTTGGTGGGCGAAAGCATCAACGACCTCAACGACCCCCGGATCCGTGGACGCAAGCGGGCGGGCGGGACGCCGGCAGCACCGACCCCGGCAGCCCCCGCAGCACCAACAGCAGCGTCTACGCCGGCAGAAACAGGTAAGCCATGACTACCAACCTTGGACATGTTCCGGACCAGGCCGGCAGCGACCGGCCCGTCCTTACCATCGACCGGCTCCAAGTCACCTTCGCCACCGACGGCGGGGACGTCCACGCCGTCAAGGATGTCAGCCTTGACGTGAAGGCCGGCGAGGTCGTTGCAATCGTGGGGGAGTCGGGATCCGGAAAGACCGTGACCGCCAAGACCATCCTCGGCTTGCTTCCTGAAACGGCCATCAGTTCCGGGGCTGTGCTGATCAACGGCAACAATGTGATCAGCGTCAGCAAATCCACGCTGCGCAAGATCCGTGGCCGCGATGTTGCCATGGTGTTCCAGGAACCGTCCACCGCGTTGAACCCGGTCTTTACTGTCGGCTGGCAGATTGCCGAAGGCATCCGGGCACACGCAACCGACGGCAAACACGTCTCGGCCAAAGAGGCCAAGCAGCGGGCCACCGAGGCATTGCGCAAGGTGGGCATCCCGGACCCCGAAACACGGGTCAACTATTACCCGCATCAGTTCTCCGGCGGCCAGAAACAACGTGTGGTCATCGCGGCCGCGCTTGCCCTGAACCCGGGCCTCATTGTGGCCGATGAGCCGACCACTGCCCTGGACGTCACCGTCCAGGCCGAAATCCTGCAACTCCTGCGGGATCTGCGAGACAACTACGGCACGTCGATTGTCCTCATCACCCACAACATGGGCGTGGTGGCAGACTTGGCGGACCGGGTGGTGGTCATGTACCAGGGAGACGTAGTGGAGGAAGCCCCTTCCAGGGCCCTCTTCGCGGAACCACGGGAGGACTACACCAAGAAGCTGCTGGCCGCCGTTCCACATCTGGGACGCCATTCAGCCTCCGAAGGTGCGCGGGCCAGGCTTCATCAGGACGGCAAGGTCCTGGTGGAAGCGAAAAACCTCACCATCGAATATCCGGGGCGGTTCGGCCGCCACGGCTTCAAGGCCGTGGACAACGTCAGCTTTACGGTCTCGGAGAACGAGGTCTTCGGCCTGGTGGGCGAGTCCGGTTCCGGCAAGTCCACCATTGGCCGTGCCATTGCCGGTCTGAACCGCGTGACGGGTGGCAGCTTGAAGGTGCTCGGCTACGAGATGCTGGATTTCAAGGAACGCTCCTTCCGCCCGCTCCGCAAGGAGATCGGTTTCGTTTTCCAGGACCCGGCAGCCTCGTTCAACCCACATCTCACCATCGGTGAGTGCGTCGCCGAGCCCCTGATGATCCACACCAAACCAGGCGCGGCTGAGGCGAGGAAAAAGGTAGGCGAGCTGCTCGAATCAGTCCAGCTGCCGGCGTCGTACGCGCAACGCTATCCGCACGAGCTGTCCGGCGGACAGCGGCAGCGCGCTTCCTTGGCGAGGTCGCTTGCGCTGAACCCGCGCCTCCTGATCGCCGACGAACCGACGTCCGCCCTGGACGTTTCGGTCCAGGCGAAAGTCCTGGACCTGTTCAAGGACATCCAGGAGCAGTTCGGCTTTGCAGCCCTCTTCATCAGCCACGACCTCGCGGTAGTGGACATGTTGTCCCACTGGGTGGGCGTGCTCTACAAGGGGCAACTGGTGGAGCAGGGGATCGGCAACCACGTGATGGGATCACCCCAACACGACTACACCAAGAGGCTCATCGCGTCCCTTCCGGTGCCGGACCCTGATGAGCAAGCACGACGGCGGGAGGCTCACCGCGCGCTCTTGGGCGGCTAGGCCGGGCAACTCTGGATTCCGGAAGGAAGGAAAGGCACGTTCCGTGGCCAGGGGCGTGCCTTTCCTGATGCCCCGGCCGGAAAGGTAACACCCGCGGCGCTGCCGGCCAGCACCATAGACTGGTGTGCATGACCGAGCAGAACCATGCCCTTCCCGATGACGCCGATTCCTTCAACCCGGCAGCGAGCTCCCTGGCCGGCCAAGTGGACCGCGCCGTCATGGATGAGTTGCTGTCCATCCGGTCCAGCATCGACAACATTGACGCCACCCTTGTTTTCCTGCTCGCTGAGCGTTTCAAAGCCACCCAAAAGGTAGGCATTCTCAAAGCCACGCACAAGCTTCCAGCCGGAGACCCGGGCCGGGAATCAGCACAGATTGCCCGCCTCCGCCGTCTCGCCGAAGATGCGCACCTGGATCCGGCGTTCGCCGAGAAATTCCTGAACTTCATCATCAGCGAAGTGATCCGCCACCACGAGGCAATCGCCGAGGATCACCAGATTTCACGCCGGCAGGCTTGATCCATGGCATCAGTGAATGACCTGCGCGCCAGCGCAACCGCCCTGGGGCCGTGGCCAGGCACCGATCCCGCCGAGGCACTACGGATCATCCGCGGTGAGCTCGGTGACCCGCACCTTCCGTTCCTGGCCGAACTTCCGGACCGCGGAGTAGGCTCCGACGCCGTGGGCCGTTCGGGCTCCCTGCTGCTGGACCTGGCCCTCGACGTCCAGCCGCATGGGTGGAGGCTCGTGGACCGGCCCGGGAAGGACGCCCAACGTGCCCGATCTGCATTGTCCACGGACATCAATGTCCTGGCCGACGCAGCCGGGGCCGAGGACGTTTCTGCGTCTGGGTTCAAGATCCGGGTGCTGGGTCCGCTAAGCCTTGCTGCCAATCTCTACCTCCACAATGGAGAACGTGCGCTTCTTGACCATGGAGCCCGCCGGGACATTGCTGAGTCCCTGGCCGCCGGCGTTGGAGAGCATATCCGCCGGGTCTCCGGAGCAGTGCCGGGCGCTGACATTGTGGTCCAGGTGGACGAGCCGGACATCGCATCGGTCATGGCCGGGACCATTCCGACAGCAAGCGGCTACAGAACGCTGCGGTCCGTGTCCGGTGAAGAGGTCACAGGGGCCTGGCGGTTGGTGATCGAGGCACTCAAGGCGGCCGGCGTCGTCGAGACCGTGGTTTCTGTACCAGAGATCGAAGCGCCGATCGAACGGATTCTGGCTGCTGGAGCAGACGGCCTGGCCGTCCCCCTGAGGGCGCTGACCATGCGTCAGTGGGAGCAGTTGGCCGCTGCCGTGGAAAGCGGCAAGCGTGTTTGGGCAGGCGCGTTGCCCACCCACGATCCGCAGGCACAGCTGCCGCGGACGTCGGACATCGTGGAGAGTATCTGGAAGCCGTGGCGCCAGCTTGGCCTGCCCGCTGCGGGCCTGGCTGGACTGCGTGTCACTCCCTCCACGGGACTCGCTGGCTACACGCCTGCAGCTGCCATGAACGTATTGACGAAACTCACCCAGGTGGCCGACGGGCTGGACCAGCTGGCACAAGGCTGAGGGGGCTGCTCGGCAGGAACCCGACGTGCTGCCCTGCGCTGGGCCGGCCCGTCAGATTCGCTGTTCCCAGTGCTGCGGTTCTGCATAGCGCGGGAGCGTCGTACCCGGGGCGGCCCCCGGCAGATAGGGGGCCAACCTGTAATCGAAGCGTCCGGCATAGACAAGTACCAAGCCAATCTGCGGCTGGATAACCTTGACCTGGATGCGGTGTTTGCCCTCGGCGCTGTCCCACCATTGCTCTGCGTAGGCGCGTGCGTCCAGGGCAGCGGGCAACGGAATGCGCAGCGGCCCCAGAAGGAGTCGGCTCGCGTTGGAAACACCACGAAGCCTTCCCTCGGACGTGACACTGACATCCAGATCCGTTACCAGCCGCCGATACCGTCCCACGTGGTCCACCAACCGGGCCCGCTGCTTGGTGTTGCCCTGTCCGGGGCCCGGAACGATGGCGCTGGTCGTATCGTGGAACAGCCTCGTCTTTGAGGGGAAGTAGATCTCCCGCCGTGCTGTAAGGGCCGGTCGTCCAAAGGGATCCACATGCGCGTGGTTCTCTATCCTGAACCGGATGCCTTCGCCGTATTCAGGAAAGAACGCTTCCTCACTGCCCGTGAGGGCAAGCAGCGGCCGCAACCATTTCTGCCGGCAGCCCACTACATCAAAGACGCCTTCGCCTATCCCATAGGAGCCGGAACCCGCTGCGAGCGAAAAGTACTCCTGAAGCTCGGGAGTCAGCTTGGTGAAGTCATCGCCGAGTGCCAGCTGGTAAATGGGCGCATTCATGGCAGTCCTTTCAGGACGTGGGAACTAGAGTCTTCCGGCCGCTTTGAGCCGGATGTAGGTGTCAGCAAGCAGGGGTGGGACCTCAAGTGGTTCGGCATCCACCACTTCGGCGCCCAGCTGCCGCAGCTGGGCCGTGACCGCGGCGCGTTCCAGCAGGGCGCGTTCGGCCGCTGCCGCCCGGAATACCTGGCTTGCCGTAGTCCTTTCCTCCTTCATGGCAGCGAGCAGGGGATCCCTGACTGATGCCACCACCACCACATGTTGGCGGGACAACTGCGCCACCGTGGGGAGGAGGCCCTCTTCGGGGGCGCCGCCGTCGAGCGCTGTCAACAGCACCACCAGTGATCGGTGCGCCGAGACCGCCCTCACCTGTCCAGGAATTTGTTGCCAGTCCAGCTCAATCAGTTCTGCCTCCAACGGGGCCATGGCCTGGACCAGCTGGCCCAGCATGTTGCTTTTGGAGGCCGACTCGACCCGGGCACGCAACCTGCGGTCGTACGCGAGGAAGTCAACGCGGTCTCCTCCGCGTTCGGCCAGCACGGAGAGCAGCAACGCCGCTTCAATGCCGGTATCCAGGCGGGGCTCGTCCTCGATTCGGGCGGCAGCGGTGCGGGAGGTATCCAGGACAATGACCACGCGTCTGTCGCGTTCGGGGCGCCAGGTGCGTACCACCACGGAGGTGCGGCGCGCCGTAGCCCGCCAGTCGATGGAGCGGACGTCATCACCCCGCACGTAATCGCGAAGGGAATCGAATTCCGTTCCGGCTCCACGGATCTGCACGGCGGCCCTGCCGTCAAGTTCCCGGAGCTTCCGGAGCTTGGAAGGCAGATGGCGTTTGGAGTGGAAAGGGGGCAGGACCCGCAGATGCCCGGGAAGCGCACGCGTACGCTGCCTGGCGGCGAGCCCGAGTGGTCCCAGGGACCTGATGGTGACGTGGGGGCTTTCCAGGTCACCGCGGCGCCGGGGAACCAGTGCCACCCTCATGCGTCGCCGCTCGCCAGGGGGAACAACCAGGGACTGCTCATTAGCGACGGCACCGGCAGAAGGCTGCCAGGCATCCCTGACTTTCGCACGCAGCGTCCGCCGGGTGGGGTTGGCAACAGTCACCACTGTCTCCACCTGGCCCTCCAGCGTCACGTTTCCCGGGTGCTGGCGGTCCAAGCCAAGACGTGCCGGAGAGGCAGCCAGGAGCAGGTCGAGGACAAGCAACAGCAACAAACCCACGGTGACGAACAGGACCGTGCTCCAGGCCGGAAACAGCACCAGCGGAATGAGGCCGGCCACGGCAAGCACCACGAATCGACCCGTGATGGCCATTCAGGCCGCCTCGGTCAGGCCGGCGTCGGAAATCACCCGCGTGCCCGAAGCCACCTGCGGGCCCGACCTCACCGCGGCACCGGAACGGAGGCCAGGATGCTGCCCAGGACATCATCCACCTGGATGCCGTCCATCTGGGCTTCTGGTCGAAGGCCAACACGGTGCCGCAAGCATGGCAAAGACAGGGCCTTGACGTCGTCGGGGGTGACAAAGGTCCGTCCGGACAGCCAAGCCCAGGCCTTGGACGTATTGAGCAGCGCCGTGGCGCCACGGGGGGAGACCCCGAGCTGGAAGGATGGAGCGGACCGGGTGGCGCGGACAACGTCAACGATGTACGCCAGGATTTCCGGGGCCACCGCTACGTGGGCTACTGCGGCCTGGGCTGCGGAAAGCTCGGCGGCGCCGGCCACCGGCCGCACACCGGCGGCGGCGAGGTTCCTCGGATCGAAGCCGCTTGCGTGGCGGCGGATGACCTCGATTTCCTCGGCCCTTCCGGGCAAAGGCATGGTCAGTTTGAGGAGGAACCGGTCAAGTTGGGCCTCGGGAAGGGGATAGGTGCCTTCATACTCCACCGGGTTCTGCGTCGCCGCCACGATGAACGGGCTCGGCAGTGGGCGGGAGACACCATCCACGGAAACCTGGCGCTCTTCCATGGCTTCCAGGAGGGACGCCTGGGTCTTGGGAGGGGTGCGGTTGATTTCATCCGCGAGCATGATGTTGGTGAAGACGGGGCCTTCACGGAAAGTGAACTCCGACGAGTGGGAATCGTAGACCAACGATCCCGTGACGTCACCCGGCATGAGGTCGGGGGTGAACTGGACACGTTTGGTATCCAGGCTCAAAGCCGTGGACAACGCCCTCACCAACAGGGTCTTGGCCACGCCTGGGACGCCCTCCAAGAGGACGTGGCCCCCGCAGAGCAGCGCAATGAGCATACCGGTGACGGTGGGATCCTGGCCTACTACGGCTTTGCCCACTTCGGCGCGGACGTTCAGCAGCGACTGCCGGGCGGGGTCTTCCGGCGCAGAGCGGTGCCCGTTTCCCGAGGCATCTCCTCCCTGCGGCACAGTCTGCTGCGGCAAGCCCCGGTGGGGGACGCCCTGTTGGGGCGGGACACCACCGGTGTGTTGGCTGTTGCTGTCGGTGTAGCTGTTCGGCTGGCTGCTCATCGGGCGGTCGCCTCCTGTTCGATTCGTTCGATCTGTTGTGCCCATTGCACCAGTTGTCCTTCGTTGTCCGGCCGGACGTCGAGCAGCACTGACCTGACTTCTGAGGCCGGCCGCTCCACATGTCTGGCTGAGGCATCCACAATTGCCTCCGGGGTGGCATCCACCCCCAGGTTGAAATGCCGCGCCAAGCGGGCCAAGGTGCCCGCCCGGAGGTTCTCGGCCGCACGCGCCACTGCCCGCGAGTCCTGATAAAGGCGCGCCCTGCCTTCTGCGGTCTCGGCAGCTTTCACCACGACGGGAAGTGGCTCGAAAACCAGCGGGCCCAGGCGTCGGCCCCGCCACGCGATGGCCAGGAGCGCCACGATTCCCAGCCACGGTCCCACGAACGCCAGCCACCGGGGCGCCAACTCGTTCAGGGTAGGTGTTGAATCAGTCGTGGCGAGGTCACCGACTCCGGGCAAGTACCAGACAAGGTTCTGATCCTTGCCCAGGGTACGGAGCGCGAGGGCCGCGTTGCCGTCCGACGCGAGGTGCTGGTTGTCGAGCAAGTCCGTACTGCCAAAGACCACCACCCGGCCGTCGCCGGATGCCACATAAAGACCCGAGGCCATGCCCGCGACGGGATAGCACACTACGGGTCCCGAATAGATGAAGCCTTGGGCAGAGACCGTGCCCGCCGATGCGGCATCGTCCTGGTCGCAGCGGGGTTCAAGACCCTTCGCTGCTTCAGGTACCACGCCGCCGGGCCGGAAGTCCTGCTCCAGCGCGTTGAGTGTCCTGAGGCGCGGATTGACCAGCACCACGTGGTCCGCGGCATCCGTGATGCCTTCCAGCTGTGTCCGGTCGAGGAAACCGCGGGGGTCGTAGAGGAGGACCGTGGCATCATCCCGGTCGGCCAAGGCATCCATGGTCTCCGCCAAGGTATCCGTGGCTGTCACCGCTACGCCGTGGCGCCCCAGGATTTCAGCCAACGCCATGGCGCCATCCGGGGCCGGATTCCGGGCGGACAGCTGCCGCGGATCCTTGGCGCCCGAGACACTCGAAACAGCCAGGTAGGTCACCAAGCCGGCCAGGAGCGCGCCAATGAGGATCCATGTCAGATGTTTCCGGAACCAGACGCGAAAACCTTTGCCCGTGGGCTGTTGGAGGGCAGCATCGTCGCCTTGGATCGTGGTGTCCTTCGCCAACGATGTGGTCATCGGGGCACCGCGAATCCGGTGTGGACCTGTCCGGCAAAGTCAGGTTTCATCTCCAGAAGGTCTGCATCGAGTCCGCGAACAGTCTCAAAGTCAGTGGCTGAGGCACCCTGCCCGCCATAGCGCACAGCGTCAAAAAGGCGGGCGGCTGCATCCAGCCGGGATTGCGCGGAGCCGAACACCTGTCCAAGCTGACCTGCCGCTTCATCAGCCGTCCGGCCTGCGCGCGGGTCTATGATGTCACGCTCCTCCGCGGAGCGGACCAAGGCCCGGAACTGGTCGACGACGGCGGCCGGCCAGTTGCCGTCGTCGGCCGCGGTTGCCGCACGCTTCCTGTAGCCTTCCGCATCCACGTTGTCGTCATCCCCGTAGATGTCGACTGCAGAGGCTTTTCGGCGTGCATTCAGCCTGGGACGGACCACAACAACTGCAGCGATGATGATCGCAAGGCCCACAGCGATCATCAAAGGAACGGCAAGGTCAGGTCCCTGGCCCATGTCGCCGCCATCCAACGATGACAACCAGTCGAGAAAATCACGCCACAACTGCTCCAGCCAAGCAGGTTGGGCGTCCGGGTATTGGGGTTTGGAAAGTTCTTCAGCCGCCCAACGCCGCCCCTCTTCGCGGTCCGGCGTCACGGGCGGCTCCATGGCCGCGAAGAAGGTGGATGCATCCAACAGGCCCAGTGTCATGCCGGTGGCCGTGGCCCGGACGGAGGCGCAGACGGGAACGGCCCGCCGTTCGGTGACGGAAACTGCCCGCCGTTCGGTGGCCACGTGGGGGCTTGGGGCTGGGTCGACGGGTATCCGGCTTGGGCCGGGTTTCCGGGTTGGGCCGGCGGGCCGCCCGGCACGCCATCAGGATCGGCGCCGGTTTCCATCAGTCGCATCAGTTCAACGTCCAAACCATCCCGGCGCATCCGCAGATCCATATAGATCAAAGCGAACACCGAGGCTTGGAAAGCGAACGTCACGGACCCCACCAACGCGCCGATCGCTGAAGAAATCACCGTGGTGATCACCAAGGTGGAAGCAACCGACTCAGCGTCCGGGTGGGGAGTAACCACCTCGCCAATGGCCGCTGCCGCCAGGGAAGCCGGGATTTGGACAATCTGGGCGATGACGCCCACCATTATGGCGACCACAAGGGTAATGCCGAAGATTCGCCACCAGTTGTTCCTGGTCAGCTGCCAGGACCTGAGAAGTCCGCCGAAGACACCTGTCCGCTCAACCACGATTGCGGCGGGCGCCAGCATCAACTTCAGCCCGATCCACACGAAGGCCACTACCGACCCAAGGCCCAGAGGCAAGACAAGGAGCAGGGCTCCGGGGCCCATGGCCGTGAACAACAGCACCGCAATCCCCACCACCGCAGTTGCTGCCAGGAGCCCGCCGAGTGTGAGCAGGAGAGCAACGCCCAACAGCGGCCAGATCCTTCGACCGGCAAGTTTCCACATCTGTTTGAAGCCTGTACGCCTGTTGAGGACCGAGCGCGCCACCGGCACCACCAGGACCCCTTGAAGGACCGAACCAAGAAAACCGATCAGGACCGAGACACCCAAAGTGCCGGCCATGATGGCCAGGAAGGGACCCATGGCTTCAGTGAATTCCGCCTCGGTGCTGACGGATTCAAAGGACATTGACAGCTGGAACATCCCCACGGTGACGATCCCGATGAACACCGCACCGAGTGCTTGTACGATCAGCGCTGATCCAAACATGGAAGCTGCGTTGCGACGGATCGTCTGGAAGGAGCCATCCAGGATCTCGCCGAACTGCAGTGGACGCAAGGGAATTATGCCTGGCTTGGGAGGAGCGACGTAGAGGGGTTGTCCATAAGGAGGGCCCGGCGGCCAACCGGGTGCCGGTTGGCCCTGGCCATATTGTCCACCGCCCTGGGGAGCCGCCCATGCCGGGGGACCGCCCCACTGCGGCTGGTTGCCCCACTGCGGCTGATTGCCGTGCTCTGGCTGTGACAAAATATCCTCCCCATAAGACCCGGCGCGCCGGCATCCGACGTCCCCCACACGGACCTTGGCACCCAGCCTATAGTCCCGCCGTCGTCCCTCATAGCCTGACGCCCGGCCGGCCATGACAGATGGGCCGCCGCTGTTGTGCAGTACGGTGGAAGTTGCCCTTGGGGCGCCATGCCGTGCGCCGTGCCCAACGGGACAAAGACTTGGCGATAAGGGAATATATAACTATGAAGGCACGCATTCTGGTAGTTGACGACGACGAAGCGCTCGCAGAGATGATTGGCATCGTCTTGCGCAATGATGGCTTCGAGCCGGTGTTCTGCGCAGATGGCGGCCAGGCCTTGGAGGTCTTCCGTTCTTCCAAGCCGGACTTGGTGCTGTTGGACCTCATGCTGCCGGGCTCCGACGGCATCGAGGTGTGCCGGCAAATCCGCGGCGAGTCCGACGTCCCCATTGTCATGCTTACGGCAAAGTCCGATACCTCCGACGTGGTCCGGGGGCTTGAATCCGGTGCCGACGATTACGTGCCCAAGCCCTTCAAACCCGCCGAGCTTGTGGCGCGTGTTCGTGCGCGGCTCCGCCCGGGCGACCAGAAGGCCCCCGAAACCCTGCGTATCGCTGACGTGACCATCGACGTCGCCGGCCACCTGGTCACCCGCGGCGGCGAGCGGATTTCGCTGACCCCCCTGGAGTTCGATCTCCTGGTGGCCCTGGCGCGGAAGCCCTGGCAGGTCTTCACCCGTGAACTCCTCCTTGAGCAGGTTTGGGGCTACCGCCATGCCGCGGACACGCGTTTGGTCAATGTCCACGTCCAGCGTCTGCGCTCCAAGATTGAACGTGACCCTGAGGCGCCCGAGGTCGTTTTGACGGTGCGTGGTGTCGGATATAAAGCAGGTTCCTGAGTCCCCGGTCGGCAAGTCCGGCGCGGCAGGAGAGGGCCCTGATACTCAGGGGCAGGACGGGGCCGGTGTCCACCAGATGACACCGGCTGCGTCAACGACCTCCGAACCGGCTCCTGCCCCTTCCCCAGATCCGTCGCTTGGCGGGGCCGCCCCGCTTTCCCCAGGGCAACTGTCGTCGTCCGGGCAACCGGCACGGCGCGTGCGGTCCCTGCCGTGGATTATCACCCGGGCCAGGATCTGGACGAGACGCGGACTCATCCTGGTTCTGCGGGTATCGCGGTTGGTATCCCTCGGCATCCGGCAGATCAGGCCGGGACTTCGCTACCTCTGGCGCTCAGTGCTCCGGCGTTGGCGGCGCTCGTTGGAGTTCAGGACAGTCCTCACCACCTTGCTGCTGGCAGTGACATCCTTTGCCATCGTGGGCGCCTACCTGTCCAACCAGATCGCGAACAATCTTTTCCAGGAACGTCTGGCCCAAGCGGAATCCGAGTCGCGCTACAACGTCAAGCAGGTTCAAGACACGTTCGACGGCGCGCAGGTCACCGATCAGTCCAGCGTCATCACCCTGGTTTATGACACCTTGACCGCCGTTGAGGGTCGTGGTTCGGTCATCCAACGCCGCTACGTCTTTGAAGCGAAACCTGAACAGACCAAGCCCCGCAACCGCTGGGTCGAGTCACGTGCATCTGATCAACTGACGGTCCGGGTCATACCGCCGGAGTTGCGGAAGGCCGTCCAGGAAGGTGGCAAGCAGCAATTCTGGGCCTCCACCCAGTTCCCTGTCGGCAATGAGGACCGCCCCGGCATAGCGGTCGGAAACATGGTGACGTTCAATGGCACGTCCTATGAGCTCTACCTCATCTATGACCTCAACACCGCCCAGCAGACGTTGGACGAAATCCAGAACGTCCTCTGGGCAGGCGGGGCAGCGCTGGTCCTCATGATCGGGGCCATTGCGTGGTACGTCACGCGCAATGTGGTCAGTCCTGTCAGTCACGCCGCCGTGGTCTCCGAAAAACTCGCGGCAGGACAGCTCCAGGAGCGCATGGTGGTCAAGGGCGAGGATGAGGTCGCGAGATTGGGCGCTTCGTTCAACCACATGGCTGCCAGCCTGCAAGAGCAGATCACCCAACTGGCCACTTTGTCGCAGATGCAGCAGCGGTTTGTCTCCGATGTCTCGCATGAACTGAGGACGCCGCTTACCACGGTCCGAATGGCTGCCGAAGTCCTCTTCGACGCCCGTGACGACTTTGACCCCATGAACAAAAGGTCGGCCGAGCTGCTTTACCACCAGGTCGAGCGCTTTCAGTCATTGCTTTCGGACCTGTTGGAGATCTCCCGCTTCGACGCCGGGGCAGCTGTTTTGGATGCAGAACCCCAGGACATTTTCCAAGTCATCTCCCACGTCATGGACGGCGCCGCGCCTGTCGCCGCAGAGTACGGCTCAGAGGTACGGCTCAATGCCCGGCAAAAGAGCATCGTGGTGGAGATGGACTCCCGGAGGATTGACCGAATCCTCCGTAATTTGCTGCTCAACGCACTGGAACATGGAGAAGGCAGACCGATTCACATTTCCGTGGCGGCCAACCACGACGCTGTGGCAGTCTCCGTCAGGGACCACGGCATCGGCATGACCCAGACGGAGGCCGCGAGGGTTTTCGACCGCTTCTGGCGGGCAGATCCTGCCCGCGCCCGGACCACCGGCGGCAGCGGCTTGGGCCTCTCCATCGCCGCCGAGGATACCAAGCTGCACAACGGCTGGCTTCAGGCGTGGGGCCGCAAGGGATCCGGTTCCAATTTCCGGTTGACCCTGCCCCTTCGCCAGGGCGGCACCATCGTGAAATCCCCGCTTCAGCTTGAACCTGCTGACATCGAATTCCCTGGCACCGCAAGCGAGCGGCACATGCTCATTCTGGGTACAGAGTCCGGAAGTGCCCCGCAATCGACCCACTCCGGTGCCGGAAAGCCTGCGGCTGATGATGATGACGCATTCGGGGAAAGGGACTGAACATGGTACGTCTCCGGCGTTCACGGGCGGTTGTGGCCGTCTTGGCGGTACTGATGGTGTTGCTGGCCTCCTGTGCGCAGATTCCACGGTCCGGTCCTGTAGGCAAGAGCAAGGATGAAGGGGCAGGCAATCCCAATGCGCCGGTCTTCTTTCCGGCGGCCCCGCGCGCGGGGTCGAGCCCGGAGACTGTGATCGAGGACTTCTACATGGCGGGCAGCGGATATGAGGACGATTACCCTGTTGCACGCCAGTACCTGACGCAGGCACAGTCCGTCACCTGGAAACCGGACAAGCGAGCCATCGTTTTTCGCGAGGCGCAGGTAGTCAAGGCCGCGGGGGAGAACGAGTACCTTTACGAGTTGGACCTCGCCTATTCGGTGGATGCCGATGGCGTGGCAACGCAATTCCCGCCGGGTACCAAGGAGACCATTCCGCTGACTCTTGAGCAGGTGGAAGGTCAATGGCGGATTTCCAAGGTGCCTGACGGGACGGCCATACCGGAAGAGACATTCAAGGTTATTTATGGGGCCTTTCCCATCTACTTCTACGACCCCACGTTTACCTATGCTGTGCCCGACTACCGTTGGTTCATCAAAAAGAACACGGTCAAGTCCATGACTTCTGCCGTCCTGGCCGGCCCTGCTCCATACCTTCGGGGGGCAGTTGTCAGCGCCTTCCCTTCCGGCATGAAACTCGCACGGGAATCCGTTCCGGTAGTGTCCGGGTCTGCGCAGGTGGACCTGTCTGCCAAGGAACTGTTTGATGCCTCGGCGGAGGACCGCCAGAGGATGCAGAACCAATTGGCATTGACCTTCCGTGACCAGCCCGATGTCATCAACGTCCAACTGCGGGCGGATCAGGACCTGGTACGGGTCGAGGACAACGGCACCGTGTTGCCTCCCGTCGTGGACAAGAGCGTTCCGGCCCGCCAGATTGCTGTGAGCAACGGCGATTTGGTGCGGTATGAGAACAACAGGATGACTCCGCTTCCGGACATACAACCCGTGTCCGGATTGGGCCCCCACTCGCCGGCTGAGTCCCCCGTGTCCCAAACAGCCGCGTTCCTCAACGGTGACAAGACAACCCTGTATGCAATCGAACCCGGGCAGCCCGCACGCCAGCTGACTACCAGGAGCACGCTCACTGGGCCGTCATTCAGCCCCCACGACTGGGTATGGACCGCAGGCCCGGGTGCCAACGGGGCCGCCGAAGTGGTGGCTTTCAAACCCACGGGCATTGCACCTGGCATGGCCATTCCCAATATCACCATCACCCCTGCCTGGCTGTCCGGACGGACCGTCAAGGACTTCAGGGTTTCCAGGGAAGGGACCCGTGCGCTGGTCATTTCTGAAGCAAACGGGAAGTCAACGGTACAGATCACCGGAATAGTCCGGAATGCAGACGGCGTCCCCAAAGACCTCACATCGCCCATCACCTTGGTCAGTACCGGATCTGCTGACCAGGGAGTCTGGGTCAACAGTTCAACGGTGGCTGTGATGTCCGGATCGGCGACGGGAACCGTGGTTCCTGAGCTGCTCTCCCTCGAATCGGGCGAGCCGCAACAGTTGGCCCCCTGGGACGGCCTGACCAGTCTCAGCGCGGGCAACGGCTCCGAGCAGATTTATGGGCAGTCCGAGGCCGGAGTGTTCCAACGGGTCGGCAACGGGTGGGAGCTCCAACTCAAGGGCCCCACCGAGCCCGCCTTCCCCGGCTAGGTTGCCGCTGAAAACGTCATGCCGGATGTCCACATAAGGTGCAACGCGCCTTCCGGCTTGGCCTGCGTCCGCGCAGGCTTGCACCATGATCACACCAATTGCGGGGACCACGCCGGGCATTGCCACTGACTCTTTCATGGAGGCGGGCACTGTCGTGGGGAGAGGCTCTGACCGCGGTGCTGCTTCCGAACCCAGCATCGGGACACGCTGGCGGCAGCCCCTGCGGGCACGCGACCCGGACCTCAACCCGGTGGATCCCGTCCGGGCCCGTCGTCGTGGTCCGGATCAACAAGGGTTGGGCCGGATGCTGGCGGTACTCCAAGGTACTGTTGTGGATCTGCTGAGGGTGCTGGTCCCCGTGGATTGTGTCTGCTGTTCGACGGAGGACACGGTGTTATGTGGAGGCTGCGCAAAACGCGTCCGCCAACTCTGCAGCCAACCCTTCCGCGCAGAACAAGAATCGCCGGCGTTGGTTGAGGCGGATGGCACAGTGAAGATCGGGGTGGTGGCCGCGGGCCCATACCGTGATGAGCTGGCACAGTGCCTCTTGTCCTATAAGCGCTTCGGCCAGTGGCGTTTGGCCGGGGTCCTGGCGCCGTGTCTGGGCAAAGCGGTGGAACGGGCCATCGGAGGTAAAACCGGTTTATGTCTTGTGCCGATTCCTACCAGCGGCAGGGCATACCGCATGCGGGGATTCAGTCCGCTGCACCTCTTGCTTTTCTGCTTGCGGATGCGAGGCATGCTGCCGGGATGCCCAAGCTTTGACGCGCTTGAGAAGAGACGCGATTCGCCGGCAGCGTACGTCAGCAGGGATTCGATCAGGACCCTGCTTGCCCGGGCCGCCGATTCTCTTGCCGGCTCTCTCGCCGGCAAAGGAACATGGGGCTCCGGCGCAGGCCAAAAAGGACTGGGACGTGGCGCCCGGGCCAGCAGGGTCCGCGGATCCATGCGCGTCCGAAGCCGATCCCTCAACGAGATCAGAGGCAGGCGATGCATTCTCGTGGACGATGTCCTCACTACCGGCGCCACCCTTGCGGAAGCGATGAGGGCGGTGGAGACCGCGGGTGGAGTGGTCTGCGGGGCTGTTGTCCTCGCGGCCACGAGGCCACCAGCCTATGCTTTCAACAGTGCATGGCGCGATCCCCGTTAAGTCCTTAAGACTCAATCAAAAAATAAGTGACTAAAGGATGAATAACGCGTGGCGATGAACTAACGTCGGTTGTGGGTACCAAGAACAGATGTACCTGTCGATAGCGGCTCGGAAAGGGGCTCGACTGTCCGTCAGACAAGCCCCCACCAGCGTCGTTGTCGTGTCACCTGAGTTATTTGGAGGGCACCATGGAGTTCATGATCAGCGGACGAAATCTCACAGTTTCTGACCGCTTTCGCGAATACGCCGGCGAGAAAATCTCAAAGATTGAATCGCTGGGGGACAAGGTCCAGCGAGTCGACGCCAAGGTTTCCAAGGAAACCAACCCCCGGCAGACGCCAGGCCAGCTCACCGTAGAAGTGACAGTCCTGGGCCGCGGCCCCGTCATCCGTGCCGAGGCCACAGCCGCTGACAAATTCGCTGCCTTCGATCTCGCGTACAACAAGCTTCTTGAGAGGCTTCGCCGTGCGAAAGACCGGAAAAAGGTGCACCACGGACGCCACACGCCGAAAGCCGTGCGGGAGGCCACTGCAACACTCGAGCCAGCCAGCGCGAGCGAACCGCTCTACGTCGAGGCGAGCAACCACCAAGAACCTGCTCCCGCCGCAGACGAGCGTTCTCCTTATGAGATCGAGAACGACATTCCGGCAGGCGATTCACCCGTCCTGATCCGCCGGAAAGTCTTCCCCGCAGCTTCCCTGACACTGGATGACGCGGTGGACAATATGGAACTCGTTGGCCACAACTTCTACCTTTTCCTGGACAAGGAAACCAACGCGCCGTCGGTTGTCTACCGGCGCAATGGTTGGACCTACGGTGTGATCACCCTCGATTCCACCTGCGAACCGGGTGAGGAGGCTGTGGAAGAGAAGATCCACGCCTACCGTTCCGATGATGAGGCGTCCAGGGCAAAGTAGGCCCACCTTTCCTGCATGGAGGGACTTCAATGACCGCTTCGCTGAGCCTGTCACAGGCACGGCGGATCGCATTGGCAGCTCAAGGATTGGCAAAGATCCGGCCCGCCGGCCCCGTGACATCACGGGCGGTGGGCCGGACCTTTGCCCAACTCCAGCTTGTCCAGATCGATTCCGTGAACGTGGTGGCACGAAGCCACTACCTGCCGTTCTTCTCCCGCCTGGGTGACTACGACTCCCGCATCCTCAATGCCATGGCCGGACGGAAGCCCCGCAGGATGATGGAGTACTGGGCACACGAGGCAAGCTTTATCCGCCCGGAGCACTTTCAAGACCTCCTGGTGTGGCAAAAACGGGGTTGGGTGGGCGCGCACAACCTTGAGCCCCAGGTCCGTCAGGACATGGAAGGCCGTATCCTCGCTGCACTCGCTGCCGGAGGACCCATGACGGCCTCGGAACTGACGGCCGAGCTCGGACACAACGAGGAAGCTGACCGCAGCAACTGGGGATGGAATTGGAACATCGTTAAGCGGGTCCTGGAACATCTGTTTGAACAGGGACGGATTTCTGCCGCCTCACGTACACAGCAGTTCGAACGCAAGTACACTCTGACCTCCAAGGTTGTTCCTGCCATGGCACAGCCCGTCGGAACTCCCGAAGAAGCGCTCGACCGCCTGATGGATGCGGCTGCCCAGGCACATGGCATCGGCACTGTGCGCTGCTTTTCCGACTACTTCCGTACGCCCCTGAAAGCCGGAGCGGACTCGGTCCAGCGATTGGTCCGCGCAGGGCGCCTCCATCCGGTCTCTGTACGTGGTTGGGACAGGGAAACCTACCAGCACGTCAATGCCAGGATTCCCCGCAGGGCGGTCGGGCGTGCACTACTGAGCCCCTTCGACTCGCTGGTCTTTGAGCGACGGCGTCTTGAAGAACTGTTCGGCTTCCACTATCGGATTGAGATCTACACTCCCGCGGCCAAGCGCCAGTTCGGCTACTACGTTCTCCCGTTCCTCCTCAGGGACGGTGTCGTCGCAAGGGTGGATTTGAAGGCGGACCGCGCGTCCGGCCGGCTCCTGGTGCGTTCGGCGTTCGCGGAGGTTGGCGCACCGGCGGATACCGCCGTCGAACTCGCTGCCGAGCTGGAACTCATGGCCGCCTGGCTCAAGCTGCGAGAGGTAGTGGTGTGGCCCGTGGGGGACCTCGCCGGCGTTCTCAACGAAGCTGTCGCGGACCGGGCTGATGGCCGGGGCGGGCAGTTGCAACCGGACAGTCCGCTCAGAGGTGAACCCGGCAACGTGGCGCTGGTCTCTCCCGTAGACTGAAACAGCCAGAATTCGGCAGCATGAGACTGGGAGCAATTTCACGTGGCATCACTAATCGAAAAACTTCTCCGCACGGGTGACAAAAAGACACTCAAGCAATTGCGGAACTATGCCGATTCCATCAATGCCCTGGAAGACTCCTTCAAGTCCTTCACGGACGCCGAACTCCGCGAGGAGACGGACCATCTCCGGTCCCGCCACCAAGACGGCGAGACCCTGGAGGCCCTCCTCCCGGAAGCATTCGCCGCTGTGCGTGAGGCCTCTTCCCGCACCTTGGGCATGCGCCACTTCGATGTCCAGCTGATGGGCGGTGCCGCACTCCACCTGGGCAACATCGCAGAAATGAAAACAGGTGAAGGCAAGACCCTCGTCGCTACCGCCCCCGCGTATCTGAACGCGCTGGCGGGCAAGGGTGTCCACGTCGTGACGGTCAACGACTACCTCGCCGAATACCAGTCCGAACTAATGGGCCGGGTTTACAGGTTCCTGGGACTCACCAGCGGTTGCATCCTTTCGAATCAGGATCCCGCAGTCCGCCGGCAGCAGTACGCTGCGGACATCACCTACGGAACAAACAACGAGTTCGGCTTCGACTACCTGCGCGACAACATGGCCTGGGATGGCAGCGAACTGGTTCAGCGCGGCCACAATTTCGCGATCGTGGATGAGGTCGACTCCATCCTGATCGATGAAGCCCGTACTCCGCTCATCATTTCCGGTCCTGCCCAGGGCGACACCAACCGTTGGTACAGCGAATTCGCCAAGGTCGTGCTCCGCCTGCAGCCCGAAGTCGACTATGAGGTCGATGAAAAGAAGCGCACCGTAGGCGTACTCGAAGCCGGTATCGAAAAGGTGGAGGACTACCTCGGAATCCAAAACCTCTACGAGTCAGCGAACACGCCGTTGATCGGCTTCCTCAACAACGCCATCAAGGCGAAGGAACTGTTCAAGAGGGACAAGGATTACGTCATCCTCGACGGCGAGGTCCTGATTGTTGACGAACACACTGGACGTATCCTGGCCGGCCGCCGCTACAACGAAGGCATGCACCAGGCCATTGAGGCCAAGGAAAATGTCGAGATCAAGGCGGAGAACCAGACCCTCGCCACCGTGACCTTGCAGAACTACTTCCGTATGTACTCGAAGCTTGCCGGCATGACCGGTACGGCCGAGACGGAGGCCGCCGAGTTCATGAGCACCTACAAGCTGGGTGTCGTCCCCATCCCCACCAACCGGGACATGCAGCGCATCGACCAGGCGGACCTCGTCTACAAGAACGAAGTCGTGAAGTTCGATGCCGTGGTCAAGGACATCGCCGAAAGGCACGAGAAGGGCCAGCCTGTGCTGGTCGGCACCACCAGCGTTGAGAAGAGCGAGTATCTCTCCAAGCTGCTGGCCAAGGAAGGTATCCGGCACGAGGTACTGAACGCCAAGAATCACGCACGTGAAGCGTCCATCGTGGCGCAGGCCGGACGAAAAGGTGCCGTCACTGTTGCCACCAACATGGCCGGTCGCGGTACTGACATCATGCTTGGCGGCAATGCCGAGTTCACGGCCATTGCAGAGCTGGCAAAGCGTGGGCTCGATCCCGAGGAGAACTCGGAAGAGTACGAGGCTGCTTGGCCCGAAGCGCTTTCGGCAGCCAAGCAGGCGGTCAAGGATGAACACGAAGAGGTTTTGGACCTCGGCGGGCTATACGTCCTGGGTACCGAGCGACACGAGTCCCGACGGATCGACAACCAGTTGCGCGGCCGTTCAGGACGTCAGGGTGACCCTGGCGAATCCCGCTTCTACCTGTCGTTGACTGACGACCTCATGAGGTTGTTCAACTCAGGTGCGGCCGAACGTCTCATGAACAGTTCGGTCCCGGATGATGTTGCCCTTGAATCCAAGCTCGTCTCCCGTGCCATCGCATCGGCCCAGGGCCAGGTGGAAGGGCGCAACGCCGAACAGCGTAAGAACGTTCTCAAGTACGACGATGTCCTCAACCGGCAGCGTGAAGCGATCTATGGCGACCGCCGTCGAATCCTTGAGGGCGACGACCTTCACGAGAAGGTCCAGTTCTTCCTTGAAGACACCATCAACGCCCTCATCGAGGCTGCAACTGCCGAGGGAACGGGTGACGATTGGGACTTCAACCAACTCTGGGCCAATCTGAAGACGTTGTACCCGGCAACCGTGACGGCCGAAGAAATCATTGAAGAAGCCGGCGGAAAGTCACGTGTCACTGCCGAGTTCCTGAAAGAGGAGATCCTCTCGGACGCCCGGCTGGTGTACCAGGCCCGCGAGGAGGCCATTGGCTCTGAGAGCATGCGCGAGCTTGAGCGTCGTGTTGTGCTTTCGGTTCTGGGTCGGAAATGGCAGGAACACCTCTACGAGATGGATTACCTCAAGGAGGGTATTGGTCTCCGGGCGATGGCCCAGCGCGATCCCCTGGTGGAGTACCAGCGCGAGGGTTTCGTGATGTTCCAGAGCATGATGGAAGCCATCCGTGAAGAGAGCATCGGGTTCCTCTACAACCTGGAGGTGGAGGTAACACCCGCCGAGGACGTAGTTGTGGCCGACGATACCGCCGCTGGGGCGCACACCGAACATCATGAGCCCCAGATCCGGGCGGCGGGTCTGCAGGCACCGGAAAAGCCGGCCCAGTTGCAGTACACCGCCCCTGGTGAAGATGGCGCTACCCAAACACGCATTGAGGGCCGCGCTTCCGGTCGGTCCGGCAACCCAGCGAAGGCAGCAGGCCAAGAGCAGCGTAAGCCGGCTAAAAAGAAGCGTCGCTGACCCGAAACCGTACGGCGGGCCTGGCGCTTTCATTGGTCTGCCAGGTACGAATAGCGCTCACTCAAGGAGGGTGGACTCCGGACTCAATGTCCGGAGTCCACCCTTTTTGTTGCCCGCAGATTATGTTGCCCGCGGATGGATTCGACGGGTCTAGCCGATCTCCAGTGCCGTAACCCGCCACACGCCGTCCAAGCGTTCCAGCCTCATGGCGACAGCCCGGCATCTTAGTTCTTCCGAAACCACAATGCTTGCCTCGCAAATATCCTCCGAGATGGAGCAGGTACGAACAGAGCGGACCATGGGGCTGCGATGGGGTTGCAGGTTCCCCCGTACCCTGGCGGCGTGTTTGCGGGTGAGGGCCGCCCTATGTTGCAGAGCCACATAGCAGTCGGGGTCCAGGGACCGGGAAAGTTGGCTCACCGCACGCGTTCCGGCCAAAACCTCCAAAGCTGCCTGCGCAATACTGCGCGCAACCAGCCGAACGTCGATGTCAGAACCGCTCGAACCGTAGCCGGAAAATGTTCGTTGGTTGCTCTGTCGGCCCGCGGGCCGGCTTGCAGTCGCAACGGTCATGGTCATACCTCAGGCATTCACTACATGAACAGAAGCGTGGGGACGCTCTGTTCTGGTGGCTTCTGCTGGGATGACGCTGAACTTGGTTTGATACGAGGATACGGCCCCTGAGTGGGCCAGGAATTCGGTGGGTCGCAGGACCCGTACTGTCAGTCAGGTGCGGGTGGCCGCAGGACCTGACCCGGAGTCAACACTGAAGGGTCACCGCCGATTGCGGCGAGGTTTGCGGCATGCCACTTAGGCCACATCAGGGCGACCTCCACGTCCGTTGCAAAGGGACCAAGCCGCGATGCGGCAAGCGACCACAGGGAGTCTCCCGCCTTCACGACGACGCCGGCGTCGCCATGGGCGATCTCCTGCCTGGACGAAGGGCGACTGAGAAGCCCAGGGTCAGATGCAGGTGCTTTAGGCTTCCAGCGCGGATCGCCCGCACTTGCCGTGGTGTCTGCCACGGATGTCTGTGATGAAGACGCGGGGCCGGCAACGGGCTCCGGCGTCCATGCCGGGTGGGGAGACGTTTCCACACTTGCGGGTGCCGGTCCCCAACCGGGGTCGGGTGGAGGCGTTGCTTGCGCCATAGTGACACCCAAGAGATTCAGGCCCACCACCGCTGCAGCAAGCCGCAGCATGAAGGCAGGGCTGAACTTGGCAAGGGTGTTGGCCCCTCTCACCCGTCCACTCCGATGCAACAGCGATGCGAAAACGGCGAGCAGTAGGGAAAGGACCCACCATGCCACCAACGCTATGCCGGCACCATTCGCGAGAAAACCGAGGAGGTCCTCAAACGAGAAGTTCTGATGATGGTGATTTGCTGACCGCCATTGGTCAAGGAGCATGCTGCCCACATGGACGAGCAGTAGCCCAAGCCCCAGAATTGCAGCAGCGAGGCAAGCGTCGCCCCGTAATGTTCTTGCCATTCAAAGCCCCCAAGCTTCGTCTGATGCAGTTTGATGTGTTTTGACATCCTTAGGCCTATTGTGAGCATGCCCCGGGCCATCTGTCCAATTGGGTCGCCGGATCACGCAGTATTCGCCCTGCCTACCTGTTGCAGCCTAGTCTGATTACATGAGATGGGACTCTCTCTTTGACGACTTGGAAGCACAATTTTCTGCCGAGCGTGCCCTGGAGGCGGAATCTGAGATCACGGAGCGGTCGAAGATAGAGCTTGCGGGGATCGAACTGGGTGATCGTCTCCGTGGTGCAGTCGGATCTGTGACCAAGCTCTTCCTCGCTGACGGCAACAGTATTCACGGAGTGCTGTGCCGTGTCGGCGGTGAGTGGTTGGTGTTGTCCGAGGGCTCGCGGCAATGGCTGGTGCCCTTCGCCGCAGTGCTTACTTTCCAAGGGCTGGGGAGGCTGGCGCTGAAGCCAGTATCGACGGTCCGGCAATTGCCAGGATTCGCCTCAGCCCTGAGGGCATTGGCCAGGGACAGGTCCGCGGTGGTTATTCATTTGAGCACGCGGACCGGAGGCGGCGCCAAGGTCAATGGTGTGATCGACAGGGTTGGCAGGGACCACTTCGATGTTGCTGTGGTCCGCGACGGTGAAGTGCGTCGGGCGGGCAACGTGGCGTCAGTCATGACCGTCCCGTTCAGTGCCGTTGCAGCCCTGTGTTCGACAGGCGGCGGGTAAACCCTCCGCAGCAGCCTCTAGGGCTGGTTCGCCTTGGCTTTTGCTTCTTGAATCATGCGGCTTGCCTCTGCGTAGCGCTCCTGGATGTACTGCTCAAGCATCGTCTCCTCGATGCGCCATTGTCCACGCCCTCCCACCTGGATGGCTTTCAACTCGCCGCTTCGCACCAAGGCGTAGGCCTGTGGTGAATTGATTTGGAGTTGTTCGGCGACATCCGCCAGAGTCAGGAATCGGGGCATGGCACCATTTTGCCACCGTTGGACCCCTTTGGTGTGTTTATCCACAGTTTCGGTCCCTTTGGGGTGAATGGCTTTTTGTCTTGCAGGAACGGCCGGTAAGAATGAGGTGGCGGGTCCGTCGGCCATGCCTTTAGCTCATCGGGGGTAGCAGAAACATGGGTCAACTTACAGCGGTCGCTGCAGCACGATTGAAGAAGCCATCGTGGAAGGACCCGAGGCTGCTCATCGGCATACTGCTGGTACTTGTGTCCATTGCCGGCGTCATCGCCTTGGTTGGATCGGCTGACAGGACTACGCAGGTCTACACTGCGCGCGAAGACATAGCAGTCGGCCAGGTGGTCGCCGCCGCTGACCTTTCGATTGTCAATGTGCGCCTGGACGATGTCGAGTCCGGGTACGTCACTGTGGAGGGTGGCTTGGCTGAAGGTCGGGTAGCGCTGCAGCGGGTGGCGAAAAACCAACTGGTTCCAGTGGAGAGCCTGGGAAAAGCTGATGCCCTGAACAGGAAGCCAGTGGCTATCTCCGTGGAAGGAGAACTTCCCCCACAGGCAGTCGGCGGAGCGCGCGTGGATGTCTGGGTTGCCTTGCCCGGCGCGAGCAGTGCCTTTGATGAGCCGCAACTGCTCTTGCCCGGCGCGGAAATCTCCCACGTGGTCGCAGGCGCTGCTGCCTTGGGGGCGTCGAAGTCCACTCAAGTGCTGGTCTTGGTGACGGATGAGCAGATGCCCAGGTTGTTGGGAGCTCAAGCAAATAAGGCCAGTATCTCCGTCGTGTGGAACCCTGCGGGCCTCAACCCATGAGTATTCCGGTAATCACTGTTGGTCCTGCACAGGAGGCGGTAGTGGGCGGGCTCGAGGGCCTGCACGGTCCGGTAACGGTGGTTCGCCGTTGTTCAGAACTTGCTGAGCTGATGGCCGCCTGCCAAAGCGGCCTTGCCATGGCGGCCGTCGTCGCGGAGGGCTGTGGGGAATTGACCACGACTTTGGTGGATCGACTTGGCGCTGTTGGAGTTTCGATCGTGGCCCTGACGGATGACCCGGCCGAAGTACGGCGATTGCACGCTATCGGAGTCGTTGTGGCGGCTTCCGGAATAGAACCGTCTGCACTCGCGGCAAGAATATCTGAGGCCGTGGGTCGCGAGCACGCGCGCGGACGCTTGGGCGCGGGCCAGGATGCAGGTTTCGCTGATGCGGGAGGCGGACCACTTTTGATGCCTGCCCCGGAAGCTGTGGAGGACTCGCCGGAGGGTTCAGGTCAGGTCTTTGCTGTATGGGGTCCCATAGGTTCACCCGGCAGGACCTTGCTGGCGGTCAACCTCGCTGCCGAATTGGCAGCAGAGGGTAAATCCGTCATCCTCGTGGATGCTGACAGTTATGGTGCCAGTGTGTCTGCTGTGCTCGGGTTGTTGGACGAAGCCGCAGGACTGGCCCAGGCCTGCAGGCTTGCGGACCAGGGGATGCTTGACGCCAGTGCATTGAAGGCCGCGGCGACCCCCGTCTTCACCAAAGAGGGCTCCTTTCGGGTGCTCACTGGGACCACGCGCGCGGATCGATGGACGGAACTGAGGGCGGGTGCGCTGTCGCAGGTCCTTGAGCGAGCCAAAGATGTGTCCGATGTTGTGGTGGTCGATACCGGATTCTGCCTCGAATCAGATGAGGAACTGAGCTTCGACACCATGGCCCCACGGCGGAACGCAGCAACTCTCAGGACTTTGGAGGTGGCTGACGTTGTGTTCGCTGTGGGAGCAGCCGACGCAATAGGAGTACCGAGGCTGGTCCGGGGGCTGGCGGACCTTCAAGCAGCCGTCCCACAAGCATCCCTCCGCGTGGTGCTGAACAAGGTGAAGAGGGCGGCCGTGGGGCACGCACCCAAGCAGCAACTGGCGGAGGCTTGGGATCGGTACGGCCCGGGCTTGGCGATCGATGCCTACCTCCCGGCAGATCCAGTTGCCTGCGACGCCGCCTTGCTCTCCGGTTCGGTCCTTCTTGAAACTGCGCCTGAATCTGACCTGCGGATCGCCATCGCCAACTTGGTCTGTGCGCCTGCCCAGCAAAAACGAAATTCCTTTGGCCGAAGTACCAGAGCCGTCCGCTTGCTTAAGCGCTAGGCTCAAAATGTGGGCTGCAGAGTCGCAGCAATCAACATGTGATGGAGGCGTTTGTAGATGTCGTCAGGATCCAGCGTGGAGGATCGGTCCGATGCAGCAGTTGTCCGTGAAGGGTTCTTCGGTGACTACTATGAACACCTCGCAGAGGAGGATGCCCGTGCGTATTCGCCTGAGCTGCTGATCTCGCGGGCAACGAATCACAAGAAGGTTGCGCAGTCCCGTATGCCGGGGAACGCCGTCGTCGAAATCGCCGGTGAAGCGGACCGAAGCGTCGTGTACATCGTCACGGACGATATGCCGTTCCTTGTGGACTCAGTAAATGCGGAACTTGTTCGCCAGAACTGTGCGATCCGGCTTGTCATGCACCCCTTGTTTGTGATCACCCGCGACCGCGTGTCCGGGGAGCTCCGAAACATCTCCCGGGTCCCTTCCAACGTCGGGATCTCCAGCGGCGATACCGCCGCACTGCCAAGCGTGGCGCACCTCCTGGGCGACGGTGACAACTCGTCGCACATGGAGTCGTGGATTGCAGTGGAGATTGACCGCGTCAACGACGACGCCCGTGCAGAACTGGTCGAAGGACTGCAACGTGTCCTCGGCGATGTCAGGGCAGCAGTCGAAGACTGGCCCAAGATGCGCAGCAAAGCACTGGAACTGGCAGAAGCCCTTGGCGGCATATCCCACCCGGAGCAGATCGCCGAACTCCGGCAGGCACAGGATCTCCTGCGCTGGCTGGACAACGGTAACTTCACCTTCCTCGGATACCGCGAGTACGACCTCGTGGACCAGGACGGCGAGGACGTCCTGCAACTTCGTGAAGACAGCGGTCTTGGACTTCTGCGCGCGGGGGACACCACGCGTCAGGTCCAGCACCTCACGGATGCCGGTCGGAAGCGCGCCCGGGAAAAGCGGGCATTGGTAATCACCAAAGCCAATTCCCGATCGACTGTCCACCGGCCTGCCTACCTCGACTACATTGGCGTCAAGAGCTTCGACGCCCAAGGCAACGTCAATGGGGAACGGCGATTCATCGGGCTGTTTGCAACAAGTGCCTACACCGGTTCTGTGCGCAACATCCCTATTGTCCGCGACAAGGTGGACGCCGTCCTGCGGAACGCCGGGTTCCCTATTGACTCCCACTCCGGCAAGGACCTCCTGGGTATTCTCGAGACGTACCCGCGCGACGAACTGTTCCAGATCGAGATTCCGGACCTGGCTGCTACTGCCACAGGGATCCAGCGGTTGCAGGAACGTCGCCGTACAAAGTTGTTCCTCCGGCCTGACATTTATGGTCGATTCATGTCGGCGGTGGTTTACCTGCCCCGTGACCGTTACACCACCAGCGTCCGCCTTCGGATCGAACAGGAACTCCGGGAAACGTTCCAGGCCGAGAGCATCGACTACGAGGCCCGGATCACTGAATCTGCCTTGGCCCGTGTCTTCTTCAGGATCCGCCTCCCGCGCACGGCTGAGCTGGCGGAAGTCAATGTTGCGGAGCTTGAACACCGACTGATGAGGGCGTCCCGCTCCTGGAGCGAAGGAGTCGCCGAGGTCCTCCGCGAGCACCGCCCGGCAGAAAGTGCCGATGTTCTGTCTGCCCTGTGGGCAGAGGCATTCCCCGCAGGCTACCGGGTGGACTATGAAGTTGAAGACGCCTTGGAAGACATCGAACGCTTCGAAAAGTATGGGGCGCAGGCCGAAAGAGCCGGGGAAGCAACAAAGCAGGTCAAACCCGGGGTTCACGTGTATCTTCCTGAAGGTGCCGGCGAAGCCCTGGAGGAGGACGCCCGCGTCAAGCTCTACCTCATGGAGCCCAAGAGCCTGAGCCAGATCCTCCCTTACTTCCACAATCTTGGGCTTGAAGTTCTGGATGAACGTCCCTTCGAGATCGAAACTTCAGATCACCGCGACTTCTTCCTTTATGACCTCGGGCTCAAATACCCCGCCGGCGTCGATCCCCTCGCTACCGGGGAACTCCTGGGCGATTCCTTTGGAGCGGCCGTCACGGGCTCCGTCGAGTCGGACAACTTTGACCGGCTGGTGCTGCGTGAGGGCATGCACTGGCGCCAAGTGGTGGTCCTCCGTGCCTACGCCAAATACATGCGGCAAATGGGCAACACCAATTCGTTCGGTTTCATCGCGGACACTCTTCTGGGCAACCCCGACGTTGCCCGTGGACTAAACGCCCTCTTCTCTGCGCGTTTCGATCCCGCTGTTCCGGAAGATCTTCGGCCGGAACGCCAGGCTGCAGCACGCGTAGCCCTCGCTGAGTCCATTGAGCAAGTGGCAACGTTGGACGCTGACCGCGTGCTGCGTACTTTCGTGAACCTGATCGAGTCCACGCTGCGGACCAACTACTTCCAAAACAAGGAATACCTCAGCTTCAAGTTGGATCCAACCTCGATCGACGGATTGCCCTTCCCCCGCCCCATGTATGAGATCTGGGTCTACTCACCCAGGGTTGAAGGCGTGCATTTGCGCTTCGGGAAGGTAGCCCGCGGCGGTCTCCGCTGGTCAGATCGTCGGGAAGACTTCCGTACGGAAATCCTGGGCTTGGTGAAGGCCCAGACAGTCAAGAACGCCGTGATCGTTCCTACGGGGGCCAAGGGTGGGTTCTTCGCGAAGAAGCTGCCCAACCCGGCAGTTGACCGGGCAGCATGGATGGCCGAAGGAATCGAGAGCTACAAGACCTTCATCCGGGGTTTGTTGGACATCACTGACAACCTCGTGACGTCTGCGGACGGCGAAAGGCTTGTCCCACCGTCGGACGTTGTTCGCCACGATGGCGACGATTCCTACCTGGTGGTGGCAGCGGACAAGGGAACCGCCACCTTCTCCGACACCGCCAACGGGCTCGCGGCCGAGTACGGATTCTGGTTGGGCGATGCCTTCGCCTCCGGCGGGTCGGTGGGCTACGACCACAAGGCCATGGGCATTACGGCACGCGGCGCGTGGGAATCAGTCAAGAGGCACTTCAGCGAACTTGATCTGGATACCCAGACCGAAGAGTTCACGGTAGTTGGCGTCGGCGACATGTCCGGCGACGTCTTCGGCAATGGGATGCTGCTGTCCCGGCACATCCGTCTGCTGGCCGCCTTCGACCATCGCCATATCTTCCTTGATCCCACCCCCGACGCCGCGGCATCCTTCGCGGAGCGGCAGAGGCTCTTTGAGCTGCCCCGGTCTTCATGGGATGACTATGACCGGTCACTGATCAGCGAAGGTGGAGGCGTCTACGCGCGCCAGGCGAAAACCATCCCCGTCTCTGACCAGGTCCGAAAGGCACTGGGCCTGCCCGAAGGCACCACGCAGCTGAGCCCGCCGGAGCTGCTTCGCGCGGTCTTGCTGGCTCCGGCTGATCTCCTCTATAACGGCGGCATCGGCACCTACGTCAAGGCCAGCACGGAGACCCATGCGGCCGTTGGCGATAAAGCCAACGACGCCATTCGTGTAGACGGACGCGACCTGCGGGTCAAGGTTGTGGGAGAAGGCGGAAACCTCGGATTGACGCAGCGGGGGCGTATTGAAGCCGCACTGCAAGGAGTCATCCTCAACACGGATGCGATCGACAACTCAGCCGGGGTGGACTGCTCCGACCATGAAGTGAACATCAAGATCTTCGTGGACCGAATGGTGGCTGCCGGCAAGCTTGAGGCCGAAGAACGGGCCGCTTTCCTGGCAGATATGACCGATGAGGTGGGACGACTCGTCCTTCAGGACAACATCGACCAAAATATCCTGCTCCTGAATGATCGGACGCGGGTTGCGGAATGGAGCCCAAGCTACGAGCGGCTGATGGACTGGTTGGAGAAGTCCGCCGATCTCAAGCGTGATCTCGAAGCCTTGCCCACCACTGAGACGCTTCGTTCAAGGTTGGAGCAAGGCCAAGGCCTGACGTCGCCGGAACTGGCAGTTCTGGCGGCATACGCCAAGATCGAACTCGGCGCGGCCTTGCGGGACAGCAACCTTGCTGACGATCCGTGGTTTGCGGACACCATCCGCAACTACTTCCCGAAGCAATTGCGCGAGAAGTTCGACGCCGAACTGGACACCCATCCGCTGCGACGCGAAATCATCGCCACCGTCGTAGCCAACGACATCATCAACCTGGGCGGCATCACCTTCGCCTTCCGTGCAATCGAAGAAACATCGGCGAATGAGGTAGCGGTTGCCAAGGCATTTGTGGCCCTGCGCGAAATTTACGACCTCGATCCCATGGTGGCGGAGTTGAACGCGCTCCCGGCGTCGTTCCCGACCGAACACTGGAGTGAAGTCCACCTGGACATCCGCAGACTGCTTGACAGGGCTGTGCGGTGGGTCCTGGGGCAAGGGATGGCATCGCAGCCGATTTCCACGGTAGTGGAATCGTTCAAGCCGATGATGGCCCCCTTGCGGGCAAAGCTGCTGGACTACCTCCGGGGCGAGGACAAGACCCGCATCTCAGGCTGGCTTGAGAAGGCACGTGGCTGGGACTTGCCCGAACACCTCGCCCACCGGTGGGCGGAGTTGTTCGAGAGTTACGCGCTGTTGGATATCGCGCGGATTGCCCAGACCGGTGGCGGCAGTGTCGAAGACGTGGCCCACGTCTACTACACCGTTTTCAACCGCTTCCATGTTGACTCGCTGCTGGAACGGATCAGTTCCCTGCCGCGTGACGACCGCTGGCAGGCGTTGGCCAGGGCCGCCCTTCGGGATGATCTGTACTCAACGGTCGCGGATATGACGACGTCGGTCCTGGAGTCGACGGAGGCAGGCACCTCTGCTGAAGATCGCCTGAAGGCGTGGGAGGGGCAGAACGCCGAGCAACTGGGCCGCGCCAAGACCATGTTTGACGAGGTCAACGCGCTCGAAGCCGACGACATGGCTTCACTGTCGGTAGCATTAAGGCTCTTGAGGTCAATCGTTCGACGCTAGGGGCAATCCCGGCGTCGCAAATGGAGGTGTAGTGGCAATCTTTACAGACCCCATCAGGGAACACGCTGATTTCGGGCCTGGAGATGCCGAATGGCTGCACCTCCTCGTCGGTGACTGGCAGATGGTCGCCGACTTGGCATTCGCGGACCTCGCATTGTGGTTCCCGCACCCGGAGTTCGGTTACATTGCCCTCGCCCACGTCCGTCCGTCGACATCACATACGGTGTTTCACGCGGACTTCGTGGGGGAGGGCATCCGTTCCGATCTTCGCCCGCTGGTGGAAAAGGCATGGAACAGCCGCTCGATCGAACGATCGAGCGAAACGAGCTGGAGCAGCGAGATGGCACTGCGCGTCGAAGCTGTTCCCATGGTGCGCAACGGCAGGACGCTTGCCGTAGTGACATCCCACATGGATCTGTCCAGCTCCCGGATGCCCTCAAGGCTGGAGTTGACGTATCGTCAGTGCGCCTATGACCTTCTGCGCATGGGAACTCTGGGACTGTGGCCCGACTTCGCTTCGCCCACTGGATCACGGCGTGGGGCGCCACGTGTGGGGGATGGACTCATCAGGCTGGACGCCGAAGGCATCGTGCAGTACGCGAGCCCCAACGGGGTGTCAGCCTTCAGGCGACTCGGCGAAGTTGAGTCGTTGGAGGGACGGTCCTTGGCGGAAGTAACCGCCGGGCTCCTCAAAGACCGCCGGATGGTGGATGAGACACTGCCCTTGGTTGTCACAGGTCGGATGCCTTGGCGCAGTGAGATTGAGTCCCGTGGCGTCAGTCTTTCCCTGCGGGCCATACCTTTGCGCGACGAGCAACACCGTTTCGGCGCCCTGGTCCTGTGCCGCGATGTCTCGGAACTGCGGCGCCGGGAAATGGAACTCGTTACCAAAGATGCCACAATCCGGGAAATCCATCACCGGGTGAAGAACAATCTTCAAACTGTGGCGGCACTGTTGCGAATGCAGTCGCGTCGCATGGTGAGTGACGAAGCGAAGCAGGGCCTGGAACAAGCGATGCGGCGCGTGGCCACCATAGCGCTCGTCCACGAAACCCTCTCCCAGGGGCTGACGCAGAGCGTTGATTTTGATGAGTTGATCGGACGGCAGTTCCGGTTGTCTGCCGAGGTGGCATCGCCGTCCCAGCAAGTACGAACGGAACGTTCAGGGTTGTTTGGCGAGTTGCCCAGCGACTTTGCCACTCCCTTGGCCCTGGTCATTAACGAATTGGTCACCAATGCCGTGGAGCACGGTCTTGAAGGGCGCACAGGAACGGTATGGCTCTTGGCTGATCGGGCTGACGGAGACGGAAATGACGAATTTCTGACCGTGACCATTGCCGACGACGGCGTTGGCCTGCCGGACGGGCAATACACCGAAGGCCTGGGCTTGCAGATTGTCCGCACGCTGGTGACGAGCGAACTCGGTGGGTCAATCCAGTGGAGCCCTCGCGACGGTGGGGGAACCGCCGTCGAAATCGTGTTGAATTTGGCACGCACCTAAGATGTCGGCGCGCTCCCCGATGTCACTGGGGAGCGCGCCTACGGCCATTGCTTAACAAAAAGGAAGGCCGCGGACCAATGGTCCGCGGCCTTCCTTATTTTAAGGAGGTCTAGGAAGCGCGGCGGGCGCGGGCAGCGCGACGCTTGAGAGCCCGACGCTCGTCTTCACTCATACCGCCCCAAACGCCGGCGTCTTGTCCGGACTCCAGTGCCCACTGCAGGCAGGTGTCCACTACGGGGCAGCGGCGGCAGACGCTCTTGGCTTCCTCGATTTGCAGAAGTGCTGGTCCCGTGTTGCCGACTGGGAAGAAGAGCTCCGGGTCCTTGTCGAGGCAGGCTGCGCGATTACGCCAATCCATGCTGATCAGTCACTCCATTCGTGAGAACTAGATAGGGCCTTTTGTGAAAACATTCACGAGAGGCTCCAAAGGAAAGGGGCCCGCATGGGCCCCCTTGGTCGTCTGAGTCAAGCGTTTCATGTTAACGCCTTGTAAACAAGGGGTGTTAGTGGTCGAAATGCCCGGAATCTGTGAGCGATGCATCACATCAGCCGCCAGTGCCCTCACTGCTAGATGACTATGTCCGGTAGTGTGCCAGTGTGTCAAGACCTCCCGTAAACCCTGCCCAGCCCGCCTCCGGACCAGAGCCTGGAGAACATTCCAACGCGCAGGCCCATCGAGAAAACAGCGGCCGGGCGGGCAGCCGCCGGCCCCGTGGGGTGGCCGTGATCTCTGCCGTTGTCCTGTTGGAAGCCCTCGCGCTCATGGGTGCCGCCGCTTGGTACGCGTACGAATTGCTTACTGGCGCCCCGGTACTGACTTTCTGGGGAGCCGTTTTTACGCTGGGGCTGCTCCTTGCCTTCTCGGTGTGGTTGTTCGCCGTTGGGCATTACCTGTTCCGTGGATACCGCTGGACCCGGGCGGCAGCGTTGGTGGCCCAGTTATTCGTTCTCACCATCGGGTTCCCCACTATGACCGGGGGGCTGGTTTTGCCGGGCTTGGCTATGATCATCCCGGCCGTAGCGGCCATTGTGTTCCTTTTCCAGAGGGACGTGATTGCCTACGCGTCACGCACAGGCGGTACCTCCGGAGTCCTTTAGCCCGCTTCCGTACTGGAATCGTGGGCAGCAATGGGCGGGAAGTCCGTCGTAAGGACTGCCTGAAACGGCTGCACTTCTCCTCCTTCCACCACATAGCCACGCCCAGGGCGCGCTGGGCGCTCTGTTTCCAGCCGTACTCCCAGGAGATCGCCATCGTGAGGTGATCCCGGCGCCAAGACCAAGCCCGTCCGGAAGGTTTGGACTTCCCGGGCCAGTGGCAGTTGCTGCGTCAGTGCGGGCCCGGGAGTGGCTGTCATCACGATGCCCCGGACTTTTCCCACCAGTGCAGTGAGGGCTTGGCGCCCGTGGGCGTCAAGAGAGTCCGCGTCGTCCACCAACACGACGCTCTCCGGGTCCAGCTCGCAGGTTCCCTGTGAGGCTGAGGCCAGGAAAGAGCCCGCGGATGTTCCACGTACCGGAACCACCCAGGCAACTGAAGGATTCAGGCGACGGAGAGATGCCAAAACCGTGCTCTTTCCTGATCGATGTCCGCCGAGGATGATGCTGACGCCGTGCAGCCGGAGAGGCAAGGAAACGGGCGCCGCTTCGTCCCCTCCAACTCCGATCCAGAGAGCGTTCCCCGATTCCTGCCCGGCAGACATCAACGGGGCAGCTGAGGCCTTGAGCCCATCATGAAATTCGTGTTCGTCCAGGCGATCGGGAAGCGGCCGCAGGCGGAAGGGCGGTTTCCCTTGGGGGAGGGGGGCGAACGGCCAGTGCCCCTCGTTGGGAGCCTCGCGAAACTGCGTGACCACTGTATCTCCGTCGACGAAGTTGCCAGTGGCGATGGCGCGCCCTGGAATTGGCTCCACCTCTGGGAGGCGGGGCCAGTGAAACCGGGCTTCCTCCGTGGAGCCTGTCGGAAAATAGGCCCGGTTTTGTATCGCGGCAAAGAAACGCGAACTGACCAATTCCCGCTCGCCACAAATCATTACCGTGATGCCGAGAGGGCGGCCGTCCCTCACAATGTCCTGCAGAAGGCTCTCTGCCCAGGCTGAGGACCCGGCCCGGAAGGCAGTGGTCCATGAGCACCACCCTGTGATGATCAACGTGAGAGGCCCGGCTGTCCTCCCGGGGTCTATGCTGGTGCGTCGACAGTCCATTTCCTCGGCAAGACGCTTTAACACGCGCGCTGCAAGCGGCACTTGGTGCAGGCCGACGAGCGCACCTACTCGTGCTTGGCCAACGAGGTCGCCCAATATTCCTGCCGCATCCAGGACAAAGGGATGAGGCTGGGGTCCTTGCGTGGCCAGCATGGCCGAGACTGCCCTGAAGCAGGCGTGCATCCCGCTCGAAGCGCTTCCGATCATGGCCAGATGTCCGTGTTCGGCGGGCAACCACTGCAAGGGCTCCACAATTTGCCGTGTGGGCCTGTCAACCAACGCCAACGGCCCAACACACCATGGCGCTGCTTCAACGGTTGCGGGGACAGAAGAGGCATCTGCCAGGGAGAGTCCGCCACTCCACGGAATCGCAGACGGCAGGGGTGCCGCCACGGGATGTCGGGGGAAGGAACTCCCTTGGAGGTGCCATGCCTCCTGGACAGTCGAAACAAGCCGCCGGACACCGGCATCCGGAAGGGCATCCCCCTGTCCGGCCAAAGGCTGGAACGGTGGGGCCTGATGGTGTGAGCCGCCATTGAGTATCTGGATGGCTGCATGGACCAACCGAGGAGATCCTACATCAGGGCCATCGGAGGCTCCGGCATCGTGGGAAACCGTGAGGGACGCGGCCTGGAATTCTTCCGGCTTGTCTGATGCCCGGACCAGATAGGCCCTTCCAGGAGTATCTGCCCTGATGGAGGCAGCCATCTTTGAATTGATGATATCCACGGACTCCGCTTCAGATTGCACCCTGAGAGCGATACTCGAGGCAACGTTCGCCCGGATGTCGGCGGTCAATGCTCCTTGAGGCCTCTGGGTCGCCATCACCAGATGGACACCAAGGGATCGGCCGATGGTAGCGACCCGCATGAGCTCGCGAAGGGCGCCGGGAGCTTCGTCAATCAGCATGCGGAACTCGTCGATGACCAAAACCAAATGCGGAACTGCAGGATACGTGCTCGACGCAGCAAGGTGGTATTGGTCCAGGTCCGTGACCTCAGCCGCAGCAAACAACTCCTCGCGGTACCTGATCTCCGCCCGGAGCGAAGCAAGTGCGCGATCCAACTGACGCCCACCCAGGTCGGTCAAAAGGCCTACGCAGTGAGGCAGGCCGGCCAGCGGCCGTAATCCTGAGCCGCCCTTAAAATCGACAAACAGGAAGGTTGTGTGATCGGGGGAGTACGTCAGCGCCATGGAAGCGACGAGGGTCCTTAGGAGCTCCGACTTCCCCGAGCCCGTGGTACCCGCCACCAAAAGGTGCGGACCGTCGCGCTTGAAGTCAAAGGTCACCGGTCCCTGACGGCCCTGGCCCAACACTGCCCTTAGTCCAGGCAATCGTGCGGTGTCTTCCCAGCGAAGAAGAACCCTTCGGGTCCCCGAGGGAAGAAGCGCAGCCAGTGTGCACTGTTCAGGAACGGGCTGCCGTGTTCCGGCACGTTCCCGGTGGGCCAGCGAAGCCGTGGTGCGGCAGAACGCATCGAAAACGCTAATGGGGACGAGGTCTGGAACGAAGGTCCGGCGCTCGCCGGCCACGTCCAATGTTCCTGTGGTCCCTGACGTGGAAAGCTCGATTAAGGGGCCGGGGTCTTCAGTAGATGGGCCACAACTTACCACCTGCCACCCGTTCCGGCGCGCGGCGCTCACGAGAGATGACACCGCACCCTTGTCCCAACCGGGCGGTTCATCGATGATGAGCAGCCTTCCATGGCCGCTGCCATCTGGTTGCTGCAAGGCAATGAGGGCCGCCTCGAGCTTTGTGGTCAGAGTTACCTTCGCGAGGAACCTGGCGCTGAGGGGGAGCCTTCCGGCGCTCCCAACGATCATGACGGGTGACTCCGCAGCCCGGGGGTAGCCGGCCATCTGCATGAGCATGAATCGGAGCAGGGAATCAACGTGGTCAGGAGGTCCGTCAAGGGCCACCGTGGGAAGCCCCGGGTCTAAAGTCACTGCCGCTGTACCGATGTCTGGTGCGCTGAACATCGGATCGTCAGGTACCAGCCGGATGTTTGCCTGTGCCTTGGCTGTGCCCAGCCGGATCCAGCTACCGGAATCTGCGCCGATGGTTTCCCCGGGGCAATCTGCAGGCGATTGGGACAACGACGAATCGGTCTGGCCTCGTCCTGCGTCACGAACCTGCATGGCTGCCCTGCCGCAGACAGACACCACCAATTCCGCAGCGGAGGGAGAGCAACGTCGCCGGCGGGCGAGGTCCTCCTGGGCGGCGCGGGCCACAGCCAATCTGCATTCCCGGCGGCTCTTCCGTCCCGTAATGAACGGGACCAGGAGACTGAGTGCGGAGATGGCGGTGAATCCCAGATACATCCACATCCCGGTGGCAATGGCCAAGCCAACGCCTGCAATCAACGGCAGCCCGGCGGCCAGGATGATCGCCGTGCGGTTTCCTTGCCGTCCGCCATACGGCACCTCAAGCGGTTCCTCCACGGAGCGTCCGGCATCGTTCGAAATTTCAGGAAGCAGACCTCTCTCCGTGGAGACAGCGAACACGCTGTTGCCACACAGAATTCTTGATTCCGCCGTCACGGACGTGCGCCGCGAGGGGCGCCCATCCACGAGGACCGGGTTGACGGCTGCGACGCCACTCAGGGTCAGTGCCGTGCTGGAAACATCCAGGATGGCGTGCTCCCTGGACATGTCTGGATCGGGTACGGAAATCTCCGTGGCTCCGCGGCCTATCCGGAAGCGGCCGCGATGGATACGAAAGACAACTCCGGCGCTGGGGCCCGAATGGGTAAGCAGCATGAGAGGCAGAGACGCTGGCTCGGAGAGATGGGGCGGCGCGGGGCCATCGACGATAACTGCACCGGACACCAATGGAGGCCAGCCAACTGTCAGGGCGGCTATATCCCTTCCATCCACTGCCAATGAACCAGTCCCGCGCTCCTCTCCGAGAATTGACTGAAGGTGGGCTCCGGGTGTGCCCACAGGGACCCTGATGGTCAGTTCCTCCGGAGCCAAAAACTCCGCGGCCGCCGGGCCCCTCACCAACGTGCATTCCAAGGTCATGGCTTCCGTCTTCCCGTGATCAGTAACGCGCCTGCCCAAGCTGTGGTAGGCCATTGACCTTGACGCTAGAGGCGTTTACGCCGTAATACAGCCTCGGGTGCGGCGTATGTGGACAAACCGGAGCGTTCTTCGTGGATGGCCCTTGACGCCGCGGCATGGTGTCTCAGCTAAGATGAATCTCGTTGTCGCGTGTGCTCAATGAGGAAGGACCTTCACCGGTGATAGTGGTTGCGGAGAGCGCCGATGTTTCAGACAAGGCGGTAATTGGTGATGGATCAAAGATTTGGCATCTTGCCCAAGTCCGCGAGCAGGCCGAGTTAGGCGTCAATTGCATCGTAGGACGAGGTGCCTATATCGGCACCGGGGTAAAGATGGGGGACAACTGCAAAGTCCAGAACTATGCACTTGTCTACGAGCCCGCGGAACTTGAAGCCGGCGTGTTCATTGGCCCGGCAGTTGTGCTGACCAACGACACCTACCCCCGTGCTGTCGGCCCGGACGGCAGCTTGAAGAGCGCTCACGACTGGGAGCCCGTTGGCGTCACCATTCGCGAGGGCGCATCAATCGGTGCCCGCGCCGTGTGCGTTGCTCCCGTGACCATTGGACGGTGGGCCACAGTAGCCGCCGGCGCGGTCGTGGCTAAAGATGTCCCGGATTTTGCCCTGATGGTCGGAGTTCCGGCCAAGCGTCACGGGTGGGTCGGCAAAGCCGGTTTCCCGCTGCAGCGCAGTGGAGAGAACTGGGTGTGTCCGGAAACCGGCGCAACGTATGTTGAACAGAACGAGACCCTTCGAGAGGTAGAGGCATGAGCCCCGAATTCATTCCCCCGGCCAAACCCATCATCGGCGATGAAGAGCGCAAGGCCGTTGATGCCGTGCTGGCTTCCGGCCAACTCGCCCAGGGCACGGAGGTAGCCTCTTTCGAGGAGGAGTTCTCCCAGGTCCTCCTCGATGGCAGGGCAGCCGTTGCCGTTAACTCCGGCACCTCGGGTCTTCACCTGGGCCTCCTGGCTGCCGGCATCGGTGCTGGAGACGAGGTCATCGTTCCGTCGTTTACTTTCGCAGCGACGGCCAACTCGGTGGCACTGACTGGTGCCACTCCCGTTTTCGCTGACGTTGATCCGGACTACTACACACTGGACCCAGCTTCCGTCGAAGCAAAAATCACCGACCGTACAGCGGCCATCATGCCGGTGCACCTTTACGGGCATCCGTTCAACGTCGACGCGATTGGCGCGCTTGCCACCAAGCACGGCGTCAAGGTCTTCGAGGACGCTGCCCAGGCCCATGGCGCAGCAGTTAATGGACGCAAGGTTGGCACCTTCGGCGACTTCGCGATGTTCAGCCTTTACCCCACCAAGAACATGACGTCGGGTGAGGGTGGCATGGTCAGCACCGGTCTGGCCGACGTGGAGCGCCGCCTCCGCTTGCTCCGCAACCAAGGCATGGAACGCCAGTACGAAAACGAACTGGTTGGCTTCAACTGCCGCATGACCAACATCCATGCCGCCATCGGCCGCGTCCAGCTGACCAAGGTCAACGGTTGGACCAAGACCCGCCAGGAAAATGCCGCCTTCTTTGACGCGAACATCGAAGGCGTTGTCACGCCTAAGGTCGCTGAAGGCTACGAACACGTTTACCACCAGTACACGATCCGCATCGCTGAGGACCGTGACGGTTTTGCCAAGGCCCTGCGCGAGGAATACAACGTTGGCTGCGGGGTCTATTACCCGATTCCCAACCACCGTCTTGCGCCTTTCCAGACCTCGGATGACCTTCCCGTCACCGAAGAAGCGGCAGCAAGTGTGCTCTCCCTTCCGGTGCACCCGTCCCTGAGCCAGGATGACCTTGACCGGATTGTTGCCGCCGTCAACGCTGTCGCCAAGGCGGGTAGCTAGTGGCGAATCTGCGCGCAGGCCTCATCGGACTGGGAATGATGGGGCGTCACCACGCCCGTGTCATTCGTGAACTTGAAGGCGTTGACCTTGTTGCTGTCGCCGATTCCTTCGGCGACCCCCACAACGTCGCCGACGGCCTGACGGTTTTCAACACGGTTGAGGAACTCATCGCGCAGGGCATTGATATGGCTGTGGCAGCAGTGCCCACCATCCTGCACGAGGAAGTTGCGCTGCAACTCGCCGAGGCAGGTGTCCACTGCCTCGTCGAGAAGCCGATCGCGAATGATTCCGAGTCGGGGCGACGCATCGCGGAAGCCTTTGAATCCAAGGGGCTCATCGGTGCCGTCGGGCACATTGAACGGTTCAATCCCTCGCTGCAGAGCCTGCGGGACCGTTTGGAGAATGGTGACCTGGGCGATGTCTACCAGATCAGCACGAGGCGGCAGGGGCCGTTCCCGGCCCGTATCGCCGACGTCGGGGTGGTCAAAGACCTGGCCACCCATGACATCGACCTCACAGCCTGGTTGGCCCAGAGCAACTTCGTCAACGTCGTTGCCCACACCACCTCGCGCAGTGGCCGCGAGCATGAAGATATGGTCACGGCCATTGGTCACCTTAAGAGTGGTGTTGTGACGAACCACATCGTCAACTGGTTGTCGCCCATGAAGGAACGCACCACGGTGGTTCTTGGTGAACGTGGCGCGTTCATTGCCGACACCATTTCCGCGGACCTCACGTTCGTGGAGAACGGTACGTTCCAAACGGACTGGGATTCCGTGGCGGCATTCCGCGGTGTTTCGGAGGGATCATCGACGCGCTTTGCCCTGGCCAAGCGTGAACCCCTCAAAATGGAGCACGAGGCCTTCCGTGATGCAGTTCTCGGAAAGTCGTTGAACATTGTCACCATGGCGGAGGGGCTCGAGACCCTGAGGGTCGCGGAGGCAGTTTTGGAATCCGCGAAATCCGGCTCAGTCATCACTCTCTGAGCACTTCAGATCAAGCAAGGCACCAAGGGGAGGATGGCCGCTGGCCAACCTCCCCTTGCCGTTTCCTGACGCGGCCCCTCACCACGGTGCCCCGCCCCGGATACGGGAACCCGCGTCATGTCGGGTAGCCTTGACCAGTAGACGTGGGCATTTCTGTGCCCGCACGCCAATACACAGGAGAGTTTGTGAACGCTGATCTCGTCGTCGTCGGCTCGGGTTTCTTTGGCCTGACCATTGCAGAACGCGCCGCTACCGAGTTGGGGCTGAAGGTCGCGGTGCTTGATCGCCGCCACCATATTGGAGGAAACGCCTACAGCGAGAACGAAGCGCAGACGGGAATCGAGGTCCACCGCTACGGTGCACACCTCTTCCACACGTCGAACGAACGCGTTTGGGAATATGTGAACCGCTTCACCAAGTTCACGAGCTACCAGCACAAGGTGTATACCAGCCACAAGGGCGAGGTTTACCCGATGCCCATCAACCTGGGCACCATCAACCAGTTCTTCCGTTCGGCCATGAGCCCAACAGAAGCGAAGGCCCTCATCGCGGAACAGGCCGGCGAATTGGCCGGGACCGATCCGCAGAACCTCAATGACAAAGGCATCCAGCTGATTGGCCGCCCGCTGTACGAGGCGTTTATCAAGCACTACACAGGCAAGCAGTGGCAGACGGATCCCAAGGACCTGCCCGCCGAGATTATTTCCCGGCTTCCTGTGCGCTACAACTACGACAACCGGTACTTCAATGACACTTACGAGGGTCTTCCGGTTGACGGCTACACAGCGTGGATCGAGCGTATGGCCGATCACCCCAACATCGAGGTTGTCCTGAACACGGACTTCTTCGACGACGGCGAGTTCGGCAGGTCTTCTGTTCTGGGCCAGGTACCGGTCATCTACACCGGCCCGGTGGACCGCTACTTCGACTACGCCGAAGGCGACCTGTCGTGGCGCACCATCGACCTTGAAGAAGAAGTACTTCCCATTGAGGACTTCCAGGGCTGTTCCGTAATGAACTACCCGGACGCCGATGCTGCCTACACGCGAATCCACGAGTTCCGCCACTTCCACCCTGAGCGTGACTACACCAAGGACGCAACGGTCATTATGCGTGAGTTCTCGCGCTTCGCCGAAAAGGGTGACGAGCCGTACTACCCGGTCAACACCTCTGACGACCGCCAGAAACTGCTCGCATACCGCGACCTCGCCCGAGGCGAGAAGTCCGTCCTCTTCGGCGGGCGTTTGGGAACCTACAAGTACCTCGACATGCACATGGCCATTGGCTCTGCCCTTTCCATGTTCGATAACAAGATCAAGCCGCACTTCACTGGCGGCGCCAAGCTTGAAAGCGGGGGAGTGGACGCATGACGGCTACTACGAACGAAAGTCAGATGACGGCGATGACCACCACGGATGACCTGACACCGGCCAAAGAAAGCCTGCGCATCGTTCAGCGTGTGGTTTTCCCAGCCAACCGCGACCTCGACACCCTTCCGCTGTATGTGGACCCGGACACCAGCAAGGTGAAGAAGGACGACGGCGACAGCGGCGCCGTCGTGCAGGCGGTCGGCATGACACGGAAACTGCACCCCGAGGACATCCTTGACCGCGGTTCAGTGCAGGTTCGCCGTGGTGAGCGGCTTTCCTTCGGTTCCTATTTCAATGCTTTTCCTGCCAGCTACTGGCGGAAATGGACCGTTGCCACGAAGACCGTCCTGCATCTTGAAACGGAAGGCGAGGGGACGGTCATTGTCTACCGCTCAAACGCCCGTGGCGCTTCCCAGCGTGTTGACTCCATACTCGTGGAGGGCACGGCCGGCAACGACTTTGAGTTGACCCTGGCGCCGTTCGGCGACGGTGGCTGGTACTGGTTCGACCTCATTGCCGGCGGTGACGGCATGACACTTAAGAGTGCCCACTGGGCAGTCCCGGATGAAGGCCGCCCCCAGGGCCGGGTCACGCTCGGCGTTACGACGTTCAACCGCGCTGACTACTGCCTCGAAACCATCAAATCGATTGATGCCGATGCCGGGCTGAGGGAGATCCTCGCCGAGCTGATCATCGTCGACCAAGGCAACAAGAAGGTCGCCGACGAAGATGGATTCGATGTAGTCGCGGAGTCGATGGGTGACCAGCTCCGCGTCATCAACCAGGGCAACCTGGGCGGTTCAGGCGGCTTCGCCCGCAACATGTATGAGATGGTCGTTTCCGACAAGAGCGACTACGTGATGCTGCTGGATGACGACATTGAGCTCGAGACTGAGGGCGTCATGCGTGCAGTGGCATTCGCTGACCTCTGCCGCAAGCCAACCATCGTTGGCGGGCACATGTTCGACATGTACAACAAGTCGGTCCTGCATGCCTACTCGGAGGTCGTCAACTTCTACCGCTTCCTTTGGGGGCCGGTGGAGGGCCTGGGCAACCACGACTTCTCCTCTGCGGGCTTGCGGTCCACCCCGCAGCTGCACAGGCGCTGGGATGCTGACTACAACGGTTGGTGGATGTGCCTTATCCCGAAGACCGTGGTGGAAACCATTGGACTTTCCCTTCCCGTCTTCATCAAGTGGGATGACGCAGAGTATTCACTCCGCGCCCGTGCGGCCGGTTTCCCGACTGTCACTCTTCCCGGAGCAGCTGTCTGGCACGTCTCCTGGGCCGATAAGGACGACTCTGTTGACTGGCAGGCCTACTACCATGAGCGCAACAGGCTTATCGCCACACTCCTGCACTCGCCGTTCCCCAAGGGCGGACGCATCCTGCGCGAAAGCCTGAACACGGATGTCAAGCACTTGGTGTCGATGCAGTACTACCCTGAGCAGGCGCGGATCATGGCCCTCAAGGATGTCCTTGCGGGCCCGGGCAACCTGCACCAGCAGCTGCCCACCACCATGCCCAAACTCCGTGCAATGCGCGAGGAATTCCAGGACTCCCAGGTGAAGACGGATCCCGGGGCCTTCCCGGAGGTCTTCCGGAAGCGTCCCCCCAAGAAGCCGCAGTCCTACAAGCAGCCCGGCGCCCTTGGTCTGCTTCCTTGGGCCGTGAAGACTGTCCTGAAGCAAACGCTGGCCCCCGTGCGTGACTCCGCCAAGGAGAACCCCGAGGCACAGGTGGCGCACCAGGATGGCAAATGGTGGAGTCTTGCGCACTTGGACAGTGCAGTCGTCTCCAACGCAGATGGCACGGGAGCTTCCTGGCACTTGCGTGACCCCAAGCTGGCCCGCCAGCTTGTGGTGGAATCGGCAAAACTCCATGCCCAGCTCTTCTCCAACTGGGAGACCCTGCGGGCCCAGTATCGTGAAGCTCTTCCGGAGATCACTTCGATGGACTCCTGGCGGGAAACCTTTGAAGCGTCGGAGCCCAGCAAGTAGCGATGTCGAACTCCACTGATACGTATGCTGTTCCGGGGGTGGGCGCCGGGCTGCTGGACGTCTACCGCCGGCGGTACCTCCTAAAGCTGATCGTCCGCAAGGAACTCCGTGTCCGCTATCGCGGCTCGGTGCTGGGTTTGGCTTGGTCCTACGTCAAGCCGCTGGTCCAGTATGTGGTCCTGTTTTTTGCCTTGGGCATCGTTTTGCGGGTTGGGGATCAAATTCCCAACTACGCGCTTTACATGTTCTCCGGTGTCATTGTCATCAACTTCTTCTCGGAAGCATTCTCGAATGCCACCCGATCCATCGTCTCGAATGCGGCACTGGTAAAGAAGATCTATCTTCCGCGTGAGCTGTTCCCGGTGGCATCGGTATGGGTGGCTGCAGTCCACTTCCTGCCGCAACTGATAGTCCTGCTGGCCGCAGCACTGCTGAGCGGGTGGCATCCGGACATCATGCAACTCTTCGGTGCCCTTCTTGGTTTCGTCATTGTGGCCGTTACGGCAACAGGCCTTGGCCTGTTGGCCGGTGCCATCAATGTGTTCTTCCGGGATGCCGAAAACATCGTGGACATGCTGATGATGATCGTGACGTGGACTTCGCCGGTCTTGTATGACTGGACCATGATCCGCCGCTTGGCTGCGCCCTGGGTGTTGACGATCTACCAGCTCAACCCCATTACCGTTGCTGTGGAACTGTTCCACTGGGCGTTTTGGTATCCGACAGTCAATCAGCCTGTCGAATTGCCTCCACACCTCCTGGTGACCGGCTTCATCGGCCTTGGCATGGCGGCACTGTTCCTTGTTATTGGCCAGATCGTCTTCCGACGGCTCGAGGGCCACTTTGCGCAGGAGGTCTAAATGGGTGCAGCAGTAATCGTCAAGGGCCTGAAGAAAACCTTCAACCTCCGCCACTCGCACTCCATGAAGGAAACGCTGGTGTGGCTCGCCAAGGGGAGAAAAGGGGATCTCACCAAGAAATTCGATGCCCTGCACGACGTCAGCTTTGAGATCCAGCCGGGGGAGACCGTGGCATTGTTGGGCTTCAACGGCTCCGGCAAGTCCACGCTTCTGAAGCTGATCTCAGGTGTCATCCTGCCCGACCAAGGGACCGTTCGGACCAAGGGCAGGGTTGCGGGCCTGATCGAGGTGGGAGCAGGCTTTCACCCGGATTTGTCGGGTCGTGAAAACGTTTATCTCAATGCAGCCATCCTGGGGATGACGGAACAGGAGATCCAGGAAAAGTTCGACGACATTGTTGCCTTCTCCGAGATCGAACAGTTCATTGACACTGAGGTGAAGTTTTATTCTTCGGGTATGTTCCTCAGGCTTGCGTTTGCGGTAGCTGTCCACACCCAACCGGATATTTTCCTTGTGGACGAAATCCTGGCCGTGGGCGACGAACCGTTCCAGAGGAAGTGCCTGGCCAAGATCAAGCAGCTTTCTGATGAAGGCCGGACTTTGGTGGTGGTCAGCCATGACCTGGACATGATTTCGCGGATCTGCGACCGGGGAGTGGTGCTGTCCTCGGGCACGGTCCAGTTCGAGGGTCCGGCTGACCAAGCCGTGGCGTGGCTGCGGGAACGAAACTAACCCGCATCCAATTGCAAGAGTCGTCTGTCAACGGATGGCTGGTGGAAGCATCTAAGAAAGGCGATCGTAGGAATGGGTATCGGCCCGCTGCTGTTGTGTGTACTCCTGATCGTTGTGTTGTGGTGGGGCCCGGGCTGGATACTGGGAGAAGCGTTGGGCGTTCGCCGGGTTCTACTGCCCGTTGTAGCACCATTGCTCGGAATGGGCGTCCTGACCGTCATCGGCGTTATGGGAAATGCGCTGGGACTCAGCTGGCAGTTGCTCCCGGTGACTGCAGTCTTGCTGGTGCTGTGTGCACTCCTGTTTGCCCTGCGCCTGACCCTGCGGCGCTATTTCCCGGATAAGTTCGGGACTGTTGCCCAGCCGCCTGTCTTTGGCAAGCAGGTTTTTAAGGGTTCGTGGTGGATCCTCCTGGCTGGTTTGGTCGCTGGCGGTGCGGTTGCGGCTGTCTCTTGGATTGTGGGGACCGAAGGCCTCCAAGGGATCAACCAGGACTGGGACATTCCCTGGCACGCCAACATGATCCGGCTGATCTCCGTGAACCACGAGTGGGATCCGAGTATCGCAGGCAACTTTGCCTACTACGACACCACCATTCCCGAGGCTCCCATCCGGAGTTACCCGATTGCCTTCCACGCAGTGTTGTCACTGTTTTGGCCGATGAGCGGTGTCAGCATCCCGGTGTTCCTGAACGTCTTTGTCCTGGTGATGATGGCGGTTCAACTGCCGTTGAGCACCATGGCCTTGACCATGCTGGTCACCCGCCGCCCGATTGCTTTGGCGGCCGCGGCGGCCGTTGCCGGTTGGTTTACGGTCTATCCTTACGATCTCCTGTGGCGTGGCCCGCTGATTCCATTCTTTGCCGGAATGCTGCTGGTTGGGCCGTTTGCCCTGCTGGCAGTGAAGGGGGCATTGGAGCGGCAGAAGTTCTGGATCCCCGGCATCGCTTTTGGCGCAGTCGGACTCATAGCAGTCCATCCCTCACTGGCCTTCGTTGTCCTGCCAGTACTGATCTTCTGGTTGCTTTCCGCACTGATCCGGCGCAAGGGCAGAATCCTCGGCATCACGGTCTACCTTGCGGTCTCCGGTGTTCTGGCAGTCGTCCTCGGTTGGCCGATCATCGCCCAGATGCTGAAGGAATCCGAGCGCGTCTCCAAGCAGGTCTGGGCTGCGGACACTGACCGCAACGGCGCTATTCAAAACGTCATTTTCCTGAACCACGGTTCAATGGCCATGCCGATCCTGACGGCCCTTGTGGCGCTTGGCTGCCTGGCTGTAGCCCTGAGGATCCGCATGTGGTGGTACTTCGGTCCTGTCCTCGCCTTCGCCTTCCTCTCGGTTTACACCATGGGTACCGACAACCCACGCTTCATGACTTTGACGGCCCCGTTCTACGACGACCAGTGGCGTATCTTCGGCATCCTCGTGATGCTCCTTGTACCACTTGCGGGTTTGGGAGTGGCACAGTTGGCCGAAGCCATCGCCTGGCTGGTGGCAAAAGTACGCAACCGCTCAGCCAAGTCCACTACGGACGGAATCACGGCCGGCCGCAGGCCCAGCCACGTGGTGACCGCAGTTGCCGCGGCGGCGGTACTCCTTGTCAGTGGCATTGCGGCCATTCCGTACTTCAAGCAAAACGCCCAACGCATCAACATCAATACCAAGGTCGATGGGGCCACATTGAGCGCATCCGAGGTTGGACTCCTCAGTAGGATCGATGAGTACGTGCCAGCGGATGCCACGGTTCTGAACGACTCCTGCGACGGGTCCGTTTGGATGTACGCGCTGGGTAACCGCATGCCGATGATCCGCCACTTCGAGATCCTTCCGACCAACCGCCAGTTGCTGGTTCTCCAAAAGCTTCCCGAGCTTGCCACCGACTCCGAGGTCCGTGACGCCGCTGCTGAACTGGGTATCGAATGGGTCTACATCGCTGATGGCAGGATCCGGGCGTGGGACGAACCCAAGGCCGGGCTGACGCAGCCTGACTCCATTCCGTACCTTCAGCTCGTAGTGCGTGAAGGAAATGCTGCGCTGTACAAGATTGACTGGTCGCAGCTGCCTGGCGGCAAAGAAGCATTCGACGCCGCTGCGAAGGACCGGCTGCAGCTCGACGGCGTATCGGGAATTCTGGAGAACCGGAACCCTGATGGCATAGCACCGCTAGGAAGGATCTGCTGATCATGAAGGCGTTCATCTCCAAGTTCCTTGCGTCCAGCTTGTTCAAGTTCCTGCTGATCGGCGGCCTGAGCTTCCTCTTGGATCTCGGGCTGCTGGCCCTGTGCTTCCAGGTCTTCGGCTGGCCTTTGTGGCTGGCGACCGGTGCGGGCTTCTGGGGCAGCTTCTTCTTCAACTACTTCCTGCAGCGCCATTTTGCGTTCAACGGCGGTGGAACCGCCTTGGGTGGCGTACTTCGCTACTCAGGGCTCCTGGTGTTCAACACGCTTGCCGTGATGGGCATCGTTGAGCTTTTTCAGTTCATCGGTGCCGGCTACGTGATAGGTAAGGTGGTTGCGACGATTGTGACCATGGGGTGGAACTACTTCATTTACAAGCACTGGGTCTTCCCGCAAAAGAAGCAACCGAACAGCGGCAGCGAACAGTCAGATGGCCAGTCGGGCACCGACGCGCCAACACAGAAACTCACACCAAACAGCAGCGAAGGATAATCGATGTATCGAGGCGTTCGAATTGCCGCGGTAGTACCGGCCTACAAAGAAGAAAACCACATCGCACAGGTCATCGAAACGATGCCTGATTTTGTTGATGACATCGTCATTGTTGATGACTGCAGCCCGGACGACACGTCAGGGGCAGCACGTCGGGCCGACGACGGCCGGGTCACCTTGATTCGACATGAAGTCAACCAAGGCGTGGGAGGCGCAGTCCTGACGGCCCACAAGGCCGCAATGGAACTGGGCGCCGACATCAATGTGGTCATGGCCGGCGATGCCCAGATGGATCCCGACTACCTGCCGCAGCTTCTTGATCCGGTGGTCGATGGCTACGGATTCGCCAAGGCCAACCGCTTCTTTTCGGGTGAGTCATTCGCGGGCATGCCCGGCTACAGGATCTTCGGCAACATCGTGTTGTCCTTCATGACGAAGCTCGCTTCCGGTTACTGGCACATCTTCGATCCGCAGAACGGCTACACCGCCATCCGCACGGAGGTCCTCCGCCGTCTTCCCATGAACAAGGTGGCAGCACGCTACAGCTTCGAAAATGACCTCCTGATCCACCTCAACATTCTGGATGTCCCGATCGTTGACGTGCCTATTCCAGCTGTTTACGGCAACGAGGTCTCCAGCATCAAGCTCCGCAAGGTCATTCCTGAACTTCTTGCCATGCTCTTTGGCGGCTTCTGGCGCCGTGTGTGGTGGAAGTACATGGTGTGGTCCTTCTCCGCAGTTGCCCTCCTGCTGATCGCAGGCATTGCCTTGATCGTCATGGGCCTGGTGGCCGGAATCTGGGTACTTGCCGCAAGTGTGGGTTCACCGACGGCGGGTTCGGTGATGCTCGCTGTGGTGCCCTTTGTGCTGGGTGTCCAGATGCTGCTGGTGTCCCTGCAATTGGATATCCAGGCGAGCCCCAACAGGCCCACTATGCATCCCATGAAGGAACGTACCTAGGCATGTGCTGAAACAGGGGAGGGGCCCGGACGCGTCGGCGTCCGGGCCCCTCCTTGTTTCGCCTTCCTATGGCAGGGACGTGAATCCTCCCCAGCCCCAGCCGACCTGGCTCCGGGAGAGCCATCCAGACGTCCCGTTGCCGGGATACAGGAACAAGTTGCCGCCGGTGTCACGGGCGAGGACGTCGTTCTTGCCGTCGCCGTTGAAGTCGCCCGGCCCGAGGATGGCGGTCATGCCACTCCATCCGCTTCCCACCTGGACCCGGCTAAGCCAGCCTCCTGTGCCGTTGCCGGGGTAGAGCCAGAGAATGCCTGACGTGTCTCTGGCAAGGACATCGGTCTTGCTGTCGCCGTTGAAGTCCCCGGTACTGAGGATGGCATTCATGGAATTCCAACCGGTACCCACCTGGGCGCTTGAGGCGAAGCCGCCAGTGCCGTTCCCCCGGTAGAGCCACAGTATTCCGCCGGAGTCCCTAGCGAGGACGTCTGCCTTCCCGTCGCCGCTGAAGTCGCCCGGCGCCAGGATCAGCGTCATGCCGGACCAGCCTGTGCCTGCTTGAACGCGGGTCTGGAGGCCTCCTGATCCATTTCCAGGGTAGAGCCACAGAACGCCGTTGGTATCCCTGGCCAGGACGTCGCTGCGTCCGTCCCCGTTGAAGTCCTTGGTGGGGACAATGGCATTCAACGAGTTCCACCCGGTGCCGAGCGAGCGTTGGGCCAACCAACCTCCGGATCCATTGCCCGGGTACAGCCAGAGCGTGCCGGAGTTGTCGCGTGCCACGACGTCGTTCTTTGCATCGCCGGTGTAGTCCTTCCACGTGTTCGCCGGTGGGGCTGTCACGGTATAGGCCTGGGTGACGATTGCCGAACTGTTGTTGGACGTGTCCACTGCAAAATACTTCAGGGTCATCGCTGCTGTGAGGGTGATGGCCGTGGAGTACTTGTTGGCGGCTGTAGCGGTCGGATTCGTGCCGTTGGTGGTGAAGTAGATGCTCGCACCCACCTCATTCGCCGCCAGCGTGATCTGCTGGTTGGCGGGATAGCTGCCAGCCGGCGGCGTCACCGTGACCACTGGCGGTGTCGTGTCCAGAACGGTGTAGGCCCGCGAGGTGACCGCAGAGGGGTTTCCGTAGGCGTCAACAGCAAGGGCCTTCACGGTGGTGTTGCCCGTGAGGGCAAACGGGGCAGTGTAGGACTTGGTGCTTCCCGAGGCAGTGGTAGCGGGGGTGGTGCCATCGATGGTGTAGAAGATGCTCCCCGGTTCGCTCGAGGACATAGTGACAAGTTGTCCCGAGGCATAGGCTCCGGCCGCGGGTGCCACGGTCAGGGTTGGAGCGGTGCTGTCCAGTACGTACGTCTGCGTGGCCACAGCCGAGGAATTTCCTGCGGTGTCCCGCGCGAAGTACTTCAGGGTCAGCGACGTCAACGGAATCGGGCCAGAGTACACAGGACTCGACGTCGTGGGGACAGTGCCATCCTTGGTGACGTAGATGGTGGCTGCTTCGTTGACCGACAACGTGATGGACTTGCCGGCTCCATGGGTGCCTGCAGCAGGGTCTACGGAGACAACTGGTGGTGCAGTGTCTGCAGCAAACACCGTCACATTCCTGGTGGCAGTAGACGTGTTTCCAGCGTTGTCCCTCGCTTCCACCGTGAAGGTGACGGGACCACTGGGAACGTTGGTGTAGGCCTTGGGCGAGGTGCATGCAGTATAGGCGTTAGAGCCGAGCTTGCACCGGAATCCCGCAATGTCCGTGGCCGTTGACGCGAAGGTGAACGACGGCGAGATGCCCACCGTTGCTCCCTCTGCCGGCGAACTGATGGACACCTGTGGTGGAGTCAGGTCGGCGGTCACTGTAACCGATGCTACCGGGCTGACGTTGCCGGCCATGTCCGTGGCCCTGACGCGCAGCACGTGCTGCCCTGCGGTTGCCAGGCTGAGCACCTGGCCGTTGGTGCAGGCTGTGTACACCGTGGTGGAATCCACCGAGCAGGACAAGACTGAATCGGGGTCGGAGGTGACACCGAGGACTGGCGAGCCGTTGACGGTTGCGCCGGCCGTGGGTGAGGTAATGACAGGAGCGGCGGGTGCGGTGACATCGACCGTGAAGGCCCGCGAAACAGGGAGGCCTGTGGGTGCAGCCCTCACCGAGAACGTATAGGCGCCGTTGGCCAGAGCAGCCGACGGTGTAAAGGTTCCGCCGGTACATACCTGCCAAACCGGCGTCGCTGTGCTCAGCTGAAGACTGCATTCAAGGGCCCCGCCCGGAGGGGTGGAGGCAACAGTGAAGGTTGGCGTGGAGTCGTTGGTGAAGGCCGGGTTTGCTGCCTGGGTGCCGTTTGCCGCCGTCGGACCGCTGACGATGGACGGAACAACGCCTCCCAAGGTGAGCAGCCTTCCTCGCTCAGCGGGTTTCGCGGGTTCCAGTTGTCCCGGATCTTCCATCACCAGAAGTTTGCCGTCACGCATGGCCAGTCCGCCGACCTTGCTGAAGCCGAGGGCCCATTGGTTGTTGACCGTGTCCGTGCTCAGATCGATGCGCGTGACGGTGTCCTTGCCGGCGTCGGCTGTGGTGGTTCCGCCGCCGGTTCCTGTGTAGAGGACCAGGGGCGACTGCCAGTCATAATAGATGGCCGTCGGCTTGCCGACGTTATAGAGGGGCGCTGGGACGTAGTTGGTCAGGACGCCGTCATCGGGGGCTGTAAAGACCGTCAAACCAGAGGTTTCGGCAACGTACACCACCACGTTGCCCGCGCTGTTGCGGTGCGTGGCCGCAAGGCTGAGGGAACTGGAATTGACGGAAGCGATGGATTCGATGCTCGGGTGGAGTGCTGTAGGATTCACGATCTTGACGATTGACCGCGCATTGGCGAACGACAGGTAGATATTGCCGTCCGGACCGTCGCTGACGGCGTTCGGACGCAGGTCCCCGTCGAAGATGGTCAGCGCACCATCGTATTCGAAGACGCCGCCATCGGGGTTCCACAGCGCGCGTACGACGTCGGAACTTCCGACGGCGGCATCCGGTATGAACGCGATTTCATCACCATCGCCGTGGCTGGCAGGCGATGGATCGATCATGGCGGGTGTTCCGGCCAAGGCCGGACCACTGTCGTGCCCCGGCAGTGTCCCGCCCAGGCAAGTGTTCGTTTCGAGGCTGCCGGCGGTGGCGCCGGACGCCTCTGTTACGCGGCAGAATCCTGCGCGGGCATCGGAAACCCATAAGCGCCCGTCCGGGTCTACAACGGTGCCGGCAGCTTTGGTGAGACCGGTGGCTACGGTTTGACGTGCCTGATCCGCAAAAGCCGGGCCTGCTGTCAGCACGCCGGTAAGTGCCGCCGTTGCGAGGCTGGCAGTAGCCAGGACTGCCGTGAGTTTGTGGTGTTGCCGGCTTCCGGCCGCCCTGCGGGATGCAAGGTGACGGGGAGTCTTGGAAAAGGTTCTTGAGCGACCGGCGAAGGCAAGACATGCCAAACCAAGCTGAAGAACACTGCGTTTGCGCGTGTCCACCGAGGGATCCCCACTTCATTCGGATGCTCCCCAGCTCCGCATGCATTGGTTATTCGCCCCACGCCGTTTCCGGCTGCGTCTACGTCCATCTTCCACCAATTTTCACATTTGTCACTAGCAAAGTCCGGAAGATGTCCACATTGGGGTTCGCCACCCGTCCGTCTTGACCACGCAACGACTGCACCGCACGATTGAGGTGGAGGTCACAATGCGCAGACTGTTCCTGATGGCGGTGCCGATGGTGCTGGCGCTGGCCGCCTGCACTGTGCCGTCATCCGAGCCACCCGCCGGAACCAGTTCGCCGGCGACCAGCAGTGCCAGCGCCACCGCCACCGCCGGGCCCGGCCAACCGCCGTCGTCCGCTCCGGGAAGCAGCGAAACAGCTCCCGGAAGCAGCGAACCGAGCGATAGTGCCCCGACTGCGGGCGACGATCAACCGGGCCGCTTTTCCTACCTCTGCAGGAGCCTTGACGCATCGCCCGAAGTCCAATTGTCGAGCCTGGCGGAAGTCTGGGCTGCCACCAATTACACCCGCATGGATTCGTGCGATGTCACCTTCGAGGAGGACGGGCAGTTTGAGCCGACGCCCCGGGAAGCTGAAGCCATTTCGACAGCTGCACAGCAAGGGGTGGCAGCTGATGATGGGCTGGCAACCATGCTGGACATCCTTCGCCTCTGCACAAGGATCAGTGATGAAACCGGGCCAGGCGGATTTGCCGAAGCAAGTGAGGGGACGTTGCTGGCCGCGGCGGAATTCTGTCCGGACGCTCCACAGGGAAAGATCATTGCCGCCTGGGCAGAGGGCACCCGGGTGGGGGATGGCACCCACGTGGCGGGCGGGAACCAGGAACCGGGTGGATGGCAATTGATCAAACCGGCCGCGGCGACGGGCGGGTGCACATGGTCCATCACCGGCCAGGACGGCTCCATTGTGGCCAGCGGTGGCCTCACGGAGGCGGGCAACCCGGTGGAACTGAAGCCGGGCCAGAAGTTTACTAGTGACAAATGCGGAATTTGGGGGAAGATGTACTAAGACGCAGCCGGAAACGGCTTGGGGCGAATAACCAATGCATGCGGAGCTGGGGAGCATCCGAATGAAGTGGGGATCCCTCGGTGAACATGCGCAGGCGCAGTGTTCTTCAACTCGGTGTGGCAAGTCTTGCCCTGGCCGGTTGTTCAGGAACCAAAGTAGATACTTCCCAACCCGCCGCACTGGATATGGCACCGGTTGTCGCGAGCGACGACAAGGTTCCCATTGAGCGTCCGGAACCGCTGATCCGCTACCAGTTCACGTGTACAGCGGCAGATGGCAGCCTCATTGGCAAATTCTCGAGCCTCGAAGAAGTCTGGGCTTCCACCCGGTACATGCACGTCACTGACTGCCAGGTTGTCTACGTCGGCAGCGGCCCGCACATCCTGACCCCGGAAGAGCGGGCGGCCGTCAACGCGGCCGTCGCGGCAGGGGCCGCTCCTGGACAGGACTCCGCTTTGTGCCTGCTCATTATCAGGGCCTGCACACGCACGGATCACAGGACACTTGCAGCTTCACTCGCCGCCTACGGCATACCCGTGGTCAAGGGTGCCTTGACGCTGGCTCCGTTGGCACCGCAGGCTGCCCAACTCACCAGGTGGCTTAAGGCGGCAGTGCCCCGCTAGAGCTTAGTCCCGATGGACCCCGGCAGGATTTCCAGGGCCGGGACGCCGCTAATAAGGGCCGATATCCATCCCTTCCAACCACACAAAATTGCGGGATCACATGGTCTAATGAAAGTGGTCTCACGTATTGGCTGTTCAGCGTTTCAGGGTAACGAAATTTGTTGCAGAACAAACAAGGATTACCCGATCCGCACAATCAAGGAGTGATCTTTTATGGCGTTCAGAATTGGAACTGCAAGCGCTGACATAACGCCGTCGCTGAGCACCAATCCCTACATGGCCGGATATGGTTCAACCGACGGTGGACGCGAGGCCACCAGCAGCTCACCATTTGAGCCGTTGTACGCACGGGCAATTCTTATCTGGGAAGACGCCCACCCCCACATCATCATCAGCCTGGACGTCCTGGCTTTGCCTCGGGCCATGCATCAGAGGATCCGTGACAGGATCATTGACCTGACGGCGTGGTCCAGCAGCGACATCCTGATACAGGCAACCCATACGCATAATGGACCCGCATTGATTGACACCCTTCACCCCTTCATGGCGTATGGGCTCGCGGACCTGGGTCTGGTGCGTTCCTACAGCGCCGATCTTGAAGACACCATAGTCAACCTCGCCCAGGAAGCGCTGGATGCCGATGAAACGGCGGTGACTTTCGACTATAAAGTTTCAACCCAGAATTTTTCCGCCAACCGTGTTGGATTGCCATACACCGAGACAGCCGTGCCGATTCTGGTGGCCAGGCGGGGCAATGGCACGCCGGCAGCAGTAATTTTCAGTTACGGATGCCACCCCATCAGTGCTGGTCTGCGCACGCTTTTTGATGGAGATTTCGCCGCAGGTGCCTGCAATTACATCGAAAACCGGAATCCGAATTGTTTTGCAATGTTCATCCAGGGGCCGGCCGGTGACCAGGACCCGGGTGGAGTCCGCAGTTGGCAACTCAGGGATCAGCATGGGGACGCATTGGGTGCCACCGTGCACTCCAACATGCAATCGGCCGGGCGTGCGCTGAGCGGCCCCATGGTCACGCGGTACCAGGAGGTCCAGTTGCCGTTGGATATCACTCCAACGGCAGGAAACCTGGCCGCAGTCCGCGCTTCGTACGTGGCCCGGCTCGCCAACCCCAACGGCCAACCCCAGTGGTACCAGCGCCATGCGCAGGTCATGATCGGTCGGATCGACAGCAACAGTGTTGAGACGGCCGTGCCGTCACCCTTCCAAGTATGGAAATTCAACGGAAGCCCCCAATTAAAAATCGCCATGATCGGCGGTGAGCTCGTCAGCGGATACGCAGCCTACTTCCGGGGCAGGAATGGCGGGAACAACGGAATTATTGTTGGAGGATATGCAAATGAGTCATGCTGCTATATCCCCAGTAATGAGTTCTTTCCACCGTTCATGCCGCTTGGCAGCTATGAGGGCGGGTGGGAGCCTGATTTCCCGGGAATCGCCGGTGGCTCAATGACAGTTTATGGACATTTGGCGCATTTTAAAGCGGGCACCAATGGCGTGGAGACGACGCTGGTCAATGCAATGAATGCCTTGCTTGCCTAAAATGTGCTGGAGTTAAGGGCGGGCCGCCCCGAGGAGTCCTTGGGGCGGCCCGCCATCACTTGTGACACCGGCTGCTACTTGGCAGCCGGTGCCAGGATTGTCAGGCTGCTCCAGCCCGTACCGATCTTGGTTGGCGTTCCCCACGACCTGTTGGCGCCCACGGGGTAGTACCGCAGGTCCCCGACGGTGGTCCGTGCGATGATGCCCAGCGAGCCAGTACCTGCGAAACCACGGATCGCTGCAAAATCCGAAATCACATTCCAGCCCGTGCCCACGACGCCGGCGGATTCCTGGACGAAGTTCCCGGTGCCGTTGGAGCGGTACAGCTTAAGATCGCCGGTGCCCGTTTTGACGAGGAGGTCGGCATTGGAATCCTTGTCGAAGTCCACCTGCGTGATCTCCAAGCCCGTCCAGCCGACACCAATGGATACACCGGTGGAAACGGTTCTTCCGGTGGGGTTGTTGAAGTAGTACAACCGGCCCGTAGAGTCGTATCCCACGATTCCGGGATGTGCGTCAGCCTTCTTCCAAGTGCCGACACTCAGCGTCCAGTCTTTCCAGTTGCTCCCCAGGGCGATCGCGGCTCCAAATCCGCTGCCGTTCCTGCCGGGGTAGACGTTCAAGCGGCCGTCGGACCACTGCGCCACGATGTCCAGGGCGCCGTCGCCATTCCAGTCTGTGACAAAGCCTGCCTTCAATCCCGCCCAGCCCGTGCCTATGAGGTCTTCCGGCAACAAGGCTGTGGTGCCGGTCCCCGGGTATCGGTAGAGGTTGGCATCGGGGCGGACGGCCACGATGTCCTCCTGGTCGATTCCGAGGGTGGACTCTACGTCAAGTGCTGCACCGCTGATGAGGCTTGCATCGTTCCACCCCACGCCGATGAGGCTGCGGTTGCCCCATGAGCCGGAACCGGCGGGGTAATAGTAGAGGTCTCCGTTCGAGAACCGGGCGTGGAGTCCCTGCGAGTCCGCTCCGCTGAAATTGACTGCGGAGCTCACTGCCGTCATGCCACCCCAGCCCGAACCAATGACTCGCCCCGGCTCACTGATGAAGCTGCCCACGCCGTTGGAGCGGAACAGCCGCAAGGTGCCGTCCGTTGTGCGTGTGACAATGTCCTGGTTGCCGTCGCCATCGAAGTCGATCTGGTTCAGTTGGTGTCCGCTGAACCCGGATCCTATGAGGACGCCGTTCCCGAGTCCGCCGCCACCACTGTTCGAGTATCTATAGAGGTTTCCCCTGTAGTCCTGTCCAATCACTCCGGGATAGGCATCCTTGGCGTTCCACCAGCCAACGGTCAGGGACATTTCCTGCCAGCCGGAACCCACCTGGATGGGCGCGTAGAAAGAACCCCCGGGAGCTCCCCGGAAGACCTTCAGCGTCCCGTCGGACCATTGGGAGAGGATGTCCTGGACGCCGTCCTGGTTCCAGTCCACCACGTAGAGCGCCTTCGCGCCGGACCATCCCGATCCGATGGCCACAGGTCCGGTGATTCTGCCGGCCCCATTGGCCGGAAAAGCGTCCAAACGTCCTGCCGCGCTGGTGGTCAGGATGTCTGCGGCTGATTTGATGGACGGATTGGAAGGGTTCGAAACGCCGCGGGCAAAGGTCCGCAGCTGGTCGTAACTGCCGTTGAAGATGTTTGAATCGCCTTCAAAGGGGCCGGTGCTGCTGTACTGCCACATGGTGTAGTTGCCCCAACTGACCGGCATGGAGCCAGGGGAGTTGGTGGGATTGTTCCAGTAGGAAGCGATCCAGAGCGGGTAACTGCCGAACGTCGTGTTGCCAACGCAGGTGTTCCACCAATCGGTGGTGCTGTAAATGACCGGGAAGCGGCCGGTCAGGGCCTTTACGGTGTTGCCAAAGTCAGCTGCCCATTGGCCCAATTGCGCTTTGGACATGTCATAGCAGGTGTTGCCGAAGTAGAACCCGTTGATGGTGCGCCCGGCGTAGGGGTTGTATTCGATGTCCAGGACTGGCGGAAGGGTATAGCCATCATCCGTCCAGCCTCCACCGTTCGCCACAAAATACCGTGCTTGATCAGCACCTGATGACCAGTTGGGGATGGCGAAGTGATAGGCGCCCCGCACCATGCCCACATTGCGGGAGCCGTTGTACTGCTGTGAGTAGTTCTCGTTGAGGTAGTAATTTCCTTCGGATGCCTTGACGTACGCCCAGCGGGATCCTTGGTTCCACTGGCTTTGCCAGTTCACGTTCCCTTGGTGGGCACTCACGTCCTGCCCTGCGATGCCGATAGTGGGCCGCCAATGGCCCGGGTCGGCGGCCAAGGGGACAGCGGCGCTGACTGCGCCTCCTGCTGCCCGTGAACCCGAGGCTCCCGACGCATCTTTGCCCTGCTTGGCTGCCAGGACACGGGGAGACCGTTGACCCATTTCCGCGCCGCCCGCCGGGATGGCTGCCAGCATGGCTGCCTTCATGGCTTCAGCATTCGGTGCGTTGCCAGGCATCTCCTGCTTCTTGGGGATCTGCTCCCCGGAAACGCTCGTCGGTCCTGCCGCCGGCAGCGGCGGTGCCGCGGGTGAAGGTTCGACGGCGGGGAGCGGCTGTTGCTGCGCGGGTGGCTGCTGGGTAGCCGGCGGATTTTCGCTGCCAGGGGTGGTGGGGGCGATACTTCCTGCGGGTTGCGGCCCCTGCCCGGGACTTCCTGACTGCGCCTCTGGAGACGGAGCTGGACGTGGCCCGGCCGTCTCTGCCCAGGCGGGCGATCCCAGGCAAGAGCCTGCTACTAGGGCGATCGTCAGCGCAACTCCGACCCGGGCCAGCGGGGTGCGGCGGGACAGTTCACTTGAACGTCTTTTCATCTTCACATCCGGCCCTGTACCGCGGCTCAGCGGCGCATGGGGTGGCTTGCGGACAAGCTCCGGGGCGGGCGCTTGCGCATGAGACCAAAGGCCAGCTCCTAACGGGCTTTACCCTAACATCCTGAAACTGGAGTGACTAGTGGGATTTGGGTTACTGACGTGGCTGCTGATCCACAGTTATCCACATGCCCGCTCCACTGGGTTGAAGGGGTGTTGGCGCTCCCTTAGCGTGATTGAGGCGAGATGTTCCTCTCGTTTATCAAACTGCGTGGTTGGTTGGGGAAGAAGTGGATGCTGTAAGGATCGTCGAAGGAGAAGTCAGGGAGCTCATTCGGCGCAGGGGACTGGATCCGCTCGAGCAGGCTTCGGACGTCAGGCTTCTGGTGGAAGCGGCAGTGAATGACTACGACGAACGTGCGCTCTTGGGCCCGCTTCCTTCCCTCGGCCACCTTGAGACTGCCCGACGGCACATCTTCGATGCGGTGGCAGGCTTCGGGCCGCTGCAGCCACTCCTGGACGATGCCGCTATTGAAGAGGTCTGGATCAATGCGCCGGACGAAATCTATGTTGCCCGCAACGGTGAATCGGAGCTGACGGGCATCAGCCTGACCGACCAGCAGGTCAGGGACCTTGTGGAACGAATGCTCAAGAGTTCGGGGCGCCGGCTGGATCTTTCGTCACCGTTCGTCGATGCCGCCCTTCCTGATGGTTCACGGTTGCACGTGGCAATCCCGGACATTACCCGGAAGCACTGGGCCGTCAATATCCGGAAGTTCATTGCCCGGGCGAGCCGCCTGGAGCATTTGGTCGAGCTGGGAAGCCTTACGCCGCAGGCCGCACGGTTCCTCGGAGCAGCTGTCGCCAGCGGTCTCAATATCCTCGTATCGGGTGCCACCCAGGCCGGGAAGACCACCATGTTGAACTGCCTTGCTGCCCACATCGGTTCCCGTGAACGTGTCATCACGGTAGAAGAGATCTTCGAACTGCAACTCCCGCTGCGCGATGTCGTAGGACTTCAGTGCCGGCAACCCAATCTGGAAGGAGGAGGCGAAATTCCGCTGCGGCGGTTGGTCAAGGAAGCCCTGAGGATGCGCCCGGACAGACTGGTGGTGGGGGAGGTCCGTGAAGCGGAGAGCCTGGACATGTTGATTGCGCTGAACTCCGGTTTGCCAGGCATGTGCACCGTCCATGCCAATTCCGCACACGACGCAGTGACCAAAATCTGCACGCTCCCGCTTCTGGCAGGGGCAAATATTTCCAGTGCTTTCGTGGTGCCGACAGTTGCATCCTGTATCGACCTCGTAGTGCACTGCAGCCGCCACTCCACGGGCCGCAGGCAGGTGACTGAGATCCTCTCCCTTGGACGGAGGGTCGAAAACGGAATCATCGAATCATCGGGTGTGTTCGGTATGGTCGGCTCGCAACTGCTGCCGCGGGCCAACTCCATGCCTGCTGCGGAAAAGTTCGCCCGGGCTGGATTCGACGTCGCCGCTCTTTTGGAACTGAACTGATGGCGCCCCTTCTCGGCATCCTCTGCGGCCTTGGGGTGTTCCTCATCTGGTGGTCCTCGTGGGTACAACCGCAGGTAGAAGCAAAGGAAACGGGCCCCGGGCGCCTTGAGCTGCTGCTCACCTCAGCCGGTATTGAGAAAGTGACAGGTGGGGGTCTTCTTCTCACGTGTGCAGGCTGCGGCCTCTTCGCATTGCTGGTGTTCTTCGTCGTCACAGGATCGCCGCCGGTTGCAGCGTGCTTTTCCCTCTTTGGTTCGTGGGTTCCTTTCGCCGCGGTCCGTTGGCGGGCACGCAAGCGCCGGGCCGCACTCCGACTTCTGTGGCCGGACATTGTGGACCACTTGCGCTCAGCCATACGTGCCGGTCTCGCCCTGCCGGAGGCTCTGATCCAATTGGGATACAAGGGACCGGAGGAACTTCGCACGCTGTTCCTGGACTTTGGGGCGGACTACAGATCCGGCGGACAGTTCGAGGCTGCCCTGAACAGGCTAAAGGCACGGCTGGCCGATCCTGTGGCGGATCGCATTATCGAGGCACTCAGAATGACCCGCGAGGTTGGTGGTTCGGATCTCGGCCGGATGCTTGGCACTCTTTCCGAGTTCCTGAGGGACAGCGCACGCACGCGAAGTGAGCTGGAAGCCCGCCAGTCATGGACCATCAATGCAGCACGGCTCGCGGTAGCGGCGCCTTGGGTGGTACTGGTTGTCATGGCCAGCCGGCCTGAAGCGATGCTGGCCTATAACTCGGCCACAGGCGCGATGGTCTTGCTCGGTGGGCTGTTGGTATCTGTTGTCAGCTACTCCGTGATGCTGCGGGTTGGTGCGTTGCCTGAGGATCAGCGGGTGCTTCGATGACCACTACCACGGCGTTCGCCGTGCTCTGCGGGCTGCTTCTCGGGGCGGGTTGTTGGCTGATTCTGGTGCGGCTCCCGTTCATGCGCGGGAACACCTTCTCGGACCGCATCGAGGCCCAGCTGAGATCACGAAACCTGGAGTCGCGGCTGCTGCGCACACCAACCCATAACCTCACGCCTTTCGGACCGTTGGAGAGGATAGTGCGTCCCATCATTGGTGACGCCATCACATACCTGTCCCGGTTCAACATCGGGTCTGCAGCGCTGGGAAAGAGGCTTGCGCGCGCCGGCTCTTCCAAATCCACTCTGGATTTCCGGGCCGAGCAGCTCCTGTGGGCAGGCGCAGGGTTCGTAATGGCGGTACTTGTTGTGGTGATAAGCGCCGCCGCAGGGCAGTTCAGCCCGGCTTTCCTTGTTGTTTGTGTCATCTCAGGCGCAGCAGGGGGCTACATGCTCCGCGACTTTGTTCTGGGACAACGGATCAGGAAGCGGGAATCGGCGATGCTGTCCGAATTTCCGAGTCTCGCGGAGTTGATGGCGCTCGCGGTTGCTGCAGGCGAGAGTGCGATGGGCGCCATGGACAGGGCAAGCCGCAGTTCCAGTGGGGAACTCTCTGCGGAGTTTGGTCTGGTCCTCGCCGATGCCAGATCCGGCAAGTCACTTTCGGAGGCACTCCAAGCGTTCTCCATGAGGTCGGAGCTGCCGCCTCTGGTCAGGTTCTTTGACGGGCTGGTGGTCGCAGTGGAACGGGGAACGCCACTGGCCGATGTCCTCCGGGCGCAGGCTGCGGACGTCCGCGACGCCGCAAAACGCGAGCTCATGGAGTCCGCAGGCAGAAAAGAAATCGCCATGATGGTGCCGCTTGTCTTCGGGGTGCTCCCGCTCACAGTCATCTTCGCTGCCTTCCCGGCCATAGCTGCGCTGGAAATCAGCCTGTAAGCCTGACGTCGACACCGCCAAAGAAGATCTATCCATCGAAGCATTCCATTCCATGGATGCAACCCGGTCCACCGAAAAACACCGCATTACTTCACGCCATATCCGTACGCCGATCCATCCATTTTGGGGAGAACCATGAACCGCACTACAAGAACACTGTCCGCCACCTCCTTCCTGAGCGCCGTCAGCATCTCCCTGGTGATGGCGGTCGCGTTAAGAGGGCTGTCCCGTGCTGAGGATCGGGATCGAGGGGACGTGCCTGGCTGGGTCATGATTACGTTGATGTCGGCGGTCCTGGTCGCTGGCCTTCTTGCCTTGGCTGCTCCTGCTTTGGAGGGCTTGTTCGATCAGGCGATCGAGAAAGTGGGCCAGTAGGAGTGCGGCCGGAACCCGCCATTGTTCGAGGTCTTCGGAGCAAGCGACGGCGGAGCGTCTCCGACGAGTGCGGGTCGGCCGTTGTGGACTTCGTCTTGGTCGGCTCGCTGCTGACGCTGTTCTTTATGGCGATCGTTCAGCTCACCTTGGTGTTGCATGTCCGCAACACCCTGATCGATGCTGCGGCCTCCGGTGCCCGCTACGGGGCTTTGGCGGATCGCACTCCGGCAGATGCACAGGCACGGACCGCGGAGCTGATTCACTCCGCCTTGAACAGCGACTTTTCCGGGGACATCGTTTGCAGCGATGTCATGGTGGACGGAGCCCGCACCTTGGAGGTGACGGTAAAAGCGCCCTTGCCGGTTGTCGGGCTGGTTGGTCCCCGTGGCTTGCTGGAGGTGAAGGGTCATGCAGCACTCTGAGCCACGCCTGAACCTGCTGAAAGCCTTCCGGCAGAGGATGCGTGAGGCACTATGCCTCCCCGGGGATCCAGTCGGGGCGCCTGCCGGGGATCCAGCCGGGAAGTTCGTACCAGACGCGGGGGCGCCATGGGGCCAACAGGGCAGTGCCGTGGTCGAATTTACGTTCCTGGCCGTACTGCTCATGGTTCCCGTGGTCTATTTCGTGGTGACGGTCGGGCAAATCCAAGGTGGGTCTTTTGCGGTGGTCGGGGCCGCCGACCAAGCGGCGAAGGTGTTCGTGGCCCGGGGCGGGCTTTCCGATGCCGGGGCGGCCGCGGAACGGGCAGTCTTCCTTGCCTTGGAGGACTACGGGCATGCCCCGGACAAGGCCAAGGTTGAGGTGTCGTGCGACAGAGCGGACTGTCTGTCGGCTGGTGCAAAAGTGACGGTGACGGTCACCCTCGATGTTCCCTTGCCCTTGATGCCCTTTGGGGACGCGGTGGGGTTGAATGCTGCCAGGTTGAATGCGTCCGCCACTCAAGTAGTGGGCCGGTTCCTGTGACGACGCAGCCCAGCGGCAGGACCCGCGAAGAAGGCCAGATCGCCGTTCTCGTTATTGGCTTCGTTGCTCTGGCGCTTCTTCTGGCCACTGTGGTCATGGCCGCCTCGGCGGTCTACCTGGAGCACAAGAAATTGTTGTCGCTGGCGGACGGAGCAGCGCTTGCCGCTGCCGACTCCTTCATGGTGGGGGATATAGGGACCGGGAGCCGCCCTGGGCCGTCATTGGTAGATGAGCGCGTGCGGTCCGGGGCAGCCTCCTACCTCTCCGGCACTGGCGCCTCTTCCCATCATGATCGCCTTGCCCTGGCGGCGGGAACCGGCAGCGAGCCCGGCGGCACGGCAGTGGTGGTCCTTACCGCGGTGGCCCATCCTCCGGTGATCAGCTTCCTCCTGCCGGAAGGGATCCTGGTTGAGGCCCGATCGGTAGCCCGCTCATCCTTGACCCAGTAGCGGTCCGGGTCATGGTCCGGCACGAAAGAACGGAGCCGTCGGGGGAGCGTGACGGATAGCGTACGCTGGGATGACCATGGCTGAGATAGATTTTCCCGCAGAAATCCGCGCACTTCGCGCAACTTACAGCTCCATCGAGAACGTTACCGATGTTGACGCACTTAAGGCTGAGATCGCTGAACTGAGCGAGCAAGCCGGAGCCCCGGACCTCTGGGATGACCCGGCTTCTGCCCAGGTGATCACCTCGCGGTTGTCACACCGGCAGTCGGAAGTTGAGCGTCTTTCCAAGCTGGACTCCCGGATCGACGACCTTGAAGTCTTGGTCGAACTCGGCCAGGACGAGGGCGACGACGACTCCATGGCAGAAGCTGCGAAGGAGCTGTCGTCCATTCGCAAGGCTCTGGCGGAACTCGAAATCACCACGCTGTTGGCAGGCGAGTACGACGAACGCGAAGCCGTGGTTACCATCCGTGCGGGTGCCGGTGGAGTTGACGCGGCGGATTTTGCCGAGATGCTGATGCGGATGTACCTGCGCTGGGCAGAACGCCACGGGTACCCTACCACCGTGATGGATACGTCCTATGCCGAGGAGGCGGGACTGAAATCCGCCACGTTCGAGGTCAAGGCGCCGTACGCGTTCGGCACGTTGAGCGTCGAAGCGGGAACACACCGGTTGGTCCGCATCAGTCCCTTCGACAACCAGGGCCGCCGACAGACGTCCTTTGCGGCAGTGGAAGTTATTCCGTTGATCGAACAGACGGACTCCATCGAAATTCCGGATAACGAAATTCGCGTTGACGTCTTCCGCTCCTCGGGGCCGGGAGGCCAGTCGGTCAACACCACCGACTCGGCAGTGCGGCTGACCCACCTTCCCACGGGCATTGTGGTTTCGATGCAGAACGAAAAGTCGCAGCTTCAGAACCGTGCCGCGGCCATGCGGGTACTTCAGTCCCGATTGCTGCTGGTCAAGAAGGAACAGCAGGACGCGGAAAAGAAGGCTTTGGCTGGAGACGTCAAGGCGTCCTGGGGTGACCAGATGCGCTCCTACGTCCTCAACCCGTACCAGATGGTCAAGGATCTTCGAACGGAACATGAAGTGGGCAACACTTCAGCAGTCCTGGACGGCGACATTGATGACTTCATTGACGCCGGCATCCGTTGGCGTACTGGCAACCGCAACGCAGCTTCCAGCTAAGACGGAGGAGCACGGAGTCCGGTTCGCGCCAACGCTCCGGATTCCGCGACACACCCTCCAAAGCCCGGTAAATCCGGCCTACCCGTGCGTATAGTCGAGTGGCCGGTGCTCTCACTTCCCCCATCGAAAGCCCGCGCTCCGGCTGTTGGACTGGGCGACTATGTCATGTCCGGCGGGGTTCTAAAGGGCCATGATCAGATTTGAGAATGTCACCAAGGTCTACGAGCAGAATGCCCGACCGGCGCTCGACTCTGTCAGCCTTGAGATCAACCGCGGCGAATTCACCTTCCTCGTAGGTGCGTCGGGCTCAGGCAAGTCCACCTTTCTTCGCTTGATCCTGAAGGAAGATAAAGCCTCGTCCGGGTCTGTGTATGTTGCCGGGCAGAACGTTGCCAACATTTCGAGCTGGCGTGTACCCAAGCTTCGTCGCGGCATCGGCGTGGTGTTCCAGGACTTCCGCCTGCTCCCGCAGAAGAACGTCTTCGCCAACGTTGCCTTCGCGATGCAAGTGATCGGCAAGAGCCGCTCAATCATCCGCGAAACAGTTCCTGAGGTCCTGAAGACCGTGGGCCTGGAGGGCAAGGAACGCCGAATGCCCCACGAACTTTCAGGTGGCGAGCAGCAACGCGTGGCCATCGCCCGCGCTGTCGTAAACCGTCCCGGCATCCTGCTGGCGGACGAACCGACCGGAAACCTGGACCCCATCACCTCGATGGGAATCATGGGAGTCCTGGACAAGATCAACCAGAACGGCACCACAGTAGTCATGGCAACCCACGACGACGACATCGTCAATGAAATGCGCCGACGCGTGGTGGAGCTCAAGAACGGCAAGGTCATTCGAGACGAAGCCAAGGCGCTCTACACCTCGATGATTCCGGTGGTTGGCGAATCGCGCCGCCTGCGGGATGCCAGCGGCGAGGAACTCAACCGTGCACAGGGGGTGCAGCTGTGAGGCTCCTGTTCATCCTGGGGGAAATCGGCAGCGGCTTGCGCCGGAACCTTTCCATGGTCATTTCAGTGGTCCTGGTAACGTTCGTTTCCTTGACGTTCGTAGGTGCCGCCGGAATGCTGCAGATGCAGATCAACCAGATGAAGGGCTACTGGTACGACAAAGTCCAGGTGGCCGTCTTCCTCTGCAACGACGGTTCGACGGCGGTGGGCTGCGCTTCGGGTCCGGCCACCCAGGAGCAGCAGGAGAACCTGCAGGCAATGCTTGAGTCCCCGGCGGTCAAGCAATACATCAACGACTTCCAGTTCGAATCCCAGGCTGAGGCCTACACGCACTTCAAGGAACAGTTCTCCAACTCGCCGATCGTGGATTCGGTGTCCGAGGACCAACTGCCGGCCTCCTTCCGGATCAACATGAAGAACCCGGAGAAGTACCAGATCATCAGCGAGACGTTCTCCTCCCAGCCGGGAGTCGAGACCGTCAGCGACCAACGGCAGGTCCTGGAGCGCATCTTCTCCTGGATGAACGGAGCATCGGTTGCTGCGATGGGTGTAGCCGTGGTCATGATCTTCTGCGCCGTGCTGCTCATTACCACCACCATCCGGCTTTCTGCCTTCAGCCGACGCCGGGAAACGGGCATCATGCGGCTCGTCGGAGCGTCCAAAACAGTGATCCAACTGCCGTTCATCCTGGAGGGTGTTATCGCTGCCGTTGTGGGGGCCGTGCTTGCTTCGGTCACTCTCTGGTTGATGGCGCACTTCTGGCTTAATGGTGATTTGTCGCAACAGTTCCTCAACACCCCCTTTATTTCCTCCACCCAGGTGCTGGTGATAGCGCCCGTGCTGATTGCCTTGGGTGCGGGTCTGGCCGGGATATCCTCGCTCTTGACCCTCCGGCGATATCTGAAGGTCTAGCGATGACCGCCCAGGCCCGATCACCCTTCATGCTGACAATCGAAAAGGACTCCTGATGACCGCGTTGGACCCGATCTCCCTGCGCCGGCGCTTTGCGTCGGGCAATGCTCGGATCATGGGTGCCGTGCTTGCTGTGGGTCTGGCTGTCAGCCTCCTGTCGGGCGCTCCCGCTGCCCAGGCCGACAACCTTGAAGACCAGCAAGCCGCACTTGAAGCTGAAGCCGCCAGGGTTCAGGCATCCCTGGAGTTTGTTGATGCCAATATCGCCAAAGCTGCCGGCGACCTGGTGATCTACCAAGGCCGCCTTCCCGGTGCCCAGCAGGCGCTGCTTGAGGCGCAGGGCCGGGTGGCGAGTGCGGTCAAGGAAGTTGAAGCTTTGGCGGCAAGGGTTGAACTTGCCCAGCAAAACAAGGCCAAGATCACCGAGCAGTTGGAAAGTGATAAGCAGAAGATCACCGACACCAAGAAACTGATCGGTCAGATCGCTTCCCAGGCATACAAGTCCGGTGGAGTTCCCACCAACATCGCCCTTCTCTTCGGGTCCAGTGAGTCCGGCAACCTGACCGAGTCCATGGACTTGGCTGACCAGGCCATGCGCAGCCAGAACGCCGCCATGACCAAGCTGACCCAGCAGAACGCTACCAACGTGAACTCCCAAGCAAGGCTGGTAGCCGTTGAGGAAGAGATCCAGGACCTCAAAGCGAAAGCAGACGCTGCGCTTAACCGGGAGAAATCGGCAAGGGACGAGGCTGCAAACAAGAAAGCCGAAGTCGACAAGCTCATTGAAGACACTACGCGCCTGAATGGGCAGCTTCAGGCCGCTAAACCGGGTATCGAAGCCAATCTGGCCCGGGTCAAGGCTGAGCAGAACACCGTGGCCGCTGAAATCGTGGAGCGCGACCGGAAACTCAGGGAAGCCTGGGAAGCGGAGCAGCGCCGCCTTGCTGAAGAGGCTGCCGCAGCCGCCGCGGCCGCAGCCGCGGCCCAAGGTCGGCCGGCCCCACCGGAGCAGCCGTATGTTCCGCCGGCAGCAGGTTCACCGTCCGCCTTCGGATTGCGTCACCCCTTTGCCAGCTATGTTCCCATCACCTCCGGATTCGGCTGGCGCGCAACGCCCCCAGGGACCATCGACTTCTACGGTACGGGCGGCTACATGCACACCGGCATCGACTTTGGCGCGGCATGTGGCACTCCGGTCTACGCGGCGGCTGCAGGGGAGGTCTTCAACTCAGGTTGGAACTCAGCCGACGGCGGTGGATGGCGTGTGAAACTGTCCCATGGCGTAGTCCAGGGCAATTCGCTGACCACCATCTACTACCACAACAGCAGCATTGTGGTGGCGAACGGCCAACGCGTCTCGGCCGGCCAACTCATCGCGTACTCGGGAAGCACCGGTAACTCGACCGGTTGCCACGCCCACTTCGAAACGTGGTTGAACGGTTCCGCTGTGGATCCCATGAACCTTCTCTAGTGTGTGGGGCAGTGCTCGGGAGGCCCCCGGCACTGGCGTACACTAGTTGAAATCCGCATCTAACAAGGAGTTCTACCGTGCCCAAGGAAAGTGGCCGTAAGGTAGTGGCCACCAATCGGAAGGCCCGGCATAACTACCATGTCCTGGACACCTATGAGGCAGGCATCGCCCTCATGGGAACAGAAGTGAAGTCCCTCCGTGAGGGCCATGCCTCCATGGTGGACGGCTTCTGCACCTTCTATAACGACGAATTGTGGATGGAAGGTATCCACATCCCTGAGTATCACCAAGGGAGCTGGACCAACCATGCCGCGCGCCGGCGTCGTAAGCTCTTGCTTCATCGCGACGAACTGGACAAAATCTCGCAGAAGATCCGCGAGTCCGGCTTCACCGTGGTGCCGCTCCAGTTGTACTTCCTGGATGGCCGCGCCAAAGTTGAAATCGCCATTGCCCGGGGCAAGAAGGATTACGACAAGCGCCAAACGCTGCGTGAGCAGCAGGACAAGCGTGAATCGCTGCGTGAGTTGCGGGAACGCAACCGCCGGTAGCGCCACGCCCGCCTGGCCCGTGGAATGTTCCACCGGGTGAATGCGTTATGATGAGTAGTCCGAAGGGAATTCGACATGGTCGATGTTCCACTCGGGTTTGGTAACAAAATACGGGGATGATCGGTTTCGACGATGTTAGTCGCGACAGGTGAAGCGGGCCGAGGATGCAGAATTATCTCGTAAACGCTGTCTGCAAACCAATAAGTGCCGAATCTAAGCGCACTGACTTCGCTCTCGCTGCCTAAGCAGTAAGACAGTCCGTCAGCCCGGGGTTGCTATCGCCCCGGTTCCTGGCGTCATTTAGATAGCCACTGCTGTTTGCCTTCGTCATTGAGGTAAACGGGACTCTAAGATGACTGGGCCCGGATCAGCCACCTGTTCGCAGGATGGCTGGGGCCGAGAAAATCCGACGCGAACTGCGCCCGGAGAAGCCCTGACAAAACGACATCGGACGGGGGTTCAATTCCCCCCATCTCCACCCACCGGAAAGCCCTCGGATCCCTGTGATCCGAGGGCTTTCCCATGCCCGGACGCGGAACGGCAGGCGACCTCCACGTTCACCCACGGCGTACTGTCCGCAGGACTACCAGCCAAGGATTAACGGTTGAAGTGGATAAGCGCCGAATCACGGCGGAGCGGTGGCAGGAGGCACGTGATGAGCACTGAGCCGGACTTCGAACTGCTGGACCCTGACGACGACGAGCATGCCTTGGACGCGTACTCGAAGACCGTGGTCCGGGTTGCGGAATCTGTGACACCGCACGTTGCCGCCATCGAGATGACCAGCACCGACCGAAGGGGTCGGATCCGCAGCGGCAGTGGCTCAGCCGTGGTCTTCACCGGTGATGGATACATGCTGACGAACGCCCACGTAGTGGCAGGCATCCGGTCCGGGCGGGCTGTGTTCGCCGATGGCAGGCAGACGGACGTGGAGTTGGTGGGCGCAGATCCTCTATCCGACCTCGCTGTGGTCCGTGGCGTGAAGTCCACGCCGCCCCCGGCAGTGCTGGGCAATGCCGAAACCCTGAAAGTGGGGCAATTGGTGATCGCCGTGGGGAACCCGCTGGGACTGGCCGGTTCGGTGACTGCGGGCGTAGTCAGTGGGTTGGGCAGGTCCATTCCCGTCAGGGCGGGCGAACACCGGCGGGTGATCGAGGATGTCATCCAAACGGACGCTGCGCTGAATCCCGGAAATTCCGGCGGTGCGTTGGCCGATACCCGCGGACGCATTGTGGGCATCAACACCGCGGTAGCGGGGCTCGGCCTGGGATTGGCTGTTCCCATCAACCCCACAACCCAGCGCATTATCGCGTCCCTGCTGAGGGATGGCCGGGTGCATCGAGCGTACTTGGGCTTGGTGAGCACGCCAATACCGCTTGACGCCAGTGCCGTTGTACGGACGGGGCAGAAGGAAGGCCTGAGGGTGGTAGAGGTGATTCCCCGGTCGCCAGCGGAGCTGTCCGGGCTTCAGCCGGGGGACATCGTGCTCCGCGCGCAGGGGCGGGCGGTGTCCAGTGCCGAGAGCCTGCAGAAGTTATTGTTCGAAGAAGCCATTGGCCGACCCTTCCCTTTGACCGTGCTGAGGGAAGGGAAACCAGTACAGATTCTTGCGGTGCCCTCGGAGATGGTTCAGCCGTGAACGACGGCTAGGCCTTGCTCTCCGGAACATCGACGACGCCCACGAAGCGGCTGCCAACCCCCTCGTATTCGCTGCGTACTTCCCCGAGGAAGAGTTTGGGAAGGTCACTGTTCCGGTGGGTTCCGCAGTAGACGAAGGAAAAGTCCGGCCACCACTTTTTGGGCCGAATGGCTTCGGAATAGCCGCACACAGCACAGGTCAGATGCACCCAGACGGGGCGCTTGCCGGTACGGTTGGCGCGTGACTGCACCAACCAAGCCGGGGGATTGTCCTGCATGTCGCGGAGTTCGGCTTCGGAAAGCCTGGACGGAATACCGTGGCGCTGGGCCATTTCCATCGAAATATCAAGGGCCAATGCGGCATCACGTCTGCTGATCACCACTCAACGATACGGGACTTCACAGGCGTAGGCTGTGCTCATGACTGACGCTGCCGCGCTTCTGCCGCGTACTCCGCTCCAGAAACGCGTGCTGGTGGTGGCCATCGTGGCGTCGTTCATCGCCATCCTCGATGGTTTTGTGGTTAATCTCGCACTGCCTGCCATCGGGAGGGAGCTCGGTGGCGGCCTGGTCATCCAACAATGGGTAGTGGACGCGTACCTGTTGACCTTGGGTGCGTTGATCCTGGTGGCGGGCTCGTTGTCTGACCATTTCGGCAGGGCGCGAATCCTGGAATGGGGCCTGGCAGGTTTCGCCGTGACCTCGGTCTTGTGCGGGCTGGCGTGGTCCGGCGAAGTCCTGGTGGTGTCGCGGGCACTGCAGGGTATTGCCGGGGCCCTCCTGGTCCCAAGTTCGCTGGCCATGATCATTACCTCGTTTTCCGGTCCGGCCCAATCCAAAGCCATCGGCCAGTGGTCCGGTTGGACCAGCGCTGCGGCCATCGTTGGTCCGCTGATTGGCGGCATGGCTGTGGACCTGCTCTCCTGGCGTGTCATCTTCTTCATCAATGTCATTCCCGCCGTTGCCATTTGGCCCATATTGGCAGGCCTGCGGGCCTCCGATGCCGCGCGGGACAAGAGCAAACGCATCGACTACCCCGGAGCCGTCCTGGCCATGGTGGGCCTCGGTGGTCCCGTGTTCGCGTTTATCGAACAGGGCCGCATGGGCTGGGGGAGTGTGCAGGTGTGGTTGCCCCTGGTGGCCGGCATCGCAGCTATGGTGCTTTTCCTGATCCATGAGGCCAGGACTGCCGAGCCCATGCTGCCACTCAGGCTCTTCGCGATCCGCAACTTTGGGTGGGGCAACCTGGCAACGCTGGCCATCTACGGTGGAATTTCCCTGGGGTTCTTCGTTTTGGGAATCTATCTTCAGCAAGTTGGGGGCATGGCGGCCACCATGGCGGGCATTGCCTTGCTGCCTGGCACCGTCATCCTCATGTTGTGTGCCTCGTATTTTGGTGGCCTTGCAGGGAAGTACGGGCCCCGATGGTTCATGACCCTGGGCCCGCTGCTGTGCGGTGTGGGCTTCCTGATGTCGTTGTCGGTCCAGGAGCCGTTGAATTATTGGACACAGGTGCTGCCGGGCCAGATTGTCTTCGGACTCGGACTCGCAATTCTCGTGGCACCCCTGACGGCCGCCATTCTTGGTGCTGTCCCGCCCGAGGAGGCGGGGATCGGTTCAGCGGTGAACAACGCCGTTGCCCGGATCGCCGGCCTGATCACCATTGCCTTCGCGGGGCTGATTGTGGGACCGGTCTTCAGCCGCGAAGGTTTGTACAACGCCCTGTTGGTCACAGCGGCACTGTTCCTGACTGGGGCAGCAGCTTCCGCCGTCGGGATAAGGAATCCGCCCAAGGGAGCGGCGATTGCCGCTGACAGCCAACCGGATGCAGCGTCCGACGACGGCGGGCCGGCCGTGCAGCCCGGCTGAGCTCCCGCCGGGGGTGGGTCAGCGGGCGGGAAGGACGCAGCCTTCGTGGGTCTCAGCGCTCTGGACCCAGAGTGCGGACGTGACTTCGTCGGCGAGATCGAACTCGCGGCCTGTGGCGCCGCTTCCAATCCGCACCACCAGTGCTCCGCCGAACGGTTTACGTCCAACCACTTCCACCGGGGCGTCGAGGGTGATCTCTTCCGCTGCCAGATACCTGAGGAGATCGGGGTTCTCGTCGCTGATCCTGGTGATACGGCCGGAGTGGCCTTGGTCCAGTTCGATCATGCGGTAGGCGTGCGGCAGTTCAACTGTGCCATCCGCCGAGGGAATCGGATCGCCGTGCGGGTCCCTGACCGGGTGGCCGAGTTTGTCGGACATTCGCTCGATGAAGGTGTCTGACACCGCATGTTCCAACATCTCAGCTTCATCGTGGACCTCATCCCAGCTATACCCGAGTTCTTCCACCAGATAGGTCTCAATGAGACGATGCCGGCGCACCATGGCCAGTGCAAGGCGCATACCAGCCGGGGTCAAGCGAATGGCGCTGTAGGGCTGGTGGTCCACCAGTCCCTGGTCCTTGAGCTTTCGTACCATTTCAGACACGGAGGAATTAGCCACACCCAGGCGCTGGGCAAGCTGGGAGGACGTTATCGGCTTGTCTTGCCACTCTGTGTACGAGTAGATGACCTTGACGTAGTCCTCAATCGAGGAGGAGGGCGTACTGGTCTTCACACCCCAAGCCTACCGTGGCTGTGCAGCGCGCATCTTGACCGCCCGCCACATCTGCGTCACGTAGGGCAGCGGAACGGTCTCTCCCGGTGCGTGCCCCAGGTGCTCGTAGAGGTACCACTCCAGGTTGCCCATGACCTTCGCCCTGGTGGCGTCGTTGGCGCGGAGATAGTAGCTCCGCGACTTGGTCAGCTCCATGATGTCTTCGGGCGTCAAGGCGTCCGACCACCGGTTGAAGTGGCTTTCCAAACCGGAAAATTCCGGGCCTACCAGTGGACGGAACCCTGGCTTGTGGACGTCGCCGGCATGCATGATGCGCGAGAGCCGATGAACCCAGGGCACGTCGGTATCCAGCTGGTTCCAGACCAGTCCCAAGGTTCCTTGCGGCCGCAGGATGCGGGCTATCTCGGTGCTCGCTGCCAGTGGATCGCACCAATGCCAGGCCTGGGCAACACTGACGACGTCGAATGCTGAGTCCGTCAGTCCAGTTGCTTCAGCCGTTCCCTGCAGCGCGATGACGTGCGGGTGCGACTTGCGCAGTTGCTCCAGCATGTCGGCGGAAGGGTCGACGGCGGCAACGTCCAGTCCGCGCTCCACGAGGAGGGCCGTGAACTTGCCAGTCCCCGCTCCGAGATCCGCAGCAGCCGTGGCCCCTTGGGGAACAAGCCACTCCACGGAGTCCAAGGGATAGCCCGGCCGAACGCGATCGTAGTGCTCTCCACCGTCCTGAAAGCTCTGGCCGAACTCATTCCGCCGGTCGGCGTGGAGCTTGGGACCTCGTGGTCCGGCAGGTCCGGGAACGCCCGGCTGTCCGCTGGAGGCGGCCGGAGAAGGCAATGCCACCAAAAACTCCTTCACAGGGTCGCCAAAAGATACCCTACGAATTTACCGCAGCCGAGGTAGAGAGCGCTTAGTCAACAGTGCAGGGAGCAGCACCTGCAGTGCCGGGTGTATTGGGAGCCCACTCCGGGTAGGTCCGGTGGTCGTTGGCAGGCACCCAGCGGCCCTCATCCACCACGTAGTCCCAACCCAACCCGTTGCGCTTAAGCCCTTCGATGCCTGCGAGCAGCCTCGTGGCGTCCTCCAACCGGGAGCCCACGCCAAAGCTGGCACGCAAGGAGCCGGAGGGAAGTCCGAGTCGCTTGAGCAGTGGGTGGGCGCAGAAGCGTCCATCACGGAGGCCAACTCCGTGCTCGGCGGCCAGATAGGCGGCCACCAATCCGGCGTCGAATCCTTCCACGGAGAAGTTGACCACACCGATGGTGTCGTCGGAGTCAGTGAAGATCTGGTGCACAGTCACGCCATCAATGGCCTCCAAGCCGTCCACCAAGTAGGTGCGGATGGCGGCTTCGTGGGCGTGCCACGCGTCCTGGTCCAGCCCGGCGAGGACCTGCGTGGCGCGGGCGAGGGTTGCGGCACCCAGGACATTGGGGGACCCGCCTTCGTGGCGGGCAGGGCCCGTTGCCCAGCTCACCGAGTCCAGGCGGGCTTCACGGACTGCGCCGCCACCAGCCAGGTGGGGGGTCCCGGCGTCGAGCCAGTCGGGGCGGCCCACTACAACGCCTGAGCCGAAGGGGGCATACAGCTTGTGACCGGAGAACACCACGTAGTCAACGTCGGACTCCGCGATGTTGATCCGGCGGTGGGGTGCCAACTGGGCGGCATCCACAACGATCCTGGCGCCGTATTCGTGTGCGAGTGCAGCGAGTTCGGCGATCGGCAGGATTTCACCTGTCACATTGGAGGCGCCGGTGACGGCGAGCAGGCTGACCCCGCCTTGGGCCAATTCGTCACGAAGCTTGTCCACCGTGGCGGTCAACGTGGAGGCCGCCACGACACTGCGGTGCGGGACACCCTGCCAGGGAAGAAGGTTGGCGTGGTGTTCGATGTCCAGATACAGGACTTCCCCGGAGAAACGGCCGTCGATCTGCGGAAGGCAACCGGCCAGGAGATTCAGGGAGTCTGTGGTGTTTCGCGTAAAAATCACGGAATCGTCAGGACGCCCACCGACGAACTCACGGACAATGTTGCGCGAGTTCTCGTAGACCGACGTGCTGATCTGGGACGCAAAGCCCGCACCGCGGTGAACGCTGGCGTAGTAAGGCAGGACCTCGTTGAGGTAGGCCGAGACGATGGTCAGGGCCGGAGCCGATGCACCGTAGTCCAGATTGGCATAGCGGACGTGGCCGCCCTGGATCAGCGGTGCCTGCAGCTCAGCGCCCGTGACGGCGGCGAGTGGCCGTGTTGCTTCAGCTGCCTGTGACGGCGCTTCACCCGCGAAAGACGGAATGATGTTTGAGTCGAACGTGACTGTGCTCATGGGACCTCACTCAAGAGGGACCCCCATAGGGGGATCCGCGCTTGCCGCATCCGTTCCGGACCGGCCGGGTCGTCACCCGGGGCACCCCGCCGCGAATGGAGGGTTGCCGGCCAGCAAACCGGGGTTTAGCGCTGGCACTCGTGACCTGTAAAAAAGGTTAGGGCACCTCCAGCGGCCCCTCCAAAGTCACTTCGCTTTGTTAAGCGCTTTGTTACGCGGGGTTGAAAATTGCCCGTTTGGCGAAGAAAAAACGGCGGACGCCTCCAAAAGGAGGCGTCCGCCGTCGAATATTCGCTGAAAAGCAGCTTCTGGGCCCTGAGGCAGACCTGCGCTACAGCAGGTCGTCCAGGCCTGGGTTGAGCCGTTTGAGGACTTCTGAGTGAAGGATGGAGTTGGTTGCCAGCGCGTTACCGCCGAACGGACCGTCGTCGCCTTCCAGGGAAGTGAAGCGGCCGCCGGCCTCCGTGACGATCGGGACGAGGGCTGCCATGTCGTACAGGTTCAGCTCAGGCTCGCACGCGATGTCCACTGCGCCCTCGGCCACCAGGCAGTATGACCAGAAATCGCCGTAGGCCCGGGTGCGCCACACATCCTCGGTGAGCCCCAGGAACTCGTCCAGGTTCCCGCGTTCCTTCCACCCGGACAGGCTCGAGTAGGACAAGGAGGCATCGGACAAGCGGGAAACGTTGGAGACCTTCAAACGGGTGGCCGCAGCAAGGGACCGGCCCATGTAGGCACCCATGTCCTTGGCAGCCCACCAGCGTTTTCCCAAGGCGGGTGCACTGACGACACCCACCACGGGTTCACCCTCATCAACCAAGGCAATCAAAGTTGCCCACACCGGTACGCCCCGGACGAAGTTCTTGGTCCCATCGATGGGATCAATGATCCAACGGCGTGAGCCGTGTCCGCTGCTGCCAAACTCCTCGCCCAGGACAGCATCCCGGGGGCGGGACCGGGAGAGCTGACCCCGGATGGCTTCCTCCGCTGCTTTGTCGGCGTCGGTGACAGGTGTGAGGTCTGGCTTGGTTTCGATCTTCAGGTCCAGGGCTTTGAAGCGGTCCATGGTCTGGGCATCGACAGAATCAGCGAGGACGTGGGCAAGGCGCAGGTCATCGTTGTAGGTGGAAACGGGATGGGTCATGCCACCAAACTATCCTGAAACGTTCGCTGCAGCGGGGACGTGAAGCCGCAACGATCAGTTGACGGTGCCCAGTTCCTTGGTCTCTTTTGCTTCCAACCGGGGATCGGCACCGAGCAACCGGCGCAATGAGGCCAACCGCGCTGCTCCTGAAGGTCCTGCATGGCCGTCGTTCACCCACGGATCCAGTCCGCAGTTGATGGCCGTGGCGTCGTGCTTGCAGCCCCGCTCACAGGCTTCCGTTCCGGGCTCAAGATCCGGGAAGGAGTGCAGAATCCGGTCCGGGTCCACATGGGCGAGGCCAAAGGACCGGATGCCCGGGGTATCGATGATCCAGCTGCCGGCCGGGGCATCGGCGAGTTTCAGGGCCAAAGCGGAGGAGGACGTGTGCCGTCCACGGCCTGTCACAGCGTTAACGCCGCCGGTGGCCCTCTCCGCCCCTGTCAGGGCATTGACCATGGTGGACTTGCCCACGCCCGAGTGGCCGAGCATCACAGTGACCTTGCCGCCGAGGTGGGAGCGCAGCTGGGCTACGGCGTCCCGGTCCAACCGTGCGGACAGGCCATCATCGGAGCGGGCGTCGATGCCGCCTGCTTCTGAGTCCGCTGTGCGGCTGATGATCACGGGGAAATCCAGGCTGAGGTAGTTGGCAAGCAATTCCGCCGGATCCTTGACGTCCGCCTTGGTGATGAGCAGCAACGGCTCAATGCCGGCGTCGTAAGCTGCCACCAAGGCGCGGTCGATGAATCCGGTGCGTGGTTCAGGGTTGGCCGCTGCAACAACAATGACCAACTGATGGGCGTTGGCCACTACCACGCGTTCGATGGGGTCGGTGTCGTCCGCGCTGCGTCGCAGGAGGGTTCGTCGTTCTTCCACCCGGACCAGCCGTGCCAGGGTGTCCGGAGAGCCGGAGACGTCCCCCACCAAAGCGACGAAGTCCCCGGGTACTACCGGGTTGCGCCGGAGTTCGCGGGCCCGCGCTGCGATGACGACGCGTGCGTTCGCGGAATCCTCGTCCACAATCGCCCTGTACCGTCCGCGGTCAACGGTGATGATCCGGCCGATAACGGCGTCGTCGTGGCTGGGCCTGTCCTTGGTCCGCGGCCTGGAACCTTTTTTGTTGGGGCGGATCCGGACGTCGGATTCATCCCAGGAGCGTGCATCACGGCCCATGGTCAGTTTTTTACCCCATCCGTGCTGGAGATGGTCCCCACCATTCGGGCCCACATTTCCGGGAACTCCGGCATGGTCTTGGAGGTGGTGGCGATGTCTTCCACCTCGACGCCTTCCACGGCGAGGCCCAGAATGGCGCCGGCAGTGGCCATGCGGTGGTCGGCGTAGCTGTGGACCACACCGGCGTGCAGTGCCGCGGGGCGGATGACGAGGCCATCGGCGGTCTCTTCGGCGTCACCGCCCAGGGAGTTGATTTCGGCAACGAGTGCTGCGAGCCGGTCTGTTTCGTGGCCTCGCAGATGGGCGATCCCCGTCAGCCGCGAGGGGCCGTCAGCCAGAGCACACAAGGCGGCAACGGTGGGTGCGAGTTCGCTGGTTTCGTCGAAGTCGGCGCCCTTGATGACCGGTCCGCCGGTCACAGTGAGGGTCCCGTTTTCCACGGTGACGCTGGCTCCCATGGTGGCCAGGATGGTCCGCCACATATCGCCAACCTGAGTGGTGCCGGCCGGCCAATTGGTGACTCGTACAGTGCCCTGCGTTGCCAGTGCCGCAGCCAGGAAAGGGCCAGCGTTGGAAAGGTCCTGCTCGATCCTCTGGTCAAAGGCATGGATGGGTCCAGGGGAGACCCGCCAGTGGTTTGGTACGGAGTCGTCCACGTTGACGCCCACGCTGCGGAGGACCTCCACGGTCATGGTGATGTGGTCCAGGCTGGGTACGGGCTTGCCGACGTGCTCCAAGTGGAGACCATCGGTGAAACGGGCACCGACCAGCAGCAGGGCGGACACAAACTGCGACGACGCGCTGGCATCGATCACTAAGTGGCCGCCACGGACTTCGCCGGTGCCGTTCACCGTGAAGGGAAGAGCCGACGGCGTCCTGCCGCCTTCGGCTGCCACGGGGACGCCGAGGGCGGTCAACGCCTCGATGATGGTGCCCATGGGCCTGTTGCGGGCGTGCGGATCGCCGTCGAAGACGGTAGTTCCCTTGCGCAAGGCCGCCAGCGGAGGAACGAACCGCATGACAGTGCCGGCGAGGCCGCAGTCAATGGCTGTCCCGGTACTTGGGGCGGCCGGATCCATCGGGGTGATCTCGAGGTCAGGGCCGTAGTCGCCGTCGCCAGGAACCTCCGTGACCGTGGCACCCAACTGCCGCAAAGCCTGGATCATCAAAGCGGAATCACGGGAATGCAGCGGAGCCCGCAGCCGTGAGGGACCATCCGCCAAAGCCGCCAACACCAGGAACCGGTTGGTCAGCGACTTTGAACCAGGTACCGTCACCGTGGCGTCCACGGGCCCTTTGGCGTAGGGCGCCGGCCAGAGAGGCAGCGGAGCGGCTTTGGTTGATCCGGTGTTTGCGGCGGTGGTACCCGTCATGCTTCCTTATGCTCCAACTGCGTTGTCAACGGCCTTGCGTACTGCTTTGTCTGCCCGCTTGATGTGCTTGCCCGTCACCTTTTTGGCGTCGGCAGCCAAGTGCTCCGCGCGCCAGGCAATGCTCGGGCGTCCCTCGGTATCAACCGAGGCAAGAAGGACCCCGCCCGTCAGGGAAATGTTCTTCAGCAACTGGGCCTTGCGTGCGCTCCGGCCTTCCTTGGTGCTGATATCCGCTGAACGCCATTCGACGTAGGAGTTCAACGCCGACGTCACAGCCAGCACCGTTGCGGCAAAACGGGTGAGCTTACCAAGCCCGAGCAAGGCGCCGGCACCTAACTGGGCGCCTCCAAGGACGCGCGCAAGGGTCTTCTCATCGGCTTTGAAAGGCAGGGATTCCGAGGCCCGTCGAAGGACGGGCGAAAGCTGCTTGGCGGTATCGTCTGCATTCCTGAGCTTGTCAAGACCTGCGACGACGAAGCTGGACGCGAGCATGGGCCGCGCGAGAAAACGGATAACAGACATGTCTTGCCTCCTGGATGGCTTGCCACACTATGTCAATGGTGTTGTGTTCGAGGGGTGCAGTCTGCTCTAGTCTTGCACCTTTGCGGAATAATTACCCAGCGGCGGCCGTTGTGAACTAGTGGTGCGGTGGAGACCGGACTGCGGCACGGTGTTGCCGCCTTGGTGAACGGAGTTGATTTTTTGACTTTGGTTAAGGACCGTGTGGTTCTACCGGAGCGCGGGTACGGCTCACAGCCGGATTCCCCGCAGCTGACAGTAGACTTGGCAACGATGAGCACCACGGAACCGGCCGCAGCGGCCATGTACCAGGCGGCCGGCGCGGAAGACGCAGTGGCCGCACCCGACGTCGATGTAGCTTCGGAGACTCCCGAGGAGCGGCGCGCGCGGTTCGAGCGCGACGCCATACAATACGTGGACCAACTGTATTCGGCAGCCATGAGGATGGCGCGAAACCCTTCGGATGCGGAGGACCTGGTCCAGGAGGCCTATACCAAGGCCTTTTCGGCTTTCCACCAGTACAAGCCGGGGACCAACCTCAAAGCGTGGCTGTACCGCATCCTGACCAACACCTATATCAACCTCTACCGGAAGCGGCAGCGTGAGCCGCTGCAGTCCAACTCGGACACGATCGAGGACTGGCAGTTGGCCAAGGCAGAGTCGCACACTTCTGCGGGGTTGAGGTCCGCGGAAACCGAGGCGCTGGACCACTTGCCGGACTCCGACGTCAAAAACGCCTTGCAATCCATCCCGGAGGAATTCCGGCTGGCTGTCTACTTCGCGGACGTCGAGGGCTACGCGTACAAGCAGATATCTGAAATCATGAACACTCCCATCGGCACGGTCATGTCACGGTTGCACCGCGGCAGGAAGATGCTGCGGGACATGCTGGCGGACTACGCCACCGAACGGGGCTTCAGGGCCCATACCGAAGACCAGGCCGCGGCCGGAAGCAACAATCAGGAGAAAGAGAAATGAGCGACTGCCAGGGATTGGGCGATTGCGACGATACGCGAATGCAGCGGATCTACGAGTACCTCGACGGCGCGTTGACCCGCGAGGACCTCAGCGAGATCAAGCAGCACCTGGACACCTGCGAGGAGTGCTCCGAGCAGTATGACCTCGAGTGCCTCATCCGTACCATGGTCAAGCGGTCGTGCACCGAGTCAGCACCGGAGAACCTTAAGAACTCGATTCTGGACAGGATCCACTCCATCAAGCCGGTAGAAGCCTGATCCCAGCGGACACAAACGCCGGCGGAGACAAACGCCAAGGGCCCCGGAAACCTCATGGTTTCCGGGGCCCTCGCTCTTAAGCCTGTGACACTAAGCCGCTGGCTTAGGTGTTGGGACGCTTGCCGTGGTTCGCGCCGCCGCGCTTACGGTCACGACGCTTACGTGCACGCTTGCTCATAGCTGGCCTCCTTCAATGATTGATACTCAATAGAGCTGCCCTCCAGTTTCGCACATCCGGGTGCCGGGTCGCGAACCGGGAACGGTGTTGCGCCGGTTGAAGCCGCCTCCGCGTCAACTCCGCAGCGAATTCCTGATCGAGATGCGCGCCTGGTCCAGTACCGTTCGCACTGTTTCCAGCGCCAAAGGCGTCAGCGGTTGTGAGGCACCGTGCAGACGCAGCTCCACCCGGATATCGTCCCTGAATGCCTGGACCATCAGCTCGGCTTCCTTCACCAGGCGTTGGCCCTCAGGGGTGTAGCCGCCGGACCGGCTCCGGAAAGGTGCTGAGGTCGCAGTGGTGCGGGCCGCTTCAGCAGTGGCGGCGAGGTCCGCCCGCAACCCCCGCATATTGGTCCTGATGTCTTCTCGCAAGTTGTCGGCGAGCCGCCTGACAGAGGCGGAAATGGTGTTTTCGACGTCGGCCAACTCGTCCCTTCGGCCTTCAAGTTCGGCGATGCCCGCGGCGGTGATGAAGTATTTGGTGCGGCGGCCCTCGATTTCGGTGGCTACCAGGCCCTCTTCCTCCAGCTTGCCCAGGCGCGGATAGATGGTTCCTGCGCTGGGGGAGTACGTCCCGCCAAACCGGTCGCCCAAGGCTTTGATCAGTTCATAGCCGTGCTTGGGGCCTGCTTCGAGCAACGCCAGCAGGTACAGGCGCAGGGCTCCGTGTGCAAAGACGGGAGGCATTAGAGGCCTGCTTCCCCGGGGACCTGGTGGTTGTTGTCCGTTGCCGGTGCTGACCCGTGCATGATGTAGGTCTTGCCGGATACCGTGTTGGTGCGCAACAGCATGAGCTTTTCGTCCGGGCCGACAATCGTGTGCACGTTGCTGCCGGGCTGGGCATACATCTGGTCGTCGATCACTACGGTTCCGCTGGCTGACTTGGCCACAATGTCCAGGCCGACGTCGTGGGGAAGCCTGATGGTCAGGTCGCCGGAGACCGAGTTTGCCCCAAGGTCGTTGGTGTAGTCCTGAAGATCGAAACTGAGGTCACCGCTGACGGTACTGGCCCGGACGTTCTTGAACTTGCCCGAAGCGGTCACCTCGCCTGAGACGCTCTTGGCGGTCAGGACGCCGTCGTGGTTCCTGGCGATGACCTCGCCGCTGACGGTGTTCACGTGCAGCTCGCCGCTGGTTCCATCTGCCATAACGGAGCCTGAGACGGTGTTCAGGCGCGTCCGTCCGCTGATCCCGGACACCAGGCCGTCGCCGCTGACCGTTCCGGCCTCGACATCCACTCCGGGCGGAAGGGCGATCCCGACAACCACTGAGTTGGTACTGGTGTTGTTGACGGTGCCCATCAGGTTGCGGAACCATCCTTGCGGCCCTTGCAGCTGGTGGCGCACTTCCAAGCGGCCATCCACGAGGGTCACCGTGAGGGGGTCGCCGGTGATTTCGCTGATTTCAATGCGGACAGAAGGCTCGTCGTGGGTCATGACGTCAAAGCGGCCCTTGACGATTCCCAGCTTGAGAGAGCGGACATCGTCCACATCAATGGTTTGCGGACCGGTCACGGTCCATAGTTCCTCAGACATGATCCCTCCAGATTGCGATATATCGCGTTTGACAAGCTCACGATATATCGCGAATGGCCTGGAAGCAATGGTGTTCCGGCAATCAGGGAGCCGGTCGGTACACCTTGCCGATCAACGTGCGCGCGATGGTGGTGGCGGGATCCCGCCCGTCTGCGGCGGGGGCCAGGTTGGTCCATACCACCAAGGTGACGGAGTTGACGGGGTCGTTTCCCATGAAGGTATTGAACCCCGGCAGCTCGCCGGTGTGCCCGTACAAATTGCCGAACTTGGCAATGCCCAAGCCGTACGAAGCCCCGCCGGGATTGTCCGGATTCGTGGGGGTGACGCTGTCAAGCCTCTTCTGCTGGAGTTCCGGCTTCAGGAGCTTTCCGTTGACGAGGGCCTCGCCCAAGATCTTCAGATCTGCTGCTGTGGAGATGCCCGACCCTGCGGCCCATGCCCAGGACGGATTGCCGTCAGTGACATCGTTCGGCGCCAGGTCGCCGGCCATTGCTTCCTTCTGCATCTGATCGGGAAGGGCAGGATTGGTCATGGTTAAGACGTTGTCCCCATAGAAATAGCCGTGGGGATGGGGCTCCGGAATGGCACTGGAAGAAAGCTCGGGAAAGACCGTCCCTTTTAATCCAAGTGGCTCGAAAATCCGCTCCTTGAACAGGGTTGGAAGGGTCTTGCCCTCGACTTTTTCGGAGATCAAGCCCAGAAGAACCGTATTCGTGTTGGAGTAGTGAAATCCCTGCCCCGGGGCAAAATACGGTGGGTGCGCGAAGGCCAAGGCGAGGAGTTCTTCCGGCTGCCAGACTTTTTGCGGATCCTGGTCCATGGCTGTGTTGAGCTCGAGTGTTTCGGTGTAGTTGAACAGGCCGCTGCGCATGGTCAGCATCTGTTCGACGGTGATCGCGTCTCCATTGGGGACGTCGGGACGGTACTTGGACACCGGATCTTCCAGTGCAAGCTTGCCTTCCTGCACCAGTTGCAGGACCACGGTGGTGGTCCAGGTCTTGGTGACCGAACCCACCCTGATGTGGTCCTCGGCGGATACCGCACGGTCAGCGCCGCGGGTCCCTGTTCCGTAAGACGCGGTCAGTGATCCACCGGGAGTCTGCAACAGCACCATGGCACCTGGCACCAGGAGTTCTTTTGCTGTCCGTTCGAATTCCGCACGCAGTGTCGCAGCGTCGAAAGGCTGCAGCATTGCAGACGTCGGAGATGACAGGGATGATGTCGTCGCGGCGGGCGATGACGCCGCTGACTCCGTTGATGACGCTGTTGATGACGAGGTTGGCGGAGCCGGCGGGCCGGAACTGCAGGAGACTGTGGCTGCCAGAGCCGCGGCGGTGACCACTGTGAATGCTGCTCTGACAGAAACCTGCATGTTCCGCGTCATGGCTACTCCGGTTGAGCGATATTAAGCCATTGGAACCAGCCGCGGTGCAGGACGAGCCACGCGATCAATCCGTAGCCGGCCTGGCCAGGTGTTCCCCCATTGGCTGCGAGGTCCGTCCTCCACTGCTCATGATTGAGCAAGGGAGAGAACGTGTCAACGTAGTGGTGGTTGCGTCGCGTGGTGACATCGGCAAAGGCTGTGTTGAGTTCTGCGAGCCGTTTGTTCCGTGCCGGGTCCAGCGTGGGCGGCGGCCCCACCACAAAGACCTCCACGCTGCTGTGCGAGGCACCGTCGAGGATGTTGGCCAGGTTCAGGCGGCTGCGGGCCGTGGACAGGCCAAACTCGAGGTCGCGGCCCGAAAGCCCGATCACCAGGCGGTTCTCATGGGTGTCGCTGAAACGCCTTCCTGCTTCGTCCTGCCACCGGGCTGCCAAGCCCTCCGTGCCTTCCATGGGGCAGGGGAGCGGGAAACTCTCCACTACGACGGCGTCCTGGGGCGTTCGGGCCAGCACTCGTCCGAGCCAACCCAAGGCGCGGGGATCCCCCAGGCCCGCGAGCAGTTCATCTCCTACAGCTGCGATACGCAGCTTCCTGTCTTCCACGGTTACCTCTTCACACTCGTTACGGTCCTTGCACGGTTTGCCGGATCATCGGCCGGTAATGGAACCGGATACCTGTCCCATTAAACAGAACTGCCCGGCCTGAGGGGCGCATTCGCTCCTCAGACCGGGCAGTTTCGCTTTACTTGCGTTCGAACGCCTGCTTGATCAGGGCATCCTGCTCAGCGGCGTGGCGCTTCATGGAACCGGCAGCCGTGGAGGCCGAGGCCGGACGCGACACCAAGCGGAGCTTGCGGTCCAGCTCCGGTGCCAGGTTCAGGCCCATGAACGGCCACGGACCCTGGTTGGCAGGTTCGTCCTGCGCCCAAACGATGTCAGCGTTCGGGTACTTGGCCAACTCTGCGTCAATCTCAGCCTTGGGCAGCGGGTACAGCTGCTCAACGCGGATGATGGCAGTGGAGGTATCGCCGGACTTCTGTCGGTTGGACAGGAGGTCGTAGTACAACCGGCCCGAGACCAGAATGACGCGGTCCACGTTGGCAGGCTGAACCTCGGGATCGGCAATGACCGGCCGGAAACCACCCGTAGTGAAGTCTTCGACGGCGGATGCGGCGCCCTTGAGGCGGAGCAGCTGCTTCGGTGTGAAGATGATCAACGGCTTGCGGGGACGGCTGTAGGCCTGGCGGCGCAACAGGTGGAAGTGCGAGGCAGCGGTGGTGGGGTTGGCCACGATCATGTTGTCCTCGGCGCACATCTGCAGGAAGCGCTCAATGCGTGCAGATGAGTGGTCCGGTCCCTGGCCTTCGTATCCATGCGGAAGCATGAGCACCAGAGACGAGCGCTGGCCCCACTTCTGTTCAGCCGAGGAAATGAACTCGTCAATGATGGTCTGCGCACCGTTGACGAAGTCACCGAACTGCGCTTCCCACAGGACCAAGGCATCCGGGCGCTCCACCGAGTAGCCGTATTCGAAGCCCATGGCCGCGTATTCGGAGAGCAAGGAGTCGTAGATCCACAGCTTGGCCTGGTCATCGGACAGATTGCCCAGCGGCAGCCACTCGTTGCCGTTGGCACGGTCGTGGAAGACAGCGTGACGCTGTACGAACGTGCCGCGGCGGGAGTCCTGTCCGGCCAAACGGACCGGCACACCCTCCATGATCAGCGAGCCAAAGGCCGCGATCTCGCCGAAGCCCCAGTCGATGCCGCCTTCACGGGACATTTGCTCACGCTTCTCCAGGAGCTGCTTCAGCTTGGAGTGGACCGTGAAGCCATCCGGAATTTCCAGATGCGCCTTGCCAATGCGGGCAAGGGTCTCAGCCGAAATGGCAGTGGACGCCGGGGAATTGGTCCCGAAGTCGGCCTGCTGGGCGATGGGACGCTCGATGTCCGAGACGGCTGCGGAATCCGCCGTGATGATCGGAATCGGGGAGGTCTGCGCTGCGTGCGTCTCAGCGAAGACACGCTCAAGGCGCTCCTGGTAGTCGCGGAGCAACTGCTCTGCTTCTTCCTCGGTGATGTCACCGCGGCCGATGAGCGACTCGGTGTACAGCTTGCGGACGGAGCGCTTGGCTTCGATCAGGTTGTACATGAGCGGCTGCGTCATCGAGGGGTCGTCGCCCTCGTTGTGGCCGCGACGGCGGTAGCAGACCATGTCGATGACAACGTCCTTGTGGAAACGCTGACGGAACTCGTAGGCGAGTTGTGCAACACGCACCACGGCCTCGGGGTCGTCGCCGTTCACGTGGAACACCGGTGCCTGGATCATCTTGGCTACGTCAGTGGAGTACGTGGACGAACGCGATGACGACGGCGCCGTGGTGAAGCCAACCTGGTTGTTGACAATCACGTGGATGGTACCGCCGGTGCGGTAGCCACGCAGCTGCGAGAGGTTGAGGGTTTCAGCCACAACACCCTGGCCGGCGAACGCGGCGTCACCGTGGACCATGATGGGCAGGACGGGGAACGACTCGCCCTGATCCAGCCTGTCCTGCTTGGCGCGGACGATGCCCTCAAGGACGGAGTCCACAGCTTCGAGGTGGGACGGGTTGGCGGCGAGGTAGACCTTGGTCTGCTTGCCGTTGTCCGAGGTGAAGGTGCCTTCCGTACCGAGGTGGTACTTGACGTCACCGGAGCCCTGCACGGAGCGCGGGTCCTGGGTACCTTCGAATTCGCGGAAGACCTGTGCGTAGGTCTTGCCGGCGATGTTGGTCAGCACGTTGAGGCGGCCGCGGTGGGCCATGCCGATGGCAACCTCGTCGAGACCGTCGTCGGCAGCATCCGAGATCACGGCGTCGAGCAACGGAATCAGCGACTCGCCACCCTCCAGGGAGAATCGCTTCTGACCAACGAACTTGGTCTGCAGGAATGTTTCGAAAGCTTCTGCTGCGTTGAGCTTGGAAACGATGCGCAGCTGCTCTTCACGGCTCGGCTTGGAGTACGGGTGCTCCAGCTGGTCCTGGAACCACTTGCGTTCTGCAGGTTCCTGGATGTGCATGTACTCGATGCCCGTGGTGCGGCAGTATGCGTCACGCAGGACCCCGAGGATATCGCGGAACTTGAGCTGCGGCTTGCCACCGAAACCGCCGGTAGGCCATTCGCGGTCCAGGTCCCAGAGCGTGAGGCCATAGGTCAGGACATCGAGGTCCGGGTGCTTGCGCTGGACGTACTCCAGGGGATCGGTGTCCGCCATCAGGTGACCGCGGACGCGGTAGGAGTGGATCAACTGCTGGATGCGGGCAACCTTGTTGATCTCATCGGCAGGATCCACCTGGAGGTCCGGGCTCCAGCGGACAGGCTCGTAGGGAATACGCAGAGCTTCGAAGATCTCGTCATAGAAGTTCTGCGCACCGAGCAGGAGCTGGTGGACAAGCTTGAGGAACTCGCCGCTGCCGGCGCCCTGGATGACCCGGTGGTCATAGGTGGACGTCAGCGTGAGGATCTTGCTGATGGCGTTCTGGGCGATGATCTTCTCGCTGGCGCCCTGGAACTCCGCGGGGTAGTCAAGGGCGCCGACGCCGATGATGGCGGCCTGGCCCTTGGAGAGGCGGGGCACGGAGTGTACGGTGCCGATGCCACCGGGGTTGGTCAAGGAGACCGTGGTCCCGGCGTGGTCGTCTGCCGTCAATTTGCCGTTGCGGGCGCGCTTGATCAGGTCCTCATAGGTGTGCCAGAACTCAGCGAAGTCCATGGTCTCGGCCTTCTTGATGTTGGGAACCATCAGGAGGCGGGTGCCATCGGGCTTGGGCATGTCAATGGCAATGCCGAAGTTGACGTGTGCGGGCTGCACAGCGCTGGGCTTGCCATCGATTTCGTCGTAGTAGACGTTCATCGACGGGAACTGGGACAACGCACGGACCACGGCGTAGCCGATGAGGTGGGTAAAGGAGACCTTGCCACCGCGGGCACGGGCAAGGTTGGAGTTGATGACCACCCGGTTGTCAATGAGCAGCTTGGCGGGAACTGCGCGGACACTCGTGGCGGTAGGTACTTCAAGGCTTGTCACCATGTTGGTGGCGATGGCCTTTGCCGGACCCCGGAGGACTGAAACTACATCTTCCTCAGGTGCCGTGGGCGCCTTGGTGCTCTTGGGCAGCTGGGCAGGAATGGGCTGTGCCGTGGTTCCGGCAGCGGGCTTCTTTGCTCCGTCCCGGGCAACGGTGGCCGGTGCTTTCTTCGCCGGGGCGGGTGCCGCCGGTGCAGCCGGTTCCGCAGCAGCGGCAGGAGCGGCCGGCGCCGGTGCCGGAGCCGCTGCAGCCGGGGCTACCACGGGAAGTACTTGGGTGGGTGGATTGGCAGCTGAAGGCGCTGCGGAGGTTCCGTTGGAAGAAGTGCCGTCAGCAGAAGCAAAGGATTCAAAGAGCGGCCACCACTTGGTGTCGACCGAATTCTTGTCCTGTTGGTACCGCTCGTACAGTTCGTCAACGAGCCACTCGTTTCCGCCAAATTCCTCTGGTAGACGGTGGCTGGGCTGCTCTGGCACTTGAAATACGCCTCTTCCATGAGTGTTGTTTTCCCGCTGGCCAAAGTTGCTTTTCCGCAACGATGGGACAGGGTCCGGGTCCCGCGAACTCAGACCCCTGACAGTCTAGTTAGGATCGTTGGTTAACTGCCAATAGTGGTGACCTAAATCATGTTGCGGCTGACTTAGTGGCGTGACACTTCTTTTTTTGTCGCAGAGTTGTCGCAGAGACCGGCCTGCTGTTGGAGGTGCCCGGGGGCTGGACTGTAGACTGAAAGTCTTATGGACAGTAAATCTAGGTGCCGGCCTGGGAACTGTCGGGGGAGCCAATCTGGCAACTCCGCACAGCGTGCCCGTCGAGCCGGCAATACCCGTTCACATGCCCATCACTCGCCGGCGCTCACAGCCGGTGGTTCCTCGGACCGTGCGTCCGCGGGACCCGACCAGCCTCCGCCGGGGCGAATCCCCCCGCGTAAGGCGCCCTCCCCATTGCACGCGCCCACTCATGGAGTGATGCGCTAAGTGGAATGGATTCTTCTCCTTGCCGGGTTTGCCTTGATCCTTGGCACCGGCTTCTTTGTAGCAGTTGAGTTTTCCCTGGTGGCGTTGGACCAAGCCAGCGTCCAGCGTGCGGTTGATAACGGCGATCATGCTGCCGCCCCGCTGCTGAAGTGCCTCAAGTCGCTGTCCACGCAGCTCTCCAGTTGCCAGCTTGGGATCACCCTGACCACGCTGCTGACCGGCTTCGTCATGGAGCCCTCCTTGGGGCAACTTCTTGGGGGTCCGCTTGCGTCCCTGGGGCTTGGCCCGGATGCAGCGCATTCAGTGGCCTTGATCCTGGCGATGGCTGTCGCCACCCTCTTGTCGATGCTGATCGGCGAACTGGTTCCCAAGAACATGGCCATCGCCCTTGCGTTCCCTTTGGGCAAACGCCTTGCCCGCCCCCAGCTGATGTTCACGGCCGTTTTCAAGCCGGCCATCGTGGTTCTTAATGGGTTCTCCAACAAGGTGCTGAATCTGTTCGGCCTTGAAGCCAAGGAAGAGATCTCCGGGGCAAGGACCCCCGCAGAACTGGCCTCCTTGGTGAGGCGCTCCGCTGAGCTGGGGACTTTGGACGCAGGGACCGCCAACTTTGTTGCCCGCACCCTGAACTTCTCCGGCCGCACGGCGGCAGACGTCATGACACCGCGTATCCGCATGGAAACGATCGACGCCGACCAGCCTGTGTCCGACATCCTCGACGCCGCACGGCGCACCGGATATTCGCGGTTCCCCGTTATTGGTGATTCCACGGACGATATCCGCGGTGTGGTGCACGTCAAGAAAGCCGTGGCTGTCCCGGCGGAGCGCCGAGCCAAGCTCGAGGCCGGTGCGATCATGACCGATGTCCTGCAGGTTCCGGAAACCATTCACCTGGATGCGCTGCTTTCCGAATTGCGGGAGGGAAACCTGCAGTTGGCCGTCGTGCTGGACGAGTACGGCGGAACTGCAGGAATCACCACCCTTGAGGACCTGGTGGAAGAGATCGTCGGTGAGGTCGCTGACGAGCACGACAAAGTCCGCCCGGGAGTGCTCCAGAGCGCGTCCGGCGACTGGTACTTCCCGGGGCTTTTGCGGCCGGATGAGGTTTCCGAGCAGATACCCAACCTCACGGTGCCTGACGAGTCCGCGTATGAGACTGTGGGCGGCTACGTCATGAGCCAACTGGGCCGCATTGCCAGGACGGGGGACGTCGTGGACACGCCAGGCGGCACGCTCACGGTGACCAGAATGGATGGCAGAAGGATCGACCGGATCTGTTTCCATCATGTGGAGTCGGATGAGTCCACTCCGGAGAACGCGGAGAACCCGCGTCATGAAGCGGGTGCGGTATGAGCGACTGGGTAGGAATTGCCTGGCTCGTCGTTCTCCTGATCGGCAACGCCTTCTTCGTCGGTGCCGAGTTTGCCGTCATGTCTGCACGCCGCAGCCAGATCGAGCCCTTGGCCGAAGCCGGATCAAAGCGCGCGCAGACAACACTGCGCGCCATGGAAAACGTTTCTTTGATGCTTGCCTGTGCTCAACTGGGCATCACCGTCTGCTCCCTGTTGATCCTTCAGGTTGCCGAACCGGCCATCCATCACTTGCTGGCCGAGCCCCTTGAGTTGGTGGGCGTTCCGGTTGAGCTGGCGGACATCATCGCCTTTGCGATCGCCTTATTGTTCGTCACGTTCCTGCATGTCACTTTTGGCGAGATGGTTCCCAAGAACATCTCGGTTTCCGTGGCCGACAAGGCCGCACTGTTGTTGGCCCCGCCGTTGATGTTCATTGCACGCCTGGTGAACCCCATCATCTGGACCCTGAACTGGCTGGCCAACCACATTCTTCGGCTGATGAAGATCGAGCCCAAGGACGAGGTGTCCTCCTCGTTCACGCTGGAGGAGGTGCAGTCGATCGTTCAGGAGTCCACACGCCATGGTTTGGTGGACGACGAAACTGGCTTGTTGAGCGGTGCACTGGAGTTCTCGGAGCACACGGCTTCGCACATCATGGTTCCCCTGGACAAATTGGTGGTGCTCAAGACTGCCTCTACTCCGGTGGACCTGGAAAAGGCGGTCAGCCGGACGGGATTCTCCCGTTTCCCCATGGTGGACGACGACGGCGAACTCGCCGGCTACCTGCACGTGAAGGACATCCTGTCCATCCCGGACGAGGGCCGACGGCATCCCATCGCCGAGGGGCGCATCCGTTCCTTTGCCAACCTTGCGCCGGACGACGAAATCGAGCAGGCCATGTCCGTCATGCAACGGACGGGATCGCACTTGGCCCGCGTCATCGGCGCCGACGGAGAAACCCAGGGTGTCCTCTTCCTGGAGGACGTCATTGAACAGTTGGTTGGTGAGATCCGCGACGCCACGCAGGCGACCGGTATCCGCCGCTACGGAGATCAACAGGTCAAGTAACACCACGGACAAGGCCGGCGCCGATCGCATCTGATCGGCGCCGGCTTGGTCTAAATAGGAATCATTCCCATTTAGGGCTACACTTGAATCTGCCAGTAATTGTGTTTGATTCTCATTTTGAGTAGATCCGAGGTTCTCGTGCGTCGTTCCGCCGCCCGCCTGTCCATGGCCGCTTCCGCGGCCCTTGCCGCCCTGTTTCTTTCTTCCTGCGCCGGGACAGCAGGGGCAAGCGACCCGTCGTCGTCCGGTGCCATTGAAGTAGTCACCTCGACTAATGTCTACGGTGATGTCGTGAAGGCAATTGGCGGGGACAAAGTCAACGTGAACGCCATCATCACCAAGACCAGCCAGGACCCGCACTCCTACGAGGCAAGTGCCCAGGACAAACTGGTCATTTCCAAGGCCAAACTCGTGGTGGAGAACGGCGGAGGCTATGACGAGTTCCTCCACAAGATTGCTGATGAGACCAAGGTCGGCCACGAGAACATGATCAGCGCCGTGGAAATCTCCGGGCTCGCCCCGGAAGAAGAAGCCCACAGCGAGGAATCCCACAGCGAAGAAGGCCACACCCACAACCACGGCGAGTTCAATGAGCACGTCTGGTACAGCCTGGACACCATGGGCAAGCTCGCCGATGCAGTCGCTGCCAAGCTCGGCAGCCTGGATGCGGGATCGGCAGCGACCTTCACAGCCAATGCCGAAACCTTCAAAACCAAACTCGCCGACCTCACCGGAAAGCTCGACGCCGTCAAGGCCGCAAACGACCATGCGCCGGTAGCTGTCACCGAGCCCGTGCCCTTGTACCTCCTGGAAGCTGCCGGGCTGGAAAACAAAACTCCCGAGGCTTACAGCGCTGCCATTGAAGAGGAAACGGATGTCCCGGCCGCCGTATTGAAGGAAACCACGGACCTGGTCACTGCCAAATCCGTGCGGTTCCTGGCGTATAACGAGCAGACCGAAGGGCCCCAGACGGAAGCCGTCAAGCGGGCCGCGGAAGCTGCCGGCGTGCCGGTGGTGAACTTCACCGAGACGCTGCCTGACGGCAAGGATTACGTCCAGTGGATGTCCGACAACGTGGAGTCGGTTTCCTCCGCACTCAAGAAGTAGCAGTTCCGGACACCCGGTATGCGGTGAAGGGCCCTGCCAACGTCCTAAGATATTCAGGATGGCTGCGGGGCCTTTTGCCTGCCACCAGCACGGCCGCGAGTACCAGCGGCACCACTGACTGCGTCTCCAGTGACGCATGGATCGAGGACAACTTTTGACACCGGTAGTGAGCCTCCGTGGAGCGAGCCTTCAGTTCGGCAAGAGGGCGCTCTGGCGGGATCTTGACCTCGACATCAATCCCGGCGAGTTCTTCGCTGTCCTGGGACCCAACGGCAGCGGCAAGACCAGCTTCCTGAAGGTTCTCCTTGGGCTTCAGGAACTGCATTCAGGAACTGTTTCCTTGGGTGGCCACCCGGTGGAGCGAGGCAGCAAGCGGATCGGCTACATCCCGCAGCAAAAGTCGTTTGCTCCAGACACGCCCTTGCGCGCACGGGACCTGGTGGGCTTGGGGATCGACGGGCACCGGTGGGGCATGCGGCTCTCGGCCGGGAAGGTCAACCCGAAGATAGACGAATTACTCGAGTTGGTGGGAGCTTCCGACTACGCGAAGGTGCCCGTGGGGCAACTGTCCGGCGGCGAGCAGCAGCGGCTCAGGGTGGCCCAAGCACTGGCCACAGAGCCGCAGGTCCTGCTGTGCGACGAACCGCTCCTCTCCTTGGATCTGCACCACCAGCAGGGCGTCAGCTCGCTGATCAACAAGCAATGCCATGAGCGGAACAGCGCAGTGGTATTCGTGACCCACGAGATCAACCCGGTGATCGACTATGTTGACCGGGTCCTCTACCTGGCCGGCGGACAATTCCGTGTAGGCACGCCCCAGGAAGTCATGACCACGGAAGTCCTTTCTGAGCTGTACAACAGCCATGTGGAGGTCATCCACGCCAACGGAAGGATCGTCGTCGTCGGCCTCCCTGACGCAACGACGCACTTCCATGACGATGCCCATGCAACCGCCGGGGAGGAGTTCTAGATGGACCTCGACACCATTCTGCAGACCATTTTCAACTTCGAGAACTACGGCGAGTTGCTGGTCCTCGTCCAGAACTCCATTTGGGCTGGAGCCGTGCTGGGGCTGCTGGGCGGGTTGGTGGGCACGTTCGTGATGAAGCGGGACCTGGCTTTCGCTGTCCACGGCATTTCGGAACTGTCCTTCGCCGGCGCTGCGTTTGCCTTGCTGATCGGCGCAGACATCATCTTCGGCTCCTTGGTCGGCTCAGTGGCGGCCGCTGTGCTGCTGGGCTTCATGGGCGTCCGGGCGCGGGACAAGAACTCCATCATCGGTGTCATCATGCCGTTCGGCCTGGGGCTGGGCATCCTTTTCCTGGCACTCTATGAGGGCCGCGCTGCCAACAAGTTCGGACTGCTGACCGGCCAGATTGTTTCAGTCGACACCGTGCAGTTGCAGGTTCTTGCGGGAACCGCAGTGGTGGTGATGATCGCCTTGGCGGCAATTTGGCGGCCGCTGAGCTTTGCCAGTGTAGACCCCGAAATGGCGGAAGCCAGGGGTGTGCCGGTTCGTGGCCTGGCCATTGGCTTCATGGTGCTGCTGGGCGTCAGTGTGGCGCTGTCCATCCAGATCGTCGGCGCCCTGCTGGTCCTCGCGTTGCTGATTACGCCGGCAGCAGCTGCGCTTCGGGTGACCACCTCACCCAGGTTGGTGGTCGTGCTGAGCGTGGTTTTCGCAATGACGGCTACCGTCGGCGGAATCCTGCTGGCCCTCGGCAGCCGGATTCCCATCAGTCCGTACGTCACCACGCTGTCATTCCTGATCTACGTGGTGTGCAGGGTGATCGGACGGGTCAGGGCCAACAGGGGCCTCAACGGCAGGGTGTCGCGGGATCAGCCGGCAGGCGCCCTCTAGAGAGTCCCGGCTGCCTTCTTCGCAGTGCACTCGGGGCACAGCCCGAAGATTTCCACGGTGTGGGCCACCTCAGTGAAGCCATGTTCCGACGCCGTTCGTGCTGCCCAGGTCTCGACGGCGGGCGCCTCCACTTCAACGGCCTTGCCGCAGTTGCGGCACAGCAGGTGGTGGTGGTGCCCGGTGACGTTGCAGCGTCGGTAAACCGCTTCGCCTTCACCGTTGCGGAGGACATCGATGAGTCCGTCGTCAGCCAACGACTGAAGGATGCGGTACGCGGTGGCCAGGGACACTGAAATGCCCTTGTTTTGCAGCAGGCGGTACAGCTCCTGGGTGCTGACGAAGTCATCCAATTCGTCCAGTGCGGCGCTGACGGCCAAGCGCTGCTTGGTAACGCGCTGCTCCTTGACACCGCTGGTGGCCGGCGCCGAGGGGCCGGTCGTGGCGGAATTGGTGCCGTGTGGCATTGAAGGACTCACTTCCCTGGGGATGCTGGCAAACCCCAATTTTACCAGCAGGGCAGGCTTGGAAACTGTCAGCCGGTGGTCCTAGGCTTTGGTCATGTTGCTCACCAAATACACCCACGCTTGTGTCCGTTTGGAGAAAGACGGGAACGTTCTGGTCATCGATCCCGGGACCTTCTCAGAATCCGGAGAAGCGTTGAACGGCGCCCACGCAGTCCTTATTACGCATGAGCACAATGACCACATTGACCGGCCCGCCGTGGTGTCCGCGCTCCGGAGCAACCCCGGGCTTGAGGTCCATGCTCCCGCCGGGGTTGCCGCAGCCCTGCGGGAGGAAGCCGACGTCGCAGCCCGCGTCCACACGGCTGAGCCGGGCTCCGGCTTCGATGCCGCTGGGTTCAGCGTACGCACGTTCGGCGGCCAGCACGCGGTGATCCATGCACAGATCCCGGTGGTGGCCAACATTGGGTACCTGATCGATGACAACGTGTTCCATCCTGGGGATTCTTTCGTGGTCCCGGACGGGATTGATGTCAAAACTCTCCTGGTGCCCATCCATGCTCCGTGGTCCAAGGTGGGGGAGGTGGTCGATTTCGTCATCTCGGTCCGTGCACCCCGGGCGTTCCCGGTCCACGACGCCCTGCTTAACGAACTGGGGCGGGGCATTGTTGAAGGCCATGTGACCCGAATCGGCGCCCGTTACGGGACCAGTTATCAGCGTCTTGCTCCACGCGAATCGGTGGAGGTCTAGCCGGTCCACACCCCTGTGCGGTGGAACCGCTCCAAAACTGCCTCGTGCGGTGCAGGGTCCAGCCCTTTCGCCGCAAGCCACCCGGCGTCGTAGTAGCTGCCCGCATAGCGGTCGCCGCCGTCGCACATCAGCGACACAATGCTGCCCCGTCGACCCTCGGCAACCATCCCGGCCACCAACTGCCACACGCCCCACAGATTGGTCCCCGTGGAGGGACCGGCATGCAGGCCCGTGAGTTTCCGGAGGTGGCGCATGGCGGCTACCGAGGCGGCATCCGGCACTTGGATCATGTGGTCGATGACCGCGGGAACGAAGCTCGGCTCGGAACGTGGCCGGCCAATGCCTTCGATCCTGGATGGCTGACCCGTTGCCGCGGCGGCGTCTCCGTCGCGCCAGGCGGGGTAGAAGGCCGAGTTTTCCGGGTCCACCACGGCAAGACGGGTGGAGTAGCGGTTGTACCGAAGATAGCGGCCAATGGTGGCGCTGGTTCCACCGGTGCCCGCTCCCACGACGATCCACTCCGGGACAGGGTGTTCCTCCAGCGCGAGCTGATCGAAAATCGATTCGGCGATGTTGTTGTTGCCCCTCCAGTCCGTGGCGCGTTCTGCGTGCGTGAACTGGTCCATGTAGTACCCGCCGGAGGTTTTCGCTGTCTCTTCGGCCACCGCGTACACCTCCGAGGCGTGGTCCACCAGCAGGCAGGCACCGCCGAATTCCTCGATCAGGGCAATCTTTTCCGGGCTGGTGGTTTTTGTCATCACCGCGATGAAAGGCAGTCCGATGAGCCGTGCAAAATAGGCCTCGGAGACTGCCGTGCTGCCGCTCGAGGCCTCAACTATTGTGGTGCCCTCGGTGATCCAGCCGTTGACCAGTCCGTAGAGGAACAAGGACCGGGCCAGGCGGTGCTTGAGGCTGCCGGAGCGGTGGGTCGATTCGTCCTTCAGATACAGCTGGACGCCCCAATGGTCCGGGAGGGGGACCGCATAAAGGTGCGTGTCCGCCGAACGGTTGTTCTCGGCCTCGATTTTGCGGATGGCCTCGCTGGCCCATGCCCTGTCCTGAATGCACGAATTGCTCACCGGATAAGCCTAGGCTGGAAACCGGGCGCCGGCAGCAACGGGGCCTTGCCTCAGGAATGAAGGAGAAAAGATGTCCACGCTGATAAGTGCCCCCGAACTGCGCCATCGCCTCGATTCAGGGGAGCGGACCGTGCTTCTGGATGTCCGTTGGGTGCTCGGCCGGACGGACGGGCACAGCGAGTACCTGGCGGGGCACCTCCCCGGAGCGGTGTTCGTGGACCTCCCCACAGAGCTTGCCGACCATGCGCAGCCAGGCCAAGGCCGGCATCCGCTGCCCTCCACGGACCGGTTCCAGGACGCGGCGCGGCAATGGGGCATCAACGACGGCGATACCGTGGTTGCGTACGACAACAGCGGGAGCATGGCCGCCGCCCGCGTTTGGTGGATGCTGCGAAATGCGGGTTTGGAATCCGTCTACCTGCTCGACGGCGGCCTCGCCGCCTGGCGCGCCGGCGGTCACCCTGTGGAGGCAGGCGAGGAAAGGCCGGTCGTCGGAAGTGTTTCCCTGGGCGACGGAAGCCTGCCTGTCATCAACGAAGCCGAAGCCGCGCAGTGGCACCAGGGCGGAGTACTGCTCGATGCCCGGGCGGGGGAGCGCTACCGGGGCGAAGTGGAGCCGATTGATCCACGGGCAGGGCACATCCCCGGCGCCGTGAGCGCCCCCACCACAGAGAACCTCGCACCCGACGGAACATTCCTGCCGGCCCAAGAACTCCGCCGCCGTTTCGAAGCGTTGGGCGTGGACGGCTCGTCCACTGTGGCGGTCTATTGCGGTTCCGGCGTCACAGCGAGCCATGAAATCGTGGCGCTGCACATCGCCGGATACAAGGCCGCCTTGTACCCGGGATCTTTCTCGCAGTGGTCCAACAACCCCGGCAATCCGGTGGCCGTGGGCAGTGAGCCGTTGGAGGAACGCTCGGTGGACGGCGTGGGACCGAGTGGCAGAAGCGCCGCTGCCGGGAGTAGCGTCGGATCATGACTCCAGGACGCCCCGTGCCCCCGCCCCTTGCCAAACCCATCACCCTGGACACCGGTGAAACCGGAAGTACCACCCTGGCTGCAGCGTACGGTGCCACGTCCCCGGACAGCGGCCTGGTGCCCCTGACCCTTGCCAGGCGGGCACCCACCGCAGATGACGTAGAGATCGCGATTGAGTTTTGCGGGCTGTGCCACTCCGATGTTCATGCGACGCGCGGTGAATGGCGGGTTCCTCCGTACCCGCTGGTGCCGGGCCATGAAATTGTTGGCCGGGTGACCCGCGTGGGCTCCGCCGTGAAGGAATTCACGCCGGGCGACCACGTGGGTGTCGGCTGCTTGGTGGACTCCTGCCGCGAATGCGAGAGCTGCCTTGAAGGCCTGGAGCAATACTGCGAGCGGGGCAACATCGGCACGTATGGGGCCGCCGACCCCCGTCACGATGACGCCATCACCCAAGGCGGCTACTCGACGTCGGTAGTGGTGGACCGGCGCTTCGTGCTGCGTGTTCCCGAAGCACTTGACCCGGCAGCGGCAGCCCCTTTGCTGTGTGCCGGGATTACCACCTACTCTCCGCTGCGGTATTTCGAGGTGGAGGAAGGCGACGCCGTGGGCGTGGTGGGCTTGGGCGGCCTGGGACATATGGCAGTGAAGATCGCCAAGGCCATGGGAGCGGAGGTGACAGTTTTCACCACCTCTGAATCCAAGTTTGACGCTGCCCGGGAGCTGGGCGCCGACCACGTGGTCCTGTCCAAGGATGCCGAGGCCATGGAAGCCGCCAACAGAAGCATTGACGTCATTATTGACACTGTTGCTGCACCGCACGATCTCAACCCCTATTTCCGCACGCTTCGCCTGGACGGGGCGCTCTTCCAGCTGGGCCTACCCGCGGATGATATGCCGCCCGTCAGCCCCGGGCTGCTCATCCGCCGCCGGCTCGCGTACGCGGGGTCGTTAATTGGCGGCATCGAGGAAACTCAGGAAATGCTGGACTTCTGTGCCGAACACGGCGTTGCCAGCGACATCGAACTTGTGCGGGCCGACCAGCTGAACGAAGCCTATGACCGCATGGTGGCCGGCGACGTGAAGTACCGTTTCGTTCTGGACACCTCAACACTCCAGGACCCATCCGAAAGGGCAGACGCATGAGCACACTGTTCACCAAAATCATCAACGGGGAGATTCCGGGCCGCTTCGTCTGGAAGGACGAGGAAGTGGTGGCTTTCCTGACTATCGCACCGCTGACGCAAGGGCACACTCTGGTGGTGCCGCGTGAAGAAGTAGACTCATGGACCCACGCGAGCCCCCAGCTGCTGGCCAAGGTCATGGATGTTGCGCAAAGCATCGGAAAGGTCCAGGAAGACCTGTTTGACGCCAAGAGGGTAGGCGTTCTGATGGAAGGCTTCGAGGTGGACCACTTGCATGTCCACGTGTGGCCGGCCTACTCCACCGCAGACTTCGAGATCCACAACGTGGACCACAATCCGGATCCCGCCGTCATGGATGCCACGGCCGTGAAGCTTCGTGCTGCCTTGCGGTCGGCCGGGCATGGGGATGCTGTCCCGCAGGACTGAGACCTTCAACAAAGTTAACCCGGCGGTGCTGAATCAGCGCCGCCGGGTTTTTTGATCGAGGCTAGGCCGGGGCGAGCGCCTGGTTCAGTACCGTACGGATGCGTTTCTCCGAGACGGAGTAGGCGGTTCCGAGTTCTACGGCAAAGAGGCTGACCCGCAGTTCTTCGATCATCCAGCGCACCCGTGTTAACTCAGTGCCCGCGCGGCGCCCGGGGAGAAGGGCGGACACGGCGTCGTCATAGTCATCCTCCAGCGCCTGCACGATCGCCATGTTCAAGCCGTCCCGCTGCACGTTGCCGGGAAGCTTCTCCAGCCGCTTCTCGATCGCCTGCAAGTACCGCGGTAACTGGCTGAGCTGCGCGTAGCCCGTCCGTGCCACAAAGCCGGGAAAGACCAACTGCTCCAGCTGGGACTTCATGTCGTTAAGGGCGCTGATCAGCGGCAGGCTGGCGTTGGACTTCAGCGCCTTCTGGATGCGCCGCGTACTGGCCAGAACGCGTTCGACGACGGCAGTCACCGTAAACACGGTATCGATCAGTTCCGCACGGACTACTTCATACAAGGCGTCGAAAGACTTCCTGTCCCACGGCAGTTCCTGGGGCGTCAGTTTGTCGATGGCGGCCAGAGCGCAGTCCGCGATCAGGGCACTGACAGATCCGTGCGGATTCTGGCTGAAGGTCAGCTTCTCCATATTGCTGAGATGCTCCAGGACGTAGCGGTCAGGAGGCGGAATCCGCAGTGCCAGAAGCCTGATGACGCCGCCACGCATGGCGGCTTCCTGTTCGGCCTTGGTCTGGAAGACCCGAAGGGCCACTGACTTGCCTTCATCAACCACCGCCGGGAAGCCGGTGACGGCGTGCCCCGTGACGGTGCGCGTTACCTGCCTTTCCACGGTCCCGAAATCCCACTCAGTGATTCCGCTGCGTTCAGCTACTACGCCATCGGGATTGCCGGTGGGCGAAGCCTTGGAAGCAGCCCCTTGACCGTTCGCCGGGCCGGCGGCTCCCGATCCCTTGCCGGCCTTGGCCGGTGCCGTGGTGGCCGGGGTGGCGCCGAGCGATTCGGCGATGGCGCGGCGAGTGGCGGGGGCAAGCTTCTCCTGGAGTTCAGCGAGGTCCTTGCCTTCGTCCAGGACTTTGCCCTTGCTGTCCACCACCTTGAAACTTACGCGGAGGTGCGGCGGTACGGCATCCCAGTTCCAGGAACCGGGCGGAATGACGTGTCCGCGGAGCCGGCGAAGCACCAGTTCCAAGGAAGGCTCCAGCTCATCGGTTGCGGGGTCAAAGTCCGTTTCCAGTGCCGCGGTTGCCTGCCGGGCCACGTCAGGGGCGGGGACGAAGTTCTTCCGGACCTGTTTGGGCAGCGACTTGATCAGGGCAGTGACCAGCTCTACCCGCTGGCCAGGAATCTGCCAACGGAACGGGGCGTCGTCCAGCTGGTTGAGGAAGAGCACAGGAACCTCGGCAGTGACGCCGTCCGATGGGTTGGGCGCCGACCCCGGTGCCACGGGGTGGAATTCGTAGCTCAAGGGGAGCTCGAAGCCCTTGTGCAGCCAGGTCTTGGGATAGGCGGAATCGTCCAGGGCATCGGCGTCTTCGCTCATCAGCAGGGATTGGTCGAAGTCCAACAGGGTGGGATCGGCCTGCCGGGCGTCCTTCCACCACTTATCAAAGTGCCTCTCGGAGACCACGTCCTTGCCCACGCGTGCGTCGTAGAACTCGAAGAGCGTTTGGTCGTCCACCAGGATGTCGCGACGCCGCATGCGGGTCTCGAGCTCTTCGATTTCCTGGAGCAGGGCACGGTTTCGATGGAAGAATTTGTGATGGGTCTTCCATTCGCCCTCCACCAGTGCGTGGCGGATGAACAGTTCGCGGGAGAGTTCGGGATCAACCCGTCCGTAGTTGACCCTGCGGTTGGGAATGATCGGGACACCGTAAAGGGTGACCTTCTCGTGGGCCATGACGGCGCCTTGCCGCGAGGACCAGTGAGGTTCGCTATAGGACCGCTTCACCAGGTCGGGAGCTACCTGCTCAGCCCACAGGGGATCGAACTTGGCGGCGACCCTGGCCCACAAGCGGCTGGTTTCCACCAGTTCCGCTGCCATGACGAAAGCCGGAGACTTCTTGAACAAGGCCGAGCCAGGGAAGATGGCGAAGCGGCTGCCACGCGCACCGGCGTACTCGCGCTTGCGCTCATCCAGAAGCCCGATGTGGCTCAATAACCCCGACAGCAGGCTGATGTGGATGCCCTCATAGTTGCCCACAGGATCGGCTTCACGCTTGTTGTCCAGAGCGATGCCCAGTGGCTTTGCCAGTTGCCGGAGCTGGGTGAAGAGGTCCTGCCACTCGCGGACGCGCAGATAGTTGATGAACTCGTTGCGGCAGAGCTTACGGAACTGGGTGGAGGACAGCTCGCGTTGCTTTTCCTGGATGTAGTTCCACAGGTTGAGGAAGCCCGTGAAATCCGAGATCTCATCGCGGAAGCGTGCGTGTTTTTCCGAGGCCAGCTGCTGCTTGTCCGTCGGCCTTTCGCGGGGGTCCTGGATGGTGAGCGCAGCGGCCAGGATCATGACTTCGCGGACGCAGCCACGCTTGCCTGCCTCAACGATCATGCGGCCAAGCCGGGGATCAACCGGCAGCTGGGCCAATTTCTGTCCGACGGCGGTGAGGCCGCTGCCGCTGCGGCCGCTTGCTCCTGCGTCTCCGGACTTGGGAGTGCTCAAGGCGCCGAGTTCGCGCAGGAGCGTGACGCCGTCGTTGATTGCCCTGGAATCCGGGGGCTCCACAAAGGGGAAGTTCTCCACGTCCTTGGGGCTGCGGGCAACGCCCATGGCGGTCATCTGGAGGATGACCGCGGCAAGGTTGGTTCTAAGGATCTCCGGGTCCGTGAACAGCGGACGCGACTCAAAGTCTTCCTCCGAATACAATCGGATGGCGATGCCTTCGGAGACGCGCCCGCAACGGCCCGAGCGTTGGTTGGCCGACGCCTGGGAGACGCGCTCAATCGGCAGGCGCTGGACCTTGGTCCGGTGGGAGTAGCGCGAAATACGTGCAGTGCCGGTGTCGATCACGTACTTGATGCCCGGGACGGTCAGCGAGGTCTCAGCAACGTTGGTAGCCAGGATGATGCGCCGTTTGCCCCCCGGATTGAAGACCCGGTGCTGCTCCTGCAGGCTCAGCCGCGCAAAAAGTGGCAGTACTTCTGTCCCGGCGAGGCGACGGTTGCTCTGAATGCGGCCGTTGATGGCCTCGGCAGCGTCGCGGATCTCGCGCTCACCGGAGAAGAAGATGAGGATATCGCCGGGAGCTTCCTTGGCGAGCTCGTCCACCGCGTCGCACACCGCATCCAGAGGATCCCGGTCTTCTTCCAGTTCATCGCCCGAGGTGTCCTCATCCCCGCCGGCAGGTTGGGACAACGGCCGGTAGCGGATCTCCACCGGATACGTCCGGCCGGAAACTTCAATGATGGGCGCTGGGTCTTCCTCGCTCCCGAAGTGCTTGGCAAAGCGCTGGGGATCGATGGTGGCCGAGGTGATGATGATCTTGAGGTCCGGGCGCTGGGGGAGGATGCGCTTGATGTAACCCAGGATGAAGTCGATGTTGAGGCTGCGCTCATGGGCTTCGTCGATGATGATGGTGCTGTATTTGCGCAGCAGCTTGTCCCGTTGGATCTCCGCGAGGAGGATTCCGTCGGTCATCAGCTTGATCTTGGTGGACGCACTGACCTCACCGGTGAAGCGGACCTGGAAGCCCACCTCCTGGCCGATCTCCACATCCAGTTCCGAGGCAATGCGTTCGGCGACAGTACGGGCTGCCAGGCGGCGCGGCTGGGTGTGCCCGATCAGGCCCGTGTCTCCAAGGCCAAGTTCGAGGCACATCTTGGGGATCTGGGTGGTCTTGCCGGAACCGGTCTCGCCGGCGATGATGGTCACCTGGTTTGCGGCAATGGCCGCCATCAGATCCTCGCGGCGCTCGGATACGGGCAGCTCAGCGGGGTAGGAAATATGAAGTGTCATGGCTGCTGACAGTCTACTGTGACCGCGGTTCCCCGTCCGCTGCGTCCGTCACAGTCCCTGCTGCCGCAGTGAGCCGGTGGGACAGATGCCGGGCGAAGGACCTGAATTCTTCCGGTTCCAGTATCTCGAAGTCCATGTCCAGCGCGGCAAGATACGCGGCCGGTGCAGCAAGGTTGTCCCACCCGGATCGGAGGATGGTTGCTGCCGGACCGTCAGCGGTCAGCGTCGCATACTGCGAACTGACGACGGCGGCCACCTCCGCGAGCGGCGCGCGGAGCCGCACCACGACGTCGAACCTGTACGGAGACCGGGTGATGGACTGCTGCACGTAGGCTGCAAGGTCTTCGGCAGGCAAGGGGCGTGGCATGTACTTTTTGCGTTCGGACGGAAGCGAAGCAAAACGATCGGCTCGGAAGGTCCGCCAGTCTTCCCGCTCCACATCCCAGGCCACCAGGTACCACCGGCGGCCGGTGTCCACCAGCCGGTAGGGTTCCACGAGGCGTCGTGCCGATTCGCCGTCGGACTTGACGTAGTCAAAAGAGATCTGGCGCCGGTCCGATATTGCGGCTGAAACCACCGTCAGCTGCTGGGGATCAACCGTGGCTGCGTTGCTGGGAAGGGTAGTGACCGCTGCTTTCAGCATGGCGAATTTCGGACGCAGCCGGGAGGGCAACACTTGTTCCAGCTTTGCCAGGGCGCGGACGGAGGCCTCGCCAATACCGGCGACGGGTCCCGCGGCTACTGAGTTCAACCCCAAGGCAACTGCCAAGGCTTCGTTGTCGTCCAGCAGCAGAGGCGGCAGCTGCGCGCCGGCCCCCAATTGGTAGCCGCCTGCGATCCCCGGGGAGGCGTGGATGGGATACCCGAGGTTACGGAGCTTGTCGACATCGCGTCGCACGGTCCGTTCGGTGACGCCCATGCGGTCCGCGAGGGCTGGGCCCGTCCATTCCCGGCGCACTTGCAGCAGTGACAACAGCTGGAGGAGGCGGGCAGAGGTTTGGATCATGCAAGTGAATCTAGTCCATGGGGCACCGGCATGGACGGCTGTTCTACTACCTGTGGCATACAGAGGGACGCCCGCCGTTCTGGGAATCTGCGCATAATTCCGAGAACGGGCGGGCGTCGGGTGGACACTGTGGGTTGCCGGCGTTGGCTGGCAGGTTTGATTTTCTCGAAGGTGTGCAGTGGCCCGGCATGTATTAGTAGATGCGGGGGTTCCAGTACGGGGTGCTGGGAGCGTCTAAAGCACTCCAGGGTTCCGTGGACTGGATGGGCGGGTTATGGCCGCGTCCATCCTTCAACAAGGCTGAAACGGTGGCTGCGACCGCGGTGATGAGGACGATGAAGAGGATGATTCCGAAAATTTCCATGTCTCCAGACTGCTCCTGTGGGAGGTCAAGAAACAGTGGCAGAAATGCCCCATTTAGATAATTTTCTGCCACACTGGATTTATGTTGAAATCAGTGGCGGTGATCGTTGTTCCCGACTTCTCGATCTTCGAATTCGGCACGGCCTTCGAGGTCTTCGGGATCGACAGAACGGACAGAGGCGCCGGAGTTCCGGCCTTCGACTTCCGCGTATGTGCGCCGGAGCCGGGGGACATCCGCATGAAGTCCGGGCTGTCCCTCCACGTGAACCTGGGCCTTGACGCTGCCGCCGACGCGGACCTCGTCATCATGGCGCCTTTCGGGCGGGACCAAGCCGTCCCCGAGTCGGTCTTGGAGGCTCTGCGGGCAGCCCACGCACGGGGCGCGTGGGTGATGTCCATCTGCTCCGGGGCCTACGCGCTGGCCCGTGCTGGCTTGTTGGAAGGGCGGCGCTGCACCACGCATTGGCACTATTCACAGGATCTGTCCAGCCGATACCCCGGGGCCATCGTGGACGAGAACGTCCTCTATGTGCAGGACGGAACCATCATCACCAGCGCAGGCACCGCGGCCGGCATCGATGCCTGCCTACACTTGGTACGCGTCGAATTGGGAGCCAACGTAGCTGCTGCCATCGCCCGGGACATGGTGGTTCCGCCGCACCGTGATGGCGGGCAGGCCCAGTTCATCGACCGGCCCATGCCCCGCTGCGGATCGGCGCCCATGGAGGAACTCCTCCGGTGGATGGTTGAGCACCTCGACGAGGAACACAGCGTGAACGAGCTGGCGGCCCGCCTCCACATGTCACCGAGGACTTTCGCCCGCCGCTTCAGGGCAGAGACGGGAACGACTCCTGCTGCCTGGCTGAATTCGCAGCGGGTGCTCAGGGCCCAGGAGCTCTTGGAGACCACAGAGCTGAACATCGACGAAATTGCCAGGGAAGCGGGGTTCGGACATTCCGTGCTGCTCCGCCACCATTTCACCAAGGTGCTCGACACCAGTCCGCAGAGTTATCGTCGTGCGTTCCGTGGGCAGATGGCGGAAGCTGTTTAGGGACGCGCCGGTTCAGTATACCCGGGGCTTTCAGCGTCGGCTTCCCAGACGGCCGCGGGACTCAGAGCCCTCGGCCTTGGCACATTCCACCAGTTCCTGCCAAGGCCCGGTGACGGCACGGTCCGGGAGGGTGGCCCGGCGTTGGCCTGCCCTGATGGAGTACATGAACCTGTCCGGTTGGTTGGCCGCCCGTGACTGGCTCTTGGCTTCCTCCCAAGGGCAAGCCTCAACCATCGGAACCCATCGTTCCTTGTCATCAGGGGAGACTGCGTCCACGCTCCAGACGCGCGTCATCGCTGCAATTCCCCCACTGCGTTGGACGGTGATCTTCATGGCCGGCTGCTTCTCGTTCGACGTTTCCTCGTCAGTCAGCCAGCGGGACCGCACCAAGCTGTCCGGTCCGCCAACCGACTAAACCTTGACCTTCACAGTCTCCCACGCCTTGAGGACGGCGTCATGCTCCGCGGAACCTGAGCCGAAGAGTTCCTCGGCGGTAGCCACGGTGGTCTTCGCAAACTTTCCAAAGGTGCAGGTCGCGGGGAGGGAGCCGCTGGTCAACGTCCCGTACCAGATCTGGCCGGGCGCCTCCCACGCATTGCCACCGAGCTCCGAGGCCACCACGTAGAAAGCCTTGTTGGGGATGCCGGAGTTGATGTGCACTCCACCGTTGTCCGCGCTGGTGCGCACGTAAGTGTCCATGGAGTCCGGCTGGGGATCCTTGCCGAGGACGTCGTCGTCGTAGGCGGTGCCCGGTGCCTTCATGGAGCGCAGCGCGGCGCCTTGGACCTGGTCTGTGAAGAGGCCCTCACCGATGAGCCAGCTGGCTTTCGCCGCAGACTCCTGCTTCAGGTACTGCTCCACGAGGACACCGAAGACGTCAGACATGGACTCGTTGAGAGCACCGGCCTGGTTCCGGTACGCCAGGTTGGCCGTGTATTGGGTCACCCCGTGGGCGAGTTCATGGCCGATGACACTGACGGACTTGGTGAAGCGCTGGAAGATCTGGCCGTCGCCATCGCCAAAGACCATTTGCGATCCGTCCCAGAAGGCGTTGTCGTAGAGCTTCCCGTAGTGGACAGTTGCATCCAGGGCCAGGCCCGCATCATCGATGGAGTCCCTGCCGAAGATTTCCCCATACAGGCGGTGAGTGCTGCCAAGGCCGTCGTAGGCCTCATCGGCCGCCACGTCCCCGACTGGCCCGGCGCCTTCTTTGCGGACAACACGGCCGGGCAGGGTCTCTGTGGATTCGGCATCGAAAATAGTCCGCTGGGGCGGGCCCGGCTTTGTCTGGCGGGCGCTGGGCGGTGCCGCCGGGATGGGTGCTGTGCGGATGGCCTGCAGGTCCTTGATGTGCAGCAGCGACTCCTTGGCTGCCCTGGCCACGGCCCGCAGCCGTGGCTCGCTCTGGGCGGCAATCCTGCGAAGCATGTACGGAGGAACGATCGAGCACATCACGGCAAACCCCTTTGGCTATCGGAAAGACCAAGTGGATTCAGCCTAAAAGCAGCCGCCGACAATATTGCGGTGTACGCCCGGCAAGCCCCGAACTGATAGCCGGCACCGGACACAAAAATACCCCGCCAGTTCACTGGCGGGGTATTCGTTGTGCCCTCGATAGGATTCGAACCTACGGCCTTCTGCTCCGGAGGCAGACGCTCTATCCCCTGAGCTACGAGGGCATCCAGGGTTCCCTCCGTTGCCGGTGGGACGTCCTAGAGCTTAGCAGTCACTGCGCCGCAAATGAAAACCCGACGCACCGGCGGCAAACCCCGCACTGGACCGTCCGGACTGGCCCCCCGCATCAGTACCCGGCGAACGAATCGACGTGGATACGGCGCGCCCCTGCAGAGCGGGCAGCAGCACGCAGCGAATCAACGCTCGCGGGTGAGCCGGAAACGAAGACTTCGCGATCCGCAACGTCAGGGACCAACTCCTTAAGGCGCTCCGCGTCGATTCTGGCGGCACCGGCGTCGACCATGAACGCAGGGGGAGCGGAACCGTCCGCCAGTCTGGCGATCACCCTGGCCCCGGAGGCTTCCAACTGCTCAGCACCGGCCAACTCATCGCGGCCTTTGGCGAGGTACATCACCACGGTGTCGCGAGGCGCGGTGTCAGCGGACAGGTGTGAGAGGAAAGGTGTAATACCGATTCCTGCAGCGATCAGCAGGACCGGTTTGCCGGCGTCGTGCGGTAGAACAAAGTCACCGCCTACGGCCGTGGCAGAGAGCTTGTCGCCGGGCTTCAAAGCCAGCAGCGCCTTCTTTGCCGTGGACAGAGGCTCGGCCGTGCCAACTCCAAAGGTCACTTCCGGGGCGCCCGGGGCGCTGGTGATGCTGAAGACCCGCCGACGGCCTTTGCCGTCGGAAGCCGCGTGCGGCAGGTTGAGCTCCATGAACTGGCCTGCAGCAAACCGCACGGGGCGCTGTGGCTCAAACCTGAACTCCGTGCTGCCTGGAGTCAGGGCACGCGAACCCTTGAACGTCAGCTCCACCCCGCCCCGTTGGCCCAGGAAGAAAGCCAGGAGGTTACCCAGCAACAAAGCGAGCTCGGGGGAGTTGGCAACAAAGCCGAAGTTATAGGGAACCGCAAACACAACACCCACCACACCGGCAAGCGCCAACTGCTGCCAGCGGCGGGGAGGGAGGGTGAGCGGCTCCGAGAGCATGAAGCCCACAAAAAACAGCAGAGGCCTCTGCGCCAAGGACTGCCACAGCGCCTGTCCGACCGTCATGCTGCGGCTCAGGAGCTCCACCGTGATGATGCCTGCAGCCACCACCAGGAAGACGGTTGCCATCAACATTTTCCGCGTGCGATACAAGACAAGCAGCACCCCCGGAACCAGTAGCCACAGCATTGCAGGGGTCGCAGCCCACCACGTGGCGATGTTCAACCCGGTCAGGCCAGTGACGAACGCCCCGGCCGCGGCCGGATTGAAGATGTGCCGCCCGCGGAAGGCCAGCGCATATTTGGAAACGCTGGCCACCACGCACGCCAAGGCCACGCCTGTCATGTCAGTGACTCCGAAGGCAGGCCAGAACAGGAAATAGAGCAGCAATCCCGTAATCAGGGATGACTCCGTATGTGGCTTGACGCGGAAGATCAGTGCCAGGAGCCGGTTGGACGCGTACGTCACCGCCAGGCAGAGCACCAAATGCACCAGCATCTCCGGGAGGCCAAACGTCAGCCAGCCCAGGATGTTGAGGAGCATGCTGTAGGCCACCAGCACACCCAGCACCCACAGAATCAAGCGGTACATCGTGAAGCGGCCCAACCAGGTGTCTACGCGGGACTTGGCGGCAATCATGTGAACAGTCTCCCCTCGAAACGGTGCGAAAACGTGGCGGCACCACTGGAGGACACCCTGAGCCAGGAGAAATCGAATTCATCCTGCAAGCGGACCGGTTCAAGCATGAACAGGGCAGTGGCCAACGCATCCGCCACCAATGCGCTCGCAGCCATGGTCCAGGTAGCCACCGTGGTGTGGATGGGCCTGCCTGTGGTCCCATCCAGGACGTGGTGCAGGCCATCGCCCCAGGCCCGCCGGTTGGACGCCGAGGCACAGAGGGCTGAATTGTTCAGTTCAACCGTGCCTATGGCCTGGCCGGGATCATAGGGATGTTCCAAGGCGACCATCACAGGATGGGTGCCCGCATGGAGCATGTCGCCGCTCGCATCAACCAGGAATTCAGAATGGCCCGTTGACTGCAGGACCCCGCCCAGCAGGTCCACCAGCTGCCCCTTTCCCGCGGCCCCAACATCCAGGACCACTGGTTCGGTGGCAGTCAGGGCCGTACCCGCCCACTCAAGGACGTCCTCCCAACGTGGCGGGGCCTGGGGATTTCCGAAGGGGGCCAGCGTGTAACCGGGATCGTAGCCAAGCCGTTCCAGGCTGCTGCCGATGAGTGGGGTCATGGCGCCCCCGCTGAGCCGATACAGGGCAGCGTAGACGTCATGAAGGGCTGAGGCATGCCCGGGCAAAGTGATCCTGCCCGGTTCGCGGGACAGAGCGGATACCAGGGAGTCCGGCCTGAACCGCGAATACGTCGTGTCGTAGTCACTGACGGTTTCCAGCAGTTGGTGCCGCACCGCGGGTCCCAGTGCCTCCGGCGTCGAAATTTCCCAGTGCGTCCCGATGCCGTCAAAACTGAAGGAACTCCAGTCCGCGTGCGGCATGGTGCTACTTGGCCTGGGACTTGATCTGTTCCACGGCTTCGTTGAACCCGCCGGACGTCAAGGAGGAACCAGCCACCTTGGAGACATTGAGTTCATCGATCTTCTTGCCAACAATCTGCGCCGCAATGCCGCCGGCGAACTCGCCCTGGAACTTTTTGGTGTTGGGGTTCGAAGGGTGCGTAGTGATGTTGACCGCAGACACCGTGTCACCGGCAAGCGTCAATTCCACGCCCACGGTCTCCTGGCCGTTGGGGGAGGTGTACGTGCCGTCGGCGCTGTAGGTGCCGTCCTTGTATGCCGGGGTGCCCGCGGCAGTGGAGCCGGACGCGGTAGAAGAAGAGGTGGGGCTGGACGTGCTGGCCTGGCCGCCATTCTCGGCAGCCGGCGTGGATTCAGCGGACGGGGACTGCGCAGATGGCGCGCAGCCCGCCACCGTGCCGATGAGTGAAAGGCCGGCAATTCCGGCGTAAATGCTCTTGCGGAGTGGCGTAGTCATGGTTCTGCTCGTTTCAACTGGACAAGAAATGGTCATGGGACTAGTACTCGCGGGATGACGGACGAGGCCACCTCCTACGTCTTCACAACGTTGATTTCAGCGTAATGGTTCAGTCTGTGTCGTCCGCCACTCATTCCTGTGAGCAGGCTGTGACTGGATTGTCCACATAAGCGACCCCCAATTCCGCGACTTTGCGGGCCCCCGGTAGGCTAGAAGCGTGACTCCCGAAGAACTCTCTGCTGCCATATCCGCCTGCCTAAAGGACGCCGTCTCTACCGGCGAAATTACCTTGACGGAATCTGCCGTGCCCGATTCCGTGCGGGTGGAGCGACCCAAGAACCGGGATCATGGAGACTGGGCCACCAACATCGCCCTGCAACTCTCCAAGCAGGCCGGTATGAATCCGCGCGACTTCGCCGGCATCCTCAGCAACCACTTGCAGGGCATTCCCGGCGTTACCGGGGTGGAAATCGCTGGTCCGGGCTTCCTGAACATCACCGTGGATGCCGCCACCGCCGGTGCCCTCGCCAAGGCCATCGTTGAGGCCGGCGCCAGCTACGGAACCAACCAGGCGCTCGCGGGTCGCGTGGTCAACATGGAGTTTGTTTCCGCGAACCCCACCGGACCGCTGCATATTGGGCACACCCGTTGGGCGGCCTTGGGTGATGCGATTGCCAGGGTCCTGCGCGCATCAGGTGCGGACGTCACCGCTGAGTACTACATCAACGACGCCGGCTCGCAGATGAACGTCTTTGCCAACTCCGTCCTTTCCAGGCTTCACGGCCGCGGCGTCCCTGAGGGCGGCTACCCGGGTGAGTACATCCGGGAGCTCGGCGACGAAGTCCTCAACGCACACCCCGGCATCCGGGAACTGACGGACGAGGCCGCCCTCCCTGTGATCCGTTCCGCTGCCTATGAGGCACAGATGGCAGATATCAAGACGACCCTGGCGGAATTCGGCGTAGAGTTCGACGTCTTCTTCTCGGAGAAGGAACTGCACGACGCCGGTGCGATCGAATCCGCTGTTGCGCGTCTTCGCGAGCAGGGCCACGTCTTTGACGACGGCGGTGCCGTTTGGCTGCGCACCACCGACTTCGGTGATGACAAAGACCGCGTCATGATCCGTGCCAACGGCGAACCGACCTACTTCGCCGCGGACGCTGCCTATTACCTTTCCAAGAAGGACCGCGGGTTCACTGAGAAGATCTACCTGCTCGGTGCAGACCACCACGGATACATCAACCGCCTGAAGGCCATCGCGGCCTGCGCGGGCGATGATCCCGAGGTCAACATCGAGGTCCTCATCGGCCAATTGGTGTCGGTAAACGGCGCAAAGCTGTCCAAGCGTGCCGGCAACATCATCGAGTTAAAGGACCTCATTTCCTGGCTCGGCAAGGATGCCGTCCGCTATTCCCTGGCCCGTTTCCCGGCCGACTCGCCCCTGACGCTGGACCCGGAACTGCTGAAGAAGCACAGCAACGAGAATCCGGTGTTTTACGTGCAGTATGCCCACGCCCGTTCCCGCGGCACGGCACGCAACGCTGCCGAAGCCGGTGTAGAGCGCCAGGTCGATGGCGTGGATGCATTCGACGCATCGCTCCTGGACCACGCCACGGAAAACGAGCTGCTTTCCTACCTTGGCAGCTACCCGTCCATTGTGGCCAAGGCTGCTGAGCTGCGCGAGCCGCACCGCGTGGCACGCCACCTTGAAGTCATTGCCGGGGCCTACCACCGCTGGTACGACGCCTGCCGGGTGTCGCCCCAGGGGGACGATCCCGTCCTTGACGTCAACCGCACCCGCTTGTGGCTCAATGACGCCACCAGCCAGGTACTTGCCAACGGACTCGAACTGCTGGGCGTTTCGGCGCCGGAACGGATGTAGGGCAATGAACACAGCCGCAGATCACGCTTCTCCGCTTGCTCCTGAATGGTTGGCCGTACCCGGGGACCTCAACGCACTCCAGGAACCTTTGTGGGCCGCCGGGGTTGGAAAGAACGACGCCGGTGAGGTCACCGTTGACGGTTTGTCCGTCAGTGAACTCAAGGAACAGTTCGGAACTCCACTGTTTGTCATGAGCGAATCGGACTTCCGCTCCCGCGCCAGGTCGTTCAAGGATGCCTTCGACGCCGCCTTCGCCGACATCTGCGGGGGAGTGGACGTCTACTACGCAGGGAAGTCCTTCCTGTGCACTGCCGTGGCCAGCTGGGTAGCAGAAGAGGGCCTGCGCCTGGATACATGTTCGGGCGGCGAACTCGCTGTCGCTGCCCGTGCCGGCATTGATGGCTCCAATCTGGGGCTGCATGGCAACAACAAATCGGACGCGGAGATCAACCGCGCCCTGGATATGAAGCTGGGCAGGATCGTGGTGGACAGCCTCGATGAACTCGAGCGGGTTGCCAAAATAGCTTCCAGCCGCGGCGAGGTTGCCAAGGTCATGCTGCGCCTGACACCTGGTGTGCACGCGCATACCCACGAGTTCATCGCCACCGCACACGAGGACCAGAAGTTTGGCCTGTCCATGGCGGAAGATTCCACCGAGGAAGCCGGCCTTTCGGCAGCCGAGGAAGCTGTGGCAGCAGCCACCTCCTACTCAAGCGTCGAACTGCTCGGCCTGCACTGCCACATCGGCTCGCAGATCTTCGAACCGGATGGTTTTGCTGTCGCTGCGGAGAAGCTTCTGGGCTTCCTCGCGGCCATGCAGGCCAAGTACTCCATTGTCTTGCCGGAACTGGACCTCGGAGGCGGCTACGGCATCGCCTACACCGCGGTGGACACACCCCGTCCTCCGGCCGAGATCGCGGAGGCGATGGCCGCCGTCGTGCGTTCCACCTGCGCCGAGTTGGACATCACGCCGCCGCGCATCTCCATCGAACCCGGACGGGCCATCGTCGGCAGCACCACGTTCACGCTTTATGAAGTGGGCACCCTCAAGACCGTCCGCGTTGACGCCCCTGAGGGTGAGGACGGCCAAAAGAACGTTACGTATCCGCGCCGTTATGTGTCAGTGGACGGCGGAATGAGCGACAACGCCCGTCCGGTGCTGTACGACGCGGATTATTCGGCGATTCTGGCTTCCCGTGACTCCTCAGCAGCTCCCCAACTGTCCCGCGTAGTGGGCAAACATTGCGAGAGCGGCGACATAGTTGTTAGAGATGTATATCTGCCCGCGGATGTGGCAGCCGGTGATTTGCTCGCAGTACCGGGGACCGGCGCCTACTGCTGGGCCCTCTCCAGCAACTACAACTACCTGGCACGGCCTGGCGTTGTCGCTGTACGCGACGGAGCTGCCCGGCTGATTGTCCGCGGGGAAACCGAAGAAGATCTCTTGAACCGCGACATGGGAGTGGCGAATGTCTGAAGTGCGAACCTTGAAGGTGGCCCTGCTGGGCTGTGGCAACGTGGGGGCCCAGGTCGCGCGGATTCTGATTGACGACGCCGACGCCCTGGCTGCCCGCAGCGGCGCCCGCCTGGAACTTTCCGGCATCGCCGTACGCACCATCGATGCCCCGCGTGACGTCGAACTGCCGCGTGAACTTTTCACCACGGATGCCGACACCCTGGTCAAGGATGCAGATCTGGTGATCGAACTCATGGGAGGCATTGAGCCTGCACGTTCGTTGATCCTGACGGCCATCCAGAACGGCGCATGTGTTGTCACCGGCAACAAGGCCCTGCTGGCTCAGGACGGCCCCACACTCTACGAAGAGGCCGACAAAGCCGGCGTCCAGTTGTCCTACGAAGCCGCGGTAGCCGGTGCCATCCCCATCCTGCGCCCCATCCGCGACAGCCTGTCCGGCGATCGCATCACCAGGGTTCTGGGCATCGTCAACGGCACCACCAACTTCATCCTTGACCAGATGGACACCACTGGTGCGCAGTTCTCTGACGCCTTGGCTGAAGCCCAGCGCCTCGGATACGCCGAAGCGGATCCCACTGCCGACGTCGAGGGACATGACGCCGCGGCGAAGGCCGCCATTCTCGCGTCCCTGTCCTTCCACACGCGCTTCTCCCTGGACGACGTCTACTGCGAAGGCATCACCAAGGTCAGCGCCGCTGACATCGCCTCTGCCAAGGAAGCCGGATTCGTCATCAAGCTGTTGGCGATTGCCGAGAAGATCGACTCCGAAAACGGCAGCGGAATTTCAGTGCGCGTCCACCCCACACTGCTGCCGCGGGAACACCCGCTGGCCGCCGTCCGTGGTGCCTTCAACGCCGTCTTCATCGAGGCGGAGAACGCCGGCGAACTGATGTTCTACGGCCAGGGTGCAGGCGGAACTCCCACCGCCTCTGCCGTACTTGGCGACCTCGTCTCCGCAGCGCGGCGCCTGGTCCTGGGTGGCCCGGGCCGCACGGAAACCACCACGGGGCACGTCCCGGCGCTGGCCATCGACGCCTCCAACACCAGCTACTACATTGGCTTGGACGTAGCTGACCAAGCAGGCGTTCTGGCGCGGATTGCGCATATCTTTGCGGAAAACGGTGTCTCCATCGAGATCATGCGTCAGACGATCCACCGCGACTCTGAGTCGAACGTCGAATCGGCTGAGCTGAAGATCGTGACGCACCGTGCATCCGAGGCTGCACTCGCAGCAACCGTCGAGGCCGTCAAGGGCCTTGACGTCATCAATTCTGTGACATCCGTACTGCGGGTAGAAGGAGTCTAAGTGGCTCACCAATGGCGCGGAGTAATCCGCGAATACGCTGATCGTTTGCCCGTAACGGAAGCCACCAAGGTCATTACCCTCGGCGAGGGCGGTACACCCCTGGTCCATGCACGGCAGCTCTCCGAGCTCACCGGCTCAGAGGTGTACCTCAAGGTTGAAGGCATGAACCCCACGGGTTCCTTCAAGGACCGTGGCATGACCATGGCCATGACGGCGGCAGTTGAAGCCGGGGCCAAGGCCGTGGTCTGTGCGTCCACCGGTAACACCTCTGCCTCGGCGGCTGCCTACGCCACGGCGGCCGGCCTGAAGTGTGCCGTTTTGGTTCCCGAAGGCAAGATCTCCATGGGCAAACTGAGCCAGGCGATCGCGCACGGCGCCACTTTGCTGCAGGTTGACGGCAACTTCGACAACTGCCTGGACATTGCCCGCAAACTGGGTGAGTCCTACCCGGTGTTCCTGGTGAACTCCGTCAACCCCGCCCGTATCCAGGGCCAGAAGACCGGCGCGTTCGAAATCGTCGATTCACTCGGCGATGCTCCTGACATCCATGTGCTGCCTGTCGGTAATGCCGGCAACATCAGCGCCTACTGGAAGGGCTACAAGGAATATTCCGCGCCCTTCGAGACCGCCAACGGAACCTTGCCGGCTGTCTCCACCAAAACGCCCATCATGTGGGGCTTCCAGGCTGCAGGGGCGGCTCCGTTCGTTGCCGGACACCCGATTACGGAGCCGGACACCATCGCCACTGCCATCCGCATCGGCAACCCGGCGTCCTGGGACACCGCTGTTGCCGCCCGCGACGAATCAGGTGGCCTGATTGAGGCCGTCACGGATGATGAGATCCTGGCAGCCCACCGCTGGCTGTCCGCCAAGGAAGGCGTCTTCGTTGAACCCGGCTCCGCTGCCGGCGTCGCAGGCCTCATCAAGAAGCACGCTGCAGGCGAGGTTCCCTCCGGGAAGACCATCGTCATCACGGTTACCGGTCACGGGCTCAAGGACCCGCAGTGGGCGCTCCGCACTGACGATGGCAGTGATGTTCAACCTGTCAAGGTGCCGAACGACGTCGTCACCGTTGCCGCAGAACTGGGACTGGAAGAAAAGTAAGAGTGGAATCAACGCAGCCCACCGCGACTGATCGTGCGCTCGTCGCGGCAGGCCAGCGGCTGACCGTCAAGGTCCCCGGTACAAGCGCCAACCTGGGCCCCGGCTACGACAGCCTCGGCTTGGCCTTGTCTATTTACGACACCTTGACGGTGGAAACCCTCAGCACCGGAGAGCTCGAGTTTGAGCTCTCCGGTGAAGGGGCCGAGACCCTTCCCCGGGATTCCAGCCACCTCGTGGTGCGAGCCATTGATCTTGCGCTGGATCGCCTCGGATACCAGCACTCCGGGCTGAAAATCACCGCGGACAACGTCAATCCCCACGGACGTGGCCTCGGATCCTCGGCTTCTGCCGTGGTGGCAGCCGTGACCGCCGCCAACGCCTTGGTGCCGGAGGAATCGCGGAAGGATCGCGATTGGATCTTGCAGCTGACCAGCGAGATGGAGGGCCACCCGGACAACGTCGCACCCGCTATTTTCGGCGGACTGGCGCTGTCCTGGCAGGACAGCGAGCAGTACAGCAGTACCAAAGCAGACGTTGCGCCTTCAGTCACTCCGGTAGTTGCCGTCCCGGACTTCGAGTTGTCCACGGAGACCGCACGAGGTTTGCTCCCTGCATCCGTGGGCCATCATGCTGCGGCCATGAATTCAGGACGCGCTGCCCTGTTGATCCACGCCCTCACGGCGCAACCGGCCTTCCTGTTGCCTGCTACCGAGGACTACCTTCACCAGAGCTACCGTGCACAGGCCATGCGCCCCAGCGCCGACCTCATCGCGGCGCTTCGGTCCGCAGGCCATGCGGCCGTTGTTTCCGGTGCGGGCCCCACTGTGATGGTGCTGGCCAACGGGGAAAGCGAAGCAGCCACTGTTGCTGATTTCATTGAGTCCTACACGGCGTCCAACACACCCGACATTGGCTGGCGCGTGATGACGCTGGCTGTGGACGTCCAAGGTGCTAGAGTGGAAGTGCACCGCCGGTAAAGCCGCGGGCAGTTCCCTGATTTTGGATCTCGGTGTTTCGCCGTACCTTTCGTCAACTGTGCCAACGTTGGTGGTGTCGTCTCTTTCCGGCCAGTCTCAGGTGCCGAGATCTCTCTGTTCCCTGAACTACAGCCGGCAGTCCGGGCAACCGGATCCAGTGATGACGATCAGTATCCGGCCCTGTTGGCCACAATCCATCAGGCACGGCCCAAATCACCGGCTGCAGATCTGAACTGCAGCCCAGAACAAATCATCGCGTCCAGCTCTCGCTCTGGACGCCGTCGAGGGGGAAGGATCCTTCGTGACAGAAACCACTGAGCTGGCTTCAGCTGTGGACACAACATCTTCTGCTGCTGAGTCGTCAACAGCAGCAACCACCAAGAGCAGCGGCCTTGCAGGCCTGAAGCTCGCCCAGCTTCAGGCTCTCGCGAGCCAGCTGGGCATCTCCGGGGGATCGCGTATGCGCAAGGGGGATCTGGTGACCGCCATTTCCGCCCATCGCGCCGGCACCACCACTACCAAGGCACCCGCCAAGGCCAGTGCCTCGGCAAAGGGAGCCACTGCGGTGGCCAAGGAAGCTCCGGCAGTGGATGCCAAGGCTGCCCGGGAGACCAAGGGCAAAGCTGCCGATAACGGTGTTGTTGCCGAGGCAGCTTCCGAGGCTCCGGCCCAGGAAGCTTCCCGCGGTCGTGGCCGTGGCCGCAGCCGCCGCGCCACCAGCGATGGCGTGGTAGCTGCTGTTGAAGCCGCTGCTGCGCCCGCTGAAACCGCAGTTGCGCCGGTTGCTGAAGCACCGGCAGCACCTGAAGCGGCTGAGTCCGGCACCGAGCGTCGCCAGCCGCGCACCCGCAACCGTCGCCGCGGCGAAGCTGCTGCAGCACCGGCTGAAGCGGCGGAAGCCCCCGCAGCCGAGCAGCGTGAGCAGCGTGCTGACCGCACGGAACAGCGTGAGCAGCGTGCCGACCGCAGCGAACAGCGTGAGCAGCGTGCTGACCGCACGGAACAGCGTGAGCAGCGCGAACAGTCGGATTCGGGCGAGCAGCGCGAACGCCGCGACAACACCCGCGGCCGCCGTGAAGACACCAACGATGGCGATGACACCGGCAACCGCCGCAACCGCCGCAACCGTCGTGACCGCAACGACCAGAACGACCACAGCGACCGTCGGGGAGGTCAGGACAGCCGTGACGGAAACACCCGCAGCGACCGCTTCCGCGACCGTAACGAACGTCGCCGTGGCCGCGCGCAGGGACCGGACGTCGACGACGTCGAGGTCACCGAGGACGACGTCCTGCTTCCCGTAGCCGGCATTCTGGACGTCCTGGAGAACTACGCGTTCATCCGTACCTCCGGCTACCTTCCCGGGGCAAACGACGTTTACGTCTCCTTGGCCCAGGTCAAGAAGTACAACCTCCGCAAGGGCGACGCCGTTGTCGGCGCCATCCGTGCACCGCGTGACGGCGAAGACCGCAGCCAGCAGTCAGCCCGACAGAAGTTCAACGCACTGGTTCGCGTCACTTCCGTCAACGGCAAGACTCCGGAAGAGCTCAAGGACCGCGTGGAGTTCGCCAAGCTCGTACCGCTGTACCCGTCCGAGCGCCTCCGCCTCGAAACGGACCCCAAGAAGATCGGCCCGCGTGTCATTGACCTCGTGGCCCCGATCGGCAAGGGCCAGCGTGGCCTGATCGTCTCCCCGCCGAAGGCGGGCAAGACGCTCATCCTGCAGTCCATCGCGAACGCCATCACCACCAACAATCCTGAGGTCCACCTCATGATGGTTCTGGTTGACGAACGTCCCGAAGAAGTCACGGACATGCAGCGCACCGTCAAGGGTGAGGTCATTGCCTCCACCTTCGACCGTCCCGCCGACGACCACACCACGGTCGCCGAACTTTCCATCGAACGCGCCAAGCGCCTCGTGGAAATGGGTATGGACGTTGTAGTCCTCCTGGACTCCATGACCCGTCTGGGCCGCGCCTACAACCTGGCAGCACCGGCCTCCGGCCGTATCCTGTCCGGTGGTGTGGACTCCGCAGCCCTCTACCCGCCCAAGCGGTTCTTCGGTGCTGCACGCAACATCGAAAACGGCGGCTCGCTGACCATCCTGGCAACGGCCCTCGTTGAGACCGGCTCCAAGATGGACGAAGTCATCTTCGAAGAGTTCAAGGGCACCGGCAACATGGAGCTCCGCCTGTCCCGCCAGTTGGCAGACAAGCGCATCTTCCCGGCCGTGGACGTCAACGCGTCCGGCACGCGCCGCGAAGAGAACCTGCTCTCGCCTGAAGAAGTCAAGATCATGTGGAAGCTGCGCCGCGTCCTTTCCGGCCTGGAGCAGCAGCAGAGCCTTGAGCTGCTGACCAACAAGATCCGGGAGACGCAGAGCAACGTCGAGTTCCTCATGCAGGTTCAGAAGACCACGCTCGGAGCGAAGTCGGACAACGACAAATAGCTGTGCTCTAACCGCTCAAAATATGCCGGCCCCGCCCCTACGCCGAGTAGCTTCCGATCTACGATCGGAAGCTACCCGGCTCCGGCAGGCCCGAAGCCACTCCCTGGCCGGCATATTTTGAGCGGTCTTTGTTTAAGGAATCCTTGGCCCGACACCACGTGAGGTCAGAAACGGCCCAGTGGGCCCCAGATGGGCTGTGCGTGACCCCACGATGCAGTTATTAGACTTGTAGAAGTCGAAAGAGGTTTGAAAATGTTTGAGTCCGTACAGGGATTGCTTGATGAGCATGCTGCTATCCAGGCGCAGTTGAGTGATCCTGCTGTTTATGCCGATCAGTCTGCGGCCCGGAAGTTGGGGCGGCGGTCTGCTCAGCTTCAGGGCATTGTGGAGGCGTACAACAAGTGGCGCGGGCTTAATGATGATCTCGAAGCAGCCAAAGAGATGGCTGATGAGGATCCTGAATTTGCAGCCGAGGTTGTGCAGTTGGAGGAGCAGCTTCCCGTTGCTCAGGAGCGTTTGCGCCGTCTGCTGATCCCTCGTGACCCTGACGATGCGCGCAACGTCATTCTTGAAGTCAAGGGTGGCGAAGGTGGCGATGAAGCTGCCTTGTTCGCCGGCGACCTTTTGCGCATGTATATGCGCTACGCCGAGTCGCGGGGCTGGAAGACCGAAATGATTTCGGCCACCGAATCCGATCTTGGTGGTTACAAGGACGTTGCTGTGGCCATCAAGGGCAACTCCAACGATCCCGCGCAGGGCGTCTTCGCGAGGTTGAAGTTCGAAGGTGGCGTGCACCGTGTGCAGCGCGTGCCCGTGACCGAATCCCAGGGCCGCATCCACACCTCGGCGGCCGGCGTGCTGGTACTCCCTGAAGTGGACGAGCCCGAAGAGCTTGAGATCAACCAGAACGACCTCAAGATCGACGTCTACCGTTCCTCGGGTCCGGGCGGCCAGTCCGTGAACACCACCGACTCCGCTGTCCGCATCACCCACTTGCCGACGGGCATCGTGGTGGCCATGCAGAACGAGAAGTCCCAGTTGCAGAACCGCGAAGCCGGCATGCGAGTTCTCCGCGCCCGCCTCCTGGCCCACCAGCAGGAACAGATCGACGCCGCCAACTCGGAGCAGCGCAAGTCGCAGATCCGCACCATGGACCGTTCCGAGCGCATCCGCACGTACAACTTCCCGGAAAACCGCATTGCGGACCACCGCACCGGGTACAAGGCGTACAACCTTGACGCCGTCATGAACGGCGACTTGGAGCCTGTGATCCAGTCGGCCATTGAGGCGGACGAGCAAGCACGCCTGGACGCCATCGGCGAATAGCACCCTGCCGCATATCAACAGCAGAGTAGATCCATGACGTTTTACCAAGGCCAGAGCCTCGCGGACGCAGTTCGCGAGGCTACTGCCGTTCTCACCGACGCCGGTGTCCCCACGCCACGCGTGGACGCGGAGTTGCTGGCCGAACACCTGCTGGGTGTGGGGCTGGGACGCTTGCGGGCCATGCTGCTGGGCGATGCTCCCGCGCCGGATGGCTATGGAGAACTGGTGCAGGAGCGGGCGGACCGTGTTCCCTTGCAGCACATCACCGGCGTCGCCTACTTCCGGTACCTGGAGTTGCGTGTGGGGCCTGGCGTTTTCATACCCCGGCCGGAAACGGAGTCGGTGGTACAGCTGGTCATTGACCACGTCAAGGGTATGCCGAACCCGAAAGTGGTGGATCTCGGCACTGGATCCGGTGCGATCGCCGGATCGATTGCCCACGAGGTGCCAGGCGCTGACGTCCATGCCGTGGAATACAGCACTTTCGCGCATGCTTGGGCTGCGAAGAACCTGGAGCCGCTGGGTGTCACCCTCGTGCAGGGAGACCTCCGCGATGCGCTGCCCGAACATAACGGAACCTTCGACGTCGTCGTCTCCAATCCGCCATATATCCCCGCAGAGGCGATACCCACAGAACCGGAAGTCGCGCTGCACGATCCTCCCGAGGCACTGTACGGTGGGGGAGCGGACGGCATGGAACTCCCGACGGCGGCAGCTGCCTCCGCGGTCCGGCTACTGAAGCCCGGCGGGTACTTCGTGATGGAACACGCCGAAGTCCAAGCCGGCTGGATCGCCGGGATGTTGCAGCGCACGGGACGTTGGAACGACGTCACCACGCACTTCGACTTGAACGGTAAGGAACGGGCCACCAGCGCGGTGCTGGCAAGCGCCGCCCCTGATGAGTGAAAGAATAGCGCTGTGACCACAACCTACAACTGCACTTCCGATGACCAGCGGGCTGAAGGACTTCAGCACGCCCAGCGTGCCATCAGTGAGAAGAAGTGCATCGTGCTGCCGACGGACACTGTGTACGGCATTGCCGCAGACGCCTTCTCGCCTTTGGCCGTGACCATGTTGCTGGCCTCCAAGGGACGCAGCCGGCAGATGCCTCCGCCTGTTTTGATTCCCAGGATCAACGCTTTGGATGGCCTCGCCGCCGACGTACCTGCCGATGCCCGCGCGCTGGCGCAGGCATTTTGGCCGGGCGGGTTGACGTTGATCCTCCATGCCCAGCCCTCATTGGACTGGGATCTGGGTGAGACCAAGGGCACTGTGGCCCTGCGTATGCCCGATGACCAGATTGCCTTGGAACTCCTCGGACTGACGGGCCCGCTGGCCGTATCCTCTGCCAACCGAACCGGCCAGGAAGCAGCCCAGACCGCTGCGGAAGCACGCATGCAACTGGCCGAATCCGTAGAGGTTTACCTTGAGGGCGGATTCAGGCCCGTTGAAGGTACTGCGGCGCTGCCGTCCACGATTGTGGACGCAACTGCCACCCCGTTCCGCGTAGTTCGCCAGGGAGCCATCTCTTTGGAGAGCCTCCGTGCAATCGTTCCGACCCTCCTCGGCTTTGGCGAGACTGTACCCGCCGAGGTTGCGGAACCTGCAGAGGGAGTTGCTGCCGCGGAGACCCCCACTGCGGATGACGCGCCGGTCGAGGTGACCGATGCCGCCGTTGTCGACGTCGAAGCCACGTCCGATGAGGAATCGGTGCCTGACCACCATGTGGAGCCGCCGGCCCCACGAGAAGCCAAGTCCGAATGATTCCGGACCGCCAGCGCGTCCCCGTCCTCGACGTCGACGCTACTCCGTTGCGCGTCAATGAACTCATTGAGGCCATGGGCAGGCTCATTGCTGCGGGAAACACGAGCACTGTGCTCGGCCACAACCTGCACAGCATCACGCTGTTCCATTCCTGTCCAGATGTCCGCGCCCTGTATGAGGCAAGCTCCATAGTTCTTCTGGATGGAGCCCCCGCCACGTTGCTGTGGGGGGTTTCCAGGAAGCGGCAAGGACTGCCCTTGGGCGAAGGGGCCATGGCGTACCGTTTAGGTTCCATGGACTGGATCCCTGAACTCGGAAAGGTTCCCGGATTGCAGCGGGTTGCTGTGGTCGGCGCCGGCAGGGAGGCCAATACCGAAGCGGTGGCCCGCCTGCGGTCCATCATTCCCGGCGCCACGGTGGACGGCATGCCCGGCGAAGGATGGGATGGCGCCCTTGAAGACGCCGTAGTGGGCTGGCTGAACACGTTCCGGCCGCAACTGGTGCTGTTGGGTCTGGGGATGCCGCTCCAGGAGCATGTCCTGCATCGCAGGCTGGGGGAATTGCCGCCAGCTACCTATTGCGCCGTTGGAGGCGCAATCGAGCAGGTTGCAGGCATCCAGAAACTGGCGCCACGCTGGTTGGGGCGGCTGGGGCTCGAATGGGCCTGGCGTCTGGTCCTCCACCCGGGCAGGGTTGCTTACAGAGTTTTCATCGAGCCGTGGAAGCTTGCCGGCCTGTTGGTTCGGCGCCGTTTTCAATCACCCAAGACCAAAGGCAAGTAAATGACGTCCCAAGCTGTTGTGGTCGCCGTCGTGGTGACTTATAACCGGCGTGATCTCCTCCAGACCACACTGGCGGGCATCGCGGCCGGCACCCGGGTTCCGGACGCCGTCGTCGTGGTGGACAACGCCTCCACCGACGGAACCGCAGAGTTCCTGCGGGACTATCAAGGGCCGCTGGCTACGGACGTCGTCACTCTCACAGCCAATGTGGGCGGTGCTGGTGGATTTGTGGTCGGAATGGAACGCGCCCTGCTGGACCACGGCGCGGACCACGTCTGGATCATGGACGATGACACAGAACCCCAACCGGGCGCGCTTGCCGAAGCGCTGGATGTTTCCACTGCTTATCAGCAGGAAACGGGAGATACGCCGGCCTTCATTGCCAGCCGCGTGGTCTGGACCGATGGCCGGGACCACCCCATGAACCGTATGCGGCCCCGGATGGGTGCCAGCGAAGAAGCTCGCAACGCTGCCGCACGCGTCGGTGCCACGCAAATTCGCAGTGCTTCCTTTGTGTCAGTCCTGATCCGGGCCGAACAGATCAGGAAATACGGCCTGCCTATCGCGGATTACTTCATCTGGAACGACGACCTTGAGTACACTGCCAGGGTCTCGCGCAAGGGAACAGCGCTGACCACGGAAGCTTCGGTGGCCAATCACCACACCAAAGTCTTTGGCGACGCCGGTGCTGACCCCGGACCGCGCTTCTACTACGAGGTTCGGAACAAGCTGTGGGTCTACACCCGTTCCAATGCCTTGGCGCCGTGGGAAAAGGTACTTTTCACCGGTGCGTCGTTGCGTAATTGGACCCGTACCATTGCTGCCTCTTCCAACCGCAAAGTGCTGTTGGGCGGGCTTCTCAAGGGCCTGCGTCACAGCCTGAAAGCACCACGTTCAAATGCGCAGGTGCTTGAGGGGATCTACGCGTTGCGGAACGTCCAAGAGCCTGCCAGCTGAAAGCGGCGCAGCTAAAACCCGGTCAAACAGGCGGGGGTCTTGCGGCTGCGTCACAGGGTGGTCACGGCCATTGGCATTAGTATCGTGACTAGAGTCCACAGAAATCCCGCAACATTCGGCACAGCCGGTGCAGGCATGGCGACGGAGTAGTTCCATTTATCCACACACAGAATTCCACACCTCAAGGTGCCCGGAAACCACCGGCTTTCACCCGACGCGTCGGCAGCGTCAGTACATTGCCATTTCCGGAACAGTGGGCGGGCTGCTCCCGGGAGCCGCATCATGATCATGTATCTGCTGATGGCACTCACGGCCGCCGTGGTGTCCTACGCGGGAACGTGGGGTGCCCGCGTGGCCGGAAACAAACTGCGCCTGTACCGTCCCATCCGCAGCCGCGACATGCACTCCGCCCTGATTTCCAAGCTCGGGGGGCTTGGCATCTTTGCGGGTTTCTTCGTCGCCTTGGTAGTTGCCAGCAACTCATTCTTCGTGAAGGACATTTTCAGGCACAACGATGCGCCCTGGGGGATCCTGGCCGGTGCTGTGGTGATCGTCGCCGTAGGGGTGGCAGATGACATCCTGGACATCCGGTGGTGGATCAAGCTGCTGGGCCAGGGCGCTGCCGCTTTAATCGTGGCACTGTGGGGCGTCCGGATGTCAGTGGTGCCATTCATCCCGGAACCGATATTCCTCGAGTCTGAGATCCTTCAGATTGTGCTCACTGCGGGACTCATTGTCACCACCATGAACGCCGTCAACTTCATTGACGGACTGGACGGTTTGGCAGCGGGAGTGGCCATCATTGGTGGCGGGGCCTTCTTCCTCACGGCCTACTGGGTTCACCGGAACAATCCGTCCACCGACAACTCCGACCTTGCGACACTCCTGATGGCCATTCTGGTGGGAAGCTGCATCGGGTTCCTGCCGCACAACTGGTTCCCGGCAAAAATCTTCATGGGTGATTCGGGGGCCATGCTCATCGGCCTGCTCATGGCGTCAGCCGGCGTGGTAGCCACGGGGCAGATCGGCTCGGGCCTTTATGACCGTGCCAATGGCATCCCCACGATTGTTCCGATCTTGCTGCCTTTTGCGGTTCTGTCCCTGCCTCTCCTGGATCTGGGGATGGCCGTAGTCCGCCGGACTGCGAGGGGTCAGTCGCCATGGTCGGCAGACCGTGGGCACCTCCACCACAAGCTGGTGGACCTCGGATACTCGCACCGTGCCGCCGTCGTCATGCTGTATGTCTGGACGTGCATCCTGGCTTTCGGCGGTGTCGCGTTCGCCGTCTTCCCCTGGCAGGTTGTGCTCATCGTGGTTGTTGTCGCGGCTCTCGTCATGGCCGCCGTGACTGCGTGGCCATACTTCACCCGGAACTCGACGCGGCCGGGGGAGTAGTTGTGACGGCTGGTTATCGTCACAGTTCTATCTCATGTAGAATTCTTTCTGCGGACAGTCACTCGCCCGTAACCCCACTTTGAGAATATGGCACCTGTGCCACGAGGATTGGTATCCCCATGACATCCAACGCCGAAACCGGACGCCCGTCCGGTAAACGTGGCGTTGGAGTCTCCGGTGAGACGTCGAACCTCTGGCTACGATTGCTGCTTCTGAGCGCCTCGGCCGCAGCCGTGGCCACTGCAGTCACCTGCGTGATCGCGGCCGTGATGAATGGTGGACAGGGCGCGCTTTCAGCGGCGTTCGGCGCCGCACTGGTCATGCTCTTTTTTGGCATCAGCCTTTTGATAGGCCACTACGTAGGCCGCAACAACCCCTCAGGAGCTGTTGGCCTCTTTGTTGCTACGTATTTCATCAAAGTGGTCGGTTTCGCCGTAGTACTGTTTGCGCTCGGCGCGCCGGATTGGCTCCACCACCGCTGGTTCCTGATTGGCGCCGTGGTTACCGTTCTCTTCTGGCAGGCAGCAGAAATCTATGGTTTCAGCAAGGCCCGCCTCCAGATCTACAACGATCCTGAAGATCAGAAGGGTGGCCCGGATGTCTCCGCGTAAGCGATATTCACGCCCGGCCGCACAAGCCCAGCAACCTGGAAAAGCGAATGAAACCGCAGAAGCCGGAAGCGACGGCGGATACAATGCCGGCATCGCCGTCTTCAGCTACATCATTGGCGGGATCATTGTCTGGAGTTTGATAGGCTGGGGTCTGGATAATCTGTGGGGGACCCGCTGGATTGTGCTCCTTGGCGCTCTGCTGGGAGCCGCAGGAGGGTTCTATCTTTCCCATATGCACGGCCTCACCAGGCAAAGCTCCTCCTCTGGCGAGAGCAACGCAGACAGCGGTCCGTCCACGGACGGGGACAGTAATGCCAAATAATTTCACATGGAACACGGATGCGTCCAACGCGCCCGGATTCCAACCAATGCCCAATGATGGACACAGCAGAGAGGAAACGCGTTGATCGCGCTTGCGCTCCCCGCCCAGGATTCGGGGTCATTCACCCCACCCGGAATCGACGAAATGCACCTGCCGGCAATCCTGCCTTGGGGTGCGCACGACGGATTCTCCAAGCAGATGCTGCTGGTAATCCTTTCGGTCGTCATTATCGCTACATTCTTCATCCTCGCCGCACGTAAGCAGCAGCTGGTTCCCGGCAAGCTGCAGTTCGCAGGCGAGATGGCCTATGGCTTCGTCCGTAACAGCATCGCCAAGGACATCATCGGCGGCAAGGACTTCATCAAGTACGTCCCGCTGCTGTTCAGCTTGTTCTTCTTTATTTTGGTGAACAACATCTACGGCGCGATTCCCGTAATCCAGCTCCCGAGCTTCTCGCACGTCGGTGGAGCTTATGTGCTGGCCGGAATCGTGTACTTCACCTGGATCATCATCGGCATCAAGAAGAACGGACTGAAGTACTTCAAGCTTGCCACCGTTCCTTCAGGTGTGCCTTGGTACATCCTCCCGATTGTCGTGCCGATCGAAATCATCTCCAACTTCCTGGTCCGCCCCGTCACGCACAGCCTCCGTCTGTTCGCGACCATGCTGGCCGGCCACTTGATCGTCATGCTCGCCGGTTCCGGCATCGAGTACTTGGTCATGCAGGAAAACGTCCTCTTGAAGGGCACATCGGTCCTGGTCCTCGTCGGCGCTATCGCCATGTACATGCTCGAGGCACTGATCATGGCGTTGCAGGCCTACGTGTTCACCTTGCTGACCGCGATCTACATCGAAGGCGCCCTGCACGCCGACAGCCACTAGGCACAAAATCTTCCCCTGATGGGGATTGAAGTAAACCAAACAACCTGCCACATGGGTGGCATCTTGAAAGGAAAAAAATGGAAGGCAATCTCAACCTCGTAGGTTACGGTCTGTCCGCAATCGGCGGTGGTATCGGTGTGGGTCTCGTATTCGCGGCTTACATCAACGGTGTTGCTCGTCAGCCGGAAGCTCAGCGCGTGCTGCAGCCGATCGCGTTCCTTGGTCTGGCACTGACCGAAGCCCTCGCCATCCTCGGACTCGTCTTCGCGTTCGTTCTTTAGTCTTCGGATTAAGAACGAAGCGAATTCCGCAACCGAGTAGATAGGACGGGTGAAATATGAATCAGCTGATCATCTCAGCCGCCACTGAAGGCGAAGAGGCCGCCAACCCTCTCGTTCCCAATGTCTGGGAAATGGGCGTCGTCCTCGTCGGCTTTGCGGTCCTCCTGTACATCGTGGTCAAGTTCATTGTCCCGATGTTCGAGAAGACCTTCGCAGAGCGCGCCGAAGCAATTGAAGGTGGCATTGCAAAGGCCGAAGCGGCCCAAGCGGAAGCTTCTGCAGCTCTCGAAGAGTACAAGCAGCAGCTCACCGACGCCCGCGCCGAAGCCAACCGCATCCGCGAAGAAGCACGCGCCGAAGGCGCACAGATCCTTGCGGACCTGAAGGCCAAGGCTGCAGCGGAGTCTGCACGCATCACCGAGCAGGCACACGCTGCCATCGAATCGGAGCGCCAGGCAGCTGTTGTCTCGCTTCGTTCCGAGGTAGGCACCCTGGCCACCACGCTGGCCGGCCGCATCGTTGGTGAAGCACTCACCGACGATCAGCGCGCCGCACGCGTTGTGGACCGCTTCCTTGCAGATCTGGAGACCCAGAGCGCAGGTGCAGCTAAGTAATGGCAGGTATATCGAGCGAATCGCTGACCACAGCACTGGCGCAGTTGGAAGCCAAGCTTCCTTTCGCCTCGCTGCAGTTGGCTAAGGACCTCTTCGGAATCCTGGGAACGGTGGACAGCTCGGCTGGCTTGCGCCGCGCCCTGACTGACCCGTCCCGCACTGGAGACGAAAAGTCGGCGCTGGTCAAGCAGCTGGTTGGCGGAAAAGTCTCCGCTGATGCTGCTGAAATTGCGGGCGGACTGGCCAGCTCACGCTGGGCATCGGCACGTGATATCGGCGATGCACTCGAGACGCTTGCCGCCACGGTTGTCATTGCCGTAGCTGAAAACAAGTCGGCCGTTTCTGCCTCCGGTATCACGGGGCTGGAAGAGCTGGAAAACGATCTGTTTGCCTTCAACCAGATCGTCGCCTCCAGCCACGAAGTACAACGTGCTCTGTCTGAGCCGCAGGGTTCCCCTTCGGCAAAGATTGCACTGGCTGAGAAGCTTGTTCCTGGCAGCAGCGAGGAAGCAAAGGTTCTTATCAGCCAGGCAGTTACGCAGCCGCGCGGTGTCAAGCCGAGCAAGCTCGTCGAGTCATTCGCCAAGCTTGCAGCCAAGCGTCAGCAGCGCTGGATTGCAACTGTCAGCGTTACCCGTCCGTTGACGGATACGCAGGCCAGCCGTCTGCAGGCCGGGCTTGATGCGCTGTACGGCCGCGAACTGAAGGTCAACCTCAACGTTGACCCCGCACTGATCGGTGGGATCCGGGTCCAGGTTGGTGACGAAGTGCTCGACGCTTCGGTTATCACCCGCCTGACCGAGCTCCGCCGTCAGCTCGCTGGCTAGCCAGACTAAGCACAACTTAACTGATATAAAACCCGGTCATCGTGAGCAACGATGATCACGAAAACAGGAGAGCAGGGACTGCAGATGGCCGAATTGACCATCAACGCCGACGACGTCCGTAATGCGTTGAACGAGTTCGCGGCGTCCTACGAACCCGGTAACGCAGAGCGCGTAGAGGTTGGTCGTGTGACCACCGCAAGTGACGGCATCGCCCGTGTTGAGGGTCTTCCCTCGGTCATGGCGAACGAGCTGCTTCGCTTCGAAGATGGCACGCTGGGCCTGGCCCAGAACCTTGACGTCCGCGAGATCGGTGTCATTATCCTCGGTGACTTCACCGGTATTGAAGAAGGCCAGGAAGTTCACCGTACCGGTGAGATCCTGTCCGTTCCGGTTGGCGATGCCTTCCTGGGTCGCGTTGTTGACCCGCTGGGCCAGCCGATCGACGACCTCGGCGAGATCAAGGCCGAAGGCACCCGCGCACTGGAACTCCAGGCTCCGGGCGTTACCGAACGTAAGTCGGTTCACGAACCGATGCAGACCGGCCTCAAGGCTATCGACGCCATGATTCCGATCGGACGTGGCCAGCGTCAGCTGATCATTGGTGACCGCCAGACCGGCAAGACCGCCATCGCCGTGGACACCATCATCAACCAGAAGGCCAACTGGGCTTCCGGAGATGTCACCAAGCAGGTCCGTTGCGTCTACGTTGGTGTCGGCCAGAAGGCTTCCACCATCGCAGCCGTCCGCCAGACCCTCGAGGATCACGGCGCACTGGAGTACACCACCATCGTGGCGTCTCCGGCATCTGACCCGGCTGGCTTCAAGTACCTGGCACCGTATGCAGGCTCGGCCATCGGCCAGCACTGGATGTACGGCGGCAAGCACGTACTGGTGATCTTCGATGACCTGTCCAAGCAGGCCGAAGCCTACCGCGCCGTATCCCTGCTGCTGCGCCGCCCGCCGGGACGCGAAGCTTACCCGGGCGACGTCTTCTACTTGCACTCCCGCCTGCTGGAGCGTTGTGCCAAGCTCTCCGACGAGCTCGGTGCAGGTTCGATGACCGGTCTTCCGATCGTCGAAACCAAGGCAAACGACGTCTCCGCGTACATCCCGACCAACGTGATCTCCATTACAGATGGCCAGATCTTCCTCCAGTCGGACCTCTTCAACGCCAACCAGCGTCCTGCTGTTGACGTTGGTGTGTCGGTCTCCCGCGTTGGTGGCGCTGCACAGGTCAAGTCCATGAAGAAGGTCTCCGGTACCTTGAAGCTGGACCTGGCCCAGTACCGCGACATGCAGGCATTCGCCATGTTCGCCTCTGACCTGGATGCTGCTTCCCGTCAGCAGCTGACCCGTGGTGCACGCCTGATGGAACTGCTGAAACAGGGCCAGTACTCACCGTTCCCGGTTGAGAACCAGGTTGTCTCCATCTGGGCCGGCACCAAGGGGTACCTGGACGACGTTCCGGTTGAGGACATCAGCCGCTTCGAGTCCGAGTTCCTGGAGCACCTCGCGCACAAGTCCTCCATCCTGACCACGCTGGCTCAGACCAACGTCCTGGATGACGACACCGCTGCAGCCTTGAAGGAAGCGATCATTTCCTTCAAGAAGGGCTTCTTCGGAGAAGGCGACAACCACCTGGTTGGCGCCGGCCACGAAGAGCACGCAGCGATCTCCGGCGGCGACGTCGACCAGGAAAAGATCGTCAAGCAGAAGCGCTAGTTCCGATCACCTGCCCTGCCGGGGTCCGCAAGGGCCCCGGCAGGGCAGCACATCGGGAACTTAGGAAAGGATAAGTATGGGAGCCCAGATTCGGGTCTACCGTCAGAAGATCAGCTCGACGACGTCGATGCGCAAGATCTTCAAGGCGATGGAACTGATCGCTACCTCGCGCATCGGTAAGGCCCGCGCCCGCGTAGCAGCTTCACTGCCCTACGCGAACGCGATTACCCGCGCCGTTTCTGCTGTCGCAACTCAGAGCGAAATCGACCACCCGCTGACCACCGAGCCGGAGCAGATCCGCCGCGCCGCAGTCCTGATCATTACATCGGACCGTGGCCTTGCAGGATCGTACTCCGCGAGTGTGCTCAAGCAGGCTGAAGGTCTCACCGAGCTTCTTCACGCAGAAGGCAAGGAAGTCAAGGCGTACCTGGTTGGCCGCAAGGCGCAGGCGTACTTCGATTTCCGCAACCGGTCATACACCCGCGTATGGACCGGTGGCACGGACGCACCGGAATTCGAAACCGCACAGGAAGTCGGAGCTGCACTCCTCGAAGACTTCTCCACTGACTTCGAAGAGGGTGGCGTGGATGAGATCCACGTCGTCTACACCCGCTTCAAGTCCATGGTGACGCAGGAGCCCACGGTTATCCGTTTGCTCCCGCTGGAGGTCGTAGAAGAGGAAGCAGCCTCGGAATCCGAGCTGCTGCCGTTGTACGAGTTTGAACCGGAAACAGAGCAGGTGCTTGACGCACTGCTTCCGCGTTACATCGAGTCCCGCATCTTCGCAGCCATGCTGCAGGCCGCAGCTTCCGAGCTCGCAGCCCGCCAGCGTGCCATGAAGTCGGCCGGTGACAACGCTACGGATTTGATCAAGAAGTACACGCGCCTTCGCAACACGGCCCGCCAGGCCGAGATTACGCAGGAGCTTTCCGAAATCGTTGCCGGCGCCGACGCCCTCGCGTCCTAGCCTGCACCGGATTCGGCTTGAAGCCGCACCTGCAACAAACAGATAAACTTAACCCCACGCCATCTACTGAGTGAAGTGAGAGAGATGACTGCCACTGCTACCGAACACGTAGCAACGGCCGGTGCCACCGGCCGCATTGCCCGTGTTATTGGTCCGGTTGTCGACGTCGAATTCCCGGCTGACGCAATCCCCTCGATTTACAACGCTCTGACCACTGAGATCACTCTCAACGGCCAGACGAAGACCATCACGTTCGAGACCTCCCAGCACCTGGGTGACAACCTCGTCCGCGCCATCTCCCTGCAGGCAACCGACGGACTCGTCCGCGGTACCACTGTCCAGGACTCCGGCGCTCCGATCTCCGTGCCCGTCGGCGACGGCGTCAAGGGCCACATCTTCAACGTTCTCGGCAAGCCGCTGGACGTCGAAGAGTCCGAGATCAAGGCTGACGCCTACTGGCCGATCCACCGCAAGGCTCCGGCCTTCGCCTCGCTCGAGGGCTCCACGGAGATGCTCGAGACCGGCATCAAGGTCATCGACCTTCTCACCCCGTACATCAAGGGTGGAAAGATCGGCCTGTTCGGCGGCGCCGGTGTTGGCAAGACCGTTCTGATCCAGGAAATGATCACCCGTGTTGCCCGCAACTTCGGTGGTACTTCCGTATTCGCCGGTGTCGGCGAGCGTACCCGTGAAGGTAACGACCTCTGGGTTGAAATGGAAGAGGCAGGCGTCCTCAAGGACACCGCCCTTGTGTTCGGCCAGATGGATGAGCCGCCGGGAACGCGTCTGCGCGTGGCCCTGTCGGCCCTGACCATGGCGGAGTACTTCCGCGATGTCCAGAACCAGGACGTGTTGCTCTTCATCGACAACATCTTCCGCTTCACCCAGGCAGGCTCGGAAGTTTCCACGCTGCTCGGCCGTATGCCGTCCGCTGTGGGCTACCAGCCCAACCTTGCTGACGAGATGGGCCTCCTCCAGGAGCGCATCACCTCCACCAAGGGTCACTCCATCACGTCGATGCAGGCCATCTACGTGCCGGCTGATGACTACACCGACCCGGCCCCGGCCACGACCTTCGCACACCTCGACGCGACCACGGAACTTTCCCGTGAAATCGCATCCCGTGGTCTGTACCCGGCCGTTGACCCGCTGACGTCGACCTCCCGTATCCTGGATCCCCAGTACATCGGCAAGGACCACTACAACACGGCTGTCCGTGTTAAGCAGATCCTGCAGAAGAACAAGGAACTCCAGGACATCATCGCCATCCTCGGTGTTGACGAACTGTCTGAAGAGGACAAGATCGTCGTGTCGCGTGCACGTCGTATCCAGCAGTTCCTCTCCCAGAACACCTACACCGCCAAGCAGTTCACCGGCGTCGAGGGTTCCACCGTGTCCATCAAGGACACCGTTGAAGGCTTCACGGCCATCTGCGACGGCGAGCTGGACCACATTGCAGAGCAGGCGTTCTTCAACGTCGGCGGCCTGGATGATGTCGAGCGCCAGTGGGCCAAGATCCAGGAACAGACGAAGTAGTATGGCTGAGCTTGAGGTTGAGATTGTCGCAGCGGACCACTTCGTGTGGTCCGGCGCGGCCAAGATGGTGAAGGCCCGCACCAGCGATGGTGAAATCGGAATCCTGCCGGGCCACTCGCCCCTTCTGGCCATCCTGGCCGAGGGCGAGCTGGCAATCCAGCCGGTTTCCGGTGACCGTATCGCGGTAGTGGTCGACGGCGGATTCTTCTCCGTTGACAACGATCGCGTGGTCATTGTTGCTGACAACGCCAAATTGGGCGAAGCGGCTACAGCGGGGACCCGATAGCACGACCTTGATGGACGATTCCCTTATTCCGTTCATCGCCCTGGCAACGGCGTTTACGTTGCTGATCATTTCACTGTGCCTGTTCGGGGTGCGCCGCTTCAACCTGCGGCGTGCCCTGGGCACGGTAGACGCCTCCATTTGCACGGCTGGAAACAGCTGGCAGATGGGGGTTTGTCGTTATCAGGACAATGAGCTGGAGTGGTTCCGCTTGATGTCCCTGAGCGTGATCCCCAAGCACAGGTTTACGCGCAGTTCGCTCGAACTGCTGGGCCGCCGCCAACCCACCGAAGATGAACTCGTCAAGGTGCAGCCCGGCGTCGTGGTTGTTGAATTGCAGTACGAAGGCAAAAAGTTCATGCTCGCCATGAACTTCGACGCCTATGCGGGGCTGTCATCCTGGCTGGAGGCCGGTCCGGTCATCGGCGTCGGTACTTGGCGATAGGCGTTATGGATTTTCTTTCCGACGTCAGCCTGGTTGGTGGTCCGTTCCTCTGGTTCAGCATTGCTTGCGGTGCTGCCGGTGGAATGTACCTGCTCTGGCGACGACGACGCTCCTGGCCTTTGGTCGTTGTGGTCTCTCTCGCGATTTCTGCCGGCATCGTGGCGTTGGCTCACTGGATCCTGGTGGATCTCATGGCCACCTTTTCGGAGAACCTGCCCTTTGAGACACTGGCGTGGTCTGTTCCGGCTGTCGCGGCTGTCCTTCTTTGCGCAGCCCGCTTTCCGCGCAACTCCGGCAGGGGCCGCTCCCTCAGCATCCTGGCGATGCTGGGAGTCATCCTTCTGAGTGCGGTCCAAGTAAATCTCTACTTCGGGCTGAACAATTCGGTAGGAGATCTGCTGGGCACTGCAGTGGCCCGCATCCAACCCTTGGAGGCCGGCCTTCAACGGAGTCCGGACAGTAAGCCCGGTCCCGCCCTCAAGGGGTGGAAAGCGCCGGAGTCCATGCCAGGAAACGGAATTCTGCGCAAGGCCCACATCCCGGGGTCCGTCTCCGGTTTTTCCGCACGGGAAGCGTACATCTACCTTCCCCCCGCCTATCAGACCGTACCCCGCCCCACGTTGCCCGTACTGGTGCTTTTCTCAGGGCAGCCCGGTCGCCCGGCCGACTGGTTGACGGGCGGCCAACTCCGCACCCAGCTGGACCGTTTCGCTGAAGCCCACCACGGGGTGGCTCCGGTGACTGTCGTGGTGGATCCCAACGGGTCCAGCGGCGCCAACACCATGTGCATGGATAGCCTGATTGCCCCTGCGGACACATATCTCTCCAAGGATGTACCGGCCTGGATCACCTCTACGCTGGACGTCTCCGATGACCCCCAATTGTGGGCCGTGGGTGGCTTCTCGTTTGGCGGCACATGCGCCATGCAGATGGGTACAGTCCATCCGGAGCTCTTCTCAACGGTGCTCGCGTTCTCGGCCGAACGGGAACCCGCGTTGGCCAAAGACCGAAACAAGACCATTCAGGACTCGTTCGACGGCGATGCAGCGGCCTTTGCGTCGAGGACACCTTTGGCCTTGATGCAGCAACGCACTTATGCGGGAAGCGCTGTGTACCTCACTGCCGGCGAAACCGACCACGAGTTCACTGACTACATGCATGAGCTGGCTGAAGCGGCCAGGACTGCGGGTTTCGCAACAGAAGAACATACCATTCAGCACGCAGGACACTCTTGGGACGCTGTTGTCCGGGGTATGCCTGGAGGCTTGGGTTTCCTCGCCGACCGCTGGGAGCTGTCCCGGTGAGCCGTGCCCTCAAGGGTGTGGTCAAGCCGGCCTTGCTGCAGGCGGGCAGGCACGTGCGTGCCACCCCGTTCACCCTGCTGGTGCTGGGCTTGTTTGTGTTGTTGTCCCTGGTTTCGGGCAGTTTCCTGTCCGGCCCGCCGGAGCCGTGGCTTGCCTTCGCCGGCGTATCACTTGATGGTCTGCGGTCAGGAGAATGGTGGTCCATCTGGACGTCGCTGTTCTTCACCACCAATCCGCTGGCTTATGCCACAGCGATCCTGATGACCGTGTTTCTTCTGGGCCTTGCCGAGCGGCACCTGGGGTCACTCAAAACGGCCGGTGTGTTCTTGGGGGCCCAGTTCGCCTGCGTGTCGGCTTTCCTCTTGGTCACCCAAGTGGCTCAGCACTCAGATGACGGCTGGCTCTCACGCATGGCAGACACCCGGTTGATTGGTCCCTATGGGGCAGCCCTGGCTACGGCTTTGGCAGCCAGTGCCCTGCTCACTACGCTGTGGCAACGGCGCCTGCGCACCGTGGCCCTCTCGGTCTCCTTGCTCCTGGTGCTTTACGTGGGCCATGCCGAGACCGTCGTGGGGTTCCTGGGGGCCCTGATCGGATTGGCCGCAGGGTGGTGGATGCAAAGCAGCCAAGGGCATCTCCACCTGCATCGCTCCACGGGCAGGGAAGTGCGGAACCTGTTGTCGTTGACCATGGCAATCTTCGCTGTGGGTCCCATCGTTACCGCCGCAGCGAAGAGTCCGTCCGGGCCCCTGGCCTTGCTGCGGGACGTCATCCTGAATCCTTTGCCCACGCTCAGCCAGTTGGAAAGCAGCTGCGGGGGAACCATCGATGTTGCCTGTTTGGAGGTGGGCCGCCAGGGCTATACCGGCCCGTGGGGTTTGGCGCTGGCAGTGGTGCCTGTCGTTTTGCTCCTCATTTGTGCCGATGGCATGAGACGTGGACGCCGGCTGGCCTTGGGGATCGCGATCGCGGTCCAGTTGGTAGTGGTGGCGTTGTCAGCAATCTACCTCGGCCTCTTTGCCGGGATGCCCAGGCTGCAGGGGCGTCCGCACGTGCCCATGCTGAACTCGGCCGTGGTGCACCTGATCCCGCTCGTCGTCGTGCCGCTGGTGCTGGCTGTGCTGCTCTTTGTCTACCGTGGCCACTTCCGGGTGGTGACCTCGGATCGAATCCGGCGCAGAATCTTCTGGCTGGTAGGCCTGACCGGGGCAGGGCTTAGTCTCGCCTACACAGCAGTCTGGTTGGCGTCCGGCGGCATGGACCGCGACGGCGGCGTGCTGGGATTGGCTGCAGAACTGGCCCGGCAGTATCTTCCCGTTCCGCTGCCGGGCGTTTACCGGAAGGTCTTTGCCGAACGTGATGTCCTGGAGGTGTTCCTTTTCTCCTACTCCGGAACGGTGTTCTGGTTGGTGGCGCTGGTGGGCGTATGGATCCTGCTCATCCGTGGCCACCACTCCGGCGGACTCGACCACCAAGCCCGCCAGAGAGCCCGCACCCTGGTCAAGTCCGGGGGCGACTCCTTGTCCTGGATGGCGCTCTGGGAACCCAACAAGTACTGGTTCAACGGTGACGGCACCGGGGGAGTGGCCTACCAACACCATGGTCACGTGGCCTTGACGTTGGCTGGCCCGTTTGGGTCTGCGGGTCATCGTCTGGAAACCGCCAAGGGCTTCCTCGAATACTGCACCCAGCAGGCGTTGATACCGTGCTTCTACTCCTGTACGGATGAGCTGTGGCCCATGCTTCAAGCACGGGGGTTCCGCAGGGTGGCTGTTGCCCAGGAAACCCGCCTGCGGATCAGGGACCTGGAGTTCCGGGGCAAGGAATGGCAGAACGTCAGGACATCGCTGAACCGCGCCAAAAAACTGGGGATAACGGCCAGCTGGGGCCGCTACTCGGAGCTATCTCACGGCGTGCGCGCCCAAGTCACTGAGGTCTCCGAGGAGTGGGCGGCCCAGAAGAAGATTCCTGAAATGGGCTTCACCTTGGGCGGCCTGGACGAACTGGAGGACGACGACGTCCTGTGCTGCGTTGCGGTTGATGAGGCGGGGTTCGTCTATGGGGTCACCAGTTGGCTTCCGGTTTACGAGGAAGGCCAGGTTGCCAGTTGGACGCTGGACTTCATGAGGCGGCGGGGGGACACCTTCCCGGGAGTCATGGAATTCCTGATTGCCTCGGCCATCCTGCACTTGCGCGGCTCCGTAGAGGTCATCTCGCTGTCCGGTTCGCCTTTGGCCAGGGAGAAGGGCGAGATCGAACAGCAGGCTGAGGGCCTGGCGGGAATTCTGGATGCCGTGGGGCAAGCACTTGAACCAGTTTATGGATTCAGGTCGTTGGCTTCTTTTAAGTCCAGATTCCAGCCCGAGTACCGAACGTTGTACATGTATTACCAAGACCCCTTGCACCTTCCGGCAATGGGGCGCGCACTAAGCCATGCCTATCTGCCCGGATTGTCGGTGCGGCATTCAGCGCGGCTGCTCCGGACACTCGTTGCTTGAATAGTCAACCCCCATTCACCAGGACCACTTCGTCTTTCTTCATGGTTAGTAACAGGCGTTGTCGAAATATCAGGCATTACTGGCCTTAAACACATTGACCCCGGCGAGAAAGCCGGGGTCAATGTGTTTGTTGAATCTGCAACCAGCAGAATTCAGCAGCTAAGGCTAGACGACGGTAACGCCGGTTGCCTGGGGGCCCTTGGCGCCCTGACCGATCTCGAACTGAACGCGCTGGTTCTCATCGAGGGTCTTGAAGCCACCGGTCTGGATCTCGGAGTAGTGAACAAAAACGTCCCCATCCGAGTCATCCGGGGTGATAAAGCCGAAGCCCTTTTCAGCGTTGAACCACTTGACGGTTCCCAGTGCCATGTATTTCTCCTCATTATGGAACTTCAGTCCGATACACCTCGTACCGGCTTTGTTACTCCGCGAGAAGACCTTGGATTCCGTCCGGAAGATACCGGCTGGTTTCGCAGGAGCTTCACGCTCGCAACTCGTCTTGCGAGCATGAAAACCACCTACACAAAGACTGCTACAACACTTTCATGTGCCCTGCCGGAGGTCAACGGTCTTTTGGGCAATTCTGGAAAATTTTCGGTAAAAAGAAGGTAACGCGCGCATTCAATTAGCTCTGTGACAGCCACAAGCCGTTGCGCATCACGCCGGTGAGTTCAAGATCTTCGTTCGTCACCACGATGTCAGCCCGCAGGCCACGACGCAGTCCGCCTATTTCGTCGGAAAGTCCAAGGACAGCTGCAGGTACCGCCGTGGCGGAACAAATGGCGTCCGGAAGTTCGACGCCGGCCGCTACGGTTTTGCGGACGACCTCCAGGAGGGTGGCGGTGCCGCCTGCGATGGAACCAGTGGCATCGAGTGTGGCGACACCATCGCTGACGGTCACCGGGGAGGGCCCCAGCATGTAGCTGCCGTCCGAAAGGCCCGCGGCGGCCATGGAGTCCGTCACCAGGACGATGTTGGCAGCTCCTACCAACTGGAAAACCGTGGCTACTGTGCTGGGATCCAGATGGGTGCCGTCAGCGATGAGTTCCACCACGGCCTTTCCTTCCTGCGCCATCCGCAGGCAGGCAGCAACGGGACCCGGCGCGCGGTGGTGCAGGGGAGGCATCCCATTGAAAAGGTGCGTCACGGTGGGAAGTGAGCTGACGCCGTCGAACCCTGCTGATTCCAGCCCTTCACGGGCGGCGGCCAACGACGCCGCCGCTGTGGCGTCGTCGCAATCCGTGTGGCCCAGGGAAGGAGTGACGCCGTGGGAAGTCATCAGGTCCACCAGGGCGGCAGCACCCGGGAGCTCGGGGGCGTAGGTCATGGTGGCCAGCTTGCCTGCGGCGGCGCCGACGAGCTCCTCCATGAGGTCCAGGTCCGGTTCCAGCAAGTAGTCCGGGTTCTGGGCTCCACAGCGGGCATGGGACAGGAACGGCCCTTCGAGGTGGATTCCGGCTACGAGGCCTTCGTCCGCGAGCTTTACATACAGCTGGATGCCGCGGAGGAGGTCCTCCGGGGGAGCGGTCACCATGCTGGCAAGGAACGTTGTTGTTCCCGAACGGTGCAGGAAGTCCACGGCCTTGCGAGCCGATGCCTCTTCTCCGCCAGGGAAATCGCCGCCGTTGCCACCGTGGCAGTGGACATCCACCAGTCCGGGAATCAGGTAGCTGCCGCTGGGTACTCCCAAACGGACAGCGCTCTGGAAACCTTCGAATGATTCCGGATCAAAGCCACCCGCAGCTCCGGCGTAGGCGATTCTGTCGCCTTCGATGGCCACAAGGCCGTCCTCCACCACCTCGCCGTCACTGACAATCGTGCCTTTGATGATTTGGTGGCTTGGCGCGGAAGAAGTGGGCAAACGATCTGCGGCAGTCATGATGTCGATTCTAGTGGCCTGCGGCACATGAGCCCGGGGAAGAGCTAGAAGAGTCGGGACTCGCTGTCATCCACGCCCCGCATGGCGTCATAATCCAGCGTCACGCAGGCGATCCCGCGATCGTTGGCCAGGACCTTTGCCTGGGGCTTGATCTGTTGAGCGGCGAAGATGCCTCGTACTGGTGCCAGCAGGGGATCGCGGTTGAGCAGCTCAAGGTACCGCGTGAGCTGTTCGACGCCGTCGATGTCGCCTCGCCGCTTGAGTTCAACGGCCACTGTGGCGCCGTTTGCGTCCCGGGCCAGGATGTCGACAGGACCGATCGCCGTGAAGTACTCACGCCGGATGAGGGAGTAGCCGGTTCCGAGGGTCTCGATCTGCTCCGCAAGGAGTCGCTGAAGGTCCGCTTCCACCCCATCCTTGATCAGGCCGGGGTCGGTGCCGAGCTCGTGCGAGGTGTCGTGGAGTTGCTCGTAGATGTTGATGATCAGGCGGTCATCGGTCTTGGCAGATTGGACAGTCCATTGTTCCACCACACCTTCCTCCACGTCCGTCTCCTCCGGCGTGGTCACCCTGAGCGTGGCCGGCGGGCTCATCCAGTTCAGCGGTTTGTAGGAACCGCCGTCCGAGTGCACCAGCACGGAGCCATCGGCCTTGACCAGCAGCAGCCGGGTGGCGAGGGGGAGGTGGGCCTTGAGGCGGCCAACGTAATCAACAGAACAACGGGCTATGACGAGTCGCACCCGCTCCACATTACCGCCTCACCATCTGCAACAGGGTGGCTGGGGCAGAATGGAAGCATGCCCCGCTCCAACCGCCCTCGTCGCAACGCGTCCAGCACACGCTCCGGCAACGCCGGCGGCAAATGGGCCGCGCCGGCACCTGAACTTGACCTGGAAAGGGCGCGGGGTGGAATTGCCCGGCGGGAAAGCGCTCCGGATGGTGACTGGATGGTCCGGACCATGACAGCCAAAAAAGCGGAGAAGCAGTACATCTGCCCCGGCTGCTCCACTGCGATAGTCCCCGGCATCGCGCATCTGGTGGTGTGGTCCGACAGCCACCTGTTTGGACAGGCCGCAGGGTTGGCCGAACGCAGGCATTGGCACACCAACTGCTGGACGGGCAGGACATACCGCTACCGCTGATTCGCTAGGCTTGGAAGCATGACTTTCGACCCCGCCTCGTTCGTGTTTGCCCAGCAGGCTGCCCCCTCGGAGATCCGTGCTTCCACGGTCCTTCCCGCCCGACGCGAAAATGTGGAGTTCACCACTGAGGACGGCAAGGTATTGCTGGGCGAGCTGGCGCTGCCGGAATCAGGGGAGGTCACCGCCACGCTGATTACCCTCCACCCGCTGCCCACGCACGGCGGCTTCATGGACTCCCACGTCTATCGAAAGGCCTCCTACAGGCTCCCGGCGCTGGCCGGAGTGGCTGTGCTCAGGTTCAACACCCGCGGCACCCAGTCCCCGCGCGGTACCAGCGACGGCCACTTCGAAGAAGGCCTCGGGGAGCGCTACGACGTAGAGGCGGCAGTGCGCTTTGCTGTCGAACGGGGGTTGCCGAACCGTTGGCTCGTCGGATGGTCTTTTGGTACCGAACTTGCCTTGATGTATGGCGCTGTGGAGCCGGTTGCCCAGGAGATCGAGGGTGCAGTGCTGCTGTCCCCGCCTTTGCACCGGGCCACGGATGTCCACCTCAAGGAGTGGGCCGCCTCCGGCAAGCCGCTCACGGTCCTGGTGCCTGAACACGACGACTACCTGCAGCCTGCCGAAGCAGCCCAGCGGTTCAGCCTGGTGCCGCAGGCCCGGCTTGTCGGCGTCGACGGCGCCAAGCACCTGTGGGTGGGCGAGAAGTACGCTGCGCGCGTCCTGAATGAAATCGTCGACGACGTCACTCCCGCAGGTGCCGGCGTCGACGGCCTGCCCCGCGAGTGGGCGGGGCCGGTGGCAAACGGGTAGCGAAGAGTTTTTTGTACAGATAATGCCCCTCAACCTCGCGGTTAAGGGGCATTATCTGTACAAAAACCCGGCAGGGGACGCGGTCAGTGCCGGTCTTGGCGGATGATGAAGACTTCCTTGATCAGCAGCATGATGGCGGCCGCGGTGGGAATGGCGATCAGCGCGCCCAGGACGCCGAGCAGGCTGCCACCGGCGATCACCGAGATCACAGCCACGGCTCCCGGAACCGCCACGGCGCGTTGCATGATGCGCGGCGAGATGAAGTAGGCCTCGAACTGCAGGTAGGCGAAGTAGGCGATCGCGTAGATGACGGCGGTCTGCCAGCCAGCGGTCAGGGCCACCAGGATGACCACGACGGCGGCGATCATGCCGCCCACCAGCGGAATGAAGGCGAGCAGGGCCACCACAAAGGCAAGCAGGACGCTGAAGGGGATGCCCAGGATGGTCATCACAATGAAAGCGAAGATTGCATTCAGGAGGGCAACGCAGGCCTGGCCGATCACGTAGTTGCCCACGGAATCGGTGATCGCCTCCGAGAGAGCTTCAACACGGGGACGGCGGGACCGGGGTGCGAGGCGGTAGGCCCACTTCTTCATGGACGGCAGGGCCGCCAGGAAGTAGAGGCTCAGGACCAGCACGATCAGCGAGCCAAACAGTCCGTTGGCAACCGTGGAGCCAAAACCGACCACGCCGCCAAAGATGCCGCCCATGGCCTCGGGATCCTTAACGAACTTATCCAGCTCGGTGGTGATCCGGTCACGTACGCCGAACTGGCTGTCGGCGTTGCGGAAGAAGTCCGAGTCGAGGAATCCGCGGATCCATTCGGGGGCCTGGCGAACGATTTCCGATACCTGTTCAACGATGGTGGGAATCAGGGTTGCGAAGAACCCTGCCACCGCCAGGACCAGGGCTGAAACGGAGATCAGGATGCCTGCAGGCCGGGGGACCCTGCGGGATTCCAGCCAGCGGACTACGGGGTCCAGCCCCAAGGCGATGAAGAGTGCAGCGACGATCCACAGGATGAGCTGGGTGGTGTTGCTGGCGATATAGAACACTGCCAGGGCAATTCCGACGCCGGCGGTCCCCATGAAGCCCACATAGAGAGGGTGCTGGGACGACATTCGCGGCCCGGGGGCGCCGAACCCGTGGTCGTCTTCGGGCCGGAGGCCGCCGGGGCCCTCGTCGGTTTCGTCTTCCGGGGGCATTTCGAAACGTACGCGGGTGCGGGCTCCGGGAATGGGCTGCCTCAACCTGCGTCCGAGGGCGGCGAGTCGTCCGGTGCGGACCGGAACCGTTGCGGCGGTGCCGTCCGGGGAAGCATCCACCGCACTTGACCCGGGCTCATCGGTGGGACGGGGCTCCAAGTGGTCTTTCACGCGGTTTTGCTGCCTTTTCATTAGTGGTAAGGGGCTGATTCAGGCGCTGAAAGGCCCGGTTATCATGATCATCGCCACACTATCAGGAGCCCGGAATGCCGCGAGGGCGGCGCGATGGAGGGGTTTTCCCAATGTTGGGGAGATCACCCCGATCTGACTCTCTGATAACAAAACGGTTACCCTTGAAGTTCAACGACCGCTGATGATAGGTGATCCTGTGCGTTTGAAGACTGCAGCCTTGCTGGTGCTGCTGGGCCTGCTGACGATGCTGGCCGGCATTGGCCAGCTGACTTTCTGGGCCCCCTCCGAGACCGTAACCGCCTCGGTTCCCAGCGATACCAAAGCTGCCCCCTTGACGGTGATCGACCCGAAGTTGATTGCCCTCCACGACGGGCCAGTGAAGATCAAGATCCAGGGCGAAGGCAACTTCATGGTCGCCACCGGGCGACCGGACGACGTCGAAGCCTGGGTGGGTAAGACCGCCCACACCACGCTGACCGGCGTGTCGGCAGACCAGAAGTCACTGGAAGCCTCCTCGGTGGACGGCGAAGCAACGGCACCCTCCCCGGCGGGATCCGATCTGTGGGTCAGCACCGAAGACGCCAGCGGCGAGCTGGACTACACCTGGAACCCCCCTGCTGATGGCGAGTGGTCCCTGCTGCTGGCTGCAGACGGAACCCAGCCTGCGCCGTCGTCGATTTCCATGACGTTCCCGAACAACGCCACAACCCCGTGGGCCGTGCCGCTGATCGTCCTGGGCATCATCATCATCCTGGTGGGAGCGGCCCTGCCCTTCATCGCCAAAGCTCTGTCCAACCGCCGCAAGGACGGCCAGGACGACGAACCGCATGATGGCGGAGAGACCACCACACTGCCCGTCCAGTCGACGTCAAGTGATGCCGCCCGTGGTCGCGGTCCGAAAACCGAGGGCCCTGCGCTCCGCGTCACCGCCATTGCTGCTGCCTTGGCCGCGGTCATGGTAGGCGGCACGGCTGTCGCCGCCCAGGCAACCACCACGCCTGAGGCGACGCCCACCTCTTCTGCCGCGGCTCCCGCCGAAGGTGAAGGCGGCACCCCCGTGCTGCTGGAATCCCAGTTGCAGCGGATCCTGGAACAGGTTGCCAGCACAGTTGATGCTGCTGACGCTGCCAAGGATGCAGCCAAGCTGGCTCCGCGCGTCGACAAGATGGAACTGCAGATCCGTACGCAGAACTACAAGGTCCGGACCGCTGTATCGGCTTACGAAGCCCGTATGCCCGTCCGGGCCACGAAGCTCCAGAGCAGCGTCATCAGCACCAAGCGCGAGTGGCCCCGTACGGTCTTTGCCCTGACCCAGGGCGACGGCAACGTTGTGCCGCAGGTCCTGACGCTGGTTCAGCTCTCGCCGCGCGAAAACTACAAGCTCTGGGGCAGCGCGCCGCTGCAGCCGGGCACCAACTTCCCGTCGTTCCCGGTTCCCCGCGAAGGAACCGAACCCGTGCCCGCCGCCGACAACACCGGGTTGGCGTACAGCGGCAACGAGGCCTTGGGCATTCTGGCTGAAATGCTGACCACGCCTGACTCCCCGAACCGGAGCAAGCTGGCTGACGGCCAGGCGTCCCCGTACATCGCCGGTGCCCTTGCCTACCAGGCAGACACCGTGAAGAACGGGACCAGCGCCAACTTCAAGTTCACCCACACACCCGTGACCAACCAGACCGTAGTGCTGCGCACTGCCGACGGCGGCGCGTTGGTGGTTGGGCGCCTGGACTTTGCCTTCGAGGGCACACCCAAGGCGGCAGGAGACAAACTCCTGCTTGAAGACGATTCCGCCGTCTTTGCCGGGGGCAAGGAGACTACTACCGGCATGGTGCTGAACTTCGCCGAGTCCGTGGCGGTGTACATTCCGCCGGCAGGATCCGCAGATCCCATGAAGCTCGTAGCAGCCACCCGTGGCTTGGTAGGGGCAAGCTTCAAGTAGGCAATTCCGCTGCAGGGCAGCGGCTAGAGTGGATGGTATGAGTTCGCCCGGATACCGACCCACTCCAGCCGCTGCCAGCCAGCTCAACCTTCGCGGCGCCGTTGACCTCTCGTCACTGCGCCGCCCGGCCGCACCTCCCGCGCCGCCGGCCTCCGCTTCCGCGGACGGTGCTGCGCGCGACGGCGGAACCCCCAACGGTGATGAAACCAATGGTGGCGCCGGCACGGCACCCCTGAGGGTGGATGCCACCGAAACAAACTTCCAGGATCTGGTGCAGCTGTCTGCGCAGATTCCTGTTCTCTTCCTTCTCTGGTCACGCTATGCACCGGAATCGCCCGCAGTCCTTGACGCTGCTGAGCGGGTAGTAGTGAGCTACGCAGGCCGGCTGGTTCTTGCCGCGGCCGACGTCGACGCCTTCCCACAACTGGCCCAGGCTTTCCAAGTGCAGGTTGTCCCCACGGCCGTGGCCGTGGTGAAGGGCCAACCAGTTCCTCTGTTCCAGGGTCCTGCCGACGATGCGCAGATCAAGGACCTCGTGGAGGAACTCCTCAAGGTAGCTGCCGCCAACGGGGTCACCGGAAGCATCGGGGACGCCGCAGCCCAGGGTGAAGAGGCCGGGCCTGAGCCGCTCCCGCCCCTGCACCAGGCCGCCATTGACGCGATCGAGGCCGGTGACTACGCCGGAGCAGCAGCGTCCTACAAGCAAGCCCTGCTGGAACAGCCGGCCGACGCTGACGCCAAAGCCGGACTGGCCCAGGTGGAGCTCATGGCCCGGTTGGAGAACCTCTCCGCTCCGGAGGCAGAAAACCTTCGTGACCTTGCCGCCGGGGAACCGGACAACCTTGACGCCCAGTTGGGCGTCGCCGACCTCGACGTTTCCGGCGGGCACATCGAGGACGCCTTCAGCCGCATCATCACGTTCATCGGCAGGAACTTCGGTCCGGAACGCGAGACCGCGCGCGTACGGCTCCTTGAGCTCTTCGAGGTCGTCGGAACTACGGACGAGAGGGTAGCCAAGGCCCGTCAGGGACTCGCGAGGGTTCTTTTCTAGTGCCGTCCGCGCTGTTCTCCCCGCTGCAGCTGCGTTCACTCACCATCCCGCACCGGGGGTGGGTCTCGCCCATGTGCCAATACAGCTGTCATCCCGGGACCGGAGAAGGCGTCCCCAACGACTGGCATCTCATGCACCTCGGTTCTTTCGCCGCGGGTGGTGCCGCCTTGATCATGAGCGAGGCCGCGGCGGTTAACGCTGTGGGCAGGATCAGCCCGCTGGACGCCGGACTTTACTCCGATGAGCAGGCTGCGGGCTGGGAACGCATTGTCGATTTTGTCCACCGGCATGGCGCCGTGGACTGCAGGATCGGCGCGCAGCTGGCCCATGCAGGGCGCAAGGCTTCGACGTACTGGCCGTTCGCCGATCAGTCAGGTTCCGTGTCGTCGTCCGACGGCGGGTGGGGCACCGTTGGACCTTCCATCCAGCCGTTCGACGGCTATGCCGCGCCGGCTGCCATGAGCGAGGACGACATCCTGGCTGTGGTGGACGACTTTGCGGCCGCGGCCTCACGGGCCGTTGCTGCGGGTTTTGACGCCGTGGAGATCCACGGCGCCCACGGATATCTGTTGCACCAGTTCCAGAGCCCGCTCATCAACACCCGGACGGACAAATGGGGTGGTAGCGAGGAGGGGCGGAACAAGCTCATGCTCACTGTGGTGGACGCGGTCCGCGACGTCATCCCGGACTCCATGCCGCTCCTGTTGAGGATCTCCGCTACCGATTGGGCTGACGGGGGAGTGGACGGTGAGGCGTCAGTCCGCTTGGCGCGCGCGGCTGCCGGTCGCGGCGTCGACCTCGTGGATGTCTCTTCCGGCGGTGCCGTGGCGCACCAGAAAATCAGGGCCGTGCCGGGCTACCAGGCCGGGTTCGCCGAACAGATAAGGCGCGACGCCGGTGTCCCCACTGGCGCGGTGGGGCTCCTCACCAGTGCTGCGCAGGCCGAGGACATCGTTGCCAACGGCAGGGCGGATGCCGTGTTCATGGCGCGGGCCGCCCTGCGCGATCCCCATTGGTGGCTGAGGGCTGCGTACGAGCTCGGCCATGACATTTCCTGGGTTCCGCAGTACCAGCGGGCCGTCCCCCGCCACGGCTTCTAGAACCGGCTCCGGCTCCGGTGCGGCGAGGTTAGGCTGGTCACATGACGGAACCACGCCATGAACCCACGCCCACGTCCGCGCCGCCACAGGCCGCCCCGACTCCACCATTCCCCGCGCCGCCACAAGTCCCCGGACTGACCCCTGCAACCCAGGCCTCCGAGGCGCCGGCTGCGTCAGCGCCTCGGGCTGCCTTGTCCATCCGTGGCCTGGCCAAGCGCTTCGGTGACAAGATCGCCGTGGATGGCGTCAGCCTGGAAGTGCCTGCCGGATCCTTTTACGGGATGGTCGGTCCCAACGGTGCAGGCAAGACCACCACGTTGTCCATGGCCACCGGTCTGCTGAGGCCGGATTTTGGCACAGCCTTGATCCATGGGGTCGACGTTTGGGCCCGCCCGTTGGAGGCCAAGAAGCTCATGGGTGTGCTGCCTGATGGTGTGCGCCTTTTTGACAGGCTGACGGGCGAGCAATTGGTGACGTACTCCGGACTCCTTCGTGGCATGGACCGTGACGTAGTTGGTGCACGTGTTCCTGAGCTGCTGGCTGCCCTTGACCTTGAAGCCGATGCCGGTTCGCTGGTGGTGGATTATTCCGCCGGCATGACCAAGAAGATCGCCTTGGCCTCCGCGCTCATTCATGCACCGCGTCTCCTTGTCCTTGATGAGCCGTTTGAGTCGGTGGACCCTGTGTCCGCTGCCAATATCCGCGGCATCCTGGAGGGATACGTCGCCTCCGGAGGGACGGTCATTGTTTCCAGCCATGTGATGGACCTCGTGCAGCGCATGTGCAGCCACGTCGCAGTGGTGGCCGGCGGACGCGTTCTGGCAGCGGGTTCAGTGGACGAGGTCCGCGATGGCTCGACGTTGGAGGAACGCTTCGTCCAGTTGGTGGGCGGCGGACACCGGACGGAGGGCCTGGAATGGTTGCGCACCTTCTAAGCCTCAAGTGGCGCCTGCTCCTTAATGGGTTCAAGCGCAGTCCGTGGCAGCTGGTGGGCATGGCCCTGGGGCTCCTGTATGCGTTGGGATTGCTGGTCCTCCTGGTTGGAGGCCTCATAGCACTGCGGTTGGCTGATCCGGAGATCGCCCACACCGTTGTGGTATTGGGTGGAGCGGCCACAATCCTGGGGTGGGCCATCATCCCGCTCGTTGCTTCGGCGGCTGACATGACCCTTGACCCGGCGCGGTTCACCACCTTCGCCATACCTTCCAAGCAACTCTTGACGGGCCTTGCCCTCGCGGGTTTCATCGGCATTCCCGGCCTGGCTACCTTGATTGCCGCACTGGGGACGGTTGGAACCTGGTGGCGCAGTGTTCCGGCGGTCACTGGCGCCTTGCTGGGGGCCGTCCTGGGCGCACTGACGTGCATCGTGTTGTCCAAAGTGGTCACGACGGCAACAGCCGGCCTGGCGGCTTCGAGGCGTTTCAAGGACGTCAGCAGCATCATTGTCTTCATCCCCTTGGTGCTGCTGGGCCCCATCATGGTGGGCGTAGTAGACGGTGTCCGCGGCAGTGCCGACTACCTTCCGGTGCTCGCCCGAACGGTGTCGTGGACGCCCCTGGGTGCAGCCTGGTCCCTTGGTGGCGACATCGACTCGGGTCAATTCGCTGCGGCTGGACTGAAGTTCCTGATTGCGGCGGCCACCATCGCCCTACTCCTCCTCTGCTGGCACGTGCTCCTGAAGCGTGCCTTGGTGACACCGGCATACTCGGGAGGCACTGCCAGGAAGGGCGGAAAGCTGGGCTTGTTCGGCCTGCTCCCCGGGACGCCGGCCGGTGCGGTTGCTGCCAGGGCGCTGATCTACTGGTTGAAGGATCCGAGGTATGCGGCGTCCCTGGTGATTGTTCCCATGTTCCCTGTGCTGTTCTACTTCGGCGGCGCCCAGAGTGGCAGTTATGGCTTGCTCATGATTCTGGGTCCGCTGACCGCTTTCGTCATGGCATGGTCCATCTGCGCTGATGTCTCCTACGACAACACTGCTTTTGCCCTCCACCTTGCCGCAGGCGTCAGGGGAGTCGACGACAGGCTGGGGCGGGCCTTGGCCTGCCTGGCCATATCGCTGCCCATAGTCCTGCTCTTCACTGTGGGTCCGCTCTTCGTGACGGGGGATTGGCAGTGGCTGCCGAACCTCCTGGGTTTGTCCCTCGGAACTCTCTTCACCGGCTTGGGGCTTTCTTCGGTCATTTCGGCCCGCTACAACATTGCCGTCCCCTTGCCGGGCGACAGCCCGTTCAAGAAGCCGCCGGGAAACGTTGCCCAGACCTTGGCCGTCCAAGCAGTGGGGATGGGCCTCCTGGCCCTCCTGCTGGTTCCGGAACTTGCGCTGGTGGCAGTCCAGGCATTCACCGGTGGGCCGGAAGCCGGCTGGATCAATCTGGTGGCGGGTCCGGTACTGGGTGTCATCCTGTTCATCGTGGGCATCCGCCTCGGTGGAAAATGGTTGGACGCGCGGGGTCCGGAGATGTTCGCCCAGCTCAGTGTGAACCGCTAGCCACGTAACAACCATGCCCTGTAGGTGGGACATGGGATAACGTCTCTGTCAGATAGCTCGAAGACCCTAACCAAGAAAGGCCGTGACGATGGAAGTTGTCATTCTCCCTGGCACCAAGCAGATCGGTGCGCTTGCAGCCGATGCCATTGAAGCATTGGTCCGCCGTAAGCCGAACGCTGTGCTGGGCCTGGCTACAGGGTCCTCACCGCTGCCTGTCTATGACGAACTCGCTCGCCGCTACGATGCCGGGGGGCTGGACTTCAGCCAGGCGCACGGTTTCGCGTTGGACGAGTATGTTGGCCTCGAGGCTGGACACCCCGAGTCTTATCGCGAGGTGATCCGGCGCGAATTCACCAACCGGGTGAACATCAAGCCGGAGAATGTGCACGGACCTGACGGCGCCGCCAAGGATCTGGAGGCAGCCTGCCAGGACTACGAGGATGCCATCAAGGCAGTAGGGGGCGTGGACCTCCAGATCCTGGGCGTGGGCACTGACGGACACATCGGTTTCAACGAGCCCGGGTCTTCGCTGGCGTCCCGGACGCGGATCAAAACACTGATTGAGCAGACCCGGAAGGACAACGCCCGCTTCTTCGACAGCATCGATGATGTTCCCCACCACGTAGTGACGCAGGGGCTGGGGACCATTATGGATGCCCGGCATGTGGTGCTGGTCGCAACGGGTGCCCAAAAGGCGCAGGCGGTCCGTGATTTCGTGGAAGGACCCGTGGCCGCGATTTGTGCCGCATCCATCCTCCAGATGCACCCCCACGCAACAATTTTGGTGGATGAAGCGGCCGCGTCATCGCTGAAACTGGCTGATTACTATCGGCACACGTACGACAACAAGCCGGAGTGGCAGGGCATCTAGACGGTAAGATGTTTGGCATGACTACGCTTCCTCCGGATCCATTCGAAAACGACCCCATGCGCGAGCTTTCCGGAGCCGGAACGTCCACTGCCACCATTGAGCGCGAGGAAACGCGCCAGGAAGTGGAACCCGGCGACCGCGAGCGTTTTTCCCACTACGTCCGCAAGGAAAAGATCATGGAGTCGGCGTTGACCGGCGAGCCGGTCATTGCCTTGTGCGGCAAGGTGTGGACGCCTGGGCGCGACCCCCAGAAGTTCCCGGTCTGCCCGGAGTGCAAGGAGATCTATGAAGGCCTCCGCCCCGGCAACGACGGTGGAAAAAACGGCGGCCCGGGCAACTCCAAGTAGTGGGTGGGAAGCGAACACAGGTCCCTTCTGATCGATACCGTATCCTCCAGTCCGGCGTTCCCGCCGGACTGGAGGTGATGGTCGCTGCCATCACGCCGGGGGAGTCAGCATGACAGAAACACTTTTCGGTGGTCCATCCCTGCCTCCGGCATACCCGGAACGGGCCGCCTGGGGAACTGCGCCCAAGCTCCGTGCCTGGCAGCAGGAGGCCCTGGACCTCTATATGACCCGCAACCCGAAGGACTTCCTCGCCGTGGCAACGCCCGGCGCCGGTAAGACCACCTTCGCGTTGCGCATTGCCACCACACTGCTGGACAGTGGCGTGGTCAACCGCATCACGATCGTTGCTCCGACAGACCACTTGAAGCGGCAGTGGGCTGATGCCGCAGCCAAGGTGGGCATTGCAATAGATCCCAACTTCAAGAACTCCGATGGCCAGCACGGCCGTGGTTTTGTGGGCGTCGCCGTGACGTACGCGCAGGTGGCGAGCAAGCCCATGCTGCACCGCGCCAAGACTGAAGCGGCGCGCACGTTGGTGATCCTGGACGAAATCCACCACGGCGGTGAAGCGCTCTCCTGGGGCGATGGCCTCCGTGAGGCATTTGATCCGGCCGCAAGGCGCCTGTCACTGACGGGTACTCCGTTCCGCTCTGATACCTCGCCCATTCCGTTTGTCGAATACGCAGAGGACCGGGACGGCATCCGGCGTTCCAAGGCCGACTACACCTACGGCTACGGCAATGCGCTGCGGGACCATGTGGTCCGGCCCGTACTCTTCATGGCATATTCCGGCCAGATGCGGTGGCGTACCAGTGCGGGTGACGAAATGGCGGCCTCGCTGGGTGAAGCTGCCGTTACCAAGGACATCACCTCCCAGGCGTGGCGCACGGCGCTGAACCCCACCGGCGAGTGGATCCCTGCCGTCCTCGCCGCTGCGGACAAGCGACTCAGCGAAGTCAGGCGGACGGTGCCAGATGCCGGTGGCCTGGTCATTGCCACGGACCACGACGACGCCCGGGCCTATGCGGGCCAGCTCAAGAAGATCACGGGCCAGTCGCCCACGGTGATCCTTTCGGACGATTCCAAGGCTTCGAGCAAGATCGAGGAATTCTCCGCGGGAGAACAGCGCTGGATGGTCGCGGTCCGTATGGTGTCCGAAGGCGTAGACGTGCCGCGCCTTTCCGTCGGCGTCTATGCCACCTCCACCTCCACGCCGTTGTTCTTCGCACAGGCCGTGGGACGTTTTGTGCGTGCCCGCAAGAGGGGCGAGACGGCGTCGGTCTTCCTTCCGTCCGTGCCGCCGCTGATGATCCTCGCCAACACCATGGAGGCAGAGCGTGACCACGCTTTGGACCGCCCGGAGAAGGATGAGGACGGTCTCTTCAATCCCGAAGAGAACCTCATGGCCGAGGCCAACCGCGAGGACAAAGCGTCGGACGAGCTCACCAAGGGCAAGTTCGAAGCACTGGACTCCCAGGCGTCGTTTGACCGCGTGCTCTTTGATGGCGGCGAGTTCGGCACGGGCGCGGATATCGGTTCCGATGATGAACTGGACTTCCTGGGCATTCCCGGGCTCCTCGACGCCGAGCAAGTGGGAACGCTGCTGCGTCAACGCCAGCACGACCAGCAGTCGCGCAAGAAACGCCAGTCACCGCTGGCGGCTGCGGCTGCACCCGCTGTGCCTGACCACCGGATGCTCATGGATCTCCGGAACGAGTTGGCCAAGAACGTCGCTGCGTGGGCTGCCCGTACCGGCACCCCGCACGGAGTAGTGCACACCAAACTTCGTGAGGTGTGTGGCGGCCCGGCGGTGGCGCAGGCCAATGAGGAACAGTTGCAGGCCCGCCTGCGCAAGCTCCAGGATTGGTTCATTGGCAGGAAATAGCCGGACCATCATGTGCTGAAAAGCCAGGGGGCGCCGCGGTTGCGGCGCCCCCTGGCTTTTCAGCTGTCGCGCTGCAACGCTGTCAGTTTCAGTCGCGTTCGACGTCGACGCCGGCTGCTTCCATTTCGTCCAGCGCATCGGTGAGGTCTTCGGCAATTCCGGCGGTAAGCCCGGCGATGACGGTGGTGTTGTAGCCGGCCTGCACGGCATCGAGCGCCGTTGACTTGACGCAGTAGTCGGTGGCGAGGCCCACCACCACGACGTCTTCGACGTCGTGGCTTTGCAGCCAGTCATCGAGGCCAATGGCATTCTCGTCGAGGACTTCGGCGACGGCGGCCCCGGCCTTCAGGTCTCCGGTAGGAACGTCGTCTTCCGGGGCGAGGACCCCTTCAAAGCCGGAGTAGGCCGCTGTGTACTGCCCTTTGCGGAAATAGGCCTGGATGTACTCGGGGTCCAGGTCTTCGTGAAGCTCCGCGCCTTTGGTCCGGGCACGGCAGTGCGGCGGCCAGGACTCCACCATGTCGGGGTCATCGGAGAAGTGGTCGCCCGGTTCGATGTGCCAATCCTGGGTGGCCACGATGTGGTCGAAGTGCTGCTGGTTGGCATCCACGTATTCGGTGATGGCGCCGGCGACGGCGGCACCACCTTCGACGGCCAGCGTGCCGCCCTCGCAGAAGTCGTTCTGGACATCGACGATGATCAGGGCGCGGGACATCAGTTCTCCTCGTAGACGGTGGGAATGGCGGCCTCGCCGCGCTGGAGGCGGTTGACGACGGCGGGCAGCTCGGCCATGGTGGCCGCGTGCTGTTCCTTGGCCCGAATGACGCCTTCCGGGCCGGTCCAGCCCGGCAGTACCTCGCCGTTCTTGACGAATTGGTGAAGCAGCACGCGGTCGTTGCCGTCGTCTTCGGGACGGTGTCCGATGCCCACGACCTCCTGGGTGGCGCGGCCCCGCTCATTGAGTTTGCGGAGGGCGTATTTGCGTCCGCCCACGCTGGCTTTGTTCTTGGCGGCTTTGGCCACGGAGATGAAATCACCGGAATCGTTGGTGCGGCTGACCAGTTTGTAGACCATGCTGGCAGTCGGGGCGCCCGAGCCTGTCACCAAGGAGGTGCCGACGCCGTAGGAGTCCACTGGGGCGGACTGCAGGGCGGCAATGGCGAACTCGTCGAGGTCCGAGGTCACCACAATCCTGGTGTTGACGTTGCCGAGGTCATCGAGCAACTGCCGTACCCACTGTGCCTGTGCAATCAGGTCTCCCGAATCGAGGCGCACGGCGCCGAGTTTGTCGCCGGCGAGTTCCACCGCAGTGCGCACCGCTGCCTCGACATCGTAGGTGTCCACCAACAATGAGGTCCCAGGTCCAAAGGCAGCGATCTGCGCTTCGAAGGCCTCCCGCTCGGTGTCGTGAAGGAGTGTGAAAGAGTGCGCCGCGGTGCCCACGGTCTTGATGCCGTAGCGTCGTCCGGCTTCCAGGTTGGAGGTGCTGGCGAAGCCGGCTATCACAGCGGCGCGTGCGGCCGCCGTCGCCGATTCCTCCTGGGTTCGCCGGGAGCCCATCTCGATGCAGGGGCGGGTGCCGGCGGCAGAGGTCATGCGTGAAGCGGCGGATGCAATGGCGCTGTCGTGGTTGAGGACGGACAGGATATAGGTCTCCAAGATGCAGGCTTCTGCGAAGGTGGATTCCACAATCAGGATGGGGGAGTTGGGGAAATAGGCGTCGCCTTCGGCGTAGCCCCAGATGTCGCCGCTGAACTTGTAGTCGGCCAGATAGTCCAGGGTTTCCTGGTTGACCACCTTGTTCTGCTCAAGGAATGCGAGCTCGGCGTCGCCGAAGTGGAAGTCGGCGATCCCCTCCAGCAGGCGGCCGGTGCCGCCCACCACGCCATAGCGTCGCCCGTCCGGCAGCCGCCGGGCGAAGGCTTCGAAGACCGAACGGCGATGCGCGGCGCCGGAATGCAAAGCGGCCTGCAGCATCGTCAGTTCGTAGTGGTCGGTGTACAAGGAAGTTGCGGGATGGTCCCAGGACGTGGCTCTACTCACGAATTCACTCTAGTGCGAGCCGCCATAGAATGGACAGATGAGCCCTAGCGTTGCGTATGGCACGGACATCGATGAGCGGACCAAAGCTGCAGAGCAGTCCGCCACCGATGTCCTGACAGCCCCTGATATCCCGTGGAACCTTGTGATCTGGAATGATCCCGTGAATCTGATGAGCTACGTGAGCTTCGTTTTCCAAAGTTATTTTGGCTATTCCGAGTCCAAAGCCCACAAGCTCATGATGGAGGTCCACAAAAAGGGTCGCTCCATCGTGGCCCACGGCAGCAAGGAACAAGTAGAGCAGCACGCGGTGGCCATGCACGGTTTTGGCCTGTGGGCCACTGTGGAGAAGGCTGCGAGCGGCAACGAAGCACCCGGAAAGGGCGGCCGCCAGCGTGGCTAAGGCATTCAAGTACGGACTCAAGGGCATCACCGGATTCCTCGAACCCGCCGAGCGCGACCTCCTGCGCGGATTGTTGGACGACGTCATTTCCATGCTGGAGCAGGACGTACGCCAGAACGAGGACCCGTTGGCGGCACTTATCGGGCTGGACATGGACGTCAAGCAGCCCAGCGACCGCGCCCTGCTGAGGCTTCTGCCCAACGTCATGAAGGACGACGACGGCGGCTCGCTGGAGTTCCGGCAGCTCACCGAACGCTCTGTGCGGGAAAACAAGATCGGCGCCCTCAGGGCTGCGGCCATGGGACTGGACAAAGACGAGCTGGTCCTGACCCCGGAAGACGCCACCCGGTGGTCCATGGCGCTGAACGATGTCCGCCTGGTCCTGGCCGAGCGCCTGGACATTCGGGACGAAGCGGACGCGGAACACATCCACAGCATGCAGGACTGGAGCCAGGCCGAGGACGTAGAGAGCTACCTGGCCTTGGTCTACAACTTCACTACGTGGCTGCAGGAGTCCTTGGTGCAGGCCATGATGGCCGCAAGGCAGGCGAAATCCTGATCCGGACGGCCGGGCCGGGCTCCCGCTTGTGACACATCAGACACGAGGCGGAGGCCACAGGTAATGGCCGCACACCAGGGGAAGCCTTATTCTCGAATAATTATGACTTCAGCAACGGGTTCACCAGACGGCGCCCTGGGCAGTGACGCCCCCATCAGCACGGGGGAACTCGTCGGGACGCGCCCGATCGGCATTTTCGACTCCGGAGTGGGTGGGTTGACCGTAGCGCGGTCCATCATCGATCAGCTCCCCAACGAGTCGATCCTCTACGTCGGTGACACAGCCAATGGCCCTTATGGTCCACTGCCCATTGCCGAGGTGCGTGCCAACGCCTTGGGCGTCATGGATGAATTGGTGGACTCGGGTGTCAAGTTGCTGACCATCGCCTGCAATTCGGCGTCGGCGGCCGTACTCCGGGACGCGAGGGAACGCTATACGGCCCGCTATGGCATCCCGGTCATTGAGGTGATCCAGCCTGCAGTGCGGCGGGCTGTCTCGGCTACGCGTTCAGGCCGGATCGGGGTCATCGGAACCTCAGCCACCGTGGGATCGCGTGCCTACGAGGACACTTTTGCGGCAGCGCCGGACCTCACCATCACATCCGTGGCATGCCCGGCGTTCGTGAACTTTGTGGAGGCCGGAATCACCACCGGCCCTGACTTGCTGGCCGCCGCCAACGAATATCTGGAACCGCTCAAGCACGCCGGCGTGGACACCGTGGTTCTGGGATGTACGCACTACCCGCTGCTGACCGGTGTCATCTCCTTCGTGATGGGTGAGGATGTCACCTTGGTGTCCAGCGCCGAGGAGACCGCCAAGGACGTTTATCGCGCCTTGGCCACCCATGGCATTCAGCGGACCGAGTCAACCACGCCAAGCCACGAGTTCATTGCCACCGGCGATGCCGCCCAGTTCGAAACTCTCGCCCGGCGCTTCTTGGGGCCTGAAGTACTCTCCGTGAAGCATGTGGACCATGTCGCCGCGCAGTACCCCACAGGCAGCCTGGCCCGCATCACGCCCGAGATGCTGGAAGCCGCGCGGTCAGGAGCGGGGTTGTCCCGTCGCTCGTATTTCGTAGAGCCGGACCGCGGCCTTACCGGCAGTGCGGCCACAACCCTGGGGCGTGGACTGTGAAGCTGACCATCGTGGGCTGCACCGGTTCCTTCCCCGGTCCCGGCTCTCCGGCGTCGTGCTATTTGGTGACGGCGCACGACGGCGAACGCGAGTGGAAGATCGTCATGGACCTCGGAAGTGGGGCACTGGGAGCGATCCAGCGGTATACCGATCTCGAAGACATCGACGCGATCTTCCTCACCCACCTACACCCGGACCATTGCATGGACCTCTGTGGACTCCACGTGGCTGTCCGGTGGAAGCCCGGCGGATGGGGACGGGACCGGTTGCCGGTGTGGGGGCCTGCTGCCACGGCGGACCGGATGGCCACGGCGTATGGCCTGGACCTGGATCCCGGCATGCACGAGGAATTCGACTTCACCCACTGGGCCGAGCGCCGGCCCGTCACTGTGGGTCCTTTCACCGTGACACCGTATGCCGTCAACCACCCGGTGGAAGAGGCGTATGCGCTGCGCGTGACGGCCACCGAGCCTGGCAAGGACGGCGTCCCCGTGACCAAGATCCTGACGTACTCCGGTGATACCGATTCGTGCCAGGGGCTTGAGGATGCAGCCAAAGGCTCGGATCTCTTCCTCTGTGAAGCAGCGTTTGAAGAAGGCCGGGACGACGACATCAAGGACGTCCACCTCACCGGCAAGCGCGCAGGCGAGGCAGCAACCAACGCGGCCGCCAAGAGACTGCTTCTCACCCACATTCCCGTGTGGACGTCCCAAACCAAGGTGCTGTCCGAAGCAAAACCAGTGTTTGCCGGTGATGTGGCCGTCGCCGTCGCTGGGGTCCACTACACGATCTAGCGCTAGCGGCGTCGGGAGGTGCCCCGGGCTTGGCTAAGCTTGAACCATGACTTCTGAAGCTACTGCCACACCCGTCATCCGCGCCGATGGCCGGACACCTGACCAACTGCGTCCCATCAGCATCACCCGCGGCTGGTCCAAGCAGGCCGAAGGTTCGGCACTGATCGAGTTCGGCAACACGCGGGTCCTGTGCACAGCTTCGCTGACCGAGGGTGTGCCGCGTTGGCTTAAGGGCGAAGGCCGCGGTTGGGTCACCGCGGAGTACGCCATGCTTCCCCGCGCGACGAACACCCGCTCGGACCGTGAGTCCGTCAAGGGCAAGATCGGCGGACGCACCCATGAGATTTCGCGCCTGATCGGCCGTTCCCTGCGCTCCATCATTGATACCAAGGCGCTCGGCGAGAACACGATCGTCCTGGACTGCGACGTCCTGCAGGCCGACGGCGGCACCCGCACAGCTGCTATCACCGGCGCCTACGTTGCCCTGGCAGAAGCCATCCGTTTCGCCCGCGAGAACAAGCTCATCGCCAGGAACGCTGAGCCGTTGGTGGACACCATCGCAGCCGTGTCCGTGGGGATCATCGACGGCGTACCCATGCTTGACCTTCCGTACGTGGAAGACGTCCGCGCTGAGACAGACATGAACGTGGTGGTGACCGGATCAGGGAAGTTTGTTGAAGTCCAGGGCACGGCAGAAGGCGCCCCCTTCGACCGCGATGAACTCAACGCACTGCTGGACCTCGCCTTGCTGGGCACCACGCAGTTGTCCGCCATCCAGCGCGAAACCCTGGCTGAGGCCCCGTGAGCGGCACAGCGCCAACTCAAGCGCCCCGGCTTGTCCTGGCAACCCACAACAAGGGCAAACTGAAGGAACTCCGTGAACTGCTGCGGGGCCAGGTTCCAGGGCTCGACGTCGATACCCAGGTGGTGGACGCCGCTGCGGCAGGTGCCCCGGATGTTGAGGAAACCGGTGTCACGTTTGCCGAGAACTCACTCCTCAAAGCCCGGGCCGTGGCTGAGGCGACGGGCCTGATAGCCATTGCCGATGATTCCGGGCTGGCCGTTGATGTCCTGGGCGGCGCTCCCGGTATCTTCTCGGCTCGATGGTCCGGAACCCACGGGGACGATGCCGCCAACCTGAACCTGCTCCTGGCCCAGCTCTCCGATGTTCCTGATTCGTTCAGGGGAGCAGCCTTCGTCTGTGCTGCTGCTTTGGCTGTGCCCGGTCCCGATGGCATCGCCCGCGAGACCGTGGAGTATGGCCAGCTGGAGGGCACGCTCCTGCGTGAACCCCGCGGCGAAGGTGGCTTCGGCTACGACCCCGTGCTGCAGCCGGCCGGGATGGACCGAAGCTGTGCCGAGCTGAGCTCTGCGGAGAAGAACGCCATCAGCCACCGCGGACAGGCATTCCGTGCTTTGCTTCCCGCAATTGTTGAAGCGTTGTCCGGGGCCGGTTCGAACTAGTTTCTTCTTAACGCAAAAGGCACCCCGCCATGCGGTGTGCCTTTTGTCGTACTCGCGCGGTGAGCCTCAGTGCTCGCCGTGCTTGCCGCCCTCGTGTTCCTCGATGAACTCTTCCACGGGGTCGGTGCCTGCTGCTGCCGCCTTGCGCTTGGCCACGAATCCACGGCCGATTTCAATGAAGATCGGGATGACCGAGATCAGGACGATGACAATGAAGATGATGTCAATGTTGTTTCCAACCCACTCGAACTGGCCAAGCCAGGCGCCGAGCAAGGTAACGCCGCCGCCCCAGAGGACGGCACCGATGACGTTGAAGAGGAAGAACTTGCGCTTATCCATCTGCGCAACGCCCACGATAACGGGCACGAAAGTGCGGATGATGGGAACGAAGCGAGCCAGGATCAAGGCCTTGCCACCGTGCTTTTCGAAGAACGCATGAGCGCTCTCCACATTTTCCTTCTTGAAAAGCCGTGAATCCGGCTTGTTGAAGATGGCCGGGCCGGCCTTCGATCCAATGAGATAGCCGGTCTGGTTACCGATGATGGCAGCCACGATGATCATGCCGCACATGGCCCAGAGGTTGAATTCGATGGCGCCGGTGGAAACCAGCAGCCCCGCCGTGAACAGCATCGAATCACCCGGCAGGAAGAAGCCCACCAAGAGGCCTGTTTCTGCAAAAACAATGGCGCAGACCAAGAGGACCACCCACGGTCCCAGCGGTGAGTCGCGGAGGAAGACGTCGGGGTTCAACCAGTCCGGCAGGAACGAAGCCATGGAGGGCTGCACCGGTCCCGCGCCCCCGAAAGTGGATACGGCAAGGTCGTTTATCGCAGAAAAGATCACCCATCAAGCCTACTTGACGGCCGTCGTCGAGATTTTCGGGGAAAACCTTGACTCTTGCTTCACTGCTTATATGGTTAGTTACATGAGTAATGAACCAGTGAGGCGGAGGTGCCCGTGATTGATGACACCAAGCCGATCTTCCTGCAGATCGCCGAACTCATCGAGAACGGAATTGTTGACGGCACCATGGCCGAGGAGTCCCAAGTGCCTTCCACCAATGAGTTTGCAGCTTTCCACCGCATCAACCCGGCAACCGCTGCCAAGGGCGTCAATGTCCTGGTGGATTCAGGAATTCTTTACAAACGCAGGGGGATAGGGATGTTTGTTGCAACAGGAGCCCGCGCCCGGTTGATCGCGCGCCGCACCGAAGAGTTTGTGGAGCAGTACGTCAAGCCGCTGGCACTGGAAGCCCGGAAGTTGGGGATTTCGGCCGAGCAGCTGAACACCATGATTGAACGCAGCTCCGGGCTTGCCCCGGAATCCGGGACAGACAAGGAAAGGAGCGCGGCCCTGTGAACGACACCATCGTCGAGGCCCGTAACCTGATCAAGCACTACAAAGACCTCAACGCGCTGGACAAGGTCAACCTGCGACTCTCCGCAAACCGTATCTACGGATTGCTCGGACGCAACGGCGCGGGCAAGACCACCTTGATGTCCATCCTGACCGCGCAGGCTTTCGCGACCTCAGGCGATGCCCTGGTTTTTGGGGCCAGCGCTTATGAGAACGAGGCCGTGCTGTCCCGGCTCTGCTTCATCCGGGAGTCACAGAAATACCCGGATGACTTCCAGCCCCGGCACGCTTTCCGATCCGCAGCCCTGTTTTACAAGAACTGGGACCAGGACTTCGCTGACCGGTTGGCCGAGGACTTCCAGCTCCCCGTCAAGCGTCGGATCAAGAAGCTCTCGCGCGGTCAGTTGTCCGCCGTCGGGGTGATCATCGGCCTGGCCTCACGAGCGGAACTGACGTTCTTCGACGAGCCTTACCTGGGGCTCGACGCCGTCGCCCGCCAGTTGTTCTACGACCGCCTGGTGGAGGACTACGCAGAACACCCGCGCACGATCATCCTGTCCTCGCACCTGATCGACGAGGTGGCCAACCTGCTGGAGCATGTGGTGGTCATCGACCGGGGCCGGATCATCATGGATGCAGATGCCGACGAGATCCGTGGTTCGGCCGTCACCGTTTCGGGATCAGCGGACAAGGTGGACGTCTTCTTGGCCGGCCGCAAGATCCTGCACCGCGAGACGTTGGGGTCCCTGGCATCTGTGACGGTGGATGAGGCACTCAGCAGCCGCGAGCGAACCGAAGCGCAGGAGTTGGGCCTCGAACTGTCGCCCGTTTCCCTGCAGCAATTGGTGGTCCGCAAGACCATGGCCGGGACAGGAGCAACGGGAACAAGTAGTGGAAACTTCGCCGATGACACGATGGAGGCAAGGCGATGAGCAGGACAGTAGCAGTTGCCCGGATGCAGCTGATCAATAAGTGGACGTACATCGGATGGCCGCTGACCATCCTCGCGGCTTCCTTCCTGATGTCGCTGGCCATCTTCGCCCTGATCCCGGTCCAGGAAGGCAAGTACGGCGGGGGAAGCCAGGCCCCCCTGTGGTACTTCCTGGTGTTGGGAATCCAAAGCATGACCTTGGTATTTCCCTTCTCCCAGGGCCTGAGCATCAGCCGCAAGGCGTTCTACCTGGGAACGTTGGGACTCTTTTCCCTCATTGCACTCGGAATGACAGGGTTGTACCTTCTGGGCGGCGTCATTGAAGCGGCCACCAACGGTTGGGGTGTCTACGGATACTTCTTCAAGATACCGTGGGTAACGGACGGGCCGTGGTTCTCCACCGCAGCGTTCTTCTTCGTAGTGATGATGTTCATGTTCATCATCGGATTCTGGTTCGCCACCATCTTCAAGCGCTGGGGGACAACCGGGACTTTGATCTCAACGCTCGGAACCGGGCTGGTCCTGATTGGCATCGTCGCGTTGTCCACGTTGCTTCAGTGGTGGGGAGTGATAGGGAACTGGTTCACCCAGCAGACGCCGCTCACCATCAGCGGATGGGCTGCCCTCCTGTGCGTCGTCCTCGCAGCAGGTTCCTACACAACCCTGCGCAGGGCCACTCCGTAGGCACCGAAATGTCGCGTTGACCACAATGCAGGCCGGAAGGGCCGCCCCACCGCGCAAATCGGATGGGGCGGCCTTTTTCGGCTGTAACCTTGTCCAGTGGCATTGGACTTTACGGCGATCGACTTTGAAACAGCCAACGGCTTCCGGGGGTCGCCGTGTTCGGTAGGCCTCAGCAAAGTCCGCGGTGGAGTTGTGGTGGAGGAAGCGTCCTGGCTGATGCGCCCGCCGGAGAATCACGATCACTTCGAGTTCCACAACACCCGCATCCACGGCATCCGCGCTGAGGACGTTGCCGGCCGCCCGCGGTTCGGTGAGCTCTTCCCGGAAATCGGCGCGTTCATAGGTGGCGACGTCCTGGCCGCGCACAACGCTGCTTTTGATCTCGGCGTCATTCGTTCCGGTCTTGAAGTATCAGGTCTTGCCGGACCGGCCTATGACTATGTCTGCACGGTGATGCTGTCCCGGCGCTGCTACTCGCTGGTGTCAAACTCCCTACCGTATGCCGCGGAAGAGGCCGGCGTGCCCTTGGTCAACCATCACGATGCCGCCGAGGACGCCCGGGCCTGTGCCGGTATCCTGGTGGACATCGCCCGGCGGAACAATGCCAACAGCATCGCCGAACTCTACCTTTCCCTGGGCCTTAACCTCCCCCAGCAGCCGGCATTCGATCCCGCGCAGGGCCTCTCCAAAGCGACCCTCTCTGCGCTCGCGGCCAAAACGGGAAGTGCTGCGGAGGGCGCTCTGGAACGAGCCATTGGCGGCCCCAGTGGATGGTCGGCCTGGCCTGAGGAAGGGCCCAACCCCTTGCCCAATCCCGCTGCCGAGCCAGGGCACCCTTTGTTCGGCCAGACCGTGGTTTTCACGGGTGATCTCGCGATCACGCGGCCGGAAGCCAAATCGAGGGCCGCGGACATGGGAGCCCGCCCCGAAAGCCGGGTGACGGCAAGGACCACCGTGCTCATAGTTGGCGATGGCTTCGTGGCAGGCGACCTGCGTGCCGGACGACTCACTGGCAAAGCCAAGCGGGTCCTGGAATTGCACGCCAAGGGCCAGCAGATCGAGGTCGTGTCCGAGGGCGAGTTCCTGCAAATGGTGGGCGGGGCCTGACCCGCAAACGGTCATACTGCGCAACAATGCTTCCCGCTGGAAGAGTTGCGCTCCTAGCCTTGGGGCATGACCAAGCCCTCACTTCCTCCAGCACCTGTTCGCCGGCAAGCCGATGTTCCTGTGCGTCCTGCGACTGGGGTTGCTTGGCGGGCTGTCTTCGCGTTTCCCAACCCCGTGAACGAATACGCCGCGCGCATCACGGCAGGGTTGGTAGTGGTCCTGGCTGTCGCAACCCTGCTGACCGGCTGGGGCTGGGGTTTGGTGGCTCTTGCCGCCGGCTTCTGGCTCCGCGTGCTGTTTGGTCCCCGGATCTCTCCGCTGGCGCTGCTCTCTGTCAAGGTCCTGGCACCACGGATCGGTCACGCCAAGCTGGTGGCCGGTCCGCCAAAGCGTTTCGCGCAAGGCATCGGCGCCGCGTTGACGAGTGCCGCCGTCGTGCTGTTCTTCATTGACTACCAGCCGGCCGCGTGGCTCCTTCTGGCGCTTCTGATCGTGGCGGCCTCCTTGGAAGCGTTCGTCGGGTTTTGCCTCGGCTGCGCGATCTTCGGCTTCCTGCAGCGCCGTGGCCTCATTCCGGACGATATTTGCGAGGCCTGCAACAACATCACGCTGCGCAGCACGTAATACCCGTCAGCCAGTGGTGACGGCGAGGAGCCTGCCCGCCATGCCGCGGATGACCCCGGGTGCTTCCAAAGCCTCAAGCCAGTCGCCCGGCAGGCATTCTTCGCCGTAGAAGGCGCCCAGGATGTTGCCCGCGATGGATCCGGTGGAGTCACTGTCGCCGTTGTGGTTGATGGCAACGGCGATTGCATTCCGGAAGTGGTCCGCCGGTGAGGTGCCGCTTGTGGCCAAAACGGAGTAGAGCCCGACGGCGAGTGCCTCCTCTGCGATCCAGCCCTCGCCGAGCGCTGCGGTCAGGTCTTCAGGGTTCAGGATGGTGGACTGCAGGGACAACTGCAAGGCCGCTGCCAGCCTTTCGCCGAGTTCCGGAGCCTTGGTGGGAACTCCGTTCACGTAGTCGAGTGCCTCGTTGGCAGCAGTGCGGACGTCGTGTCCGGCCACGAGGTGATGGATCAGCAGGCTGAATGCCGCTGCGCTGAGGCGGGCCGAGGGGTGCCCATGCGTCAGGGACGCGGCATCGGAGCTCAGCTTGTAGACAGCCTCCCGGGAGATGTGGGGAATCAGTCCGAAGGGGGCCGAGCGCATCACCGTACCGCATCCCTTGGAGTCGGGATTGACCGGGCGCGCCACCGTACCCATCTGGCCGGTTGCCAGGCCGCTCAGGCACGCGTTCCCCGGTGCGCGACGGTGCCGGAGCACGTCCTGGGCGTCGATCCACCGGGGCTGGGGTACGGGGGCGGAAGAGGCTACGGCGACGTCCTGGGTGTTGAGCCACCGCAGGTAGGCGAGCCACAGGCAGGCGATCTCGTCAGCTGCCACACCGTCGTTCGCCCATTCGAGTGCTTCAACCAGGCCATCAACGGTGTACAACGTCATCTGGGTGTCGTCGGAAAAGTGGCTCGCGTCCTTGAGTTGTCCAAAGCTGGTCAGTCCGGCGGCACCATAGTGCGCGCGGATCGCTGCGATGGAATCGAACTCCACGGCATAACCAAGGGAATCGCCCAGTGCTCCACCCAAAAGTGAGCCGTGGACACGGGATTCGAAGGACGGCGCAACGGGGGAGGAAGGTTCAACACTCATGCCAGTAACTTACCGTGCCCGCAAACGCCCGCTGGTATGGTGGGGAAGCTGCCCGGCACCGATGAACCCTGGAGGGACTGCGTGCGTGAACCTGCTTGGCGACGGACCGGCAAGACACCTGACTACAGGTTCTCGCTTGCCAACGAACGGACCTTCCTCGCGTGGATCCGCACCTCCCTGGCCCTGCTTGCCGGGGCGGTGGCTGTCGACCAGTTGGCCCCCAACATCGCGCCGACCCCCGTCAGGCTGGTCCTCTGCGTCTTGCTGGCCCTGGTTGGAGCGGGTTTGGCTGCCTTGTCCTACCGCAGGTGGGGGCAGATGGAAGCGGCCATGCGCAACGACCAAGCTCTTCCGTTCTCCCGCGTCATGATGTTCATGACCATCGTGGTGGCTCTGGCGGCCTTCGCCTTCGCGGTGCTGATCCTGGTGGCCCGGTGATGAAGGACATCCTGTGAGTGTGGACGTCCGTGATCCCGGCCTTCAACCGGAGCGCACAACCCTGGCATGGCGCCGGACCTTGATCTCCTTGGTGGTGGTTGACCTGTTTATTTGGCGGAGCTGGCTGACGTCCCAGCCATCCACCGCCAGCGTCGTCGCAGGGCTCCCGGGCCTTGACTACCAGGGCATCTGCGCCCTCATGGCGGCCGCCGCCACCATTGTCCTGGCCTCCGTGGTGTGGGTTCGCTCACGACAACTCCAGACCGGAAACAACGCTGCTTCCGCGCGTCTGGTGCTGGTTAGCACTGTGGCGGTGATGTGCCTTGGCGGTACGGCGATCGCGGCCATAGCACTGGGCGGCTAAGCTCGGAGGCAGGATTCAGCAACTGCCCAGACTCGGCTGGAACAATGCTCAAGGGCCATCGGCTTCCAGCCCGGCCTACCAACGCCTTTGGCGCGCCGGGCAGTCGTCAGCCGCACATTAAGGGCTTGCAGCACACTGCGGGGCCAGCATCCAGATCAACCGTAAGGACACCTTCAGACATGACCTCTCCTGTACAGGCCACACCCGACCACCAACCGGGGCTCACTGCCCGGTTGTCGGCTGAAGCTTTGGGATCGATGTTCATTGTGGTCGTGGCGGTGGGTGTCGGGATTTTCTCCAACCCCAGCGGGGCGCCCGTACCGGTGGCCCTCGCCGCAGGGCTCACTGTGACAGTGGCCATGCTGGCGTTCGGGCATGTGTCCGGTGGCCACTTCAACCCGGCCATCACGCTGGGCAACCTGGTTGCCGGCCGGATCCGGGCCGTAGCCGCCGTGGCCTACCTGGCGGCGCAGCTCATCGGCAGCGTTGTCGGTGCCGCGCTGATCTACTTTGTGGTCACCACGGTCCCCGTCCTGAAGGATGCCCGGGCGGCCTTCGATGTCGTGGCACCGGGCTACGGTGACCATGCTGCGGCCCAAACGCAGATGGCCGGCGTCCTGATGGTTGAAATCCTTGGTGCTGCCCTGCTTGTTGCAGTTTTCCTTGGGGCGACGGCCGGCCGCAGGGCGCTTCCTGCCTTGGCTCCCTTCGCTGTGGGCCTGGCCATGGTTGTGCTGCTTCAGTTCGGCCAGGTCCTGGGCAACCTGCCCTTCAACCCTGCGCGGGCAACGGCACAGGCATTCTTCAGCTCTTCCTGGGCCATCGAAGGACTGTGGCTCTTCTGGGTGGCACCGCTGTTGGGCGCGGCGCTGGCAGGGCTGGTCTTCCGTGGCTTCCAGGGGCTTGCGGAGGGCAACGGTGCCGGGTCAGCTGATCTCCAGGCCGCCCATGTTGACGGTGTCAATGACGCGTTCGACGCCGATCACGATCCCACGGAGGAAGCCACTGAAACCGGCAGTGCCAAGGCGCAGCAGGCTCCTGCGAAGGAGAACACCGTCAACCCGGCGCCTGTACCTGCTGCGGCCGCCGACGATGACGCCCGTGACTTCTTCGACGGCAAAAAGGGCTAGAAACCAGACAGGATCGACGGCGGTCGGCTGGCCTTCGCTTTATTGTCGGTGCCCCCGGTTAACTTGGGAATATGCGGTTACTTCACACTTCGGATTGGCACCTCGGCCGGTCATTTCACGGCGTTGGCATGCTCGAAGCCCAGCGCGATTTCGTGGACCAGTTGGTATCGGTTGTCGAAGCCAAAACCATTGACGTCGTCCTGATAGCCGGCGACGTGTACGACCGCGCTTTGCCGGGGCTGGATGTGGTGAAACTTCTCGATGATGCCCTTGTCCGGATCACTCAGGCGGGCGCTGCCGTCGTCTTGACCAGCGGCAACCACGACTCCGCCATCCGGCTGGGCTTTGCCTCCCGGCTGTTGGAACGCGGGGGAGTGCACCTCCGTACCCGGGTGGAGGACCTGGACGTACCTGTGGTTTTGCCGCTGGGATCGGACCGCAGCAGCGGGGACGTGGCCATCTACGGCATTCCCTATCTTGAGCCCCGGCTGGTGGCTGAGCGCATGGGCGTCGATACCGCCAACCACTTCGATGTCACTTTGGCAGCTGTGGACCGGATTCGGCGTGATGTGGAGCACCGCCGGGAAGCCGGACCGGTTTACCCAGTAGTCCTTGCGCACACTTTCGCCAGTGGAGGCATTACCTCGGACAGTGAGAGGGACCTCAGTATCGGCGGACTGGGAGCCGTGCCGTTGGATCTCTTCGAGGACTTCGCCTACACCGCGTTGGGCCACCTCCATGGGCGCCAGGAGCTGGCTCCCAACGTCCGCTACTCCGGCTCGCCGCTGGCCTATTCCTTCTCGGAAGCCAAGCACCACAAGGGTGCCTGGCTCGTAGACATCGGCGCAGGCGGCGTCATCGGGGTTGAAGAGGTCCGGTGGGAGTCGCCCAAACCACTGGCCATCCTGCGCGGCCCGCTGGAGGAACTGCTGGCATCCGAGGAACATGCGTGGGCGGAAGGTGCTTACTGCCAGATCACGTTGACTGATGCCGAGCGGCCTGCCCAGGCGATGGAGAGGGTGCGCAGCCGCTTCCCCGACACCCTCGTCCTTGCCTTTGACCCTGAAGGCGGTGAGTCCCGGACCAGGACAAGCTACAGCAGCCGGCTCGCCGAAGCCGAAGATGACCTCGACGTTTGCTGCGGCTTCCTGGAACATGTCCGGGGCCGCGGTTCCGGGGATGCAGAAGAAGCCGCATTGAAAGAAGCCCTTGAAACTGTCCGGTTGGAGGAGGCGGAGCTGTGAGAATCCACCGCTTGGACATCGAGGCGTTCGGCCCGTTCGCCACCCCCCAGCACATCAACTTCGATCAACTCAGTGCGCAGGGACTGTTCCTCCTCAACGGCGCCACCGGGGCCGGAAAGACCAGCATCCTCGATGCCATTTGTTTTGCCCTGTACGGGTCCGTTCCGGGCGCCCGTCAGGAAGGCAAGCGGCTGCGCAGCGATCACGCGGCTCCCGGTGCTGAACCACGGGTGGTGTGCGAGTTCTCTGCCCGGGGACGTCGTTTCGAAGTGACGCGCTCGCCCGCCTGGGATCGTCCCAGTGCCCGTGGGCGCAATGGCTTCACCACGCAGCAGGCCAAAACCCTCCTCCGCGAACGGGTGAACGGATCCTGGGAAGAGAAGTCCTCCAGGAATGACGAGGTAGGAGCTGAGCTCTCCGACGTCCTGGGAATGGACCGGGAGCAATTCACCAGGGTGGTCATGCTGCCACAGGGTGACTTTGCCGCGTTCCTCCGGTCCAAGGCAGGGGACCGCCTGGAACTCCTCCAGAAACTGTTCGGCACGCAACGTTTTGAAGCCGTTGAACGCCATCTCGCCCAGCAGGCTGCTGTCGCGGCCAGCGAAGTGCATGGGAATACCTCGGAGCTGTCCACGCTGCTGGAGAGGGTTGCCGCTGAGCTTCAACAGCTGGACGATCACCAAACCGGGCCAGGGCAGTCAGAAGGCACCCCTGCCGCCACCGCTGCAGGACAAGAGCCCGAGGAATGGCTTGCCGAGGCGGAAGCAGAGGTGACCGCCGTCTGGCATCGTCGTCAGGACGAGGCTGCCGAAGCGGAGTCCTTGGCCACCCGGCTCGCAGGGAAATTCCAGGAAGCCCAGGAGAAAGCGCAGCGTCACGGGCGCCTTGGCGCCGCGATGCAGCGACGGATCCTGCTTGAGCTGGGGGCGCCCCGTGCACATGAGAACAGGGAGAGGCTCAGTCGGCATCGCCGTGCTGCCGTGCTCAGCGGCCATTTGGAAGCCGTTGATTCCGCAGCACGGAAGCTCCAGGCCGCCACTGAGCTTGCGGCCGGGATTCGCTCCAAAATGGACGAAGCAGGCATGGACGCCGGAAACCCTGCCGCTTCCCTTGAAAGCGTCAAGGCGAGTTGCGCTGTGCTGGAGGCACGTCTTCCCGATGAGCAGCGCTTGGATGCAGTGGCATCGCGGCTGGTGGCCAAGCGTGCCGAAACAGCTGAGCATTCCGTTGCATCGGAAACGGCACGCTCCGCGCTGGACGTGCTTCGTGAAGACGTAGCCGCCGTGGAGTCACAGATCGGGTCCCTCGAATCTGTGGCTCAGAAGCTGGCGGAGCTGGAAAGGGAAGCTGCCGCGGCCACCGAGTTGGTAGGGATCGTGGCTCGCTATGCCGCTGCCGCCGATGACCTGGAGGACATCACCGGGAAGCATCTCCAAGCACGGTCGGCATCGCAGGATGTCCGCCAACAATGGCTCGACATCCGCGAGCTGCGCCTCGCCAATGCAGCCGGGGAGCTGGCAGCGGCCTTGGAAGACGGCACACCGTGCGCCGTGTGTGGCAGCGAAGACCACCCGAATCCAGCTGCCGCAGTACGATCAGCTCTTTCTCTTGCCCAGGAAGAGGAAGAGCTGAAAGAGCGCTTTGATGCCAGCGAGAAAACCGTGGCAGAGCTCGCCGAGCAAGTCTCCGCGGCGGCACAGGTTCTCGCCGGGCTGAAGGCACAAGGAGGTTCAGCGGATGCAGCCGACGCTGAGTCCAAGCGTGCGGATGCCCAGCACGCTCTCTCGGTGGCCCGCAAGGCAGCAGCGTCCTTGGAGGCACTGCGCAGCCGGCAGCAGTCCCTTGCCCAACGCATCGTCCTCGTGGAGGAAGAACTGTCCGGGTCCCTGGCCAGTGCAGCCCAAGCATCTTCGGAGGTGTCCCTGCTGGAGGAACAGCACGCTGACCTGGAGAAGGAACTGTCTGGTTTGAGGGGCAGCTTTCCGAGCTTGCGTGAAAGGCTGGATGCCCTGTCGGCTGAGCGCACGCTGCTGCAGGCGGCAACTGATGCTGATCGGAACGTCGACAGTGCCCTGCAGGCGCAGGAAGATGCCGTAGCCTCCCTCAACCGGGTCTTGCCGGAATCCGGGTTCGGATCTGCCGAAGAAGTGCGTCGTGAACTCCTGCCGCCCGCCGATGTCGTAGGTCTTGAGAAGGATGTTGCTGACTTCGACGCTGAATCATCCCGCCTCGATGAACTGTTTGCCGGCGAGGACCTGGTCCTGGCAGCGAAGGAAGTAAGTATTGGCGAGCTTCCGTTGCCGGAGGCCGAACTTGCCGGGACCAAACTGCTGGCAGCAGATGCTGCGGACAAGGCCCGGGCCGCCGCTCTGGCTGCGGGCCTGGCTGGAAAGTCGTCCGAAGCTGTGGCTCGTTTTCGAACGACATACCTGGAACTCGCCGACGCCGGCAAGGAGCCGCGGAACAAGGCACGGCTTCTGGCGGAGTTGGCGGATACCGTGAGGGGATCCGGCGATAACAGTTACCGGATGAGCCTGAACACCTATGTTTTGGCCGGCCGGCTGGAACAGGTAGCCATCGCCGCGTCCGAGCGGCTCGTTGCCATGAGTGATGGCCGCTATACCTTGCAGCATACGGATGCCAAGGCAGCACGGGGTGCAAAGTCGGGGCTGGGGCTGGAAGTGGTGGACGAGTGGACCGGCCAGCGCCGGGACACCTCCACCTTGTCCGGTGGCGAATCCTTCATGGCCTCGTTGTCACTGGCACTGGGCCTGGCCGATGTTGTCCAGCAAGAGGCTGGTGGCGTGGACATTGAGACGCTGTTCGTCGACGAAGGCTTCGGAAGTCTCGACGACCAAGCCCTGGAGCAAGTGATGGATGCTTTGGAAGGACTGCGCGACGGCGGCAGGGTAGTTGGGTTGGTCAGCCACGTTGCCGAGATGAAGCAACGCATCACCAGCCAGGTGCAGGTGGTGAAGGGGCGCCACGGATCCACCGTGCGAATTGCCGAAGTGGTTCCTGCCTAAGCTGTAGTTCCTGCTGGGAACATATCCGATAGACTTGACCCGTTACACCGGGTCGCGCGCATCGGGAGGAGGGACGATGCGCATCCTTTAGCGAACCCGGATTAATGGAAAAATCTTCTGTGGCTTCCCAGCCTGCGTCTTCTGCACCCTCACGCCCCTCCCGCATGCCCGGCCGTTTTGCACGTCTCCCGGAACTTGCAGGGCCAGGTTTCCTGCCTTTGGGCCTCTTCGCCCGGCTTCCGCTGGCCATGCTCACCGTCGGAACCCTGACCCTCGTCACGGCCGTCAGCCAGTCCTACGCCATTGGCGGCATGGCTGCCGGAGCTGTCGGCATTGGTTCGGCCCTTGGTGCCCCCGTCCTCGGCTCCCTGGCCGATCGCGCAGGGCAGCGGATCGTGCTCCTGGTCGCCGCTGTCATCAATGCTTTGGCTGTAGCTGGGCTCCTTGCGGCGGCCTACCTGACGCCGGCCTATGGTTCTGCAGGCGACGCCGTTGCTGTCCTCATCGTGGCATTCCTTGCCGGTGCCAGTTGCCCGCAAGTTGGCCCGATGGCCAGGGTCCGTTGGATGGCTTTGACTACCCGCAACCTTTCCCCCTCGGCTGCCCACGGCAGCAGGAGCGTGGCAGCAAACCGTGCCGACCTTGATACCGCGCTGTCCTACGAGGGCACCGCGGACGAGGTCACCTTCGTCCTTGGCCCGGCGCTGGTGGGTGTCCTGGCCAGCATGGTGGCCCCGTGGTTGCCGCTCGCCCTGGCTGCGGTCATGACCATCACCTTGGTGCCGGCTTTCGCCGTCCACCCCAGCCAGCATGCCGTGGTTCCGGCACCCCGTAAGCCGGCTTCCGGCGTCGTGCTTTCCGAGGAACAGTCCCCGCAGGCTGGTCCGCGCCGCAACCGTTGGGCCGGCGCCGTGGTTGCCGTACCTGTACTGGCAATGGTCTGCATGGGCACCTTCTTTGGGGCGACGCAAAATGCGTTGAGTGCTTTCTCTGCCCAGTACGCCACCGCCGAAATCGCGGGAATCCTCTACGCGGTGATGGGCTTGAGCTCTGCGGTGGCGGCGTTGTCGGTCGCGTTCTGGCCGCAGCGGTTCAGCCTGGCCTCGCGGTGGGTTGCGGCTGCCCTGGCGATGTCGGCCTTTTCGCTTTTGCTGCTCTTGCCTGGCGGTATTTGGCCGATGGTCTTTGTCTTGCTGATTTTGGGTATTCCGGTGGGGCCTGTGATGGTCACCGTCTTCAGCATTGGCGGCGTCGTGGCACCGGCCGGCCGCATGGCGACGGTCATGACAGCGCTCGCCAGCGGAATCGTCGCGGGTACGGCGCTGGGCGCGTACCTGGCCGGGCAACTGGCCGAGACGCAGGGGCCGGGTGCGGCCTTCGTGGTTTCCATGGCAGCCGCGGCTGGCCTGCTGCTGCTGGGTGTCGTGACGTCCCTGGTGATGAAGCGCCGGCCTCAGTCGTAGTCGAGCGCTCCGGCGAGTGACTTTGCCATGAGTTGAACCAATCGCACGGACCGTTCGTCGTCCGGGTCGGCCAAATGCTGCATGCTGATGCCGTCAATTCCCGAAATGAACAAGCGCGTGATGTCCTCCAGATTGGCGGGGACGGGTTCGCCGGCTGCTTCAGCAGCTCCACGGAACAACTCCAGGGTTGAGCTGACCCAGCCGTCGTACATTGATCGGTTCATGAGCAAGGCCTGAGGCTGGTCTTCTGCTTCGACCCGGAACCGGCGTAGCAGCAGTTCGAACGTGGTGACTTGCTCGTGGGGATTTTCCAGCATGCGGCTCCAGATGCGCCTGGCGTGGGCGCCCACCATGTGGCGCAGTCCCATGCCGGGATCGGTCACTGGCTCCAGGGCCTTGGCGTAGTCCCGGCTGAGGAAGTTGTACACCTCCTCAAGGAGTTCATCCTTGTTCCGGAAACAGTAGTGGAGTGCGGCAAGCGGGGCTTCGGCTTCGCTGGCAATCCGTCGTGTCGTCGCGGAGGCGAGGCCATCCTGTGCGATCACCCTTGCTGCTGCTTCGACGAACTGCAGCCGCCTTTCCTCGGCGGGAACCCTGGCCATCCATTCACCTTCCTCTTCTTCAGTCACCGGTGAGCTCGTTCTGTCACCTGTGATCGGGTTCACCAACCCAGTGGTCTCATCGATCGTAGGCGCTATCCGCCGCGGCAACCTTTCGGCCGTGCCGGGGAGCGGAAAAGTCCTCTGAAAGAAATTTTACGCCAAAACCTAGTCAAGTGACCCAGTCAAGCGACATACTTCTTTCAGGAACGTTGTCTGCATCACATTTGGATGCGGTGACTTGAGGAGAATTGATGGAAGATTTCGCTGATTTGGTGATCGTGAATGCCACGGTCCACACCATGGACGCGGCGGAACCACAGCGCGTGAGTGACGCCGTGGCCGTCAAGGGCGGCCGCATTGCAGCGCTGGGCCACCACGACGTAAGCCAATCGATTGGCCCTGACACGCACGTTATCGATGCAGCAGGTGGGGCTGTCATTCCGGGCATCAACGATGCCCACTTGCATTTCATATCGGCGGCCATGGCGGCTTTTGGATATGTGCGCCTGGAGCCGGCGGTGGCGCCGGACTGGGCGGCCGTCGTCGATGTCGTTGGGGAAGCACTGGCGGGGGAAGACGGCTGGGTGCGGGCCCATGGCTGGGATGAGGCACTTCTTGGTCCGGCAGAGGGTGTCCTGCTCGAATCACGGCCCGACACGCCCGTTGTGGCGTTCGACAGCACAGGGCATCAGTTGCTGGCCAACCGTGAGGCGCTGAGAAGGGCTGGTATCACTACCGACACGCCGGATATTGACGGCGGGGTGATCGTGAGGGCGGCGGATGGCAGTCCTACGGGCCTGCTCCAGGACGGTGCCATGGAACTTCTCTCGCGATCAATGCCGCCCGTGCCGGCCTCCACCATGCGGCCGGCTCTGCTGGCATTGCAGGAGCAATTGCACTCGCTGGGTATCACTTCGCTCACGGATCCGGGCCTGGGGCCGGCGAGCGCAGGACTTATGGACGGTGCCGGTTCGACGGCGGCACTGGAGTTGCTGGGCGACCTCGCCGCGGCGAATGAACTGACCTTGAGAATCAACGTCCTGATGCTCTTTGCGGGAACCGGGGGAGTCAATGCGCATGCGGTTGAGGCAGGCCTGCGCAGCGGCTTGGCCGATGCGTACCGTCACCGCGGCATCGATCCGGCGCAGTTGCGGATCGCGGGCGTCAAGGTCTTCGCGGACGGAATTCCCCGCAGCGGCACCGCGTGGATGAGTGAGCCTTATGGCAAGTCGTGTACGCACGGAAGTTTGGTGGTCCAAGGGGCTACCGACGGCGAGCGGGTTGCGGAACTGCACAAAATACTGGGGCTGATCAATGACGCCGGGTTGCAAGCAGGGGTCCACGCCACGGGGGACGCAGCCACCGTCGCCGCTGTTGAGGCGATCATCGCAGCAGCCGACGGTCCCGCAGCACGTCCGACGACATCAGGGAACCGTCACTACATCATCCATGGCGCCTTCGGTGATCCCGGGACACTTCACACCATGGCTACCCACGGCATTGGCTACAGCACCAACCCCCTCATCCGCCAAGAGGCCGGTGACATCATGCGACAGGTCCTCGGTGAGGATCGCTTCGCCCGGCATCAGCCCCTGCAGTCAGCATCGGGAGCCGGAGTTCATTTCAACCTTGCCTCGGATGCTCCGGTCACCAGTACCGATTGGCGGCGCACCGTGGTGGCAGCCGTCTGCCGGGCCACTCGTTCCCAGCCAGGCAATCCGCGGGACCCGGAGCGGATTACCGGCTTGGAGTCGTTGGCTGCCATGACCGCCAACGCTGCCTGGCAGGACCACGCGGAGCATTTCAAGGGTGCTTTGACGCCTGGAATGACAGCAGATTTGTGCTTGCTGTCCAAGCCCTGGCCGGTGGACGAGGACATTGAAATGCTCCTCGACACAGAGGTCAGGCTCACCCTGAGTGGCGGCCGCATTGTCCACCAAGCAACCTAGTTCACCAAACCATCAGTTAGACCACTCCCTTTCAACCATTCGTGATTCAAGGAGCACCATGCGACGACGCACTATTCCCTTGGCCCTGGCCGCAGTTTTGTCCATGTCGTTGGCCGCCTGCGGTGGAGGCCCGGGCCCGGCCGCCGCCCCGGCTGCAGACGGGACCACCACGTTGAAGGTGGGTACCATCGGCATCGGTTCGGACGCCGGTATCCGCCTTGCAGCTGACAAAGGCTACTTCAAGGAACAGGGTCTCAACGTCGAGATTTCTGTCATTGCCAACCCACCGGCCGGCATTGCAGCTGCCCAGAGCGGTCAGATTGATCTCACCTACACTCCCTCCATCCCGCTCTTGAATGCACTGAGCCAGAACGTGCCGCTCAAGATCATCGCCGCAGCCGACGGCTACAAGGACGGTGCCAGCGAAGGGGCGGACCTCAACCGCGTGGATGACACAGGACTCCTGGTGCAGCAGGCCTCGGACATCAACAGGCCCAAGGACCTGGAAGGAAAGAGCGTCAGCGTCCCCGCGCGTAAAGCACAGTTGGAGGTCACGGTCAGCAAACTCGTCAAGGACGACGGCGGCGATCCCGCCAAAGTGAACTGGATGGTCCTCGATCCGTCCTCGGCACTCCAATCACTCAATTCCGGACGTGTCGACGCCGCCTCGCTCGTTGCCCCGTTCACCTCCAAGGCCGCCTCGGAGGGCAACAGGCTCCTGGCCTCGCCCGGCGTCGAGTTCTTTGAACAGGGCGCGATTGGCCTCTGGGTAGCGGGGGCGAACACTGTGAAGTCCAAGGAAAAGGCGATGGAAGGTTTCCAAGCTGCCATCTACAAGGCCAATGCCTACGCAAACGGCAACATCGATGAAGCACAGCAGCTCAGTGCCGAGATCACCAAGACTCCACTGGAGGTGGTTAAATCCGGTGCCGTGAACTACTGGCCCGAAGAGGTGCGCCTTGAAGACATCGAGCGCGCCAACAAGAACCTGGCCGAGCTTGGCTTCCTGAGCGCACCTGTGAAGCTTCCGGCTGACGTTATTTTCGGGAAGTAGGCCGGAAGCGACATGGGAGATTCATCATGAAAGCATCCATCCGCCCCTCTGCATTCAGTGCACTGGGCATCGCCGGAGCCCTGGTCATCTGGCAGGTTCTCGCCGCGGCCAACGTTGCAGGAAACGCCCTGCCGTCGGCCACTACCGTGTTGACAACGCTCGCGACCATTCTGGGTACCGGCACGTTCTGGTCCGCCCTGGGCGCCACCATTGGCATCGCGGTACTCGCCTTGGCCGTAGCAGCTTTGGCGGGAGTGGTTCTTGGGTTGCTGATAGGCAGCTTCGAATCGGTCCGATACGCCACCTTGGCTGTGTTGGAATTCCTGAAGCCGGTCCCGCCGATCGTTATCCTTCCCCTCGCGGTGCTGGTGCTTGGTCCGACAGCTGAGATGGCGCTGTTCCTGGTGGTCTTCGGGTGCTTGCTCCCCATCGTCATGCAGACCGTAGATGGTGTTCAGGGGACCGATCCCGTGGCAAAGGACACTGCCCGGTCCTACGGCATGGGTGAGGGAGAAATTCTGGCGCGGGTGGTGTTGCCCAGTGCCATGCCCTACATCGGAACGGCCATGCGGGTGGCAGCTCCTGCCGCCCTGGTGGTCACAGTGGTGGCAGGCCTTTTGGGTGGTGGCCCGGGCCTGGGCCAAAGCATTTACCAGGCACAAGCGGCAGGTGACTACGCCAGTCTTTACGGATTGGTGATTGTCCTCGGTCTCCTGGGTCTGTTGTTCCAAGGTGCTACCCGGCTTGCCGAGCGCCGGGTCCTGCACTGGCATGAGTCCTACCGGGAAATGGTGCCCTGATGAGAAACGTCGCATTAAGAAATTGGGTGATCGGCGCAGGCGCGCCGGTGCTGTTGTTGGCAGCGTGGTGGTTCCTTTCCGCCAACTCCACTGATCCGTTCTTCCCTCCGTTGGAAACCATCCTCATCCGTTTCCAGGAGTTGTGGCTCTTCGCCCACTTCCAGTCCGATGTCCTTCTTAGCCTGGGCAACCTGTTCCTGGGCTTCGCCATCGCAGCGGTGGCCGGGGTCGCGGTGGGGTTCGTCACTGCGCTGGTCCCTCCGGTCCGGTGGATAATCGATCCGTTGATCCATTTCCTCCGCGGTATTCCTCCGGTGGCGCTGGTACCGATCTTCATCTCCCTCATCGGCTTCGGTACCCAAATGCGGGTGACCAGCATTGCCCTGGCGGCGTTGTTCCCCACAATGATCGCCACCGTGGACGGCATCCGGAGCGTCAGCAACGATCTCATGGACGTAGCCAGGGTTTACCGGCTGAGTCGAAAGGAGCGGGTGCTCAACGTCCTCCTGCCGGCGGCGATGCCCCAGATCTTCTCCGGATTGCAGGTGAGTCTTCAGGTGGCCTTCATCGTGATGATCGCGAGCGAAATGCTGGGCAGTTCGCAGGGAATCGGAGCCATGACCTTGCTGGCGCAGCAGAGCTTCATGACCGCTGACATGTGGGCCGGCATCCTGCTCCTGGGTGTTATCGGATTCTTGGTCAACATGCTGTTCAGCCTCCTGAAGCGCAAGGTTTTGTCCTGGTACATCGGTTCCCGTCGCATGGCGCGTGCGGCATGAGCGCCCGGCAGACCCCGACTCTTCCCACCCAAAACAGAAAGTCCACCATGGCACAGCAACCAGAAACCCGCATCAGTGCGACCACACCGCGGCTGGACGTGGCGCATCTCGCCAAGACTTATGGCAGCGGCGAAAAATCACACACAGTCATCGAAGACCTCACCTTCACCGTGGATGCCGGCGAGGTTGTCTGCATCGTCGGTCCGTCAGGAGTTGGAAAGACGACACTCCTGAAATGCTTGGCCGGGCTTCACCCGGCCAGCAGCGGACGGGCAGCCATTGACGGGCGAACCATCAGCGGCCCGCCCCCGGAGATGGCCTTGGTTTTCCAGGATTACAACCGCTCACTCATGCCATGGCTCACCGTTCGGAAGAACCTGGTGCTTCCCCTGCGGCACCTCAAATTGGCCGCAGCGGAACTGAAGGAGCGCTGCGACAGTGCGCTCGCCGCCGTCGGCCTGTCCCACGCTGACAACCAGTACCCCTGGCAGCTGTCCGGCGGCATGCAGCAACGCGTGGCTATCGCCCGGGCACTGGCGTATCGGCCCGAGATCCTCATCATGGACGAGCCCTTCGCTTCAGTGGACGCCCAGACCAGGTTTGACCTGGAGGACCTGTGCTTGAAGATCCGGAAGGACTTCAACATGACTATTTTGGTGGTCACCCACGACATCGACGAAGCTGTCTATCTCGCGGACCGCGTAGTGGTCCTCGGTTCCCGGCCCGCCCGAGTCCTCAAAGTGGTGGAGGTGGACCTGCCGGCACCACGCGATCAAATCACTACGCGTTCCTTGCCGGACTTTGCCCGGCAGCGAACCGAAGTGCTGTCCCTCATCAAGAGGCCCGCATGACGGGCCTGCGACGGACAGCCGCTGACCGCCGGCCCAATGTCCTGTTCATCATTGCGGACCAGCTCCGGGCCGACCACCTGGGTTTTGCGGGGAATGCCACTGTCAAGACGCCACATCTGGATGCACTGGCAGCCAAGAGCATCGTTTTTGAGAATGCGACGGTGGCCAATCCCACGTGCATGCCCAACCGGGCCAGCCTGATGACCGGCAGGTGGCCTTCTGCCCACGGGACCCGCTGCAACGGCATTACCCTTGATCCGCTGAGCCGTACTGTTCCCGGATCCTTGGGGGCTGGTGGTTACCGCACGGTGGGTGTAGGGAAGCTGCACCACCAAAACATGGGCTGGGAGTTTGAGCCGCACCAGGCCAAGGAGATCCGGGCCACGGACCCCCTGTTGTTGGATGCCGTAGTCGGCGACGCCCGCCGTCAGGGTTTTGCCCCGGGGTGGGATCAGTGGGAGAACCGCGACGCTCACGATGCCCGTTTCATTGCACTGCCTGCCGACTACTACGGATACCAGCACGTGGACCTTGTGATCGGCCATGGTGACCGGCCCGGCGGCCATTACGTGCATTGGGCCAAGGAACGCGGCGTTGATCCCGAAACACTGGGAGGTCCGGGAAATTCGTCCAGCACGTACGGCGGGTGGGACCAGGTGTACCAGACGGCTATCCCGGCTGACTTGCACCCCACCAGCTATGTGAGCGAGAAAGCAATCGAGCACCTGAAGGATGCTGCCGGCCAGGACCAGCCGTTCTTCATGTTTGTGTCATTCCCGGACCCCCATCACCCGTTCTCGCCTCCGGCAGGCTATTCAGACCTTTACAACCCGGAGGACCTGCCACTCCCGCTCGGCTTCGACCAGGACCACGCTGCCTCGCCGGACCATGTCAGGAAAATGGTGGAGCACCGCGGTGAGCCGAACATGGACCCCACCATGACGTGGGCGGCTACAGAGGAACAGTACAGATTCGCGGCGGCTGCCCAGTACGGCCTGATCACCATGATGGACGAGCACATCGGCCGGATCCTGGATGAGCTGGACCGCCAAGGACTGGCCGAGGACACCATTGTGGTGTTCACCAGCGATCACGGCGATCTCTTCGGGGATCATGGCCTCATGCTCAAGCATTTTGTCCACTACCGCGCTGTGACCAATGTTCCCTTGGTGGTGCACCTCCCCGGGACCTTGCCGCGGCGAAGCAGGGCCTTGGTTTCCAGCGCGGATTTGGCTCCCACGCTCCTTGAGCTCACTGGCTCCAAGGGGTATCGCGGAATTCAGGGACGCTCGCTCGTGCCCCTTCTCCAGGGGGACGCCGATCATCATCGGGACTCGCTCTTGGTGGAGGAAGAACAACCATTTGGCTTGGAGGGACTGCCGGGACCTGTCCGTATGCGAACGGTCATCACCGCTGAGGGCAGGCTCACCCGTTACTTCGGCACCGGAATGACCGAACTGTACGATCACCGCCAGGACCCCGGGGAGCTGGTCAACCGCGCGGGCGATCCTGCTTATGCCGGATTGGAAGAGCGGCTTTTGCGAACCATGCTCGAAGAGATGGCAGCCCTCACGGACCAGGGCACGGCCCCGACGGCGGCTGCTTAGCGATATTCGGTCGGCTTAGTCACAATGTTCGACGACGGCCGTTGCGTTTGTCGGTCCAGCGAGCCGTCAGTGACTGTTGCGGTAGCCGGTGGGGGAGTTCCCGAAGGCTGCCCGGAAGATGCGGCTGAAATGGGCGGCATCCGTGAACCCCCACCGTGCAGCGATGGCCGTGACGGGGCGGTCGGTCAGCACAGGATCCCTCAGGTCGCGCCGGCACCGTTCGAGCCGCCGTTGCCGGATGGAGGAGGCTACGGTGGTGCCGATTTCCTGGAAGAGATCGTGCAGGTGCCGCGTGGATATGTAATGGGCAGCGGCAATGGTTCCCGGCGAGAGTTCGGGATCACCGAGGTTTGCCTCGATGTAGTCGTGAATACGCCCCAGCAGCAGCAGATGCGGATCCCGGCCTGTCTCGATCAGCTGATCCAGCTCGCCATTGAAGAGTGTGGTCACCAGGTCCAAAGCGTTGTGCACCAGCCGGAGCCCATTGGTGCCCGAAAGGGCTTCGAGGTTGTCGGCCAGTCTCACCAGGAAGGGGCTGATGAGCTGGCCGAGGCCTTCATCGCCCGGAATACGCAAGGCAGTAACGTGGCCCATGGCCTCGGCCGGCAGGTCCAGCAAAACGTGGGGGAACATCAGCACCAAGGTGCGGAAGTCGTCGTCGAACGTTAGTTGATACGGGCGGGAGGTGTCGTAGATGGAGAGATCGCCGGGGCGCAGCACGGCCTCACGTTCGTCCTGAACCAGGCGGCCCGATCCAGCGAGCTGGATGCTGAGTTTGAAAAAGCGCCCTGTGGACTTTGCAATCAGCTCCGGTGTGCGCAGGACAGTGTGCGGTCCGGCGGTAATCTCCACCACGGAGATCTGCCCCAGCACGCGGGCACGCATGATGCCGTGGAAGGTTGAGCCTTGGAAGGATGAACTGTTGGGACCCGTTGCCAGCAGGGGTACGAACGAGTTGGAGATTGCCTTGCTCCACTCCTGGAACGACTCCGCCACGATGGTTTCCACGGTTGCGGGGCCCGTATCGGCCGCGACGGTCATCAAACTCCCTTTCAATGGCCCGCGGCGCCGCTGCCACTGGGGCGGGAATGCCGGTTGTGCGGACGTGAGCTTGCCCACGATTCTACACTGGGGACCCGGACCGGGATCGTGCATGCGTGGACCGACAAACACCCTGCCGTGTGAGACAAGTCACGCAAGGGCCCTGCGGTGGAAGATTGCGGAATGACAGACACCGTGCCGTGCAATCTCCCGCGGCACCGAGGCAGGAGCACACTATGAGCGTGGACAACCCCGTCAAGGGCAGGGCCGCCGGAGCTGTAGGCACCAAGCGGCGGCTCGGCGTACCGGCAGTAACCTTCATGATTATCGCGGCCTCGGCGCCGTTGACCGTACTCGCAGGCGGCGTCACCACCACTTTCGCGGTCACCGGCGTCACCGGCGTGCCGCTGTCCTTCCTGATACTGGGTGGAATTTTGGCACTGTTCGCCGTGGGCTACGCCGCAATGAGCCGTTACGTCACCAACGCCGGGGCGTTCTACGCTTACATTGCGCAGGGCATCTCAAGGCCAGCCGGCGTGGGAGCATCACTGATCGCCCTCATGGCCTACAACCTGATGCAAGTGGGCATCTACGGCTTGTTCGGCTTCACCGTATCCTCGCTCCTGTCCGCGCGGCTTGGCGTCAGCGTTCCTTGGTGGATTCCCGTGCTGGTCTGCATCGCCATTGTTGGGTGGCTGGGAGTAAACCGGGTAGACCTGTCCGCCAAGGTGCTGGGCGTTTTGGTGGCCTTGGAGTTCCTGGTGGTCATTGTGTATGACGTCATCAGCCTGGCTGTGGCCCCCGAAGGCATCAGTGCAGCAACTTTCAGCCCCGAAAGCCTGTTCGTCCCCGGTATCGGAGCAGTTCTGTCCTTCGGCATCGCAGCCTTCATGGGCTTCGAATCCGCCGCTATCTATGGTGAGGAATCCAAGGACCCCAAGCGAACCGTTGCCAGGGCGACGTTCGCAGCCGTGGGAATCATCGCGGTGTTCTATGCCGTGTCCGCCTGGGCCATGACCGTAGGAGCGGGGCCGTCCGCAGTGATTGAGGCGGCCGCCACCAATGGTCCGGACATGATCTTCGCCTTCCTGGGCGCGCATGGCGGCGTACTGCTCAGCGACATCGCCCAAATCCTCTTCGTGACCAGCCTCTTTGCAGCACTCGTCAGCTTCCACAACGCAGTAGCCCGGTATTTCTTCTCCCTCGGACGTGAGCGTGTCCTGCCGTCGGCGCTGGCCAAGGTGCGGACAGAAAGCGGGGCGCCCTTCGCCGGTTCGCTGGCGCAGACAGTGATTGCCGTCGTCGTCACCATCGCCTTCGCCATTGCCGGCGCCGGGTCCGAACTGGGTGAGCTGTACCCCGTCCTGACCATGTTCACCTGGCTTACCAACAGCGGTGCAATCGGCCTCGTGTTGCTGATGACTGTCGTCTCGGTGGCCGTGATCGGCTTCTTCCGCCGGCAGCAGCACGGGGCAAGCCTGTGGGTCAGGGTGATCGCCCCGGGCCTGGGGTTCGTACTCTTGGCCGTGGTCTTCGTGCTCATCATGACCAACTTCAACGTCTTGCTGGGACAGACCGAGTCCACGGCAGTGACGTTTGTCCTGCCGATGCTGGTGCTGCTGCCAGGAGTTGTTGGTGTCATCTGGGGCCTGCGTCTGCGGCGCTCGCAGCCGGCACTGTACGCCCGGATCGGCCACGGCGCCGAGGACTGAGAGCCACCTCACTACAGAACGGAAGCCCCGGCGGTTTGTGAACCGCCGGGGCTTCCGTTGACGTTCTGGTCCGGTGGGCTATCTCCCCGCAGCAGGGTCGAGTTCCGGGCTGTGCCGGCTGATGCTGATCAGGCGTCCGTGGGCGCCGAAGGTGAAGTGCACGGGTTTCGTCCCTGCCTCGTCCCACCCGAAGAGGCTGCCGTGGGACCTGATGGCGTGGGGATCGCGGTGGTCAGCGATGGTGACTGAGCCGCACGGTATGACTTTCTCGCGCCAGGTGAAGACGAAAATTCCGGGGCGGATTTGAAGCACGGTGTTGGAGTCCGTGTCTGCCAGTCCGCGTTCCGGTCCTGCCAGGCACTGCCATGTGTACCAGGTGGGGCTGAGGTAGATGTGCTCATAAGCGTGGGATTCGCTGTAGACCCATTCAACGCGGCGGCCGATGAGTGCGTTGCTTTCTGAAATTGCAGCCCCCGTGGTGTGGTGACCATCGAGCGTCCCTGGGCGGAAATCGTGGTGGACGGCGACGCTGGAGGCTGATGCCCTGCCGAGGGCGGCACCAATGTAGAGCGCCCTGCCGTGCAGCAGGTCCAGGACCAGGGAGACGGCGAGATCGGGATCTTGCTGGCTCTGCCATTGGGCGTAGTACAGGTCCTCCGCTACCGGAAATGCCTCATAGGGGGCGGTCCCTGAGTGGCCGGCCGCAGCCCACTGGACCTCTTCGTCGTCGAAGCTGAACGTCATGGGACCGCCGTCATTGCGGAGGGAGAACTGTTTTCCTGCCAGGTCTTGCACTGTGGGCGCCTTGTAGGCGTCGAAGCCGGGGGCCAGTCCGTCCAGTGGCAGCCAGTTGGAGGTGTCGAGGAGATTCAGGCTCATGGGTTCCTTCTCGGGCTCGAATGAAGGACCGGACGGCGTGTCCGGTCCTTCATTCGAGTATTCGCTTCGTCGCGGCCCTCGTCTTGTGCTGTGGGGCACGTCACTTGACCTGCAAAGAAAGGTTCAGCCGAAGGGACGTTCAGGCCAATTGGCTTTCGATCCGGGCAGCACTGGCTGCGAGCGCTTTGCCGACCGCGTCGGCGTCCTGATCCGCTCGGATGTAGACGACGGCGATCGCAGCCGGCCGTCCTCCGGGAACCTGGATGGGGGCGGCGATGGATGACAGGCCGGCGATGACCTCGTCATGGCTGGTGGCGTAGCCGAGGTGTCGGGCCTCGTGTGCTTCTGGGCGGTAGGGGTTGCCTGAGCCCACCTGCTGCCAGTGTTCCTCGGTCATGGTGGATTGGATGGCTATTCCGGGAGCTCCTGTGCTGACCGGGTGGCGGCTTCCGGGGTGTTGGGCGAGGGCAGCGCCTGAGTGTCGTGGCTCAACGGTGACCAAGGTGACGCATTCCTGGTGGTCCCATACCGCCACGAAGGCTGTCATGTGAAAGGTGTTGGCGAGTTGGGTCAGTTCGGGCAGTGCCGCGGTTTGAAGGTTCCGTGAGACGCCGCTGGCCAGGACGGCCAATCCGGGTCCGGGCTGCACCCGTCCTGAGTCGTCGCGCACCAGCAGGGAATGGTCTTCCAGTGTCCGGAGGATCCGATAGGCCACGGAGCGGTGAACGCCCAGTGCTTGGGTGAGTTCGGCAATGCTGAGTGGCCTGTCTGCCGCAGCGAGGATCTCCAGGGCACGGATTCCCCGGGACAGGGTTTGAGACGGCGGAGCTGGTATCGCCGCTTCCGTTGGAGGGTGGACATCGCTGCGGGGATTCATGCGAACCATCCTATGTTGGAGCGAACTTCCAGGGGGCTGTGCTTTGGGTCACAGATTGTAGTATTCTTTCCTAACTGACCGTTCTGTCGGTTAATGCAAGTCAAACGCCGACCAGTCACTCTCACCCCATGGAGTTCCAATGACCGCAACTTCCACTGTCGACTCTCCGTCAGGACCCAGCAGCAAGCGCGAAGAGCGCCGGGTTCTGGCCGGGACACTGGTTGGCACCACTATTGAGTGGTACGACTTCTTCATCTTCGCCCAGCTCACGGCGACGCTGCTGGCGCCGCTGTTCCTCTCTCCTTTGGAAAAGTCCAACCCGGGAGTCGCCCAGCTTTTGTCCTTCGCCACCATCGGCATCAGCTTCCTCTTCCGTCCCTTGGGGGCCTTCGTTGCCGGCCACCTCGGCGACAGGATGGGCCGCAAGGCCGTCCTGGTCATGACGCTGGTCATGATGGGTGCAGCTACTGCGCTGATCGGTATGCTGCCCACCTACGCAACCATCGGCGTCTGGGCTCCCATCCTGCTGATTACCTTGCGCGTAGTCCAAGGGTTCTCCGCCGGTGGTGAGTGGGGCGGTGCGGCACTCATGGCTGTGGAGCATGCGCCGCTCAAGAAGCGCGGGCTCTTCGGCGCCTACCCGCAGATCGGTGTTCCGATCGGCATGATCCTGGCTACCGGCCTGTTGTTCCTGCTCCAGTCGGGAATGTCCAAGGAAGATTTCGCCTCATGGGGATGGCGCGTGCCATTCCTGTTGTCGGTGGTCCTGATTGTGGTGGGCTACCTCATCCGACGGGCTGTGGGTGAAAGCCCCGTCTTCAAGGAAATTGCCCAGCGCAAGGCCGAAAGCAAGGCGCCCTTGGGTGAACTCTTCCGCAAGAACAAGAAGGAAGTTCTCCTTGCAGCGTTGATCTTCATCGCCAACAATGCCGCCGGGTACCTGCTGATCGCCTTCTTCATCTCCTACGCCACGCGTACGTTGAAGATGCCCACCCCGCAGGTCCTGCTAGCCACCACCATCGCCTCCTTCGGCTGGCTCATCTTCACCATGGTGGGCGGTTGGTTGTCGGACAAGATAGGACGCGTCAAGACGTTCCTGATCGGTTACGGCTTGGTCTTTGCCTGGATGATCCCGATGTTCGTGCTGATTGATTCCAAAGACATCGTGCTCTACGGAACCGCTTTGTTCGTCCTGACCATCGGCTTGGGACTGTCCTACGGTCCCATGTCCGCCATGTACGCGGAAATGTTCCCGGCCCAGGTCCGCTACTCCGGAATCTCCATTGGATACGCCCTGGGTGCCATCCTGGGCGGTGCCTTCGCGCCACTCATCGCCCAGGCACTCCTGGACACCACCAAGTGGTCCGGGTCGGTGGGCATCTACATCATGGTTCTGTGCGTCATCTCTGCCATTGGCGTGATCCTCGCCAAGGAGACCCGTGGCCGGCCGCTGGGTTACAGCGTTCACCACTAAAGCTGCACCAAAGAAAAGGCGGGTGCGGTCCTCAGGGGCCGCACCCGCCTTTTACATGGGAACGACGCCGGCTACTTCTGCCCGCCGGCACCGGCACCTTCGAGTTGGTTTACGACGTCGTTGTCGGACAGTTGCTCAAATCGCTCGTAGAAAGCGCCGACAGCGTGGAATTTCCCGGGTGTGTGAAGGACCATCACTGCATCGCACACCCGCGCCAACGACGTCGAGGCTTCCAGTGAGGCAACCGGCACCGCGGCTATGACGGTGCGTGCCCCGGCAGAACGAACCGCTTCCACAGCCGCCCGCATGGTGGCACCGGTGGCGAGCCCGTCATCGGCCAGCACCACAGTCTTCCCGCTAAGGTCATGGCCGGTGCCGGGGTACTCGTTCGCGCGGCGGAGAAGCTCGGAGCGCTCATGGGCTTCCACAGCATCGAGCGCGGACTGGGAGATGCCGTGGGCGAGGATGAGTTCCCTCAACGGTTTGTTGACGATACGGAGGACATCCCCCTGCGACCAGGCCAGGGCACCGAAGGCGGTCTCGTCGCGGCCGGGGATGCCGAGCTTGCGTACCAGGACAGCGCCGAAGGGCAGGTACAGCTCTGCTGCTGCTGCAGCGGCCACGGGAACTCCACCGCGGGCAAGGCCCAACACGATGGTGTCCGGCTGTTCCCTCAGTTGGGGGAGGGCTTCAGCCAGGCGTCGACCGGCTTCCGCACGGTCCTTGAAACGCATGCCCATCTGCTCCACTTCCACGAAATTCTTTGCAGTTCCAAGCCTACCGTCCAGACCTTGCCCGGCAGCCTCTCCGCTGAAAGCATGGGCTTGTGAACAAGCCCATCGGATATTGGATCAAGAGGCTGGACGCCGCGCTGGAAGCCCAACTGGACAGCATCCTGGCCAGGATCAAGCTCAGCCGCCGTCAATGGCACACCCTCACTGTCCTGTCCGAGGGTGCCATGCTTCCGGACCAACTGGAGGAATCCCTGCATCCGTTGTGGGGTAACGATATCCGGATGCGGGAGAGGGAACTCGCGGCACTGGTTGGCCGGGGGCTGATCACCATGGTCGATGACCGGCTGGTCCTCAGTGACCGCGGACGGGAGAAATATCACGAAGCCCAGCGGCTGGTGGAAGCAGCGCGGCAGGACCTGTCCATGGGGATTGGCATTGACGAGTACGCCATGGCGTTGAGCGTGCTGGAGCGCATAAGCCTTAACGCGCAACGGCTGGCCCGCTGATCACCGTCAGCCGGGCCAGCCGTTGCGTGTCGCCGGCTACACGCCCAGGAATTCGAGGGCAGCTTCCTTGAAGGCCCGGCTGGTGATGACGTTGGTGTGGGTACGCCCGGGAATCACCAAGGTTTCCACCAACCCGCCCCGCTTGCCTGCAATGGCGGCGAGTTCCGGCATGGTCGCTGCCCGTTCGTCCTTCTCGCCTGCAACCAGCAACAAGGGCATGTGCGGAGCAGCCTCGGCGGGATCGAAAGGTTCTCCCTTGATGGCCTCGATGAGGGACAACATGGCGAACAAGTTGTTGCTGGGGAGCATCTGTGCCATCTTCAGCAGTCCCGCGGTGGACGCGTCCTCCACGGGCGTGCCGTCGGCCAGGTGCCGCTGGGCGGCCACGAGGTCGAAGGCTGCCAGCGGATCTGCCGAACCCGGTCCGCCCAAGACCATGCGATGCACCAGGTCCGGCTGCGTAGCGCCAAATTCCCAAGCCAGCCTGGAACCGAGCGAGTAGCCCACGACGTCGAGTCCCGTGGAAGGGTCACCGTCGCGCAGGGGCCGGGCTCCGGCGTCGGTCACTATCTGAAGGAGGTCGGCGCGGATGCGGCTGGGCGTGTACGAGTCCAAGTCCTCAGGGGAGTGGCTCCGGCCATGGCCGGGCAGGTCCACGGTGATGACGCGGCGTCCGGCGTCCTGAAGGGTGCTGATCCAGCCGCTGTCCGACCAGTTCAGCTTGCTGGAAGAGGAGAACCCGTGGATCAACAGGACCGGACGCAGGCCTGCATCAGTGGTGGGTTCATGCACTTGGACGAACAGTCCGGGATCGGTGCCCTCCACTGTGTGCCTGTGCTGTTCCACTGTGTGCCTGCCGGTCATGGTGTCAGTCCTCATCGAGTACGGCGCTCAGGCGGACCCGGCGCTTGGGTGCTTCGTCCTTCGGAACAGTGCCCACGATCCCGGCGGTGTCATCCGGAACCTCGAACACGATCAGCGGCTCGCCAACGTTGACGGTGTCACCGGGCGCCCCGTGAATACGCACCACTTTACCCGCCTGCGGGCTGGGCAATTCGAGCGCTGACTTGGTGGTTTCCAGCTCTACGATCGGCTGGTTGCGTTCCACCTGCTGGCCGGGTTCCACCAACCACTCCAGCACGGTTGCCTCAATGAGGCCCTCACCGAGATCGGGAAGCGGGAAGGAAATTTCAGCCACGGCGGTACTCCAGTACGCGTTGGATCCCAAAGAGGATGCGGTCGATGTTGGGGATGTATTCGTCCTCCAGGTCACCGGAGGGATAGGGAACGTCGAAGCCGGTGACACGCTCCACCGGCGCCTTGAGGGTTGCGAAACAGCGCTGCGTGATCAGTTGGGCCACCTCTGCGCCCAAGCCTGAGGTCAGCGGCGCTTCATGAACGACGACGGCGCGCCGCGTCTTTCCCACGGACCTCGCCAAGGCTTCGGCATCAATCGGTTTCAGCCAGCGCAGGTCAAGGACCTCGATGTCGATGCCATCCTCGGCCGCCAGTTCAGCGACCTGCAGGCAACGGGAAACCATGGCACCCCACGCCACGAGGGTCAGGTGCCGGCCCTCCCTGGCCACGCGGGAGCCGGTGAGGCCGCCGTCGCGGGTGGGCTCGTCCTCGTGCGCTGCTGCGCCTGGGGTGGCGTTGGTGACGTCCACGGGTCCTTTTTGCCAGTAACGGGATTTCGGCTCCATGAAGATCACCGGGTCCGGGCGCGTGGCAGCATATTTGAGCAGGTGGTATGCGTCGTGCGGGGTGGACGGGGACACCACTTTGAGGCCGGGTACGTGGGCGAACAGGGCTTCCAGGCTTTCACCATGGTGCTCGGGTGCGCGGATGCCACCGAAGCTGGGGACGCGCAGCGTGATGGGCATCGGCAGGGTCCCACGGCTACGGTAGTTCATCCGGGCGATCTGGCAGACGATCTGGTTGATGGCAGGGTAGGCGAAGCCATCGAACTGGACCTCGGGGATGGGGTGGAAGCCCGCCATGGCGAGGCCCACGGACATGCCCAGAATGCCGGACTCGGCCAGCGGGGTGTCGAAGACGCGGTCTTCGCCATGCTTGGCCTGCAGCCCATCGGTGATGCGGAAGACGCCACCCAACCGGCCGCAGTCCTCGCCAAAAATGACGGACTTGGGGTTCCCGGCCAGAATCTCGTCGAGCGCACGGTTGAGTGCCTGCTGCATGGACAGCTGTTGAACGCCTGCGGCGGCAGTCTCGTTACCAGGCAGGGCAGTGATGGTCTCAGACATGTTCGGACTCCTCGCGCCACGCGGTGGCCTGGGATTGAAGGGCGGGCGTTGGTTCCTGGAAGACCAGGCTGAACATTTCAGAGCCTGGCCGCGGGCCAAGGTCCGCTATGCCCGCACGGACGGTTTCTTCTTCCTCTACCGCCAGGCGCTGTGCTTCTGCAAAGAAGGCGTCGTCTGCCACGCCGTCTGTGAGCAGCCGCTGCTTGAAGCGCTCCAGCGGATCCTCGCCGGCGTCCAGGCGTTCCTCGTCCAGCGTGCGGTATCGACCGGGGTCGTCAGCGGTGGAATGAGGGCCGCGGCGGTAGGTCATCGCTTCAATCACCACGGGGCCGTTTCCCGCCCTGCAGTGCGCGAAGGCAGAACGGGTCGCTTCGAAGACAGCCACGACGTCGTTGCCGTCCACCTGCAGGGACGGGATGCCGTAACCGGCCGCTCGCGCCGCGACGGAACCGCCGGCCACCTGGCGTTCGGTGGGGACTGAGATGGCCCAGCCGTTGTTCTGGATGAAAAACACCACGGGGGCCTTCATGACGGCGGCGAAGTTCATGGCTTCGTGGACGTCACCTTGGGAGGAAGCACCGTCGCCGAAGTACGTCATGGCCACGCCCATGTCACCCGGGGCCTTGCCGGAGAGGGTTTGGCCGTGGGCCCAGCCCACAGCATGCAGGACGGAGCCTGCCACCACAGCCTGGATGGGGGCGAACCTGGATTCCAAAGGGTTGTACATGCCGCCGTGCCACGTTGCTTTGTGAGTGGACATGTAACCCACCATGTCCAAGCCCATGGCCCGGGCTACGCCCATTTCACGGTAGGTGGGAAACACGAAATCGCGGTTCCGGTCCACGGCGTAGCCGCTGCCTACCTGGGCGGCCTCCTGGCCAAGCTCCGGGGCATACCCCGGGATGATGCCTTGCCGCTGCCAGGCCACGGCTGAGGTGTCCAGGTGCCGAACGGCTGCCATCAGGGTGTACAGCTCACGAAGTTGATGGTGGGTGAGCGGGGCCGCGTCGTCATCGACGGCGGCCAGGACAGGTTTGGTCGTCATGGCTGTGACCCTAGTCACCCAGTAGGGCTGTGCGCAATCAGCACAGTTGAAAGGAAACATTTTGTACAATTTGGGTGCATAAAGAAGCCCCACACAGTACAAACTGTGCAGGGCTTCTTGATGGTGGTGAGCAGTCGGTTTACTCCACGGGTGTGGACTGCTTGGCGGCCTTGGACTTGGCGTTGATGAAGCAGCCGGCGGCGATGACCAGGATCAGGATGAACGTTCCGATCAGTTGTCCGGCACTTTCCGGGTTGGCGAAGCCCACCACCAGGATGAGGCCCAGGAGGATGAGGCCAACGATGGTGAGGACGGGGAAGCCCTTCATGCGCAGCGGCAGTTCTGTGCCTTCCCTGTCAGCCCTGCGGCGCAGGATGAACTGCGATACCAGGGCGGTACCCCAGACCACCAGACAGGTGGAACCCACGAGGTTCAGCAGTGCGGGCAGGATCTTTTCGGGGAACAGCAGTTCCAGGACGGTGGCGATGAAGCCGAAAGCGACCGAAATTCCGACGGCGGCGACCGGAACCTTGGAAGCGCTCAGGCGGGACAGGAAGCGGGGAGCTTCCCCGCGTTCGGAGAGGGAGAAAATCATCCGGGAAGCGCCGTACAGGTTGGCGTTCAGTGCAGAGAGCAGGGCGACGACGGCCACCAGGGTGATGGCAGCGCCGGCGCCCGGGATGCCGGCCACATCCAGGACTCCGGCGAACGGAGACTTCAGGCCGTCCGAACCGACCGGGAGGACAGCTGCGATGACAAACACCGAGCCGATGTAGAACACCAGGATGCGCCACACCACGGTGCGGATGGCTTTGCCCACGCTATGCGCGGGGTTCTCGGTTTCAGCGGCGGCAACGCTGACAATTTCCGTCCCGCCGAAGGCGAAGATCACGACGAACAAAGCGGCGGCAATGCCGCCGATGCCGTTGGGGGCGAAGTCCCCGAAGGCCGAGAAGCCGGGGGAGGGGACGTTCGGCAGCCAGCCGAAGAGGAGCGCTGCACCGATGAGCAGGAAGACGACGATTGCGGCCACCTTGAGGATGGCGAACCAGAACTCGAACTCGCCGAAGTTGCGGACGCCTACAAGGTTGATGCCTGTGAAGACCACCATGAAGACCAGCGCAAGCACCCACACGGGAATGACGGGCCAGATGGAGAACAGCAGTCCGGCCGCGCCGATGGCTTCGGCGGCAATGACCACTACCAATTGGAGCCACCACAGCCAGCCGATGGTTCCGCCGGCGGTCTTGCCCATGGCCTTTTCCGCGTACACGGAGAATGCGCCGCTGTTGGGGTTGGCGGCTGCCATCTCGCCGAGGGCCCACATGACCAGGATGATCAGCGTGCCGGCGACGAGGTAGGAGATGAGCACGGCCGGACCTGCGGCTTGGACGCCTGCGCCTGAGCCGAGGAAGAGGCCTGCGCCGATCGCGCTGCCGAGCCCCATCATGGTGAGCTGGCGAGGTTTGAGCGAATGGCCGAGGCCGGATGTTGGGGCAGGAGCCGCGATGGACTTCGTTGTCATACGTGTCTACCTTCTATGGATTACATGCTGGTTTGGCGTGTGGGCCTCATGGGCTTGGCACGCGGGCGTCGACGACGCAGCAAGAGCCGTGGAATAATTCTCGCAGTTTGTAAGATACATCACTTTTTGCTGTTGCGATGTGATGGGTACGGATCCCCGGGGACAGGAACTTTGATGCTGGTCGATGCGCTTGATGCAAAAATTGTACGTTTCTTCACTGATTCACCGCGATCCTCCGTCCTGGAGGCCTCGCGTGTGCTCCGGGTCGCCAGGGCCACTGTGCAGTCCAGGATCGACCGGATGATTGACAATGGGGTCATCGGTTCCTGGGTTCCCCAGCCGGATCCCGCCAATTTCGGCTTCCCGGTAGTGGCGTTCTGCTCCGTCACCATCACGCAGGAGATCGGCCATGACGCCATCATCGAGAGCCTGGGCGCTATTCCGGAAATCATCGAGGTCCATACCGTCACGGGGAACTCGGACCTCATGGTGCGGATCGCGGCACGTTCCAACCCGGACATGCAGCGCGTCCTTGATGCCATGATCGCCACAAAGTCGGTGGTCCGCTGCTCTTCGGTGATCGTCCTCAACAGTCACATCCAGGGCCGCACCCTGCCCTTGATGGAGGCCGCTGCGAAAGCAGTGTGACGTAAGGCATTTTGCCAGGCGCCCGTTGAGCCGTACCATTAGTTCTAGTCAACATGACTTTAACTAGTTCTCCAGTCACAGATGGAGTGCTCCAGGCGGCGACGAAGCGAGGTGAACGCCGTGAACACCAACTCAGCGAACGTCGCCGAAAGGCGGCTTGCGCCGCCGTCGTTGGCTATTTCAACGGTCATTTTCGCCCTCCGCCCCAGCGAGAAGTCCGGCCGCCCTACGCTGTGGCTGCCGCTGGTCCGACGCATCCGGGAACCCTACAAGGACATGTGGGCCCTTCCGGGCGGGCCGTTGGCCCATGACGAATCCCTTCAGGACGCGGCCTCGCGAAACCTCCGTGAGACCACCGGGCTGACGCCGCACTACCTCGAACAGCTCTACGCTTTCGGTGGCCTTCACAGGTCGCCCACCCAGCGGGTGGTTTCGATTGTGTACTGGGCTTTGGTGCAACCTACCGAAGCTGCCCTGGCCGACGAGTCGGAGAACGTGCGGTGGTTCCGGGCCGACCGGCTCGGTGAACTCGCCTTCGATCACAACGCAATCGTGGACTACGCCTTATGGCGGCTGCGCAACAAGATGGCCTACGGGTCCATCGCCTACCACCTGCTGGGCGAATTCTTCACCCTCGCCCAGGTTCGCGAAGTCTATGAGGCCGTCCTGGACCGCCAGCTCGATCCCGCAAACTTCCGCCGACACGTCAAGGCAACACCGGAAATCGAAGAAACCGGTGAATACCTCCAAGGCGGGAAACACCGTCCACCACGCCTCTACCGCTTCACCGGCACGCCCGGCCTCGGGCCAGATAACAGGAGTACACCATGAGCAGCGTCAACACTGCCGTCCAGCTGATCACTCGCGAGGAAGCCGAGAAGGGCCTTTCCCGTGCAGGGTCCACGTGCAGCCCGGCCTTGGCCAGGGGCCCATGGGAGTACGACCTTGCCGAAGCCCTCGCCGGTGAGCCCGCGTACGGGCCCGGTGCCTCGAGCAGTGACGTCGCCCCCCAGGCCACGCCGCGTCAAGGCCAGTTGCCGGAGGAGTACAAAAAAGCGTCCGACGCCGAACTGGACTCCCGCATTCGGGCCGCCAAGGCAACACTCGGGGACCGTGCCGTCATCCTGGGCCACTTCTACCAGCGCGATGAGGTCATCCAGTACGCAGACTTCGTCGGCGATTCCTTCCAGCTTGCCAACGCAGCCCTCACCAAGCCGGACGCCGAAGCCATCATCTTCTGCGGCGTCCACTTCATGGCCGAAACCGCAGACATCCTCTCCACGCCTGAGCAAGCCGTCATCCTGCCCAACCTCGCAGCGGGTTGCTCCATGGCCGACATGGCTGACGAAGACTCCGTGGAGGAATGCTGGGAGCAGCTGGAGGAGATCTTCGGCACCGAGCCGGACGCATCAGGCCGCGTGCCGGTCATCCCTGTCACCTACATGAACTCTTCTGCGGCGCTGAAGGCTTTCTGTGGCCGCAACGGTGGCATTGTTTGCACCTCCTCCAATGCCAAGGTGGTCCTTGAATGGGCCTTCGAACGTGGTCAGCGCGTCCTGTTCTTCCCCGACCAGCACCTGGGCCGCAACACTGCCAAGGCGCTCGGAGTCCCGTTGGAGCAGATGCCCATGTGGAACCCGCGTAAAGAACTTGGCGGCAATGACGAACAGCAGCTGCTCGACTCCAGGGTGATCCTGTGGCATGGCTTCTGCTCGGTCCACAAGCGCTTCAACGTGGGCCAGATCGAGAAAGCCCGCCAGGACTTCCCGGGCGTCAACGTGATCGTCCACCCCGAATGCCCCATGGAGGTAGTGGACGCAGCGGACTCCGCCGGATCCACGGACTTCATCAAGAAGGCCATCGCAGCTGCCACGGAACCCACCACATTCGCCATCGGCACCGAGATCAACATGGTGAACCGGCTCGCTGCGGAAAACCCGCAACACACCATCTTCTGCCTGGATCCGGTCATCTGCCCCTGCTCCACCATGTACCGCATCCACCCGGGCTACCTTGCCTGGGTCCTTGAGGAACTGGTGGAAGGACGCGTGGTCAACCGCATTACCGTGGACGAATCAGTGCAGGACAACGCCAAGATTGCGCTGGAGCGCATGCTGGCAGCCAAGCCGGCCTAACGGCCCGCACACCACATTGGACTAGCCGAATCGAGCCCCACATGACTACAGAGAGCCTTGCTCGCGGCCCTGCGCGCCAGCGGCTGATCGTCGTCGGAAGCGGCATCGCAGGACTGTACTCTGCCCTGCTTGCCGCGGAAGCCGGGGCGGAAGTGGTGTTGCTGACCAAGGGAGCCCTTGCAGAGAGCAACACCTACTACGCCCAAGGTGGCATCTCGGCCGTGCTGGACGAGCCTGCTCCCGGAGACACTGTTGCCGCCCACATTGCCGACACCCTCACCGCCGGTGCGGGGCACTGCAACGAAGAGGCGGTGCGGGTGTTGTGCACCGAGGCGCGGTTGGACATCGCCGGGCTGGGGCGGTTCGGCGTCGAGTTCGACCTTGACGACGACGGCGACCCCGCCTTGGGTCTTGAAGCCGCCCACTCCGCCCCGCGGATTCTCCATGCCGGCGGCGACGCCACCGGAGCCGGGGTGGCGGCCGCGCTGATCCGCACCGTCCTGGACTTTCAGGCGGCCGGCAAAATCCAGGTCATCGGGCACGCCCACGTCACGTCGCTCTCGTTGGGCGGACTGCAGGGCGGCCGTGTGGTGGGGGCCAATTTCCTCCACGACGGGCGCCACCTCGGCGTCCACGGCGACTCCGTGCTGCTGGCCACGGGTGGCGCCGGGCAGCTTTTTGCCCAAACCACCAATCCCTCCGTCGCCACCGCGGATGGCCTGGCGCTCGCATGGCGCGTCGGCGCGGCCGTCGCCGATCTTGAGTTCTTTCAGTTCCACCCCACCTGCATGGTGCTTCCGGCCGAAGCCCGCGAGGTGGAAGGCAACAACGACCCCCTGCTGATCTCCGAGGCCGTCCGCGGGGAAGGTGCCGTCATCGTGGACGCCCACGGGCACCGGTTCATGCCGGATTACCATCCGGACGCCGAACTCGCACCCCGGGACGTCGTCGCCCGCAGCATCGCCCTGCATTTGGCAAGACTCGGCGACCCCAACGGCCACGTATTCCTCGACGCCACCGTGATTGAAGAGCAGAGGGGCAGCGGTTTCCTGGCCAAGCGCTTCCCCACCCTGAGCAAGAGGACCCGTCAAGCAGGCGTCGACTGGACCCGGGAACTGGTCCCCGTGGCGCCCGCGGCCCATTACTGGATGGGTGGGGTGGTGACCGACCTCTACGGCCGCACCTCTGTTCCCGGGCTCTTGGCTGCAGGCGAAGTGGCTTGTACCGGGGTGCAAGGTGCCAACCGCTTGGCCAGCAATTCCCTGCTCGAAGGCCTCGTGTTCGGGAGGAGGGCCGTTGAAGCGTTCTTGGGTTCGTCGGGCGCGTCGCCAGCCGGAGTCCCTCAGCGTGCTAACTCGGCCGCGGGCCGCGGCGCCGCAGGCCCCTTGGCGCCTGCGCTCGTGCCTCGTGCCGGCGATCGCCTCGCAAGCTCGGCGGCCGGTTCGGGCCCTCACGCGACAACGGCGCTGTCGGAGCCTCCGGCGGCGCTGGAATCAATGGAATCGATGGACGGGCATCCGCTCGCCCGCCCTGCCTCCTCCAGCGGATTTTCACGGCAGGCACTTCGCCGCCTCATGACAGCCAAGGCCGGCGTGTTGCGTGATGGTCAGTTGTTGGCTGAGGCCGCAGAAACTCTTGGGTCTTGGGAGGGTGAGGTTCTGCCCTTGAATGTCCCTGATTCCTTTGCTGTCCGGGAACATGAGGACTCCAATCTGCTGTTGGCTGCGCAGCTACTGGTGCATGCGGCCCGGGAACGGCGGGAGTCCTTGGGGGCGCATTACCGCAGTGACAGCGTGCGGGAAAGTGACAGCGTGAGCGAGCCAGCCGCCGTCGACGATTTTGACAAGCGTTACACCATGAGCCGGAAAGTGAGCCTCGTCCATGACTAACCTGACCCTCCCCGCAGCCCCTGTCCGGGAGATCCTGGAGCGGGCATTCGCGGAGGACTCGCCCAGCGGGGACATCACCTCCCAGTTGCTGATCCCCGCCGACGCCCGGGCAACCGCCGTGCTGAACGCGCGGGTACCCGGCGTGTTCAGCGGAGGTACCGTGTTCCGCGATGCCATGAAGCTTGTGGACCCGGACACCGAGGTGGAGCTGCTGCTCGCCGATGGTGAAGCGTTCGACGCCGGTACGCAGCTTGCGCGGGTCAGCGGCAGCGCCCGCTCTGTTCTGCTCGCAGAACGCGTGGGGCTCAACCTGGTGCAGCGCATGAGCGCCATCGCCACGAAGACCGCCGAATTCGTCCGGCTCGTGGAAGGTACCCGCGCCAGGATCACGGACACCCGAAAGACCACACCGGGCTTGCGGGTGCTGGAACGCTACGCTGTGCGCTGCGGTGGGGGAGCGAACCACCGCTACAGCCTCTCCGATGCGGTGCTGGCCAAGGACAACCACCTGGCCGTCATGACCGGTGGCGACTCCACCAAGCTGACTGAACTGCTGGTTGCTGCCAAAGCCCAGCTGGGCCACACCACGCACTTTGAAGTTGAAGTGGATCGCGCAGAGCAGATCGAACCCGTGTTGGCGGCCGGCGTGGACACCATCATGCTGGACAACTTCTCCATTGAGGACCTCCGGGCCGGGGTCAAGCAGGTGGACGGCAGGGCCTTGGTGGAAGCCAGCGGCAACGTCAATGTCTCCACCGTCACCGAAATTGCCGCTGCCGGGGTAGACGTGATCTCCATTGGGGGCCTGACCCACAGCGTGAGCGCGCTCGATCTCGGCCTCGACGTTGTTCTAGAGACAGCCTGACACTGCCATGATCTTCCTCGACGCCGCCGCCACTACTCCAGTTCGCCGCGAGGCACTTGAGGCCATGTGGCCTCACTTGAGCGGTGAGTTCGGCAACCCTTCCAGCCACCACACCCTGGGTGAAGCGGCAGCAGCGGCGCTCGCCGGGGCGCGTGCCGGCGTCGCGAAGATCCTCAATTGCCGGGCCGGTGAGGTGACCTTCACCTCCGGAGGCACTGAGGCAGACAACCTGGCCGTCAAAGGCATCGCGCTGGCCCGGCGCTTGGCTGATCCGTCACTGAACAGGGTGGTCATCAGCGCGATCGAACATCCCGCCGTAGAGGAATCGGCGAGGTACTTGGAGCGGGTGCACGGGTTCATCGTGGACGTGCTGCCGGTGGACGGTGAGGGCATGGTCTCCGTTGAGGGACTGAGTGCCGTGTTGCGGCCGGACACAGCGTTGGTCAGCATCATGTATGCGAACAACGAGATCGGAACGGTCCAGCCAGTATCAGCCTTGGCGGCCGTGGCGCGGAACCACGGTGTCCCCTTCCACACCGATGCCGTCCAGGCTGCAGGATGGTTGCCCCTGGACGTCAAAGCGCTCGGGGTGGATGCATTGAGCATGTCCGGGCACAAAATTGGTGCTCCCAAGGGATCCGGTGTGTTGTTCACCAAAGGGCGGCTCCGGGTGGAGCCCTTGGTGCACGGTGGGGGCCAGGAACGGGGTAGGCGATCGGGGACGGAGAACGTGGCCGGCGCGGTGGCGTTGTCCACTGCCTTGTCGTTGGCCAGCGCTGAGCAACCGGAACAGGCCGCTCGAGTCTCAGGCTTGAGGGATCAGTTCATCGAACGGATCCGGGCCGGTGTCGCAGGCGCTGTGGTCACCGGCCACCGGCTGCAGCGTCTGCCGTCGGTGGCGTCCTTCTGTTTCCCGGGTACCAGTGGAGAGTCGGTGTTGCTGGAGCTTGAGCGGCTTGGGGTGGTGTGTTCCAGTGGCTCGGCCTGCGCTGCGGGATCCGATGCGCCGTCACCCGTTTTGGTGGCCTTGGGCATCGCGCCTGAAACGGCCCAGACGGCCGTACGCTTCAGCTTCACCTCAACTGTCACCGGCTCCGAACTGGACCAGGCCGCCGACGCCGTGGAAACCGCCGTCGGACGCGTCCGGAACCTGGCATCCCCGCAAGCGGGATAACTGCACTGGGACCGGTTGCAGCGGCACGGCGGATTACACGTGCCGTGCGCGCCGGAAAATCCAGTGCCTCAGCAGGGTAAACCGGACCGCTGTGGCGACGAAGCCGGACAACGTAGTAGTCCACAATTCTTCGGCGACTGTGGCTTCCGGCCGGATGAGGTGCAGGACACCCAGGCTGCCGCCCGTGATGACCAAGGCAATGCCAATCACTATGACGCCACTGAGATGGTCCCGGCTGCGCTTATGCTTTCCCGTGATCTTGAACGTGAGCCGTCTGTTCAGCGCAGTATTCATCAGGGACGTCACAATCAGTGCCACGGCGTTGGCCAGTTGCGGGTCAATCCACGGACGCAACAACGCGTAAATGGCCAGCGAGCTTGCCGTGCATACCACTCCGACTCCGGTGAAGCGGGCCAGTTGCCGCACGACGGGGTATTTGAGGACTCCGCGGTGCCGTGTGCGGGGCGGTTTCTGTGGGGGAGACGGCCGTAGCTCAGTGGCGTCCGCAGCTGTCTCCATGGCTTAAGCCTGACACATCAAGCAGGTTGGTCCTCCCAGGAAGCGCTGGTGACGGGGTTCCGGAGCTCGCCGATTCCTTCAACCCGGCACACCACGGTGTCGCCGGGTTGGATGCGGGCGCACTCTGCGGGGAACCCTGTCAGCACCAGGTCGCCGGGCTGAAGGGTCATGAACGAGCTCAGGTAGACCAGGATCTCGTCCACCTTCCAGCCCAGGTCAGCAGAACTGGCGGTCTTTAGTTCGTTGCCGTTGTGCACGATCCCGATTTCCAGGTTCGAGTCGTCAAGATCCGTGACCATCCAAGGTCCCGCAGGAGTAAACGTGTCCTGGCTCTTTGCGCTGATCCAGAGTTCGTCGGTCTTTTGCAGGTCCCTTGCTGAAACGTCGTTGCCGATGGTGTAGCCGAGAATCGCCGATCGAGCCGTTTCCAGCGTCAAGCCTCGCGCAGCGCGCCCGACGACGACCGTCAGTTCCGCTTCCGGGTCGACGTGGCCCACGGTGGAATCCAGCTGGATGGCCTCACCCGGGCCGATCACGCTCGATGCCGCCTTGTGGAAAGCCTGGGGCGGCAGGTCTCGGCCCGGCTGCCCGGTGTTGTGTGCCATGCCAAAGACGTTCGCAGGTACCGAAGGCGCAAGGAAAGTAAAAGCGTCCTGGTTCACTACGGCGCCCAGCTCCCATCCTTCCCTGGCGGGGCTGTTGGCATTGGCCCTGGACGCCGGGAAGGGGGACTCCAGCACGGTCCACCGGGTGCCTTCCACGGAGGTGAAGTCCGAGGCATCGTTGGCCACAAAGAAGTGCTCGTCAGGAGCCTGAAGGGCAAAGGTTTGGCCGGCGACAGTTGCAGCCTGGGCGGGCCGGACGCGGGCGATGCGACGGGGGAGGCGTGAAGTCATGATGACATCCTACGTCCTCTTTGGAGGGTGTCCTGCGTTGTGGGGCCCGCTTTGCGTCCTGTGGCTGAGCCTTGGCGCGAAGAGCAGGCCCCGCAACGCGTCAGGTGAGCGGGGCCGATCCGAAAGCAACACTGAAGCGATCACACCAAAGCACTACGGACGTCAACCCTGCGATGTCAGTGCCGGCCGGAACAACATAGTTTTGGTTGCCGTGGGTGGCCTTGATGGCGCCCAGGTCCACATAGCGACCCGAGCGGTATTTGAACCAGTCGCCGCCGGCCTCCTGGCTGCTGAGCCAAACCTTGACGTCAGGTCCGTCACTGCTTGCCAAATTCTCGAGGCGGAGCACATGGCTGCCGTCGGGGAGCATCAACAGCTGCGCCGTGCCGGTGGTTTCATGCTCCTGGGATTGGAAAGTACCGCCGCCCACCACAGCGGGGCCGCTGGGTGGTGCCTGGCTGGGTGGTGCCTGGCTGGGTGGCGCCTGGCTGGGCGCGGCCTGGCGGGACGGCGGGCCCGCCGTCCCGCCGGACGAGGGTTGCCCGGTGGACGTCCCCAACGCCGGCAGGGCCTCATTGACGCTGCTGCTGGTGAACAGCCGCCACGGCTGGAAGAGTGCAGCTCCCACCACCACCGCCGACAGGATCAGCATTCCGGCTGTTGCAGCAAGGGTCCTGTGCGCCCGGATGAAACTCCGCAATCGGTTCATAGCTCAAGGCTAGGCTTCACGTCACCGGAGCAGGGGCTCCATTGCTTACGGAACGGTGACGCGCTGTCGGGAGACGCACAGCACGGCGACGCACTGTCCGGTGACGCGCTGGTGTCTGAGCCGTGGCCCGGACGAACCTGGGACCGAAACCCAGCCGCCGGGCTTAGAATCCGACTCATGCGGCTGGCGATCATCGGACTGATTCTCCTCGTGGCTGGCGGTATCACCGTGGCCACGGGCGTCCTGCCATTCCAGGAAGTGGCGGTACTGGTGGACCGGGTGGCGCCCATCCTGGGATTTGTCGTTGCCATGACCGTGGTGACGGAGTTGGTCAGCGAAGCCGGCACCTTTCAATGGATCGCGCGGCGGCTGCGTCGATGGGGACGCGGCAGTGGCGTCCTCATATGGCTGCTTTTGGCACTGTTCGCCGTCCTGAGCACAGTTTTCCTGTCGCTGGATACGACGGCGGTGCTCTTGACCCCCGTGGTGGTCACGGTGGCCCGCCAAGCGGGTCTCCCGGTTCTACCCTTCGCCCTGACAACCGTATGGCTGGCGAATACAGCAAGTCTCCTGCTCCCGATTTCCAACCTGACCAACCTGTTGGCGCAGCACAATCTTGGCAACATCAGCCCGGCGCAGTTCGCCCAGCTGATGTGGGCTCCGTCGTTGGCGGCAATACTGGTTCCCTTGGCTTTCATCGCTGTGGTGTTCCGGCGCGACCTTCGCAAGAGCTATGCCCTCGATGCCAAACGGCCAGCCCGGATGACTCCGGCGACTCACGTCACGGACACGCCCCTGCTGGTGGTCAGCGCAGTAGTCCTGGTGTTGCTGTTGCCCGCGCTGGTATCCGGCGTCGCCATCTGGATTCCGGCCACAGCCGCTGCCGTGGTCCTTGCCGGCATGTTTGCCTTCAGACGACCCAAGGTGCTCACGGTGACGCTGATTCCGTGGTCATTGTTGCTGTTCACCTGCGGTCTCTTCCTGGTGGTGGAAGCTACCCAATACCTCGGTGCCTCAGTGCTGCTTGGACAGGTGGCAGGCCAAGGAAGCGGGTTCCTTGAACTGCTCAGGCTGGCCATGACCGGCGCCTTGGGTTCCAACGTGGTCAACAACCTGCCGGCATACCTCGTGGCCGAGCCCCTGGCGGGAAGTCCGGAGCGGATGGCGGCGCTGCTGGTGGGTGTGAACGCAGGTCCCTTGATCACTCCCTGGGCTTCGCTGGCCACCCTGCTGTGGCACGACCGACTGGTGCGGATGAATGTGCTGATCAAGTGGAAGGGCTATGCGGTGTACGGCCTGATCGTGGCACCGGTGACCATACTTGCAGCCATCGCGGCGCTCGCAGCCGTTGGCCCGGGAGGACTGTTCGGCTAACCCAAGTACAGTTCGCCCACGGGAACATCCGCGGCCAGCCGGTTGTCCGGCCCAGCCAACGGGCACGCCCAGGCTTCGTTGTAGGCGCAGGAAGGGTTGTAGGCAAAGTTGAAGTCGAGGATGAACTCCTGTTCCCCGGAGGCGTTTCTGGTCCCGTGGAATGAGCCCTTGACCGTGTCCAGCAGGTAGCGTCCCGCCCCGTAGCTTCCGCCGTCCTTTCCAGCGGTTGCGTCGCGGAACGGGACAAAGATCCCGCCCCCGTAGCTCCGGAGCCGCCACACCGCCAACGAGCCCAGGCCGGGCAGCTCGAAAGTGCCGATGCGAACGAACGGCACCACGCCATCGGTACCCGTCTCAACGTTCATCTCCTGCCCGGAGCCGTTCGGAGACAACACCGCGTATCTGCGGAAGGCGGGATCGTAGCCGGCGGTGCGGAGTCCCGAGAAAGAGTCCTTCATCTCCGAAGTCAGCGCGGATGCCGGATGGGTGGCGAACATCAGGTCCCGCTCCTGGCGCCAGAAAACGTGGGCGTCGAACGGGTTGGTGGCTGCAAGTTGACGCACTTTGTCGTACAGGGCGAACGTCCGCAAGCGCCAGTCAGCTATATCAGCCGCTGACATGGTGGGGATGTCGTCCTCGAAATAGTCCTGCTGATCGGGAGCCATACCCTCAGCCTAGTCCTGTGCGTGTCGCGGCATCGCCGCCGATAGGCTGAGGTCATGAAGGGCATCATGAACCTGAAGTACGTTCCGGTGAAGCTCTCTGCCCTGGTACTCGCAGGAGCGGTACTCGCCGCGACTTCCGCCTGTTCCGCTGAAAACAAGGGACCCCAAGTCACCTCTACTGCGACATCGAAGCCCAACAGCTCGGAGTCGGGTACAGGCGCGCCACCAGAGAGTTCGACGCCGGAACCAGGCACAGCGGGCAACTCACCTTCCGCAACGCCCGGATCCGGAGGGACAACAGGCTCGTCTGATCCGGCCGGCGCCAGCCCCAGTCCCAGCGGGGCAGCAACAGCGTTGTCATGGAAGACCTATTCGGATTCAGCCAAGACTGTCAGCTTCGATCTGCCCAAGGACTGGATTGCCCAGTCGGTAACTCCGGATGATGGTGCTTTGGCCGGTGCCGTGAAGGTGGAAGTCAAGGACGGTGCGGGTAAATACGTAGCCACCCTCCAGACAGGCCTGCCTCCCTCGGCCCCGGTCGACTGCCCGGCCGGACAGGGGCGGCCCTATGTGGTGGTCAGCAGCGTCCCCTTGGACGTCCCGCATTCAAATGGCCCGGACACCATTGATCCGCGTGTCGTTTTCCGGGTGATCCAGGGCTACAAGTTCTTCGGCTCCTATGGCATCACCAACATGGTGGCAGGGGCTGACGGACAGTCGTGTGAACTCCGGAACCGGGTGCTGGGACCGGCCGGAGAGGGCGACTATTCGTTTGGGGACATCCCCGCCCTGCACGCGTTTGCTGCCGATGAGAAGGTGGCGCCGGCCAAATCCTTCGACACTCTGGACCTGGCCGCGAAGTACGCGGTCCATGGTTCTGAATTCGCCAATGTCCAGCGGATGCTACTGTCTCTGAAGGTCAATCAATAGTCCCGCGATTGGCTGCTTCACACATACGGCGCCGTTGGGGGCTGCCCGCCGCAACATATCCCGGAGATCAATGGAACGCAACGTTGCTGCCACGCTCGTTTTCAAGACCGCAGCCAACACCAAAGTAGCCATGGCAATAGCCGTGGCCCGGAATTCCGGCTACGACTCATTGACGGAGGCCCTGTCCATCACCTCTGCGGGTGAAGAGCTTCCCTATGCCGAACTCAGCGATCACCACGGTGGACGCTTCCACTACCTTGAGTTCACCGAGCCCAGTGAAGTGACCGTCGAGTACCGGGCCACGGTTCACGGCTTTGGCATCCCTGAAACGTCAACTCCCATGGAATTGATCCGTTACGTCCGGCCCAGCAGGTACGCCGAGTCTGACAGGCTGCTGCCGACCTCCTATGCCGAGTTCGGTTCGCTGCAAGGAACTGAACTGCTCCAGGCAGTCCGCACCTGGGTCAACGGGGAACTCCGCTACGTCAGCGGCTCGTCCCGGGGTACGGATGGCGCCGTCGAAACGTTGCTGCACCGCAAGGGAGTGTGCCGCGATTTCGCCCATCTGGCCATCGCGTTGTTGAGGGCCAAGGATGTACCTGCCCGGCTTGCTGCTGTGTACGCACCCGGGTTGAGCCCCATGGACTTTCATGCCGTGGCCGAAGCCTTTATTGACGGCGCCTGGTACATTGTCGACCCCACGGGTCTGGCACCGCGTGAATCCATGCTGAGGATTACCGCCGGCCGGGATTCCTCGGATACGGCGTTTCTCTCCACCGTGGGCGGCAGCCTGACACTGAAGACCCTCAAAGTCAGTGCCTCGGTCAACGGCGAGCTCCCGGTAGAGGATCTCCGGGAGCTCGTCAGCCTTCGTTAGTGTCCCGCTGCGGAAGCCGTTAGTGTCCCGCTACGGAAGCACGTAGTTTTTCGGTCAGGCGAAGGAGTTCGCGCTGTTCCTCTGGGGTGAGGGCCGGCCCCACCAAGTGGGCGATGTCCCGCACGTGTTCCCGCCCGATCGTTTTTTGAAGCTCGCTGCCCGCTTCGGTGAGTGAGAGCAGCACTCCGCGGCCGTCGTCGGGGGCTGCCGTCCGTTCCACCAAACCGCGCTTCTCAAGACGGTCCACCAAGCGGCTCAGGCTCGACTGGCTCAACAGCACTTTGTCGTTGATTTCATTAAGCCGGAGCTGCCCCGATGGGCACTTGGACAGCGTAAAAAGAACGTCGTATTCCTTGACGGGGAGGGTCTTGAACGCCGGTCCTGACTGAAGCTTCCGCATCACCGCCACCTGGGAGCGGAACAGCGACTCCCAGGTTTCGGCGGCGAGGCGAACGGCGGAGGACGCAGCGCCCGTTGGACCGGACATCAGGCGTCCTGCCCCGCGGCACCGGCAGTTGCGGATTCGGTGACTTTTTCCGCCAATGCTGCGGCTACGCGGGATGCGTGTGTCGGAGCATCCGGCACGTGTGCCGGCTTCATGGCAGCATATTCCTTGCGCAGGACGGGAAGGACTTCCTCGCCGAAGAGGTCCAGCTGTTCCAGGACAGTCTTCAGCGGAAGGCCGGCGTGGTCGATCAGGAACAGCTGGCGCTGGTAGTCACCGAAGGCCTCACGGAAGGTCAAGGTCTTTTCAATGACTTCCTGGGGGCTTCCTACAGTCAACGGTGTCTGGGAGGTGAAGTCCTCCAGTGACGGTCCGTGGCCGTAGACCGGCGCATTGTCAAAGTACGGACGGAATTCCTTGACAGCGTCCTGGGAGTTCTTCCTCATGAAGAACTGCCCGCCGAGGCCCACAATTGCCTGGTCTGCCTTGCCGTGTCCGTAGTGCTCGTACCGCTCGCGATAGAGGCCGATCAGCTGCTGGTAGTGCTCCTTGGGCCAGAAGATGTTGTTGGCGAAGAAGCCGTCGCCGAAGTACGCAGCGACCTCTGCGATTTGCGGCGTACGGATGGAACCGTGCCACACGAAGGGAGCGACGCCGTCGAGCGGTCGCGGCGTGGAGGTGAAGTTCTGCAGCGGTGTGCGGAACTTGCCGGACCAATTAACGGTGTCCTCATCCCACAGCTTGCGGAGCAGGCTGTAGTTTTCGATCGCGAGTTCCACGCCGTCCTGGATGTTCTTGCCGAACCAGGGGTATACCGGTGCCGTATTGCCGCGGCCGAGGACCAGGTCCACGCGGCCGTCGGAGAGGTGCTGAAGCATCGCGAAGTCTTCGGCAATCTTCACCGGATCATTGGTGGTGATGAGCGTGGTGGCAGTGGAAAGCGTGATGCGTTCGGTCTGCGCGGCGATGTACGCCAAGGTGGTGGTGGGGGAGGAAGAGAAGAACGGCCTGTTGTGGTGCTCGCCCAGGGCGTAGACATCCATGCCGATTTCTTCGACCTTTTTGGCGATGGCAACGGAGGCTTTGATGCGTTCGTTTTCCGTGGGCGTGCGGCCCGTGGTGGGGTCAGTGGTGATGTCGCTGACGCTGAATACGCCGATCTGCATGATGTGCCTTTCTCCCTGCCCGTGGTCCCGGGCTCTTTCAACAGTGTACCTCAAACTAGATGCATTTGCATGTATCGATAGCTGTAACAGGGCAGGGCCGGGAATTGTTCCCGGCCCTGCACGTCAAGGTGAGTCTGTTGGAAGTGGCCGCTATTCGCCGGGATGATGGGCTGCGCGGCGGCCCTTGACCCTGGGAATCATGCCGGTGGTCCAGTCCTGGAACTCATCCGACGAGCCGTTGGCTGTGCCGCCTTTCGCGCTGCCGGATGTGCCGTCTCCGGACGGCGTTGGCTTGTCCTGCAGGGCATTCAGCAGGTCCTTCTTCTCCCTGCGTCCTTCCACCAGCTTGTAAAGGACGGGGACCAGCACCAGCGTCAAGGCCGTGGACGAAACCAACCCGCCGATCACCACAATGGCCAGGGGTTGCGAAATAAACCCGCCGCCGCCCGTGAGACCCAATGCCATGGGCGTCAGTGCGAACACCGTGGCCAATGCCGTCATCAGGATGGGGCGGAGGCGCTGGCGCGCACCGTGCGTGATGGCGTCCGCCACGTTCATGCCCGGGCTGCCATCGTGGGGCTTGCGGTACTGGTTGATGAGGTCGATCAGGACAATGGCGTTGGTCACCACGATGCCCACCAGCATCAGCATGCCGATCAGCGAGGGCAGGCCCAGTGGAACGCCGGTCACCAGCAGCAACCCGACCGCGCCCGTGGCGGCGAAGGGAACAGACACCAGCAGGATCAGCGGTTGGATGAGTGACTTGAACGCGGCCACCATGATCACGTACACGATCGCGATGGCTGCCAGCAGTGCCAGGCCCAACTGCCGGAAAGACTCAGCCTGCTGGGTTGTGGCACCTCCGATGGTGGCAGTGACCCCGGCCGGAAGTTCCACCGTTGCCAGTCGCTCCTGAACGGCGGTGCTCACGCTGCCCAGGTTGGAACCCGACGGCGCCACGGTCACCCGCGCTGTGCGTTGCCCGTTGCTGCTGGTGATGGAGACGGGGGTATCAACCTGCTCGACGGCTGCAATGGACTCCAACGCCACCCCACCACGTGCTGTGGGGAGCTGGAGTGCCCGGACTGAAGCGATGCTGGTGAACCGTGTGCCCTCACCGATCTGCACCGGGTAGTCGTTGGTATCGATCCGAATGGTGCCGGCAGGGATGGGGCTGACAGTGGAGGCCAGGAAAGCCCCTACCTGCTCCTCCGTCAAGCCGGCTGCCACTGCTTTGGCCCGGTCAACGCGAACTTGGACCACCGATTGCTTGGAGGCGAGGTTGGTGGCTACCTCGGAACTGCCAGGCACTCCGTCCATGGCCTTAACCATGGCATCGCTGGCAGTTTGGAGGTCGGCGGAGTTCGCCGCCCGGATGGTGATGTCCACCGTGGAGGACGTACCGAAACCACCTTGCTGGGACCCAACGGTGACCTTCCCCGCGGCACCCTCAAGTGTGGACCTGACTTCATCCTGGAGCTTGGTCTGGTTCACTTTCTCGTCGGTGACAATGGTGAACGTCGAGTTGGACGAACCGGTGGATGTCAGGGCAGCGAAGCCGGTCTGCGCATTTCCGGAGGTGACCTGCACGTCCTTGATGCCCTTGATACCCTTCAAGGCATCTTCGATTTTGGCTGCTTCATCGCTGGTGGCCTGCAGGCTGGTCCCGGCGGGCAGGACCTGGCGTACCGTCATGCTGTTCTCGCCGGAGCGGCCCAGCAGGTCAGTGGCCAGAAGCGGTGAAACGGCAACAGTGGCCACGAGCACCAGGGCCGCCGCCGACAACGTGATGACCGGATGCTTTTGTGTCTTCGCGAGGATCGGAAGGTAGCCGCGTTGGAGCCTGCTCTTTTGCTCGGCTTCCCGGGCCTTCTTTGCCGCCTCCTGGGTGGAGGCCGCCTCTTTAGCGCCCTTCGCCGGGGACGCGAGGAACCAGTAGGCCAGCACAGGAACGATCGTGAGCGAAACCAACAATGACGACAACAGCGCGATGGTCACTGTGAGGGCGAACGGCCGGAACAGTTCTCCAGCAAGGTCGCCCACAAAGGCGATGGGCAAGAAGACGGCCACGGTGGTCAGCGTGGAGGCCGTGATGGCTCCGGCGACTTCACGGATGGAGGTCAGGATGGCGGTGAGCTTGTGTTCGCCGTAGCTGAGGTGTCGCTTGATGTTCTCGATCACCACAATGGAGTCATCCACCACCCGCCCGATCGCAATGGTCAGAGCACCCAGAGTGAGGATGTTCAGCGAATAGCCGGTGGCGGAGATACCAATAAAGGTGATCAGAAGTGACAGCGGTATGGAAACGGCGGTCACCAGGGTGGACCGCACGGACATCAGGAACACCAGGATGACGGCTACGGCAAAGCCCAGCCCAAGTAGGCCTTCGGTGGTGAGGTCCTTGATGGACTTCTCGATGAACGGGGCTTGATCGAAGACCGGCGTGAAGGTGGCGTTATTGCCCAGTTCGTCCTGCATGGGTCCGATCGCGTCCCGCACGGCATGCGAGATCGCCACAGTGTCGCCCTCAGGCTTCTTGGTCACGGACAACGCCAGTGTCGGTTTTCCGTTGGTGCGCGTGATGGAGGTGGCGGCGTCGTCCGCAATGCTGACGTCGGCTACTGACCCGATGGTGGCAGCGTTCTTGGCACCGGCCAGGGGAAGCCCCTTGATGATGTCCAGGGAATCCACGGGACTTCCGAGCTGGAGGGACAACGTCTTGCCTTGGTCCTCGATGGTGCCTACGGGGACCAAAGTGCCGTTGTTCTTCAGCGCGTTGCTGATGGCCTGGATGGACGCGCCGCTGGTGGCCAGGTCTGCAGGACGGGGCTGGATCAGGATGTGCTGTCTGGCCCCGCCCGTCACATCGGCGCCGCGGACGCCGTCGATCTTCTGGAGCCGGGGAACGCTCAGCCGCAAGAGGTCGGCATTGAGTTCGCTGAGTGGCTTGTCCGAGGATACGGCCAGATAGACGATGGGAAAATCGCTGATGTTCCCGGCAATGGATTGGGGCTCGACGTCGGCGGGCAGCACCCGCTTGGCGTTCGAGATGGCCCGGTCGATCTGGTTCCGGGCCCGGTCAAGGTTGGACCCGTACGTGAAGACCATGGTGATCTGCGATACACCGTTGCGCGAGGTCGACGTGGTGGACTCCAGCCCCTCAACACTGTTCAGTGCGGTTTCCAGGGGCTGGCTCAATTGCTTGTCCACGACCTCCGGGGAGGCGCCAGGCATGGAGGCCACCACAGTGATCTGCGGGAACTCGATGGACGGAATGAGTTCCTGCTTCAGGGATCCCATAGTGATCACGCCGAACACCGCCGCAAAGACGGTGATCAGCGCGATCAGGGCCCGGTTTCCCAGAGAAAGCTTGGCCAGGCGGAACATTGCATTGACTCCCAGGGTCTACGTAACGATTCGTCTGACGGGAACCGGCCGCAGCCCCGGGTGTGGCCTAGCTTTGGACGGCGTTGGCCACGTCAAGCTGCAGGGACCGCGCGGTGCTTGCTTCCAGTTCGGCAGCGAGCTCAGGGTTCTCGTTGAGCTTGACGCCGTAGCCCGGCATCATCTCCTTGAGTCTGGACTGCCAGCCCTTGAAGTTCTTGGGGAAGGACTTCTGCAGCAATTCGATCATGATCGGCACAGCCGTGGATGCGCCCGGCGAGGCACCCAGCAGTGCGCCAACGGAACCATCGCGGGAGGCAATGACCTCGGTGCCGAACTGCAGGACGCCACCCTTCTGAGGGTGCTTCTTGATGATTTGTACACGCTGGCCAGCGGTAATCAGTTCCCAGTTGCCGCCAGCTGCCTCGGGGTAGTACTCACGCAGGGCCTCAACCTTGGCCTCGTGCCGCTTGGCAACCTCTTTGATGAGGTACGCGGTGAGGTCCATGTTGTCCTTGGCCACGGCCAACATCGGAATGATGTTTCCGGGGCGGATGGACAGCGGAAGGTCAAGGTAGCTGGAGGTCTTCAGGAAGTTGGTGGAGAATCCGGCATACGGGCCGAACAGGAGGGAGCGCTTGCCGTCCACGTAGCGGGTATCCAGGTGCGGGACGGACATGGGCGGCGCGCCCACGGATGCCTGGCCGTAAACCTTGGCGCTGTGCTGGGACGTGATGGCGTCGTCGGTGCAGCGGAAGAACTGGCCGGAAACGGGGAACCCGCCGTAGCCCTTGCTCTCAGGAATACCGGAGGCCTGAAGCAGGTGGAGGGCACCGCCGCCGGCTCCCACGAAGACAAACTTCGCGTGGATGCGGCCGTGCTCGCCGGACTTGGGGTGTTTGATGGACAGGTCCCATCCACCACCGGCTGCGCGGCTGATGTTGGTGACGTCGTGACCGTAGTTGACCTCGGCGCCGCTGTCCTGCAAGTAGGTTGTGAGCTCACGCGTCAGGGCGCCGAAGTCGACGTCGGTGCCTTCAGCTGCGCGGGTAGCGGCAACGCGCTGCTGGCGGTCGCGTCCCTTGACGATCAGGGGGGCCCATTTGGCAATCTGGTCCTGGTCCTCGGTGTATTCCATGCTGCGGAACAGCGTGTTGGGCTTGAGTGCCTCGTACCGGGTCTTGAGGAAGTTCGCATGGTCGTCGCCAATGACGAAGCTCATGTGCGGAACGGTGTTGATGAAGCCCTTGGGGGAGCCAATGACCTTGGTGTCCACCAGATGGGACCAGAACTGACGTGAGAGTTGGAACTGCTCGTTGATGTGGAGGGCCTTGGAAGGGTCCACGGAGCCGTCTTTGGCGGCGGGGGAGTAGTTAAGCTCACACAGCGCGGCATGCCCGGTGCCGGCGTTGTTCCACGGTCCGGAGCTCTCAAGCCCCGCTTCGTCGAGTCGTTCGAACAGGGAGATGGTCCAGGTGGGTTCGAGTTGCTTGATGAACGCACCAAGGGTGGCACTCATGATTCCGCCGCCAATAAGGACGACGTCGGCATGTTGAGTCTTGGAAATGAAGGTCACGATCAATCTCCGTTAGCGGCGGCACTGGCTGTCACAGAATATCCCCGCGCAGACCCAATACTGAAATTGCGGGCGAACGTCAAGGCTTTAAGCGGACGTTCGTGAAAACTTCGTTGAGGACAGGTGAAGCCGGGTAGCTTTCCACCTTGTTGGACAAAGCCAAAGCGGAGATGGGGAAGGCGATCGGCACGGCCGGTACCGAGGCCGCGATCTCTGCGTTGATGGCCTGGTACTGGGCGTTGCGGTCGTCTCCGTCGGGCATGGCGCGTGCCCGCTCGATCTTGTGGAAGACTTCCGAATCCGCATAGCCGAACTCTGCCCGGGTTTCGCCGAACAGCGGCCCCAGGAAGTTATCGGCGTCGGCGTAGGAGCCGTTCCAGCCCAAAAGGTGCAGTCCGCGGTCTCCTGTCGACTGAACGCGTTGCAGGTAGCCGCCCTCCCAGTCCACTGGCACTGGCTTGATGTTGAAACCCACGGCAACCAGTTGGCGGCTGATTTCGGCATAAATCTTTTCGGGGGTTGGCATGTAGGCGCGGGTGGCGTTCAGTGGGTAGTAGAACTTGATTTCCTCACCCTTGTAGCCTGCCTTCTCCAGCAGTTCCTTGGCCTTCTCGGGGTTGTATCCGAGGGACGGGGCATTGTTGTTGAAGCCACTGAGCTTGGGCGGCACGAACTGTGAGGCCTGAGCCGTGTTGTCGATGAAGAACCGCCGGATCAGCGTTTCCTTGTCGACTGCCATTTCGATTGCCTGGCGGACTTCGAGCTTCTCCAAGGGCGCCACGGCTTGGTTGATCCCGAGGTACATCACGGAGAAGGGGTCGCGTTGGATGATCTGGACACCCTTCTTGACCAGTTGGTCAAAGGTTCCGGGGGTCACGAGGTCGTAGGCGTCAATCTTGCCGTCCAGGAGGGCCTGCTGCCGCGTTTCGGCCCGATCGTAGGGAATGAAGTTGATGGTGGCGATCTGGCCCCTGTTGCCCCAATAGCCCTTGTAGCTGGTGAGGCTGAGTTTGTTTCCATCCCATGCGCTGAAGGCAAAGGGACCTGTTCCCACAGGGTGGCTGGCATAGGCGGACACAGCCTGGCCATTCAGGGTTTGGTCCAGCACGTTCGCTTTTTGGGCCTCAAGGGCGGTGGGCGAGGAGATGGCAAAGGCGGGGAGGGTCAACGCCTGCAAGAATCCCGTGAAGGGCCGGGTCAGGTTGATTTGGACGTCGTTGGCCGAGACTACTTTGCAGTCTTTGAAGATGGAGAATACCGGTTCGTCCGAGTAGGCCTTGAAGACCCCTTGGAACGAGATTCCGGGGGCTTGTTTCCGGAGCGCGGCGGGGAACGTGAACCAGCGGTTGAAGTTTGCGCAGACAGCTGCAGCATCCAGAGGCGTGCCGTCATGGAAGGTTACGTCGGAGCGGAGCGTGAAATCGTAGCTGAGGCCGTTGTTGCTGTCTTTCCACTCCGTAGCCAGCAGGGGAGTGGTCTCACCCGTGGCACCATCCACACCGACCAGTCCCTCGAGGACTTGGCGGGTCACGCGGTAGGACTCGGAATCGGCGGTCATGGCGGGATCAAGTCCCAATGGCATCGAAGCCGTACCGAAGTTGAAGGTGGCGGTGGGCTCCACCGGAGCGGTACTGCTGGAAGACGAAGACGGTGCCGGGCCCGGTGTTCCTGTACACGCTGCCAGCCCCAAAACCGCTACGGCAGCTCCGAACTGTACGGTCAGCCGCCGCATTTTGCTGCTTGCCACTCTTGTCCCCTCAAGCCGGTTGGAAGTGCTGTGGCCGGCTTCGGCCAGACCGCATTCCAGTCTAGTTGAACGTCCTGAGTGCACTTCCCAGCACACTTTCAGGAAGCCATCCCCGCTGCTTGAGGAAAAACGCCCCCGTGCTGCAAAGTTCTGCAACCGGGGGCGTTCCGGGGTGGCCCATCGGCCACTGTGTGTTTCATGCTGTGCGCAAGGGGGGACTTGAACCCCCACGCCCGAAGGCACAGGAACCTAAATCCTGCGTGTCTGCCAATTTCACCACTCGCGCCGGCTGATGGCTGGTGCCCCTGGGGGCGGCCCGCTATCGGCCTCCAGTGTACCCGCTACTTGTCCAGCTTGAGGTCCCTGCGAAGCTTGGCAACATGCCCGGTTGCGCGGACATTGTATTGCGCCAGGGACACCTTTCCCTCGGGGTCCACCACAATGGTGGACCGGATCAGTCCCATGTAGGTCTTGCCGTAGTTCTTCTTCTCGCCCCAGGCCGCGTAAGCGTCAGCCACTGCATGGTCCTCGTCCGAGAGCAGCGGGAACGTCAGTTGCTCTTCGGCTGCAAACTTTGCCAGTGCCTTGACGGGATCGGGGGAGACGCCAACGACGTCGTAGCCTGCAGCCTGGAGCGACGCCAGGGTGTCACGGAAGTCACACGCTTCCTTGGTGCACCCCGGGGTGGATGCTGCAGGGTAGAAATACACGATGGTGTTGCGCCCTTGGAAGTCCGACAAGCTGACGCTTTTGCCGGTTTCATCGGGAAGTGTGAAGTTTGGGGCAACGTCGCCCGGGATAAGTCGTTCTGCCACAATATGCTCCTTGCTGGGGTTCGCGATTTCCCAGTTTAGTGCGGAGGAGCCGCGCTGGCTCCCCGTCCGCGCATATACTGTCGGCATGCCAGATATGGAGAGATGGCCCACCACCCGATTGCTTTCGACAGCTGCGCGCCTGGTGGAAATCTCGTGGAACGAAAAATTGAAGTCCATCGGCCTTACCCATGCCGGGGTCATTGCCATGCAAGTGCTTGCCGCCAAAGGTGCAATTACCCAGGCGGCATTGGCCGAAGTTGCAAGGGTCAAGGCCCAGACAATGGGTACTACTCTTGCGCGGTTGGAGCTGCACGGGCACATCGCGCGCCAGCGCAGCGACTCCGACCGCAGGAGCCATGTGGTGACCCTGACCGAGGCCGGCAGTGCAGCTCTCGCAGAAGCAGTGAAGCTTGAGCAGGACGTCTTGTCGCCCGTTGCCGTTGATACCGCACGGCTGCGCGAGGAACTCAGGATTGTCGTCCGGGGGCTGGCAGGTTTACCGGCTCCTGAGTCGGAACCCCGCGACGACGCCACCGACGTCACGCAAAGCTGACCCACACCAAGGTCCAATCCAGGGTGTTCCCTCCCGGAACGCCTTGGATGGGAAACAAAAAAGGCTCCGGATCGTTTTCACGATCCGGAGCCTTTGTTATTGGTGCACCCCCCGGGACTCGAACCCGGAACCCATTGATTAAGAGTCAATTGCTCTGCCAGTTGAGCTAGAGGTGCAGCTGTTGTTTCGGTCCGCCCGGGGAATTCTTATTCCTCGTTGAGCTCCGCAACGACAAATAACTCTACACCAGATTTTGCAGTTTCAAAACCATCAAGTCCCCTGAGTGATGCATGCCATGAAGAGGTGAATCCAAGGCCCTGCGGAAATGAAAAAAGGCCTTGGAGTGAAATACACTCCAAGGCCTTTCTTGGTGCACCCCCCGGGACTCGAACCCGGAACCCATTGATTAAGAGTCAATTGCTCTGCCAGTTGAGCTAGAGGTGCAGCTGTTGAATTGAACCTGACCGGAAGCTTTTCTTTCCCCGGCGATCTCCGCAACGACATGTAACTCTACACGACATCCGCTCAACTGTGAAATCGGCCCATCGCCTATCGCTGACCCTAGGACGTGACCCTCAGAATCAGCGCGAAGTCGGGGTTTCTGTTGTTGCTGACCACCCATAAAGTGCCGTCCGGGGCACGAGCTACGTCCCTCAGTCGCCCGTGCTGTCCTGTGAAATAGGCCACAGGTTCCCCGGCTGACTCGCCGTCGAGCGGCACCGTCCACAGCCGTTGACCGCGGAGGGCGCCTGTGTACGCCACACCGCCGACGATCTCAAGGCCGCTCGGAGACGCTTCGGATGTTGAAGGCCACACGACCTTTGCATCGATCAGGCCGTTCCTGCCCGGTGCGCCGGTGACTGTGGGCCACCCGTAGTTGCCGCCCGGCGTGATCAGGTTCAACTCATCATCCACATCCGGGCCAAACTCACTGGCCCACAACCTTCCCTCGCTGTCCCATGCCAAACCCTGTACGTTTCGGTGCCCGTAGCTGAAGACGGGATTGTCGCCGAAGGGATTTCCGGGGGCTGGCTGTCCTTCGGGGGTGAGGCGCAGGATCTTGCCACCCAGGGCGTTGGTGTCCTGCGGTTGTTCCCGGCGTTGCGAGTCTCCCGTGCCCACATAAAGGAAGCCGTCGGGGCCAAAGCGGATTCGCCCACCGTTATGGGTTGAGGCCTTGGAAATCCCCGAGAAAATGACGTCGGGTTCGCCGAGTGACAACGTCCCCCCGCTCTCTTCGCCGAGCTTCATCCTCGCAATACGGTTGTCGCTGGCGGACGTGAAATAGGCATAGAGCCAGCGGTCGTTCTGGAAGGTCGGCGACACTGCAAGGCCCAGGAGGCCACCTTCGCCTCCAGGGACGACGCCGGCCACCTCACCTATGGTGGTGGACCGGCCGTCACTGATGGCTTTGACCTGGGCGGAATCGCGCTCAGATACCACTGCTGTGCCGTCCGGCAGGAACACCACCGACCACGGCAGCTGCAACCCGACGTCTAGCTTTTCGGCGAGCTCGGGAGCCTGCGGGCTGCCGGCCGTCCCTTGACCGCCTGCCTGCCCCTGGCTGCTGCCGGGGCTGGAAGGTGTTGGGGCCGTGGCGGTGGGATTCGGTGTTGCCGCGGTCCCCGGTGATGATGGGCTGCCTGTGCAGCCCGTCATCACCAGGATTGTCGCGAACGCGGAGGCAAGCATCATCCGCCTTCGCCGTTCCGGTGAGTGCGTGCCCATGCGAGCGTCCGTTATCGAGGTCCGAAGTTACCGGTCAAGTGGTGGCTTACCGGGTCAGTGCCTGTTGCGTTTGGGGGGCCTGAACCCCGCGGCTTCTGCATGCGCGGCCGATTCGAACCACACATCAGCGGCAACGTCGTCATAGTCCACAGTGTCTTCGTCGTGGTACGTCATGGCCGTCGCGTTGGCTTTTACGGGGTAGGCGTCTCCTGCAATGCTGGAGGAGCCGGTTCCGTAGGGGTGCTCGGCGGCAAGGTGCCCGGAGGTTGTGGGATCCTCGGCCGCTGCAGACTCGGCGCCCGGAAGGGTGGGGGAGTGCATGTCCGTGTATTCGTGGTGGTGGACAGGTGCGCCGGATGAGTCGGTCCACGACGATTCCCACTCGGCCTTGTCTGCAGCGTCATCCTTGCCTGCGGGCTTCGACGCACCCGCATCCCAGTCGTCAACGTCGCCGGCATCAGCCGAGTGGACAGTGGCATCGGTGCCTACTGTCGGGTGGGCCACCACGGGTTCCTCAACCACCGGTTCCTCCACCACTGGAGCGGCAACAACGGGCTCTTCCACTGTGAGGCCGGGGGTGGGAGACGGCACGGGGTCGGGAGAAGGCGCTGCCACTGGTTCCCGAGCGGGTTCCCGGGGTGATTCGTCACCCATAAGGGCGTCAGGCTCAGCTTGTGTGTCCCTGGTCAACGAGGCGTCGGCAGCCTCCTGGTCCCTGCGGGCTTTGAGCTCAGCCGGTTCATCAGCGATGGACTCGTCCACCGATTCCCGAACTGGTTCTCTTGCTGCTTCCCGGGCAGGGTCCTGAGTGGATTCGTCACCGGTGGGCCCGCTGCCCTCGGCGGCCGCCTTACCCAGGTTGGTGACGCCGGCCAGGCCTGCCACCCCTGCTGTCGCGGCGGCCGCATCCGGCAGGGACGTGGTGTTGGCGGGCTCCATTGCGGCGGGAGCGTGGGTTGAGGAGGAATTACGTGCTTTGTTCCGGTTCATAAGCCACCAAACAATGGCAATGACCAACACAATGACAATGACCCAAATTATCCAGTCCATGTGGATGCCCTTCTGCTCACAGGGGTGCAGTTCGTGGTGTTCCTGACGTTACGTGCCTGCTAATGGGCTGTCCAGCCTTTGACCTGCTGTTCCGTGGAATGTGATCAGTTTGCTGAGGAAAATCGCGGTGCTGGAAATCATGGTGAATGGAATTCCGCCTGGTCGCCTAGTCTGGCTGAATGGACGTGAAAAGGCTGCAGATTCTGCGCGAGTTGGCAGACCGTCAAAGTGTGGGTGCCACGGCTGAAGCGATGAATGTCACGGCGTCGGCAGTCTCGCAGCAACTGAAGACGTTGCAGGCGGAAATTGGTGTAGTGCTGGTGGAAAAGGTTGGCAGGGGAGTGCAGTTGACCGAGGCGGGATATGCCATGGCGGCCGCGGCTGCCGACATCGCCACCGCCTTGGCGCGGGCTGAGTCCACCATCGACACCTACAGGAAGGGGTGGCAGACCCGCGTGTCCGCGGCGTTCTTCCCCAGCGCGGCAGAAATGCTGCTGCCCGGGGTGCTGCATCGGGTGTCCGCTGTTGAGGGGCTGACTTTCGACGCACATTTCGAGGATCCGGGAACCGCGCACTTCGCGCCATTGGTGGCCGACTATGACATTGTCCTGGCCCACAGCGTGGATGGTCCGGAAGTGTTTGCGCGGCAGGGACTGACGGTGGTTCCGCTGCTTGAAGAAGCCCTCGACGTCGCCCTGCCTGCTGGCCACCCGCTGGCAGCCAAGGCGAGGTTGAGTCCCGGCGATGTTGTTGACTACCCCTGGATCGGTGTGCCGGAGGGGTTTCCCTTTGACACTGTCCTTCGCCAAATCGAACTCCACGCTGGCCGTCAGGCCAACCGTGGCCAGCGGTATCCGGACCTGCGGGTCCTGGAGGCACTGGTAGGTGCGGGCCATGGGATCTGCCTCCTCCCGCGGTACACGGCCCGGGCCAGTGCCAGGCGGGGCCTGGTGCTTCGGCCACTCACTGGAGTGAAGGCCAGCAGGAGCATCGTGGCACTTTCCCGTCAGGAAGTTGCGGCCCGGGGAACCATCGGGATCGTCCTTGACATGCTCCGAAGCGAGGCCGCGGAAATCGCCAAGGAGCTCCAGGACTCCCCTCCGGGTACGTAACCCCACGGAACAGCAGGATCGATCTGCCGGGCACCCTTGATTCCTCCGCAATATTCGGTTGATACGGCTTAACCCGGCATGGAACAGCGGCGGCGGCAGCGAGGTACCCATAGACTTTGGTCATGAGTGAGACCGAGATTGCGACAGACATCACGCCGGACATCAAGCCCCGCAGCCGGGTGGTCACCGATGGCATCCACGCGGCACCCGCCCGTGGGATGTTCCGTGCGGTTGGCATGGGAGACGACGACTTTGCCAAGCCGCAAATTGGTGTCGCCAGTTCATGGAACGAAATCACCCCCTGCAACCTCTCCCTCAACCGCCTGGCACAAGGCGCCAAAGAAGGCGTCCACGCCGGCGGTGGCTTCCCCATGCAGTTCGGCACGATTTCCGTTTCGGACGGCATTTCCATGGGGCACGAAGGCATGCACTTCTCACTCGTTTCACGCGAGGTCATCGCCGACTCGGTGGAGACCGTGATGCAGGCCGAGCGTATTGACGGTTCGGTCCTGCTGGCTGGTTGCGACAAATCCCTTCCCGGGATGCTCATGGCTGCTGCCCGCCTGGACCTCGCCTCCGTCTTCCTCTACGCCGGCTCCATCATGCCCGGATGGGTCAAGCTCGAGGACGGCTCCGAGAAGGAAGTCACCCTCATTGACGCCTTCGAAGCCGTGGGTGCCTGCGCTGCAGGCAAGATGAGCATGGAAGACCTCACGCGCATCGAAAAAGCCATCTGCCCTGGCGAAGGCGCCTGTGGCGGCATGTACACGGCCAATACCATGGCGTGCATCGGCGAAGCCCTGGGGATGTCCCTGCCGGGTTCCGCGGCCCCGCCGTCGGCGGACCGTCGTCGTGATGACTTCGCCCGCAAGTCCGGCGAAGCGGTGGTCAACCTGCTGCGCCTGGGGATCACGGCCCGCGACATCATGACCAAGAAGGCCTTCGAAAACGCCATTGCCGTCACCATGGCTTTCGGCGGTTCCACCAATGCCGTCCTGCACTTGCTGGCCATTGCCCGCGAGGCGGAAGTTGAGCTGACGCTGGACGACTTCAACCGCATCGGTGACAAGATTCCGCACCTCGGCGACCTCAAGCCATTCGGCCGCTACGTCATGACCGATGTGGACAAGATCGGCGGCGTGCCCGTCATCATGAAGGCACTGCTCGACGCCGGACTGCTGCACGGTGACTGCCTCACCGTGACCGGCAAGACCCTCGCCGAAAACCTCGCCTCGATCAACCCGCCGGACCTTGATGGCAAGATCCTCCGCGCCCTGGACAATCCGATCCACAAGACCGGCGGCATCACCATCCTCCACGGTTCCATGGCTCCCGAAGGTGCCGTAGTGAAGAGCGCCGGCTTCGACGCCGACGTCTTTGAAGGAACTGCGCGTGTCTTCGAGCGTGAGCAGGGGGCCCTCAGCGCGTTGGACAAGGGCGAAATCAACAAGGGCGACGTCGTGGTGATCCGCTACGAAGGTCCCAAGGGCGGCCCGGGCATGCGCGAGATGCTGGCTATTACCGGAGCCATCAAGGGCGCAGGGCTGGGCAAGGATGTGCTCCTGCTGACCGATGGCCGTTTCTCCGGCGGCACCACCGGATTGTGCATTGGCCACGTTGCGCCGGAAGCGGTCGACGGCGGTCCCATCGCCTTTGTGAAGGACGGGGACCGCATCCGTGTGGACATCGCCGCACGCTCGTTCGACCTCTTGGTGGACGAGGCCGAGCTCGAAGCCCGCAAGGAGGGCTGGGAGCCGCTGCCGGCCAAGTTCACCAAGGGCGTCCTGGCCAAATACGCCAAGCTTGTCCACAGCGCCTCCACCGGGGCGTACTGCGGGTAATTCCTGCTCTCGACTCCGCCCGCCACTGCCGGGCGGAGTCCGGCAGGCGGACATTGCTGTCCAAATAGTGAGATACGATGGTGGTCAATTGACACGTATCTCACTTTGAGGGAACACTGAACGCATGATCACATTCGTTACCGTCGGCGTCGTCGTCCTTACCAAGCGCGTGGCTTAGCCCGACTGGTAACGAACCGTCACGCGCAAACCCCTCGAAGAGCCGGAAGGCTGAGGGGTTTTTTTATTCCCCCAAGCAAGATCCATCTATTGAAGATCCACTAAGGAAGAGTCCGATGAGCAAAGGATCGCCGATCAGCCCCTCGCTGATGGCTGCAAAGTCCGCTGGAGCCCACAAAGCTCCGGAAAAGGTCGACCGTACGGCTGAGGCCGTCGTCGTCGACGCTGCTGCACCTCTCTCTCCTGTACTTGGGCCGAACACCGTTGTACCCCCAACGGTGATGTCCGGCTCGCAAGCAATTGTCCGTTCGCTCGAAGAACTCGGCGTGGACGATATTTTCGGTTTGCCCGGTGGCGCGATCCTGCCCACCTACGACCCCTTGATGGCCTCCAGCATGAATCACATCCTGGTCCGTCACGAACAGGGAGCCGGCCACGCCGCGCAAGGCTACGCCATGGTTACCGGACGGGTTGGCGTTTGCATCGCCACCTCGGGCCCCGGTGCCACCAACCTCGTTACCGCCATCATGGACGCCCACATGGACTCCGTGCCGATGGTGGCCATCACCGGCCAGGTTTCCAGCGGAGTCATCGGCACCGATGCTTTCCAGGAAGCGGACATCGTGGGTATCACGATGCCCATCACCAAGCACTCGTTCCTGGTGACCGACCCCAATGACATCCCGCACGTCATGGCCGAGGCATTCCACCTCGCGTCCACGGGCCGCCCGGGACCGGTCCTGGTGGACATCGCCAAGGACGCCCAGGTAGGCCAGATGACCTTCTCCTGGCCGCCCAAGGTGGATCTGCCCGGATATCGCCCCGTGGTTCGTGGACACAACAAGCAGGTCCGCGAAGCTGCCAAGCTGATCGCTGCTGCCAGCAAGCCCGTCCTTTACGTGGGCGGCGGTGTGGTCAAGGGCCACGCTTCGGCCGAGCTCATGGAACTGGCGCTGGCTACCGGCGCTCCCGTGGTCACCACACTGATGGCGCGCGGTGCCTTCCCTGATTCGCATCCCCAGCACGTTGGAATGCCCGGCATGCACGGTTCAGTCTCCGCCGTAACTGCCCTCCAGCAGGCCGACCTCCTGATTACCCTCGGCGCCCGGTTCGATGACCGCGTCACCGGCGTGCTGAAGACCTTCGCCCCGTTTGCCAAGGTCATCCACGCTGACATCGACCCCGCGGAAATCTCCAAGAACCGCACCGCCGATGTCCCGATCGTTGGCTCGGTCAAGGAGATCATTCCCGAACTCACCGAAGCTGTGAAGACGCAATTTGAACTGAGCGGTACCCCGGACCTGGATTCCTGGTGGGCTTTCCTCGGAAACCTGCGCGATACGTACCCGCTGGGCTGGACCGAGCCGGAAGACGGGCTCACCGCACCCCAGCGCGTGATCAAGCGCATCGGCGAGCTCACCGGTCCCGAAGGCATCTATGTAGCCGGCGTCGGACAGCATCAGATGTGGGCCGCCCAGTTCATCAAGTACGAACGGCCCCACGCATGGCTGAACTCCGGTGGAGCAGGAACCATGGGATACTCGGTTCCGGCAGCAATGGGTGCCAAAGTTGGTGAGCCGGACCGCGTGGTCTGGGCCATCGACGGTGACGGCTGCTTCCAGATGACCAATCAGGAGCTGGCTACCTGCGCCATCAACAACATCCCCATCAAGGTGGCCATCATCAACAACTCCTCGCTGGGCATGGTCCGCCAATGGCAGACGCTGTTCTACGAGGGCCGCTACTCCAACACGGATCTGAACACAGGCCACGACACCGTCCGGATCCCGGACTTCGTGAAACTGGCTGATGCCTACGGTTGTGCAGCACTGCGGTGCGAGCGTGACGAAGACATCGACGCCACCATCCAGAAGGCACTCGAAATCAATGACCGCCCGGTGGTCATCGACTTCGTCGTCAGCCCCAACTCGATGGTGTGGCCCATGGTGCCTTCGGGCGTCAGCAATGACCAGATCCAGGTTGCCCGCAACATGACCCCGGAATGGGAAGAGGAGGACTAGGCATGACCCGCCACACACTGTCCGTTCTGGTAGAAGACAAGCCCGGCGTGCTGACCCGCGTGGCCAGTCTCTTTGCCCGGCGCGCATTCAACATCAATTCCCTGGCTGTGGGACCCACCGAGGTTCCCGGCATGTCCCGCATGACGGTTGTCGTCGACGCCGACGGCGACCTCATTGAGCAGGTCACCAAGCAGCTCAACAAATTGGTCAACGTGATCAAGATTGTGGAGCTGACTTCCGAATCTTCCGTACAACGCGACCACATCCTGGTCAAGGTACGTGCGGATGCCGCGACACGCCTGCAGGTTACCCAAGCTGCAGACTTGTTCCGTGCCGCCGTCGTCGACGTGTCCACAGACTCGTTGGTGATCGAGGCAACCGGTACCCCCGAGAAGCTCGCTGCGCTGCTTTCAGTGCTCGAGCCGTTCGGCATCCGTGAAATCGTGCAGTCCGGCACCTTGGCCGTTGGACGGGGATCCCGCTCCATGAGTGACAGGGCGCTCCGCTCCGCGTGAGCAGATCGTCCAGTACCGCAGCACCACAATCAATATCTAAGAAAACCACTCAAGAGGAGTTACGCAAGTGACTGAAATGTTCTACGACGACGACGCAGACCTGTCGATCATCCAGGGCCGCAAAGTAGCCATCGTTGGCTACGGCTCGCAGGGCCACGCCCACGCACTGAACCTCCGCGATTCCGGCGTCGAGGTTGTCATCGCGCTGAAGGACGGCTCCAAGTCGGCTGCCAAGGCAGAAGACGCAGGCTTCACGGTCAAGAACGTTGCCGACGCCGCCGAATGGGCAGACGTCATCATGATCCTGGCTCCGGACCAGCACCAGCGCGCCATCTACAACGACTCCATCAAGGACAAGCTGACCGAAGGCAAGGCCTTGGCCTTCGCCCACGGTTTCAACATCCGCTTTGGCTACATTGAGGCTCCGGCCGGCGTTGACGTCATCCTGATCGCCCCGAAGGCTCCGGGCCACACGGTTCGCCGCGAATTCGAAGCCGGCCGCGGTATCCCGGACATCATCGCTGTTGAGCAGGACGCATCCGGTTCAGCATGGGACCTGGCGAAGTCCTACGCCAAGGCCATCGGCGGAACCCGCGCCGGCGTTATCAAGACCACCTTCACCGAAGAGACCGAGACCGACCTCTTCGGCGAGCAGTCCGTCCTCTGCGGCGGCGTCTCCCAGCTGGTCCAGTACGGCTTCGAGACCCTGACCGAAGCCGGCTACCAGCCGCAGATCGCCTACTTCGAGGTTCTCCACGAGCTCAAGCTCATTGTTGACCTCATGTGGGAGGGCGGCATCGCCAAGCAGCGCTGGAGCGTTTCGGACACCGCAGAGTACGGCGACTACGTCTCCGGCCCGCGCGTCATCACCCCCGAGGTGAAGGAAAACATGAAGGCTGTCCTCGCCGACATCCAGAGTGGTGCTTTCGCCAAGCGCTTCATCGACGATCAGGACAACGGCGGCACCGAGTTCAAGGAACTGCGCGCCAAGGCAGAGCAGCACCCCATCGAAGAGGTCGGCCGCGAACTGCGCTCCCTCTTCTCCTGGCAGCAGCAGGACGCTGACTACGTTGAAGGTTCCGCAGCCCGCTGATCCTTCGGCGTGGCCTGACGGCCTCCGCCTCTACGAAGCGCCCGCCCGGTGATCACAGCCGGGCGGGCGTCGCCGTATCTCCAGCATTTCGTCCCCGATTTCATCAGTCGCCTTGGCTGTGAACTTCTTCACAACGGCTGCCGGCCCGGCCGTAACATCCCCCGCCGGCACCGGAATCCGGGCCCGGATTCGATATTCTGGGCTGGTCCCGGCGCCGTGCCCCGGGCCACGCATCCGCTCCTTGTCCAGTCCTGTCCCAAAAGTTGTCCAAAGTAAGGTGCCTCCCCGTGTCAGCCAGCAAACCCGTCGTCCTCCTCGCCGAGGAACTTTCGCCCGCCACAGTCGAGGCTTTGGGCCCGGACTTTGAAATCCGCCAGACCGATGGCGCTGACCGTTCCCAGCTGCTGTCCGCAATCGCTGACGTTGACGCCGTCCTGGTCCGCTCGGCTACCCAGGTGGATGCCGAAGCCATTGCCACCGCGAAGAACCTGAAGGTCATCGCCCGCGCCGGCGTTGGACTGGACAATGTGGACATCAAGGCCGCCACCCAGGCAGGCGTCATGGTGGTCAACGCCCCCACGTCCAACATCGTCTCCGCTGCCGAGCTCACGGTGGGGCACATTCTCAGCCTGGCCCGCCACATTCCGCAGGCCAGCTCTGCGCTGAAGAACGGTGAGTGGAAGCGCTCCAAGTACACGGGAATCGAGCTCTTCGAGAAGAAGATCGGCATCATCGGCCTGGGCCGCATCGGTGCCTTGGTGGCCGCCCGCCTCCAGGGTTTTGATACCCAGATCCTTGCGTACGACCCCTACATCACTTCAGCCCGCGCTGCCCAGCTGGGCGTCAAGCTGGTCACTTTGGATGAACTTCTGGAGAATTCAGACTTCATCACCATCCACATGCCCAAGACGCCGGAAACGGTGGGCATGCTGGGAGCCGATGCCTTCCGCAAGATGAAGGAAACGGCCTACGTGGTCAACGTCGCCCGTGGCGGCCTGGTGGACGAGGAAGCACTCCATGTCGCCCTGAAGGAAGGCCAGATCGCCGGTGCCGGCGTGGACGTCTTCGTCAAGGAGCCCAGCACGGACCTGCCCTTCTTTGAATTCGACAACGTCATTGTGACCCCGCACCTGGGTGCTTCCACTGACGAGGCACAGGAGAAAGCCGGCGTCTCGGTGGCCAAGTCGGTTCGCCTGGCACTTGCCGGCGAGCTGGTACCCGACGCCGTCAACGTCGCCGGCGGCGTCATCGCTCCGGATGTCCGTCCGGGTATCCCGCTGATCGAAAAGCTGGGCCGGATCTTCACAGCGCTGACCCACGCTTCCCTCACCCAGATCGACGTGGAAGTGGCGGGCGAAATTGCCGCACTGGACGTCAAGGTGCTCGAACTTGCCGCACTGAAGGGCGTTTTCGCCGATGTGGTGACGGAGCAGGTCTCCTATGTCAACGCACCCGTGATCGCCGAGCAGCGCGGCATCAACACCCGACTCATCACCACCCCGGACGCTGAGGACTACCGCAACGTCCTGACCATCCGTGGTGCACTCAGCGATGGTTCCCAGATCTCCGTAGCCGGAACCCTCACGGGGCCCAAGCAGGTGGAGAAGCTCGTGGGTGTCAACGGGTACGACGTCGAAATCCCGATCAGCGAGCACCTGGTTGTGGTGGCCTATGCAGACCGTCCCGGCGTCATTGGCACCATCGGACACATCCTGGGCATGAACAACATCAACATCGGCGGCATGCAGGTTGCCCGCCAGACTGAAGGCGGCCAGGTTCTTGCGCTCCTGACCATCGACAGCTCTGTTCCGCAGCAGGTCCTGGAGGCCATCAAGGCCGGCATCGGAGCCGACATGGTCCGGGAAGTGGATCTGGAGGACTAGGGCTGCAACTGATTTCCATCAGCTGAGTTCGCGTGCCGGCGACACACCTTTGGCACGCAGGCGTGGCCGGTCTGCTTACAATGGCTGGGTCCGGGATTCGGACCCGGCAGCAGGCCGGCCACAACTTTTGCACCTAAAGCCCGGTATTCCCCTGTGTCTTTTGAGGAATTCCGGTCTCTGCGTGCGCGCCCGCAATCAAGGTCTCAGGGAGCCCAATGAACGCCGTCCAAAGGTTCATCAGAAGCCGTGTGCTGCTGCTGACCGCGGCCATTTTGATCGTCGCAATGTGCTTGTCCGTCCTCGTCCAAAGCCAGTCCCAGGCTGCTTTGAACCGGACAGTGGATGAGAACTCGCGGGGACTCTACGACATCCTGGTCCAGGCCAAGCCTGACCAGGCCAAAGATGGCGACGGCGGTGCATTGATCCAGCCGGAAATCGCCAATGGCCAAGGCGGCATCAGCTTTGAGCAGCTGGAGAAGATCCGCACCATGGGCCAAACGGCTGTGGCCGCACCCATCAGCCTGGTTTCGCGTGTTTCACAGAACCTTGAGGCACCCCGCCTCAATGCCATGGACTACCTGGGGTACAACGCAGGCCTGGCCGGAGCCGTGACCGCGGGGGATCCTTCGGCCATGGATTCCAGCAAATGGCCCGCTGCGGAATCGGTGTTGTCCGATACCCCCAAGAAGTACCGGCTGACGGCCTCTGCCACGAGTTCTGACGGTGTGAACCAGCAGACGCTCTTCAAGACCAGCGCCGAAGGAACCTTGGGCAAAGGCCGCTTGATCCAAGAGCAGGCTGCGGGCGGCTCCAACGTCAGGATCGCAGGCCCCGAGGGCGAGACCGGCATCAAATTCCCGGCTCCCGTGCTTGGCTCCGAGCACAACCTTTTCAATCTCTCCGTGGCGTTGCCCCTGGCCCCTGAGGTGACCGAATCCGTCGTCGCGGTGGACCCTGCCGCCGAAAGGGCGCTGTTGGGCTCCGCAGGCGACTTCCTGGCACCACTTGAGAAGGCTCCGCCTGCCGATGCGCGTGACGCAGGAGCGATCGGACGCCACTTCGAAAGCCTCTTCACCACAGGCCTCAGCATGGACCAGTTGGAAGAAGGTCCTGACTTCCTGGGCGTCAAGCTCAAGTACTGGGCGCCTCTGATGACCCAGTACCAGCAGGCCAAGCGTGACGGTTTGCTGACCGACGATTCCCAGGCCATCCCGCTGATTGTCCGCTCCGGCACATCCCTTGACCTGCAGTACTCGGTGAAGATCGAGGAACTGGACGCCAGTGGCAAGGTGGTCAACGAGGTCGGCACGGTGACGCGCAGCCTGGACAAGGACTACCTCCCCTTCGTATCCAAGTCCCCGTTTGCCCTCGAATGGCCCGGTTCCACAGATCACAGCAAGCTGCTGGGAAGCACGGCCTCCTTCAGCCAGGGCCTGTACAACCCGGCCACCTGGAGCGCTGCTTTTGCGGCAGCACCGAAATACCAGGACGGCGACGAAGCCTCCAACGGTGCTTCGGATAAGAGCGCAACGCCGGGGGACTGGGTGACGGTCAACCGCCTGCCCGAGAAGTCTTCCTTCGGTGCCGCCGTGGACCAGACGCAGCGGAAACCAGTCGATGAGCGCTCCTACCGGGAAGACCTGGAAACGGGCAAGAAGCCGGCCGCGCCGCTGCCCATGGTCTATGGCACCTTTGATCCTGCCGACGTCCAGTCGGCAGCCGGGGACGTCAACAAGCTCCCCTTGGGCGGCTACGATCCCACGCCGATGACCCTCACCAAGGATGCCGAGGGCAAGGACGTCGAGGGTACGGAACTGAAGCCTTCGTTGAGCGCTACGGGTCTGGTCAGCCAGTCCGCCGGTGCCATCACCGATTACTACGGTCTAGCCGCAGCCCGTGGCTACGACACCAACGCCGACGTCATTGACGCTGTCCGGGTCAAGGCCTCGGCCGCCGGCAACTGGAAGACGGCCCAGCCCGAGGTGGAGAAGCTGGCCACGCAGATCCGCGAGCTCGGCCTGGAGGCCACAGTCGTTGCAGGTTCCGCACGCGAAGATGCCAATATCTTTGTCCCCGGATACAGCAAGGACGACGCCGGCAAGGAATCACCTTTGGGCACTGTCCAGCAGTCCTGGGTCCGCCAGGATGCTGCCGATGCGGTCTCCGGTTCGCTGACCGGTACCAACATCACCTTGCTCTTCCTGACCCTGTTGGGCGCAACTCTCCTGACAGGTGCCTCGACGGTCAGCTACATCCGCCAGCGCCGGAGCGAAGCAGGCATTCTCAGGGCGATGGGCTGGACGCAGAAACGCATCCGGTCCTGGGTCCTGGAAGAGTTTGCCGTGGGCGCTGCTGCCCTTGCCGCAGCCGGTCTCATCCTGAGCCTGCTCAGCTGGAATATTGCCACCGTGATCGTTTCCGTGACGATGCTGATCATCTACAGTGGGGCAGCCTTGCTGTCAGCCCAGCAGCTGCGCCACCGTGTGGTGATAGATCAGGAGCCGCAGCACGATGACCGCCTGGTAACGGTGGATTCCCCGTTGACGTTCGCCAACAGGCAACTCACCACGAACAGGTTCAACTCCATTTCCCTTGCCGTGGCAGTTGGCGTGTTCGGTGCTGCAGTGGGTGCCTTGATTGCCCTGCTGATTGACATCCCGCGCGCGGCCGGTGCCAGTGCCTTGAGTGGCCTGGCAGCTGCAAGCATCGCCTTGCCGAGCGTTATCCTGGCGGTCTTCGGAGTAGTGGTGGGCCTGCTGTTGACCCTTGTCACCGGTCGCTTTGAACTCCATGCCAAGCGTGAGTACCTCGGTACCTTGAAGGCCATGGGCTGGAACCCTGACATGCTGGGCCAGGTCCGCTTCTTCGAAAATGCCCTTGTAGGAACAGTGGCACTTCCCCTGGGCGTTCTTGGCGCCTTGGGGCTGGGACTGCTGCTGGCTCCCTACGCGGCCCTGTGGGCCGGTTTGGCCGGTCTGCTGGCCGTAATTTGCTGGATTCCGATTGCAACGAAAGTAGTCAAATGACTGACAAACTCAACCCAGAGCTGACGGCCACCCCGGAATCCACGGAAGAGTCGCTGCAGACCCGCGCCAACACGATCGTGAAGGCCGCTGACCACGCAACACCCCTGGAACTGAGCCGCGTGACCATCCACTACGGTGGCGACAAAGGCGGCGCCGAGGAAGTGGACGTCGTCGACGACTTCAACCTCACCCTGCACGCCGGGGAGATGCACTGCATCGCCGGCCGAAGCGGCTCCGGCAAGACCAGTATTCTGACGGTGAGCGCCGGACTGACGCTCCCGACGTCGGGCAAGGTCTTTTGGGAGGGCCTGCCGCTGGACACCATGGGCGATGACGAAATCGCTGACCGCCGCCGCGCGCTCATCGGCTACGTGGACCAGGGCGGCGCCCTGATCGACGGCATGAGCGCCCTGGAGAACGTCCTGCTTCCCGCCGTGCCCGACGGAGAAGTGGAACAGCGGACGGAAATGGCCAAGGACCTCCTGGACCTGGTGGGCCTGGGCCGCCGCATGCGCCACCGTCCTGCTCAGCTCTCCGGCGGTGAGCGCCAGCGCGTCGCAATCGCCCGCGCGCTGATCCTGGGCACCCGTGTGCTGGTAGTGGACGAACCCACGGCCAGCCTGGACCGGGCAGCGGCCAACCGCATCATCGGGATCCTCAAGGACACCACGAGCGATGGCATCGCTGTTCTGGTGGCTTCCCACGACCACGAGCTGGTGCGGCTCAGCGATACGCTGACCGAACTTAACTAAGCTATTTCATCCCAAAAAAAGGTAACTTCTTAGAGTGACGTCTCCAGAGAAATCCCCGTTCTACATCACCACCGCAATCAGCTACCCCAACGGCGTACCGCACATCGGCCACGCCTACGAGGTCATTGCAACTGATGCCATGGCGCGCTTCAAGCGCCTTGATGGTCATGAGGTGTTCTTCATGACCGGAACGGACGAGCACGGACTCAAGATGCAGCAGTCTGCCGAGAAGGAAGGCATCACTGCCAAGCAGCTCGCCGACCGCAATTCGGCTGCGTTCAAGCAGATGAGCCAGGACCTGGGAATCTCCCATGACCGCTTCATCCGCACCACCGACCAGGACCACTACGCCGCCTCGCAGGCCATTTGGAAGAAGATGGAAGCCAATGGCGACATCTACCTGTCCAAGTATGAGGGCTGGTACTCCGTCCGTGATGAGGCGTACTACGTCGAAGATGACACCGTGGTGAAGGAAGACGGTCTCCGTTACTCCAAGGAAACGGACACCCTGGTCACCTGGACCGCAGAGGAGAGCTATTTCTTCCGGCTTTCCAACTACCAGGAAAAGCTCCTTGCCCTCTATGAGGCGCAGCCTGAGTTTGGCGCCCCGCAGTCCCGCTTCAATGAAGTCATCAGCTTCGTCAAGCGTGGTCTTGAGGACCTGTCCATCAGCCGCACCACCTTCGACTGGGGTGTCCCTGTGCCCGGCGACGAGAAGCACGTCATGTACGTCTGGGTTGACGCCCTGACCAACTACCTCACCGGCGTTGGCTACCCGGACATCGAGTCGGAATCCTTCAAGAAGTTCTGGCCTGCCGATGTCCACGTCATCGGCAAGGACATTTCGCGTTTCCATGCCATCTACTGGCCTGCGTTCCTCATGAGCGCCGGACTTGAGCTGCCACAGCGCGTCATGATCCACGGGTTCCTCACCAACAACGGCGTGAAGATGTCCAAGTCGCTGGGCAACGTCGTCGCGCCGCAGGACTTCGTAGCTCAGTACGGCCTGGACCAGTGCCGGTACTTCTTCCTCCGCGAAGTTCCGTTCGGTGCGGACGGCAATTACAACCACGAGGCGATCGTGGGGCGCATGAACTCGGACCTCGCCAACAACTTCGGAAACCTTGCACAGCGTTCGCTGTCCATGGTGGCGAAGAACTGCGAAGGCAAGGTCCCGGTGCCCGGAGATTTCACGGCGGAGGACACCGCCCTGCTGACGCAGGCAGGGGAGTTGCTGGAAACAGCCCGCTCAGCGTTCGACAAGCAGGAATTCAGCCGCGCGCTGGAAGCCATCTGGACTGTACTGGGCGATACCAACGCCTACTTTGCGGACCAGGCCCCTTGGGTGCTGCGAAAGACCGACATCGCCCGCATGAACACGGTTCTGTACGTCACTTTGGAGGTAGTGCGGATCGTAGCGATCCTCGCCCAGCCGGTCATGCCGTCGTCGTCCGCCAAGCTGCTTGAAGTCCTTGGCCAAGCCGAAGGCGAAGCAAGGCAGTTCGCCGCGATCGCCACGCCGATCGTTGCAGGCACGCAGTTGCCGGCGCCTGCCCCGATCTTCCCGCGCTACGAGGAGCCCGCCGAGGCGTAGAACGCCCGCTCACATAACATCCATAAAGAGGAATCGCTCTCTCACTTCCCGTCAGTATGACCGCGGGAAGTGAGAGAGCGATTCTCGTTTAAGGCGATGATGTGAAAGAGCGCTGGTGCTTTACGCGGTGGCCAGGCCCTCAACGGGGGAGAGGCGTGCGGCGCGCCGGGCCGGGATCACCGATGCCAGGAGCCCGGCCACCACGGCCACCCCAAAGACTGCGGTTAGTTGCAGCCACGGTATGGCCGGAACAACGCTCGCCACACCTCCGAGGGTTGCCTGCGCCCCCAGCCATCCGTAGACGATGCCCATGCCTGCACCCATGATGGCGGCCACCCCGGCGACGAGCACGGCTTCGATGGCCAGCATGGCGCGCAGTTGGCCCTTGGTGAGGCCAAGGGCCCTGAGGAGGGAGTTCTCCCTGGTCCGTTCAAGGACCGAGAGGGACAAGGTGTTGGCCACGCCGATCAACGCAATCACCACAGCGATACCGAGCAGTCCGGTGACAACCAACAAGAGCACATCAATGATGCTGTTGAACGTCACCCGCTCGATCGCAGCCCCGCTGACGGTTCGCTCCTGCACGCCCAACGCCGCTGCGATGTCTTTCTGGAGTGCCTGCACCCGGTCCGTGGATACCGAATCGTCCAGCTTCACCCACACCATGGACGCGGTATCCGGCAGCGGGGACGCAGCGATGCTGGAGCTTTCCACAAACGCCGGGACGTGGCGGGTCCGCAGCACCTTGGCGTCGAGCGAAACCGTGCCCGCCGCCGTCGAGATGCTTGCTGTTCCGGCTGGTGAGTCTTCTGGAAGGTAGACCGTGCCCGGACCCGGCTTCAGGTTGTCATCGCGCAGCACAGATGCTGCATCTGCCGCGGAAACGCCGTAGATGGTCTGGCCGCCGTCGGGCGTGGTTGCATCGCTGAGTGTTCCCAACGGCTGAAGCATCACCGCAGCGCTGACGCCGTCGAGCGCCTTGATCCTCGCGAGGGCCTGCCCGGGGTCGCCCGAGCCATCCACGGCAGTCTGTGCTGCAAGGTCCACAGGGTAGTTCTCGGCCAGTGTGTTATTGAATGCCTGCCGGGACGTGGCCGCGCCCGTCATCATGAGCGAGACCAAGGTGACGCCGATGAGCAGCGCAGCCGCCGTCGCCGAGGTACGGGCAGGGTTGCGCGTGGCATTCACGGCCGCGAGCTTGCCCGGCACTCCCGCCGGCGAGGCGAGTCTGCCGGCCAGGGCAACCACCCTGGGGATGAACAGTGTGGAGCAGAGGAGAATGCCCACGAACGAGGCAGCCCCGCCCAGCAGCGCAACGCCCAGCGAAACGTTCACGCTGCCGTACACCAGCGCTGCTGCTCCGCCCAGCAGGGCCACCAAGCCCAGGGCCAGGCGCACCCTGCCGCGTTTGTTCCGGACGGACGCGTCATCGCTGGGCCGCAAGGCGGCAAGAGGCGCGACGGCGGTAGCAGCCTTGGCGGGAACCAACGCCGCGACCACGGTCAGCAAGGTTCCTGCCACCAGACCGGCGATGATGGCCGACGGCGGTACAGCCAACGTCGCGAAGGCCTGCTCAGGCTGGGACTTGGCCCAGGCGATCAGCCCCGTCATCAGGCCCGTGGCGGCCAGGACGCCCACCACAGAGGAAAGGAAACCGACCACCAAGGCTTCGAGCATGACGGACCCACGGATTTGTGCCCGCCCTGCACCGAGGCAGCGCAGGAGCGCCAACTCCCTGGTCCGCTGTGCCACAAGAACGGAGAAGGTATTGGCCACCACCAACGTGGAGACAAGGATGGCCACGCCGGCGAATGCGAGCAGCACGAGGGTCAGTTGATCCTGGCCAGCGCTCAGCATGGCAACAGTGGAGGTGACCTTTTCCTGGGCTGTTTCCAGCACAGGCCCAGTAGCCCCCGCAGCTTCCATGCGATGGGTGATGTACTCCTTGGCGGCGGCCACGTCTTCGCCGGCCTTGAGCGAGAACTGCACCCCGGTAAACCCTGCCCCAGCGTCCTGGACCGCGTTCAGGACGGATTCCGAGGCCACCAGTTGGGCCGCCGACGACGAGAAAGGATCATTGGTGGCCTGAATCAGGCCCGTAATGCTGACTTTGGCGGTCTTGACAGGTCCAGCGCCGTGGAGCTCAAGCATGCTCCCCACCGTGAGCCCAAGATGCTCAGCGGTCTTGACATCGAGCACTGCCTCCGAAGCCTTTGACGGCATGGAGCCGGACGTCAAGATTGCGCCCTCCAGGGACGCGGGGGCTGCATTACGCAGCCGCCCGTACTGCTCCCCGCCACCTGCCTCGAACATGACATAGGTGGATCGTTCGGCGTAGCTGTCTTCCACCGCAGGAGCGGACGCGGCAGCTTCCACCGCTGCCTTGGTGAACGCTTCGCCGTTCTTGGAGGTGGCCACCAGGTCAGCGTTGCGGTATGCCTCGCCGATGCTGGCCCCCAACGAGGCATTCGTGCTCGCGCCCACCATCAACGTGGCGGAGAGAAACATGACGGACAACATGACCGCGAGTCCGATGGCGACGAACCGCCGGAAATGGGTCGTCAGTTGGGAAACGGCAACACGAAGCATGCTCAGGCCCCCAGTTTGCCGAGGGCTGCCAGGACGGAGTCCGCGGTGGGATCGTGGATCTCGCCCACCAGGCCGCCGTCGCTCATCAGGACAACGCGGTCGGCATAGCTGGCGGCCACGGGATCGTGGGTGACCATGATGATGGTCTGGCCCATTTCCTGGCTGCTCCGGCGAAGCAACGCCAGCACTTCGCCGCCGGCTTTGGAGTCCAGGTTGCCCGTGGGCTCATCGCCAAAAACGACGTCGGGACGGGTCAACAGGGCGCGGGCTACTGCTACGCGCTGTTGCTGGCCGCCGGAAAGCTCATGGGGGCGGTGCTTCAGGCGGTCCTTCAAACCCAGGGTGCTGACAACGGTATCCAGCCATCCGGCGTCGGCGGTGGTCCCCGCCAAAGCAAGCGGAAGCGTGATGTTCTGCTCCGCTGTCAACGTAGGCACCAGGTTGAACGCCTGGAATACGAAGCCGATCCTCTCCCGGCGAAGCGCGGTGAGCTGGCGGTCGTTGAGCCCGGTCAATTCAGTGCCCCCCAGGACGATGCGGCCGGAGTCCGCGGTGTCAAGTCCGGCCAGGCAATGCATCAAGGTGGACTTGCCCGAACCTGAGGGGCCCATGATCGCGGTGAACTTTCCGGCGTCAAAGCTCACCGACACCTTGTTCAGCGCGGTGACAGTGGTATCCGCGCGGCCGTAGCTCTTGGTCAGCTCGTGGGCCTCGACCGCGGGTCGGGCCTGGGCATCACCGGACCCCGTGGGTCGATCGGTTCCTGACGGGTGGGAGAGGGGCGTGAAAGTTGTCATGGTTTCACGCTATGTTTTGCTGCACCCCGTCAGGATCGGGCCAGGGACCCATTGTCCGGAGGGTGCCCTCATACCGTGGTCTGAGGTGCTAGGAGCCCGGGGCTACAACACCGGTCTCATAGGCGATGACTACCACCTGCACCCTGTCCCGGGCACCCAATTTGGCAAGGATGTGCCCCACATGGGTTTTCACGGTGGCCTCGGAGAGGAACAGTCCTGCTGCGATCTCGGGATTCGACTGTCCTTGGGCGATCAGCTGGAACACTTCGCGCTCGCGGGTTGTCAGGCGTTCGACGGCGGCGGCGTGCTCGGTCTGCTCCTGCGTCTGCGTCCTCAGCAACGGTGCCACATGGTCCAGCAACCGCCGGGTGGTGGAGGGAGCTATCACCGCGTCCCCACGGTACACAGTGCGGATGGCCTCCAGGAGTTCTTCGGGTGGAGCGTCCTTCAGGAGGAACCCGCTGGCGCCGGCCTGGATGGCGGCCAGCGCATACTCATCCAGGTCGAAGGTGGTCAGCACCACGATCTTGATCTCCGCCCGCTGGGAGCCGGAGGGCTGTGCCGCAGCCTGTTCCAGGATGCGGCGGGTGGCTTCGATGCCGTCCATCCCGGGCATGCGGACATCCATCAGGACCACGTCGGCGGCGGTGGCAGAGAGTGCCTGGACAGCCTCGATCCCATTGCCTGCCTCGGCCACGACTTCGAGGTCCGGTTGCGAATTGATCAGCATGCCAAAACCTGAACGGACCAACTGTTGGTCGTCAACGAGCGCCACCCTGATGGGCGCAGGAATTTCTGGCATGGCTTAGGCCTCCGAATAAGGGATGAAAGCGGACACACGGAATCCGCCGCCCTGCTCCGGGCCTGCGGTCAAAGAACCATCGTAGAGGGAGACCCTCTCACCCATGCCCAGCAAGCCGTTGCCGCCGCCAGGTGCCGGCGGATCAGCGGCGGCGCCCCGGCCGTCGTCGACGATGTCCAGTTGCAGGCCCCGGGCCTGCCATGTCAAGGTGACGCCCGCCGTCGCCTTCGGCCCAGCATGCTTCATGACATTGGTGAGGGCTTCCTGAATGATGCGGTACGCCGTGAGCTCCGCCCCGGCAGGAAGTGCCCGGCGGGGGACGCCGCTCTGTTCAAAAGCCACCTGAAGGGTGGCGGCCCGGAACCCGAGGAGCAATTCGTCCAGGTCCGAGAGCCGCGGTTGCGGGCGGGTAGGGGAGTCGTCGTCGGAGCGGAGGACGCCCAGCAGCCTGCGCATTTCGCCCAGGGAGTCCCTGCCCGTGGCTGCGATGGTAGCCAGCGCTTCCGTAGCGAGTTCGGGTTTGGCGGCGGCAGCGTATCTGGCTCCATCGGCCTGGGTGATGATCACGGACAAGGAATGCGCCACGATGTCGTGCATCTCGCGGGCTATGTGTGAACGCTCATCCGCCGCGGCCAGTTTGCGTTCCTGCAACTGCTCCACTTCGAGCCGATGCGTTCGGTCTTCCAACGCCTGAAGTTGGAGCCTGCGGACGCGCGTGAGGTCGCCAAGGGTCCAGCTCACCAGCACCAGCATCCAGATCAGGACGGTGTACAGCGTGCCGATGGTCAGGCCCATGATTCCCGATTCCGCCGTGGTCGTGAACAGCCGGGTGGTCAGCATGACGCCACCGGCGAGGCCTGCAATCAGGACACTGCGGCTGGCCCACGCAGGCCCATAGGCCGCGGTCGCGTAAATGACCAGGGGAACGGCGATTTGCCCAGCCACCGGCTCGGCGCCTACTGCCCACTGGATCAGGCATACGACGATCACCGCGCCGGCCGCCAGGGCAGGTCGGGTGCGCCGCCAGGCGAGGGGGAGCAGGAGGCTGCAAGACAGAAGGGAGAGCCACGGGCGGTCAGCGATCAGGTAGACCGGGCCGAAGAGAAGGATCAGCAGGCACGTTGCCGTCAAGTCCACGATGAAGCGGTTGATCCGGAACCATTCGTATACTGCGTGCCTTCTATCCACGCTTAGACTCTATGCGCTTGTTCCTGCGGCGGGCATCATGCTGTGGTCTGACTCTTACCGGATGTAAGTGTTCGCAGAATGAGACGATTTTGACCAGCATGTGGATTGCTTGGCTAGATAGAGCTATGAGTGCAACGTCCATCAATCTCGCTGTCATCCCAGGCGACGGCATTGGCCCTGAGGTCATCGCCGAAGCCGTCAAGGTCCTCGAAAAGGCTGTCGCCGCCGAAGGCGTTGCCCTCGAACTGACCAACTACAAGCTCGGCGCCCAGCACTGGCTCGAGACCGGCGAGACCCTCCCGGAAGAGGTCCTGGCCGACCTCCGCACCCGCGATGCCATCCTCTTCGGGGCAGTCGGTGCGGCCCCGGGCGATACCCGCATCCCCTCCGGCATCATCGAACGCGAAATGCTGCTCAAGCTCCGCTTCAGCCTGGACCACTTTGTGAACCTGCGCCCGTCCCGCTTGTACGGCACCGTCGGCAGCCCGTTGGCAAACCCGGGCACCATCGACTTCATCGTGGTGCGCGAAGGCACTGAAGGTCCGTATGTAGGCAACGGCGGCACGCTGCGCGGCGGCACTCCCCACGAGGTGGCCACCGAGGTGTCCCTCAATACCGCCCACGGCGTGGAGCGCGTTGTCCGCGATGCGTTCCGTCGGGCCAACGAGCGTCCGCGCAAGCACGTCACGCTCGTCCACAAGCACAACGTGCTGGTGTTCGCCGGGCACTTGTGGAAGCGCACCGTTGAAGCAGTGGCCCAGGAATTCCCCGAGGTCACCCACGACTACCTCCACATCGACGCCGCCACCATTTTCATGGTGACGGACCCATCCCGCTTCGATGTCATCGTCACCGACAACCTCTTCGGCGACATCCTCACCGACCTCGCCGCAGCCGTGACCGGCGGTATTGGCCTGGCGGCATCGGGCAACATCAACATGGACCGCACCGCACCGTCCATGTTCGAGCCCGTCCACGGCTCAGCTCCGGATATCGCCGGACAACAGAAAGCCGATCCCACCGCGGCCATCCTGTCCGTAGTGCTCCTCCTGGACCACCTTGGCTACACCACGGCGGCCCGCAAGATCGAAGCGGCAGTAGTCGCCGACGTCGAAAGCCGCACCGGCGAGCCACGCAGCACAGCTGCCATCGGCGATGCCATCGCGGCCGCACTCTAGGCCCAAAACTCAGGCGTAAGCTTGTGTTGAATTATTTACCTGCTTCCCTGGTCCATCGCTGAACCACACCCTTTTTAGGGTCCGGTTCGCCCTGCCAGGTAGCTGACTGTGGAGGAAACATGACTCAGACTGCCCATGGCGTCGAATTCAGCCAGCAGCTTTCGGAAACCCCGAAGTCTGCTGAGGAGCGTGCAGCCGTCCTGGCGAACCCAGGCTTCGGCGACTACTTCACCGACCACACCGCCGTCGTCGACTACAAAGTTGACGCCGATGGCAATGGCGGTTGGCAGAATGCCCGGATCGAGCCTTATGGACCCATTTCCCTTGACCCTTCGGCCGCGGTCCTGCACTACGGCCAGGAAATCTTCGAGGGACTCAAGGCCTACCGTCACGCCGACGGTTCCGTCTGGACCTTCCGGCCCGAAGCCAACGCTGCGCGCTTGAACAAGTCCGCGCGTCGCCTCGCCCTCCCGGAGCTGCCTGAGGAGTACTTCCTCGGTGCCATCCGCGAACTCGTGCAGGCTGACAAGGAATGGGTTCCGTCAGGCGACGGTGAAGCCCTTTACCTGCGTCCGTTCATGATCGCGACGGAGGCGTTCCTCGGTGTCCGGGCTGCCCGCGAAGTGTCCTTCCGCGTCATCGCTTCGCCCGCCGGCAACTACTTCGGTGGCGAGCTCAAGCCCGTCTCCATCTGGATCTCCCGCGAATACGCCCGTGCCGGCCGCGGAGGAACCGGTGCGGCCAAGTGTGGCGGCAACTACGCAGCCTCCCTGATCGCGCAGCAGGAAGCCGAAGCGAACGGCTGCAAGCAGGTACTGTTCCTGGACCATTTCAACGACGACGCCGTGGAAGAACTCGGTGGCATGAACGTCTTCTTCGTCATGAAGGACGGCTCCCTGGTGACCCCGGCCCTCAGCGGCACCATCCTTGAAGGCGTTACGCGCATGTCCGTCATCCAGGTGGCCAAGGACATGGGGCGCGAAGTCACCGAGCGCAAGATCACCCTCGACGAATGGCGCGACGGCGTGGCCTCCGGCGAGATCACCGAGGTCTTCGCTTGCGGCACGGCAGCCGTGATCACACCAATCGGAGTTCTCAAGGACGCCACGGAGTTCATCGGCTCCGAAGACGCAAAGGCGGGCGACACCACCATGGCCATCCGCCAGCAGCTTCTGGGCATCCAGACTGGAACCGTCGAGGACACCCACGGCTGGCTGACCCGCCTGGTCTAGCCTCCGGACCTTCCAAAACGCCACCGCACGACGGCGGCCCTTCCCTTGGATATCAAGCGGAAGGGCCGCCGTTCTGCTTCCCCGACGCTCTATCACTTCCCTCGGGTTTGGGGCGGACGCTCCATCAGGTTCCTCGGGTTTGGGGCGGACGCGCTCTCGCTGGCTTGAGGCCTGCTGCCGTGTTGTCTCTGGGAATCGCTCCACTTTTGCGCGTGGGGGTAAGCGACCGTTGGGACTGTCCTCGAGCGTTCGTGGGAACGGCGCGGGATGTGAGAGAGGGGCGGCCGGAAGGGCCAGGGATGTGAGAGTGCCCCTATGTTTTTCGTCAAGCGGTTGCGGGTGTTGGGGGTTGGTAGAGGGTGCCGTCGCGGAGCATGGCGTAGAGGGTGTCGCAGC